>CAYNJC010000004.1:0-123263 GCA_964397565.1 uncultured bacterium
ATACGCCGCACGCCGTGCGGCGGCTACGGGCAGAAACGCACGCATGCGGCGGGGGTCGCTGCGCGGATGTAGGCGCGAAACGGCGTTCCGCGGTATGTGCAGCACGCCGCACGCCGTGCGGCGGCTACGGGCAGAAACGCACGCCGAACGGGAGTTCGGCGGTACCTTCAGCGGCACCGGCGTGCCGCGTTCCCTTCGACAGCCGGCCGGAAGAAATTCACCGCCGCTCATTTTCTGCCCTGAGCCCTGAATACTAATGAATGCACTTACTTGGGTGTCATGCCCATTGTGGCCGCGGGCGCTGACCGCGGCTGCAGAAGTCGCCCTCACCGCGGGCGGCTACACGGACGCTGCAAAGTAGAAAGCGTTCTCATTAGTATTTGCATACGGCAAAAACCCGTCCGCGGCTTTTGTGGTTGACGATTTGCGCGATTTTTGGTATCATTTCTATCGGTTTGTTTTAGGATTTTTCGGGAATCTCCCATAATTGTCATCCACATGAAGGAGCAGTATGTCACGCAAAATGGATTGCATGGACGGTAACAGCGCCGCCGCGCACGTTGCCCATGCCACAAACGAAGTCATCGCGATTTATCCCATCACGCCCTCGAGTCCGATGGGCGAGATTTCCGACCTCAAGAGCGCCAACGGCCAGAAGAACATTTGGGGCACGATTCCGACCGTGGTCGAACTGCAATCCGAAGGCGGCGCGTCCGGCGCGGTCCATGGCGCGCTGACCACCGGCGCCCTGACGACCACCTTTACCGCCTCGCAGGGCTTGCTGCTGATGATCCCCAACATGTACAAGCTGGCCGGCGAGCTGACCAGCACGGTCTTTCATGTCACGGCCCGCTCGCTGGCCTGCCAGGCCCTTTCGATTTTCGGCGACCATTCCGATGTCATGGCCACGCGCCAGACCGGTTTTGCCCTGCTGTGCTCGAATGCGGTGCAGGAAGTGATGGACTTCGCCCTGATTGCGCAGGCCGCCTCGCTTGCATCGCGCATTCCGTTCCTGCACTTTTTCGACGGCTTCCGTACCTCGCACGAAATTCAGAAGATCGAGCTGCTGGACGCCGCTGACATGCAGGCGCTGCTACCCGACGAGCTGGTCTTCGCGCACCGCCTGCGCGGTTTGTCGCCCGACCGTCCGATGATCCGCGGCACGGCTCAGAATCCGGATGTGTATTTCCAGGGCCGCGAAACGGTCAACACGTTTTACACCCAGACGCCCGGTCTTGTCCAGAAAGCCATGGACCAATTCGCCGCGCGGGTCGGCCGCCAATACAAGCTGTTTGATTATGTCGGGCATCCCGAGGCCGAGCGCGTCGTTGTCATGATGGGCTCGGGCGCCGAGGCGATGCACGAGACCGTCGCGTACTTGGCCGGCAAGGGCGAGAAGGTCGGGCTGGTGAAAATCCGCCTGTTCCGCCCGTTCTCGTGCGAAGCCTTCGTGGCCGCCCTGCCGCGCACGGTCAAAGCGATCAGTTGCCTGGATCGCACCAAGGAGCCGGGCTCGATCGGCGAGCCGATTTACACGGATGTCCGCACCGCCATTGGCGAAACAATGGAAGCCGACCAGACCCGTTTCAGTCATTGGCCGAAGATTGTCGGCGGGCGTTACGGCTTGGGCTCGAAAGAATTCGACGAGCGCATGTGCAAGGCGGTGCTCGACAACCTGGCCGCCGCCACCCCGAAAAATCATTTCACGGTCGGCATCACCGATGATGTGACCAACACCAGCCTTGCCGTTGACGACTCCTTCCGGATTGACCACGGCCAGGCCACGCCCTACTGCGCAATGTTCTACGGCCTGGGCGCGGACGGCACGGTGGGCGCCAACAAGAACTCGATCAAGATCATCGGCGACAAGACCGACAATTTTGCGCAGGGCTACTTCGTCTATGACTCGAAGAAAGCCGGCTCGATGACGACCTCGCACCTGCGCTTCGGCACGCAGCCGATCCGCAGCACCTTCCTGGTCAAGGAAGCTGACTTTCTGGCTTGCCACAATTTCACCTTCCTCGATAAATATGACCTGGTGCGGCACAGCAAGCCGGGCGGCGTGTTTTTGCTGAACAGCCTGTACGACGCCGCGACCGTCTGGGACAAAATCCCGACCGAAGTGCAGAAGCAGCTCATCGCCAAGAAGCTGAAGTTCTTTGTGATCGACGCGGTCACGATTGCCGAGGAACTGGGCTTGGGCGCGCGCATCAACACGATCATGCAGACCGCCTTTTTCCACATTGCCAAGGTGATTGATCCGGCGCTGGCGCTGGACGCGATCAAGAAATCCATTCAGAAAACCTACGCCGCCAAAGGCGACAAAGTCGTGAAGATGAATCTCGACGCCGTCGCCCGCACGCTGGATGGCATTCAGGAGGTCAGCGTGCCAAAGAGCGCGACGAGCGCCATCCACATGACACCGCCCGTCCCGGCCGACGCGCCCGAGTTTGTGCAAAAAGTAACCGGGCCGATCATTGCCTTCAAGGGCGACGACCTGCCCGTCTCGGTCTTCCCGGTGGATGGCACCTATCCGACCGGCACGACCCAATACGAGAAGCGCAACATCGCCGTCAAGATTCCGATTTGGGACCCCGAGGCCTGCATCCAGTGCGGCATGTGCTCGATCTATTGCCCGCACGCCGCGATCCGCATCAAAGCCTATCCGCCGACCTGCCTCGCCACGGCGCCCGCGACGTGGAAGTCGCTCGACGCCAAGGGCGGCGGCCATCTCGACGGTTTGAAGTTCACGGTCCAGGTCGCGCCCGAGGATTGCACCGGCTGCGGCGCCTGCGTGGAAATGTGCCCCGGCAAGAATAAAAAAGTAGAAGGCCGCAAGGCGATCAACATGGATTGGCAGAACGAGCATCGCGAGGAGGAAGCCGTCAACTTCGCCTATTTCCTCAGCCTGCCCGACCCGCCGCCCAGCATCTTCAAGCGCGACACGGTCAAGGGCAGCCAGTTTGCGCGCGCCCTGTTCGAGTACTCCGGCGCCTGCGCCGGGTGCGGCGAGACGCCCTACGTCAAGCTGCTCACCCAGTTGTTCGGCGACCGCGCCTTGATTGCCAACGCGACCGGCTGCTCGTCCATTTATGGCGGCAATCTGCCGACCACGCCGTATTGCACGCGCGCCGATGGCCGCGGCCCGGCTTGGTCCAACTCGCTCTTCGAGGACAACGCCGAGTTCGGTTTCGGTATGCGCCTGACGGTGGACAAGTTCAGCGAGTCCGCCCGCGAGCTGCTTGAAGAGTGCCTGACGAGTGCCTGCTGCAAGGCGTTTGTCACGCTGCTCCAGGAGATCAAAGGCGCCGATCAATCCGCCCAGGAATTAATCGAGCTGCAACGCGCGCGCGTCACCACGCTGAAAGGCCTGCTGGCCGCCTGCACGTGCACCCCCTGCCGGCGCCTGTTGACCCTGGCGGATTATCTGGTCAAAAAATCGGTCTGGGTGCTGGGCGGCGATGGCTGGGCCTATGACATCGGCTACGGCGGCCTCGATCACGTCCTGGCCTGCGGCCGCAACGTCAACGTGCTGGTGCTCGACACCGAGGTGTATTCGAACACCGGCGGGCAGATGTCGAAGGCAACCCCGCTCGGCGCCGTCGCCCAGTTCGCCGCCGCCGGCAAACCGGTCGGCAAGAAAGACCTTGGGCTGATGGCCATGACCTACGGCTATGTCTACGTCGCCAGCGTCGCGCTGGGCGCAAACGCAGCCCATACGGTCAAGGCGTTCTGCGAAGCCGAGGCCTATGACGGCCCGTCGCTGATCATCGCCAATTCGCATTGCATTGCACACGGCATCAACATGACGCGCGGTTTTCTCGAGCAGAAGAAGGGGGTTGAGTGCGGCTACTGGCCGCTCTATCGCTTCGATCCGCAACTCGCCAAGGACGGCAAGAATCCGCTGCAATTCGACAGTCGCGAACCGAAGGGCTCGTTCAGCGAATTTGCCTATGGCGAGAATCGCTGGCGCACGCTCAGAGACCGCAAACCCGAGCTGGCTGCTGATTTGATGCAGCGCGCCGAGAAGGTTGTCAAAGATCGCTTTGCCTTGTATCAAAAGCTGGCCGCCCTGCCGCCCAACGCCTGACATCAGCGATTGACCATTATGCTACACAGCCAAATGTTGAATGTTGGTCGTTCAATGTTCAATGTTGAACGTGTGCGGCTTGCTGCTGAAAGGACAGCCGCCCATGAACGTCGCGCTTGACTGTCTGCCGTGCGCGATCAACCAGGGACACACTGCGGTGACCCACAGCACTGACGATACCGCGCTGCAGGAACGCATCCTGCGCTTGGTCGCCGAAACCTATGCGGCCAAGCATCTGACCGGCACCCCCGCCGATTTTTCGCAGGAGGCCTACGACCTGGTCGCGCGCGAAAGCGGCCGGCGCGATCCGTTTGCCGCCGAGAAAAAACGCTGCAACGATCTGGCCCTCGCCATGCTGCCCGAGTGCTACACCGCCCTCGCACGCAGCGGCGATCCGCTCGCCGTTGGCGCCCAGCTCGCCGTCGCCGGCAATATCATTGATCTCGGCATCCCGCAGCTCGACATACACGGCACGCTCCGGCGCGCGCTCGACACACCCTTTGCGGTCAACGATCTCGAGCGGCTGCGCGCCGACCTGGCGCGCGCGGCAACCGTGTTCTACATTGGCGACAATGCCGGCGAAATCGTTTTTGACCGCGTCTTCATCGAGACGATGCAGAAGTTGCACCCGGCCTTGCGCGTCACGTTTTCGGTCAAGTCCGGTCCGATTATCAATGATGCCACGCGGGACGACGCGCGCGCGGTCGGCATGGACAACGTCTGCGCGCTGATTGAGACCGGCAATGCCCTGATCGGCGCACCGCTCGCGCATGTCAGCGCCGCGTTCCACCAATTGTTTGACACCGCCGACGTGATCATCAGCAAAGGCCAGGGCAATTTCGAGACGCTCAACGCCGAGACCCAACGGCCGATGTATTTTATCCTGAAAGCCAAGTGCAATCTGGTCGCGCAGGAGCTGGGTGTGCAGTTCGGCGACTCCGTGCTGAAGCATGTCTGACAACACCGTGCGCGGCGCACGGTGTTGCAGCGCCGCTTACTGCGGCTATCCAGAACCGGCGACGCGCGCATGGGTGTGCCTTCCACCGGTTCCGCCAGCGGCGGGTTCGTGGGGGTTTCTGCGCAGATGCCGCGGAACGGCGTTCCGCGTGATGTGCTGCACGCCGCACGCCGTGCGGCGGCTACGGGCAGAAACGCACGCACGCGGCGGGGGCTCGCTGCGCGGATGTAGCCGCGGAACGGCGTTCCGCGAGTGATGCTTCCTTCAATACGCCGCACGCCGTGCGGCGGCTACGGGCAGAAACGCACGCATGCAGCGGGGGTCTCTGCGCGGATGTAGGCGCGGAACGGCGTTCCGCGAGTGATGCTTCCTTCAATGCGCCGCACGCCGTGCGGCGGCTACGGGCAGAAACGCACGCATGCGGCGCGGGGGCTCTGCGCAGACGTAGCCGCGGAACGGCGTTCCGCGTGATGTGCTGCACGCCGCACGCCGTGCGGCGGCTACGGACAGAAACGCACGCATGCAGCGGGGGTCTCTGCGCGGATGTAGGCGCGGAACGGCGTTCCGCGGTATGTGCTGCACGCCGCACGCCGTGCGGCGGCTACGAGGAGAAACGCACGCCGAACGGGAGTTCGGCGGTACCTTCAGCGGGTCGGGTGACCCGCGTTCCCTTTGGCAGCCGGCCGGAAGAAATTCACCGCCGCTCTCTTTCTGCCCTGAACCCGGATGAACAGCGCATATCGGACAGCGCCTTACCAATTCAATATATTGGAACAACCAGGCGCGGTTCCGGACGGCTGTCTGCGCTTGCGGCGCGGCCCGAACTATGCTACAATACCTGCTATGTTCTCTTAACCCCTTGAACACACTCATGACTGATTTCACTCCGCAGAATCCTGAACAAGACCCGGCTGTCGAGGCCATCCCGGCCGAAGCGGCCGAAGCGGCCACCCCGCCCGATAAGAACCGCGACTTCTATCGTCCGTTCACGTTCGTCTTGCTGGCTGTGCTGGGCATCCTGCTGGTGTTTTTCAACTATCGCTATCCGTTGCTGCGCACGTGGGATAGCTGGGGCAGTGAGCACGGCTACAACGCAAATGGTCTCTACATTTTCATTGGGGCCTGCTTGTTGGTTTTTCTGCAACGCACGCGTCTGCGCGCCTTGCCCAAGCGGATCAATTATTACGGGCTGGTGCTGGTGGTCGGCGCGTTGCTCTGGTCGCTGGCGTTCAAGCGCGGCGACATCAACGCGATGCAGACGATCGGCTTTGTCGGCCTGCTCTGGGCGCTCTGCCTTTATTGGGGCGGCTGGCTGCTGGCCAAGGCGATGATGTTTCCGCTCTTTCTGAGTTTGTTTTCGGTGCAATGGGGGTTGGCCAGCAGCACGGTTTCGCTGAAAATGCGGCTGCTCTCGACCAAACTCGCCTGTGACTTCATCAATCTCACCGGCAACCTGTTTGGCGTGACGGTCTTGCGCCAGGGCACAAATGTCTCGATGGTCGACATGCCCGAACTGCAATTCGACGTGGCCTCCGCGTGCAGTGGCTTGCAATCCTTGATCATGACGACCGTGCTGTGCCTGCTGCTGTCCTACCTGATGCTGCGCACCTGGTGGAAGCGCGTGGTCATGCTGGCGCTGATCCCGCCGGTGGCCATTCTCAATAATTCGATGCGGATCGTGCTGATCGCCTACAGCGGCAAATTCTTCACCTGGCTCGAACACGTGTTCCACTTGGCGGATGGCTGGGGCAGCAAGGTCATGGTTGACTTTCATGTGTATCCGGGCATGATCGTCTATATGCTGGGTTTTGGCATGATCTGGCTGGCGGCCCATTATCTCGAGCGCCTGCCCGGCGTCGAGCGCGCCGAATGGCTGGAGCGCAGGGCCGCCAAGCGCGCCAAGAAGGCGGCGGCGCCTGCGATGGAGGAGCGTAGCAATGGAGGAATGGAGGAGCGGAGGAATGGAGGAACGCCGGATTATTCCTACTACGGCCGCCTCTGGAAGCATGTCCTGGTCGTGCTGGTCATGGTCTTTGCCATGTATCATCTCGGCAATTCCGCCAAGCACCGCATCACCTACGCCCAAGGCCTGCCGACCGCCAATGATTTTCTGGCGTTGACCTCCGGCAAGGCGTTGCTGCAGCCGCTCCATTACGTGACCGCGTTCCCCGCCCGGGTGGGCGGGCGCGTGCGGGTTGAGATGCCCGTCTCCGATGAAGAACTGACCCAACTGCCCAAGGACACGGCCTATTATCGCGGCCTGTTTGTCGCCAGCAACCTGTATGAACAGTATGTGCAGGCCGCCTCGGCCCTGCTGACGGACAACTTCGGCAGCAACGCCATCGAGGCGCTTGCCGCGCAGCGCCTGCAGGTCGCGCTGCCGGGCGCCACGTTGTCCACGGCCGAGGTCGCCCACATTGTGCAGCAGGCGCTGATGCTGCGCGTCTCGATGCCGCGCTGGCTGCAGGCCGGCAGTGCGCCGCAACAAGTACTGCAAGTTGCGCTGGGGCATCTGCTCGCAAGCATTGCCAGTATGAATCGCCACCCCGACGATATTATGCTGGCCGTGGTCCAAAACGAAACCGATCAGCACTCGATTCACACGCCCGAGGCCTGCTATCCCGGCCAAGGCTGGACGATTGACGACGCCGTCCCCACCCAGATTGTCCTGGATGGCCGCACGACCACCGTCGCGCGCATGGAAGTCGGCTTCAAGCAGGCCGGCATTCAGGAATGTGTCATGTATTGGTATCAGCGCGAATGGCCGAACGGCCGTGTCTATGCCACCAGCGACTTTTTCTGGCTGCCGTTCAAAACCGCCTTCAACTTGATCTTCCGCGGCCGCAGCGACCGCTGGGCCTTCGTGCGCTTCTCCACCGCCCGCAACGCCGGCGAACACAGCGATGACACCTATACCCGCCTGCTGGCCTTCATCAAGGACGTCGAGCCGGCGTTGACCTACTCCCACTGACCATGGCCATCACTTTTCGCCGCACCCTCACTCGCGTCCAACGCCTGCGGCTGTGGCTGCGCCAGCAGCTGCGCTGGCAGCAGGCGCGCCATTTCATTGTCAAAAACTGGGCCTGGCGTCTGGTCTCGATCGTGTTGGCCGTCATCGTCTGGACCTATGTCCAAATCACCACCAGCACGACCGTGGTGCTGAGCGTGCCGTTGGATGCGATCAAAGTCGGCGAACAATTCCAAGCCCAAGGGTTCACCACCAATGGCGAGCCGTTGCACACCATTCAAGTGGTCGTCCAATGCGCCTATCGCGACAAGGACAAATTGCGCGACAGCGACTATGGCGCCGAGATTGATCTGCGCGATGAAGCCGAGAACATCATTCCGTCGTATGCGCTCAAAGCCGGCGAGCAGATTGTCTATCGCGGCCCGGAGCGTTATCAGAAGTTAAGCACCGTGTTGGCGATCGTGCCCGACCGCATTCGCATCACGATTGACCGCACCATTCAGAAAAACGTGCCGGTCGTGCCACTAGTGGTCGGCGAGCCGCGCGAGGGGTATCAAGTCAGCAGCATCACGGCCAATCCGGCGGCGGTGATGGTGAAAGGCCCGGCGCGGGTCATGGCCGCCCTGCAGTCCGTGCCGACCGAGGTGATTGACATCACCGACCTGAGCAAGCCGCTGGTCAAGAATAATGTGCGCATCGTCGCCACCAATCTGCCGGTGATCATCGTCGAGAAAGCGCCGCTCGAAGTGCGCATCGGCATCAACACCAAGCCGGTCGAACGCACCCTGCGCAACATTCCGGTCGCTGCCCTGGGCCGCCCGCGCTATGCCGCCGGTGTACAATTCTCGCCCGTCAACGTGGACCTCGTCGTGCAAGGCACGCGCGACCTGGTCGCCCTGATTGACCCGCGCAGCGTGCTCGTCTTTGTCGACGTGCGCGACGTTACCAGCAGCGGCTTTCGCATGCCCGTCCAGGCGATTTCGCCGGCCAACTGCAATGTCATTTCGGTGCTGCCGCAGGTGGTCAGCGTGACCCTCAAGGAGGAATGATATGCCGGCTGAATCCACGCCGCCCGTTGCCGCCGCGCCGGCAGCCGCGCTCAGCGCGTCCACGCCGTCATCCTTGGATCTGCTGCAGGAATTCGAGGAGCGCTACCGCCGCGAGGCCGGCGATGTACGCACCCTCAGTTGCCAAATGCAGGAACTGCTGGCCGTCACCGAGAAAATCCTCGACGAACTCGACCAGCGCTCGTGGTGGAAACGCCTCTGGCAATGGCTGATCGGCTACAGCGCCGCGCTGGAACAACGCCAGAACCGGACGCAGATGCGGATGCAGCAGATGAGCGTGCTGATGACCGCCGCCATTGGGCGCCAGAATCGGATCGTGATCGAGGGCTTGCGCGTGGCGCTCGAGAAACTGCAGCGCATCGAGGATGACGCGCGCCAGTTGCGCGCCGCCGTCCAGCGCATTGAAAACCGTTCGCTCTTCCGCCGCTCAGGCTGGCAACCACTGTTGCAGCCGTTCCGCCGGGCCTGGGCCTGGCTGAAACAATCGGTGCAGCGTTCATAGTGCAGCGTTCATCGTCAACCGTCCATGCCCATGAAAACGTTCCTGCTCCTCCTCAACCTTGTGCAGTTCGGGATCATCCTGGTTTTGACCAATCCGCCCGAAGTGGCCCATCGCGAAGTGCTGCTCACCACTATCAAAGCGGAAATGGCGGCCAATGCCTCGTTGATCGACAAGTTGAAAAGTGCCGCCGAGGTCGCCAAGGGCATCACCGCCACGTACCATGACTATTACGTCTACTCAACGACCACGCGCGACGGCAAGATGCTGACCTTCGGTGTGCTGGGCACGGCCCGCTGGACGGGCGGCACCGTTATTGCCGGCACGCCGCAAACCAACTAGCCCGCATGGGCCCGGCCGCGCCGCTGATTATTCTTGGGCCGACTGCCACGGGCAAGTCGCAGCTCGCGCTCAACCTCGCCGGCCGCGGCCAGGCCGAGATCATTTCGCTCGATTCAATGCAAATCTATCGCGGCTTGGACATTGGCACGGCCAAGCCAAGCGCGGCCGAGCAGGCCCGTGTACCGCATCATCTGATTGACTGTTGCGCGCTGGACGAGCCGTCGGACGCAGCCCAATTTCTGGAACGCGTGCGCGCGGCCGAACAGGCCATCGCGGCGCGCGGCGCGCGGCCGATCCTGGTCGGCGGCACCGCCATGTACATCAAAGCGCTGGTTGACGGCCTGTGTGACGCGCCGTCGCGCCAGCCCGTCGTGCGTGAGGAATTGACCTTGCTGGCCCAGCAGCACGGCAGCGCCCACCTGCACAAAGAACTGCAACAGGTGGATGCGCCCGCCGCTGCGCGCATTCATCCGCACGACCTGCGCCGGATCGTGCGCGCCCTGGAAGTTTATGCCGTCACCGGCACGCCGCTCTCGGCCCAGCAAGGCCAATGGGCCGCGCCCGCCGCCACCCGCTATGTGCTGCTGGGCTTGACGCTCGCGCGCGCGGAATTGTACCGCCGGATTGATGCGCGCGTGGACGCCATGCTCGCCGCCGGCCTGCTGGATGAAGTGCGCGGCTTGCGCGCGGCCGGCCTCGAACAGCATCGCACCGCCAGCCAGGCGATCGGGTACAAAGAACTGCTCGCGCATTTGCGCGGTGAATATGATCTGGCCACCGCCGTCTCACTAGTGAAGCAGGCAACCCGCCGCTTTGCCAAACATCAAGTGACCTGGTTCCGCAAAGACCCGCGCATCCGCTGGTTCGACGTGGCGTGCTACGCCGACGCCGCGCAGCTGGCGGACGCCGTTGTGTCCGCCCTGTCCGACACACCGCCGGAGCACACGCCATGATTCGTTTTGGTGTCTCGCTCGAACGCGGCTTGCTGGAGCGCTTCGATGCCTTTGTGCATGAGGCCCGCCATCGCAATCGCTCGGCCGCCTTGCGCGAAATCATTCGCGACCATTTGGTGGGGCGCAGTTGGTGTGAGAGTGCCGGCCCGATCGCCGCCGTCGTCAGCATGGTGTATCACAATCGTGCGCGCCATGTCACCGCCGCGCTGCAGGCCGTGCTGACGCGCCAGCGCGCCTATGTCGTCGGCGACACCAGTTATTATGTGCACGATCAGTACACCGTGCGCGTGTTGATTTTGCACGGCATGGCGCCGCACGTGCGCGCCGTCGCCGATGCCTTGCTTGGATGTAAAGGAGTAGTTCACGGCAGTGCGACGCCACTGATGCCCGGCCCGCCCTGCAAATAATTCACGACTGTACCACGGGAGATCTGTCATGCACATCGTCATACGACCCTTGCTGTTGATTGCCTTCATCACCTCATGCGCTTTGTGCGCCGAGCGCGCCTTTTGGATTCCGCCTTCTGAAGACCTGGTCGGCTCCGGCAGCACCGCGATTGCCAACGGCATTAACGACTGGCATATTCAAGTGCAGAGCGATGCGCTGGGTTCGGTGCATCCCGCCGCGTGGCGCGTGCGCGGCGGCCTGTGGTACTCGATGGTGGATCTCGGCCAATGGCACTTCCCCTATGACAAAGCCATTACTATCTGGAATTCTTATCTGACGGTCAAGCAAGCGGGTTCACAGGTGGATCTATTTTTTGATCCCTTGCTGGCGTGGCCCGGCGACATCTTCGAGGTTGAAGCCGTCTTGCCGGACAGCAAGATGCTGACCTGGAAAGTGCTGAGCGATGGCGCGCAATGGCTGCCAGGCGCAACCTGGCGCGGCCAGGGCGTGACCGACCGGCTTGGCCCCATAGCCGCCGCAGGCGACGGCATACGCGACTGGCAGATCGAGATCAGCCATCCCTTCGCCGAGGTCGCGCCGGCGCAAGTGGACGTCTGGCTGCCGTACTCGCCGATCGGCAATCGCCTGCGCCGCGCCGGCTGTTTCGATAGTTGGAGCAGCCACAGCGTCACCGGCATCGGCCCGCTGTTGGCGGAGGCGCGCAATGGCGCGCTGGTCGTCAACATCAATCCGGTGTTGGCCACCGGTGGCGACGAGTTCTTTGTGCGGCTGGTCAAACCGGACAAGTCGTGGGCACTTTGGAAAGTCATCGGCATGGGCAGCGATTGGGAAGCCGGCGGTGAGTGGTTCGGCCAGGATGACCAAGACTATGTCGGTATGTTTGAAAGCGACAAACCAAACGGCGTGCGGGATTGGCATTTGCGGGTGGCATCGCCGCAATTGGCCGGCCCGGTGCGCTGGGTGGTGCGTGGCGCCAAGTGCATCTGGGAATCGGTTGAGGCCGGCAAGAAAAAGACCGACTTCACCACCCGCGCCTTGCATCCGCGCCTGCAAGGCACCAGCGCGGATTTGTATTTCGAGCCGGCCATGGAGCGCGCCGGCGACATTTTCTACGTCTCGGCCGTGCTGGCCAATGGCGCGGTCCTGAATTGGGGCGTGATGAGCTTGCAACAATTGCGGGCCGACAACGTCATCTGGCGCGGCCAGCAGCCTGAGTCGGAGACGGGCGTCCGTCCCACACCGACGTCGGACATGAAGCCGTGGCAGATTGACCTGCAGCACGAGAAGCTGGCAAACATGCAGCCGTATCGCTGGCGGATCACTTCCGGCGGCAAAACCTGGCTGTTCCCGCGCGAAACCGATGAGGAGATCAAGACGACCGACGTGCTGACCGTCCGGCAAGCCCAGAATGGCGCGCCGGCGTCACTGTTCTTGGACCCGTTTTTGGTGAAGCCCGGCACCGAGTTTGACGTCGAAGCCATCTTGCCGGACGGCACCTTGCTGCAATGGACTGCGCTGGCGGATGGCGCCGAATGGGCGCGCGCGGCGGAATGGCGCGACAGTGACGGCGCCGATCTCGTCGGCCTCTCTGTTAAAGCGGGCGTCGATCAGCAGCCTGACTGGGTCCTCGCTCTCCGCGACGAGGCACTTGAGCAGCAGGTCACGCGCATCACGGTCGAGGGCTGCGGCTGGCGCTGGCAATGGCCGAGTCTTGACACCGTCTCGCCCATCGCCGTGGATCACACCGGCGGGCGCGCCATCCTGCACATCACCCCGGTGCCCGGCAAGAAGGATGACACGGGCGTGCTGACGATCACGGCCGTACTGCAGGACGGCACCGTGCGTTACTGGCAGGCCATCCGCCCGCACGTCGAGAAACACTGAGGCAGCGCCACACCAATCGTGGTCCATTCTTTTGCGGCGCGCGCCTCATTGTAGCGCGGAGCTTGAAACACCAGCGCGTGCGCCGCATTTTTCTCACTCTTCTTCACGCACGGCACATGGCCGTGGGCGTCGCAGCATGCAGTTGACAGCGCGCGCGAATCCGCCTACACTAGTGCATCACAACTTTCCCGAGCGCACGAGCATGAGCGACATGATGCAACCAACCTGTTTTGCGGATTTATTAAACTGGATGGCGCGGGAACACCGCCGGCACGCCAGCGTTTTTGGCGTGCCCGTCGCGGTGTTTCACACGCCGGATGCCGCGGCGCACGCCGCCACGGTGCCCCTGCCGTTTGGCCCCGCCGCCGGGCCGCACACGCAATTGGCGCAGAATATTGTGGCTGCGTTCGTGTGTGGCGCGCGTTTTTTTGAGTTGAAAACCGTGCAGATTCTGGATGACTTGCAGATCGCCAAGCCGTGCATCGAGGCGCTGGATGAGGGCTACAATACGGAATGGTCGAGCGAATTGAGCGTCCCGGCCGCGGCTGATGAATATCTCAAAGCCTGGGTGGCGCTGCATGTGATTGCCTGTCATTTGGGCCTGTGGACCGGAGCAACCCGGCCGTTTGTCTTCAACATGAGCGTGGGCTACAACCTCGAAGGCATCAAGTCGGCCAAGGTGGATGCCTTCATTGAGACGCTGAAAAATGCCCGGCACGGCGAACGCTTTGCGGCGTATTGCGCGCTGGCCATGGATCGCGCGCGCAATCCGCTGCACACGCCGGCGTTGGCCCAGCACGCCATCGCCGCGCAAATTGCGCCGTCGGTCACGCTCTCGACCATGCACGGCTGCCCGCCGCACGACATCGAAAACATCTGCCGCTATTTGTTGCAGGACAAGCAGCTCGATGTGTATGTCAAACTCAATCCGACTTTGCTCGGCTATGCGACCGTCCGTGACATTTTCCGGCAATGCGGCTTTGGTGCGCTGGCCTTGCAGCCGGCGTCGTTTGAACATGACATGCAGTATGCGGATGCCGTGCCGATGGTCCAGCGCTTGCAGGCCTTTGCCCGCGAACACGGCCGGCAGTTTGGCGTGAAATTGTCAAATACCCTGGCGGTGCGCAACACGCGCGGCGTGCTGCCCGGCGAAGAAATGTATTTGTCCGGGCGCGCACTGTATCCATTGACCGTGCGGCTGGCGGCGCAGCTTGCGCATGCATTTGATGGGCGGTTGCCGATGTCATTTTCCGGCGGCGCCCATCTGGGCAATCTAGTTGACTTGGTCTGCGCCGGCGCACAGCCCGTCACGCTGGCTACTGATTTGCTCAAGCCGGGCGGCTATTATCGTTTGACCCAAATGGCCGAGGCGCTCGAGGCGGCGCGGCCGCGCTGGCAGGCATGCGAGCGCGTGGATGCTACCGCGCTTGAACATCTGGCCGACGCGGCGCTTTCCGACGCGGCCTATCAGAAAGCAAGTCGCGGGTTCGACGCCGTGCAGGTGAAGCGCGCACTGCCTTTGTTTGATTGTTACACCGCGCCATGCAGGCATGCCTGCCCGATCGAGCAGGACGTGCCGGAGTACGCGCGCTTATTGCGGGCGCGGCGTTATGCCGAGGCGCTGGCCGTGATTTATGACAAGAATCCCCTCCCCAACATCACCGGCCATATTTGCGACCATGCCTGCATGGGCAATTGCACGCGCGGTGATTACGAGGCGCCGGTCGAGATTCGTGACTTGAAACGCATCGCCGCCACGCGCGGCTTTGACGAGTTCGCGCGCATGGTGCGGCAGCAGCGCAATGCGGCGCTGCCGCGCGTGGCCATCATCGGCGCCGGCCCGTGCGGGCTGGCCACCGCCGCGTTTCTGGCGCGCGCCGGTTTTGCGGTGCAGGTCTATGAAAAAGCGCCGGCGGCCGGCGGTGTGGTGCAAAATGCCATTCCGAATTTTCGCCTGCCGCAAGCCGCGATTGACCACGATCTTGCTCTCTTGGGCCGCTTGGGCGTCGCCATGCAGCGCAACGTGCAGGAAGAGTTGCAGGTCGCGCGCCTGCAGCAAGAGGGCTTTGCCTATGTAGTGCTGGCGATCGGCGCCGGCTGTTCACGCGCGCTGCCGCTCGAAGGCGACAATCCGCAGGTGGTTCACGCGCTCGAGTTCCTCTGGCAATGCCGCGGCAATGCGAGCGGGATCGAGGTGGGCCGGCGCGTCGCCGTCGTCGGCGGCGGCAATTCCGCCATGGACAGCGCACGCGCGGCAATCCGCGTGCCGGGCGTCGAGACGGTCTATTTGTTGTATCGCCGCACGATCGCGGAGATGCCGGCTGATCGCGAAGAATTCGACAATGCCGTCGGCGATGGCGTCATCGTCAAAGAACTGCGCCTGCCGGTGCAGTTTTCCAAGGACGGACGCCTGCGCTGCCAAGTGATGGCCTTGGGCGCGCCGGATGCGAGCGGCCGCCGCGCGCCCGTGGCGGTGCCGGACCAATTCGAGGAGCTGGCCGTGGATAGTGTCATTGCGGCCATTGGCGAAACTGTGGATGTTGGTTATTTGCAGCGCAACGGCGTACACCTCGATGCGCGCGAACACCTTGTCGTCAATCCCGCCACCGGCGAGACCAGCCTGCCGTGCGTGTACATTGGCGGCGACGCCCTGCACGGGCCGGCCACCGTCGTCCGCGCGATTGCCGATGCGCGCATGATCGCCGACAACATCGTGCAGACTGCCGGTACCCGCGTGCCGGCCCTAGTCGCGGCCGCGCCGGCGCATGACCAGGATGCACTCATGCATGACGTGCTGGGCGCCAAACGCATTCTGCGCGCCGTGCACGACGAGGACGGCGTTCAGGAAGCCAAGCGCTGCCTGCTGTGCGACATGGTCTGCGACAAATGCGTCGAGGTCTGTCCCAATCGCGCGAACATCGCCGTGCGCGTGCAACACCCGCAATTCAAGAACCGCGCCCAGATTGTGCATCTGGACGGCTGGTGTAATGAGTGTGGCAATTGCGCGACGTTCTGCCCGTATGAAGGCGCGCCCTACAAAGACAAATTCACCGTGTTCTGGTCGGACGCCGCGTTCGAGGCCAGCACCGCCAACGGCTGTTTATTGAAGCCCAACGCGGCCGGCGTCATCCGCTTGCGCGTCGCCAATGTGGTCTATGACGCGCGCAACAATGGCGACGGCCAATGGGATTGCGCCGCGACCACGCCGGCCGACGCGGCCGTGCCGGCCGCACTGGCGCTGCTGAACACGCTCATGAGCGAGTATCCGTACCTGGCGTAGTTCTGTGCTGCAAGCGGGCGCGAGTCATGCGTTCCCGCAGCCCGCCTTCGTTGAGAAAATCCTGTTCCAAACGGCGGAGCTGCTGATCCAAGAGGTAGTTGGTCTGGTGAATCAGGCAGACGGCAATATTGGCCACCACTTCGGCCGGGCGCGTTTCAACAAATTCACGATAAGACTCATAGGTCACATGGGACTTATTACCCAGCTTGCGCACAAAGCGCGCTTCCTTGGAATCTTTCGCCCACAGCCGGAGGCCACGCACGCGCAGATAATCGCAATAGTCCATCAGCAATTCCTCCAAGCTGGCGCGGGCCACATTGGTCAACTTGATCTCCATTTCCTTGGAAGTACCGGATGCTTTGCTGCCTTCCACGATATTTTGTTTCCCGGAGCGGGCTGCCTGTATCATTTGGTCAATGGTACGGTCGCCAATGGTTAGGAAGTGGTGACAAAAATAAAACGTGATATCATAGACCACTTCTGACTTCTGATAGGAAAGCAACGCCTCGTAGTAGCCATGCGGCGGGATAAAACCGGGTTTTTCTGGTGTGCTCATTGGAATATGTCCTATTGGTCTTATAAGTCCTATTGCTTCTCCACCTTCTGCAGCTCCACCGCCCGGTTCTGTTGCAGATCCGCCGTGGCAAACGCCACGCTGCCGGTCGGAAGATAGATGTTCAACCACTCGTGCACGGTATCCGCTTCCAATGTTCCATCGGTCATTTCGCACTCGAGGACGTGCCCGCCGCCCGCATGATCATCGGCCAGAAAGTGCAGATGATAGCCCGGTATGTTCACGCCTTTCACAAAGGCCGGGGCGCGAAAGCCAAGCAGCGCGCCATGCACATTCGTCAGCGTAAAGACGGCTTGGCTCTTGGTCACTTCGAGCAAAGGCCGATATGGTTTCTTCTGGGCCGGCACGCTGCGCACCCGCACGTGGCTGAACTCCCCGCGCACGATCACTGCACAAAATTCGTTCTGCTGGGGAGCGAGGGCATCGAGCTTGGCTTCCAGCGCGGTCAGACTCATGGGCGTTGTGAGCGCTTCCCGATGATCGGCAACAAAGGTCGTGACGCACGCGAACGGCGTCCGTTCGGTCAGCGCCGGCTGGTATATTTTGCCGTCGGCGCGTGCTTGATAAAAGGTGCCGTCCAGCAACATCATCTCGCCGTCGAGCGCCGCAAATGTGCCAATGCCAAAGTCGCCATAGCCGCGCAACGTACCCAGCGCCATGTGGCCATCGTACACGCCGCTCAGCAAGGCATCAATGGTGGCGACTTGGGTGATTCCGTTGGCGACCGGCGGTTTGCACCCGGCCACGAGCAATGCCAGAACAAGCGCAACGGCCATCAGTGAAATTCTGCGTGTCATGAGTTCAGGCTCCTTGTTGAAGTTGTGAAAGTATAGCATATGGCAGACAACTATTGCGTGATATTTGCTACAATCTCCATTGAACCAACACTGCAGGATGACCATGAGTGCTACCGTTGCCAGCGTGACGCCCCGCGTTGCCCGCTTTCTGCGCGACATTATTCGCATCCCGTCGTTGAGCGGCGAAGAGAAACTTGTCGTGGCGCGGATTGCCAAGGAACTGCGCGCGCTGCGCGTCTATGACAAAGTCTGGACCGACCGCCTCGGCAATGTCATTGGCCAATGGGGCTGCGGCCCGCGCGCGCTCATGCTCGACGCGCACATTGACACCGTTGACATCGGCGATCGCGCGCAATGGGCGCATGACCCGTATGCCGCGCTCGAACGCAAGGGCGTCATCTATGGCCGCGGCGCCGTGGACGAAAAACCGGCCATGGCCTGCATGGCCTACGCGCCGCTGCTGCTCGACCCGGCGCTGAAAAAGCATGTGACTATGTATGTCGTCGGCTCGGTGCTCGAAGAAGATTGCGACGGCTATCCACTCTGGCATTTGATCACCAAGGAGGGCGTCAAGCCGGACTGGGTCGTGCTGGGCGAGCCGACCGACTTGCGGGTTTATCGCGGGCACCGCGGGCGCATGGAGATCACGGTCAGCATCAAGGGCAAGGCGGCCCACGGCGCGCATTGCGATCGCGGCGTCAATGCAATTTACCGCACGGCGCCGATCATTCTGGAAATCGAGCAATTACACAAACGCCTGCGGCGCGATGCGCTGCTGGGCAAGGGCTCGGTGACGATTGCGCGGATCGAATCGCGCAGCCCGTCGCTGTGCTCGGTGGCGGATGGTTGCACCCTCTATCTTGACCGGCGGCTGACGCGCGGCGAGACCAAGGCGAGTGCACTGGCTGAGTTGCGCGCCTTGCCAGGCGTGCGGGCCGCGCGCGCCCACGTGGCCGTGCGCGAGTATCGCAGCACCGCCTGGACTGGACTGCCCGTGGCCCAGGAAAGTTATTTCCCGACCTGGGTGCTGGAAGACAAGCAGCCCTTGGTGCAAGCCGGCCTGCGCGCGGCAGCAGCAGCCTTGCCGGCGCGCACGCCCACGCTGGGCGTCTGGACATTTTCCACCAACGGTGTCGCGACGATGGGCCGGCTCGGCATTCCCACGATTGGTTTTGCGCCCGGGCGCGAGGAGCTGGCGCATTCCGTGCATGAGCAGGTGACGATCAAGGATTTGGCGGTGGCGACGCACTTTTACGCCGCGCTGGTGCGCGAATTGTGCGCGTGAAATTTCTGCGCCACGAAGGAATTTATAAACCTGATGGCCGGCGTTCTTTCAACGCACACGTTACCGGCGTTCAGGTGACCGAAGATGCGGTGGCCGACATGCGGCGCCGGCACGGGCATGCACTGGGGGCGCACGGCAAGATGGTTGCAGGATTGTGAGATAGAACGGCCTGACCCAAGGACTTGCTTGCGTTTTTCTGTGGAACAATAGTGCTCTACACCTGTCACTGAAGCGCGTGGCGTGCGATGTGCCTAGCGTCTGAAGACCCCCACGGCCTTGCGCCGTGGGTGAATCAGATTAATGGCAGGCACCGCCGGCGCGCCTGCCAATCTCTCCTTCCACCGGCGCAAGGCCGGTGGGGAGGCAAACCTGTGCAGGAAAATTCTTCTGTCCTGCACCTTCTTTGTTGGGCACTGCTGCGACACTGCAACTTTTACGCCGTGCGCCCTGCACGGGCCGCGGCTTGACAAATCGGCCGACAATCGGTAGCATGTTTCTGTCGCAGCAAAGCAGCGCTGTGGCAGCGTGCTAACATGCCGGGCGGCGCAAGGCCGCGTAATCGTTGCGAGGTCAACCAGTACCGCCATGCTTATTCCCAAACGCATTTTCTTCACTAAAGGCGTCGGGCGCCACAAAGAAAAGCTGCAGAGCTTCGAGGCCGCGCTGCGCAGCGCCGGCATTGCGCATTGCAATCTGGTGACGGTCAGCAGCATCTTGCCGCCCAAGTGCAAGATCGTGCCGCTGAAGAAGGGCTTGAAAGAACTCAAGCCGGGCGCGATCACGTTTGTCGTCATGGCGCGCGCCGAGACGAACGAATCGGGCCGCCAGGTGGTGGCGTCCATCGGCGCGGCCCAACCGTCGCATCGCGATTCCTTCGGGTATCTGTCGGAGCACCACGGCTATGGCCAGACAGATGAGGCCGCCGGCGATTATGCCGAGGACTTGGCGGCGACCATGCTGGCCACCACACTCGGCATTGACCTTGACCCAAACACGGCCTGGGATGAGCGCAAGAAAGAGTATAAAATGAGCAAGCAATTTGTGCGCGCGACCAATGTCACCCAATCGGCGCGCGGTGACAAGAACGGCTTGTGGACCACCGTCATTGCCGCCGCCGTGATGCTGGAGTGATGCCGCGCACCCACGGCGGACGGCGGTGTGCTCAGCTCCTGCGGGCTGGTGAGGAAACACTGCGCACAGGGCGTCCAGTATGACCCACATCATGGATAGTTTCGCGGCGCGGGCGGTACGCCTGCGGGCGCGGATTGAGGCGTTCTTGGCGGCCGAAGCGCAGAGCTCGGCGGCGATCAGCAAATGGGCGGCGGATGCGTTGCCGCGCTTGGCGGCCTTTGCCGGCCAGGGCAAATTGCTGCGCGGCAATCTGGCGTTGCTGGGCTGCGAATTGGGCGGCGGCACCTTGACGGACGGCTTGTACGACATCGGCGCGGCGCTCGAAATTGTGCATTCGAGCATTTTGGTGCATGACGACATCATTGATGAGGACCTGCAGCGGCGCGGCGCGCCGACGTTGCACGCGGCCTATGCCCGGCAGTTTGCGACGGCGCTGAACCTGACGCCCGCGCGCGCCCGGCGCGTCGGCGAGGCGCTGGCAACCTGCGCCGCAGATGCCGGCTTCTTCGCGGCCTATTCGCTGTTGTGCGACGCGGCGCCGGAGGCCGAGGTGCTGCGGCGCATTGTGCGCTTGTGGTCGCGCGAGTTTGCGCATGTGGCCCTGGGCGAAATGGATGATCTCGAGCTGTCGTTGTCGGGCACGCCGGCGAGTTTGGACAGCATTCTGCAATTCTATCGTTCGAAAACGGCGCACTACACGTTTTGCGTGCCGCTCGAAACCGGCCTGTTGTGTGCGCGGGCGCCAGCAACGACCATGGCGCCGGTGCGCGCGCTGGGCGAACAACTGGGCATTATCTTCCAGATTAAAGATGATGAACTCGGCCTGTTCGGTGAAGCGACGGCAATCGGCAAACCGGTCGGTTCGGATGTGATGCAAAACAAGAAAACGGTCTATCATCACTATTTGTTTGCGCGGGTCGGCGCCGCAGATGCGGCGCGCCTGCGCCAGTTGTTTGGCGCGGCGCAGGTCACTGCCGAGGACATGACCTACGTGCGGCGGATGTTGCTGGACAGTGGCGCGAAAGCGGCGGTGGATGCCCTGGTCCGCGACCGGGCGCGCGCCGCCCATGCCTGTGTGACCGCGATCCCGGTCACCGCCGCGCAGCAGGAGCAGCTGCGTCAACTGGTCGAGTATAGCGTCACCCGCACAAAATGAACATGCGTTGGCTTGGCATCATTCTGCAGGTTTCGCGCCCGCGCGTGTGGGTGTACTTGGGTGGGATGTACGCAATGGGCTTTGCGCTGGGCGCGCAGCGCTTGGATGACCTGCTGCCGTGGCGCTTTTGGGCCCATCTTGTGTTTTTCCTGCCGCTTGCAAACCTGTTGCTCTACGGCACCCATGCCCTGTATGAGCATGAGCCCACCGAGCTGCATGACACGCCCGAAACGCCCGAAACGTTCGAGCAGCGCGCACCGGTGCAGCACCGCCGCTTGATCGCGGCGGGCGTCTTGATCGCAGCGCTGGTGAACTGCGTGCTGATTAGGCAGGCGCATACTTGGTACGCGCAGTTGTTGCTAGGCCTGTTTTTGCTGCTGGCGGTGCTGAACAATCTGCCGCCGGTGCGCCTGCAAGCGCGGCCAGTCCTGGATTTGCTCGCCAGTGTGCTGTATGTGCTGCCGGGCTTCTTGGGGTACTACCAAACCAGTGGCCACTACCCCGCCGTGCCGGTCATTGCCGCCGCCGTGTGCTGGGCCAGTGGGCTGCAGTTGTTGTCGGCCGTGCCGGATATTCTGCCTGATCGCGATGCCGGCTTGCGCACGACGGCGGTCGCGTTGGGGGTCCGCATGTCGCTGTTGGTGTGCGCGCTGCTGTGGAGCGGTTTTGCGCTGATTATTGTGCTGCAAGGGTATCTCGTGCCGCTGGGTATGGTTGCGTTCATTTATCCGCTGTTGGGCTTCTTTCTCTTCGAGTATTTTGCACTGGGAGAGCGCGCGTCCCGGTGGTTTCCATGGCTGAATGGGGCGGTGATGGGCACGGTGATTGCGTTGGCGCTGGCGCGCTTGTCATAGGGTATGACCTATCCGCTGCACGT
Source organism: uncultured bacterium (assembly GCA_964397565.1). Lineage (GTDB taxonomy): Bacteria > Auribacterota > UBA3054 > UBA3054 > JAPLST01 > JAPLST01. Next base: position 22,270 of record CAYNJC010000004.1, read on the forward strand.
CTATGTGCATCTGCCGTTCTGTGAACGCAAGTGCGGCTACTGCGCCTTTGCCAGTGTGGCGGGCCGGCGTGACCTGCATGCGGCGTATGCCGCGGCACTGCTGCGCGACATCCAGCAGCAGTGCGACGCCTTTGCCACAGCGGACAGCGCCCTGGCCCCGCAAACCTTGTATGTCGGCGGCGGGACGCCGTCGTGGATGGCCGCCGCGCTGCTGGTGCCGGTTATCACGGCACTGCAGGCGCACGGCCGCTGCGCGCCCCAAAGGGAAGTCACGGTCGAATGCAATCCGCATTCATTGTCGTCTGACTGGATCCGCGCACTGCAGGCGGCGGGCGTCACGCGCTGGAGTATCGGTGTGCAATCCTTGGCCGACGCCGAGTTGACGGCGCTGGGCCGCTTGCACACGCCAGCCCAAGCACGCGCCGCCTTTGCGTTGCTGCGCGCACAGCAGTGTGACAATGTGTCCGTGGATCTGATGTATGGCATTCCCCAACAAACGACGGCAACCTGGCAGAGCACGCTGCGCGAAATCGCGACGCAGTGGCAACCCGAGCATGTTTCGTTGTATGGGTTGAGTATCGAGCGCGGCACCCGCTTTGCCCGTTATCAGCAGGAAGGCGGACACGGCTGGCACTGGCCGGACGACGACACCATGATGGACTGGTACTGGCTGGCAGAAGAAATATTGTCGGCCCAAGGTTATACCCGCTATGAAATATCGAATTATGCCCGGCCGGGCTATGCCGCGCAGCACAACCTGGCGTATTGGGACACGGCCAAGGATTATCTCGGTTTCGGCGCGGCCGCGCATTCGTATTGCCGGCCCGTGCCCGCCGCGCCGCGCCGGCGCTTTCGCACGATACGTGCGCCCGGCGAGTACATCCGGCGCATTCAAGCCGGCCAGCCGGTGCGGATTTACGCGCGTGCGCTGACGCGGCGGCAGACACTCGGCGAGGCTATTTTTCTGGGCTTGCGCCGCACCAGCGGAGTGCCGGTCGGCCCCGCGCACCAGCAGTGTTTTGGCGCGCAGATTCAGCGACAAATTCAGGCCGGTTTGCTATACTATTGCGCGCCGGACACCCTTGCGCTGACCCGGCGCGGGATTGAGCTTGCCAATGATGTCATGGCTGATTTTGTCTGAGCGGCGGCGCGCCGCGCACGGCAGGTAGCCGGCATGGCGCACTACCGCACCATTGCCAGCCCCGCATCCGCGGACTATGTCGTGCAGCGCTCGCGCTTTTATGCCATGCTGCTGCCGGCGGCGGATGTGGGCGCGGCGCAGGCCGGCGTCCGCGCGGCCAGCGCACTGCATCCGCAGGCAACGCATTGCTGCTGGGCGTGCCGGGTCGGTTATCCGGACCGGCCGGCACAGCAGGCCAGCGACGCCGGTGAGCCGGGCGGCACGGCTGGGCGGCCGATCATGGCGGCCCTGACACGCGCGGCGTTGTGGAATGTGGCCTTGGTGGTCTGCCGCTCCTTTGGCGGGATTAAGCTGGGCGTGCGCGGTTTGATTGACGCCTATGGCGCGGCGGCCGATCTGGTCGTTGCCGCTGCCGCGGTGGTCGAGCAACAGCCGCTGGTGCTGTTGCGGCTGACCGCGCCGTACCGCGCGTTTGACACGCTGCGCCACCGCTTGCTGGCGCTCGGCGGCGAGCTTGGCGCGTGCGAATTTGCCGACGAAGTCCGCTGCACGGTGCACGTGCCACGGGCGCATGCGGCCTGTTTTTGCCAGGAAGCCCGTGCTCTTGGCGTCATGAGCGAACCACTGTGAATATATTGCCCAACGGCACGTCTAACCCCGTAGATGACAGGAGCTCCCCGGCTGCGCATCTGGCACCCGGTCGAGATCAGGAATGATTGACAGACCAGTTGTGCGCGACGAGGCCAGTGATGGCGAACTTGTCACCGCTTTTCAGGGCGGGAGCGAGCCAGCCTTCGTGGTGATCGTCAACCGCTACAAGCACCGTTTGACGCGCGTGGCGCTCTCGGTGGTGCACAACGAAGAAGACGCCCTCGATATCGTGCAGGACGCCTTCATCAAAGTGTATCACAGCCTGCCGCGGTTCCGGCAGACCAGCGCCTTGTACACGTGGCTGTATCGCGTGGTGATGAATCGCGCGATTGATGTGGTGCGCCACAAGAAGCGCGCGCTGATGGAGCCGGTGGATGAGCCGCCGGCCGAGTTGCCGGATCCGTCGGATACGAACCGGCCGGACCGCGCGGCGCTGCGCGCCGAGTTGCGCGAGCACATCTTCGCCGCCGTCGACAAGTTGCCGCGCAAACACCGCGAGGTGGTGCTCTTGCGCGAAGTCGAGGGCCTCAGCTACAAGGAAATCGCTGATTCCTTGGGCTGCTCGGAAGGCACGGTCATGTCGCGCTTGTTTTATGCGCGCGAACGTTTGCGTCAGGACTTGGAACCATACTTGAAAGGTGCACTATGAACCGCAACAAAAAAACCGTGTTGGCATGGGTTGACGGCGCGCGCCCGAGCGAGCCGCCGGCACCCCGGATTGCCCAAGCCGCGCAGGAGCATGCCCGGATTGCGGCCCTGGTGAAACAGGCCTATACCCAGCCGCTGCCGGAGCATACCCTGGCCTTCATGGCCGAACGCGTCTTGGCGCGCGCCACGGCGGAAGCGCCCCCGGCGTGGTATCAACTCTGGGCCGCTTGGTTTGTGCGCCCGGTCGTTGCATTGTCATGCGTCGCGTGCGTGCTGGCGCTGATTGTCGCGTGGGATTATCTGCCCATCCGTCAATTGCTGCAGCACAATTCCGCGCGCGCCTTTGTCATCTATCGCACCCACAACGGCACCCCGGTCTTCCAACCGATCGAATATCAACGCGTGACCCTGCCGGAGGATAAGCATGGCAGCACGTAAGCATGGCCGCTGGATCGTGGCGTGGGCGCTGGGCGCCGCGCTCGTGGCGCCGGCCGCCGCGCGGCAACACCAAGGCACACCGGCGGATGCAGCCGCGCCCACACGCCCGGCCCTGTTCAGCCCGGGCAGCGCTATCAGTGTCACCACCGCCGCCGTGCCCCAAGCCTATGGCGAAACCAGCCGGCAAATCTCGGAAACATTGAAGCAGCCACTGTTGCGCCAGCAGCCACAGGCGGGTGCGTCGCCCGCGCCGGCCGCCGGCACCGGCCAGGCCGCCACGCCCGTGCCCGCGCACGGCGCCAACTACAAAGTCAGCGCGCGCCTGTATCTCACCGGCGAAGCCGCCAAGCGCGAGAGCCGCGCGGGCTGGTCGCATCTGCGCCGCAACGAGACTAATCTCGTGGCCATGCTCGATTATCACGATTACCACTTGTTGCAGCGCAGCGAACAGCAGGTGCCGGTGAACAACTCATGCACGCTGCCGCTGCGACGCACAGGCAATGTCTCGATCATGCCGCTGGGCGTGTCCGCCGGCCGCATTCGCGCACGCATCATTTGGGAAGTGCCCCACTATGATGCCTGGGAAACGCAAGTGGCATTGACGCCCAACAGCCGCTCGTTGATTGGCAGCCCTGAACTGCCCGGCGGCGATGTCTATCTGCTGTCGGTCGTGATCCGCTAAGCCGGCGGCGTGGGCCAAAGGCAAGGGACCAGGGTCAAGGGTCAACGGTCAAGGGTCTCCAAATGACAAATAAGAAATGACCAATGACCAATGATACTAATGAGTGCGCTTACTTGTTGACATTTCAATTGTGGCCGCAGGCGCTGACCGCGGCTGCAGAAGCCGCCCTCGCCGCGGGCGGCTACAAGGACGACGCAAAGCAGAGAGCGCTCTCATTAGTAAGTCACGCCCCGCGCGTGTTTTCGCCCAACGTCAAATGTCCAACAGCGGATTCTCTACCACAAGTTTCAAGGATCAAGTTTCAAGTGACGTTTCCTGCCGGCGCGGTGGCGCGCGAAAAATGCGCCGACCTCCTCTTCCACTTTTTCCAGCGGCCCGTCCACGTGCGTGCATTCTGGCAGTGATTCGAGAAACCAGCGCCCATAGCGCATTTCCAGCACGCGCCGGTCGAGAATCGCCACCATGCCGTAGTCACTCTTGCTGCGAATCAGGCGGCCAAAGCCCTGCCGGAATTTGATCACTGCCAGCGGCACGGTGTAATCAACAAACGCGTTGCCGCCATGCTGGTCAATGTATTCGGTGCGCGCCTCGACAATTGGTTCGGTCGGCACGCGGAACGGCAGTTTGGTAATGATCACCGATTGGAGCGCGTCGCCGACCACATCCACGCCGGCCCAGAAACTGTCGGTGCCGAACAAGACCGCATGCGCCGTCGCGCGAAATTGCTTCAACAATTCATCGCGATGCTCGGTGCCCTGGACGAACAAGGGCATGCCGGCGGCCTCGAGCTCCTCGCGTAGTTCCTTGGCCAGCTTGCGCAAGAGACCATACGAGGTGAACAGCACGAAGGCCGAACCGTTGGTGATGCGCAGCAGCCGCACAATTGCGTCGCCCAGCGCATGGCCTTGGCCGGCGTTGGCGTGGCTGGCCTTGATGTGCGCCGGATCGAGATCGGTCGGAATGGCAATGATGGTCTGGGCCCGATAATTGAACGGCGTCGGCAGCAACAATTCGGCGATCGGCCGGGCCTGGCCCGCGGTCGTGGTAGTGCCCGCCAAGCGTTCTTTGTAGGTTGTCAGGCCGATGCGGTTTTCAAGAAAATCAAAGCGTTTGCGCGAGGTCAGCGTGGCCGAGGTCATCACAATCGTGGAATATTTCTCGTACACATTGGCAATCATCGGCTCGGCAATGTTGAGCGGCGCGCGATTGACGCTGACATGCAGATAGGTGTTGTCGATCCGTGATTCGAGCCAGGTCACGAACTCGGGATTGTCTTCGCCGCACACCGTTTGCAACGTCTCGGCGCACAAGGCCAGGCGCTCGACATGGCTGTTGACCTCGAGCAACGAGCCGGTTAGTTTGTCATCTTCGACCGGCAACTTGGCGGCCGGCCGCGTGACGGCGCCAGCCGCGCTGACAAACGCGCGCGTGGCCTGCATCAGGGTTTGCATCTGTTCGACGCAGCGGGGCCACAGTTCGGACGCGCGGCGTTCGGGCGTGATGCGATATTGGACCGTGCCCTCCTCGTTTTTCGTGGCAGCGGCAAGTTCGTTGGCGAGCGCCTCAAAGCAATCCGTCACGGCAAAATTCAAGGCCGGCAAATGGGTGCTGATCAGCAAATCAAGCGCGTCGCGCAGGGCGTCGGTCACGGTCGTGTCGCGCAGCGTTGCACCGGCGCGCAGCAGGTGGGTGCGCAAGACCGCCAGCGAGCCGGTTTCGCGTACGCGCCCCCGGCGATACAACAAATTCATCGTGCGGAGGTAGCCACGCCGCGAGGCGTCCGTGCCGAATTGGTCGGTGGCCACTTCCTCGATGTTGTGCGCCTCGTCAAAAACAATGCGGGTGTATTTCGGCAGAATGCCGGCGTCCGCCATGGCGCCGCCGAAGCCGCGCAAGACCAAATCGACAAACAACAAGGCGTGATTCGTCACCAGCACCTGGGCGGTGGCCGCCTCGCGCCGCGCGCGCGACACAAAACAATCCTTGAAGAACGGGCAGTGCGCCTTGAAGCAGGTTTCGTTGCTGGACTGGAGCTTCTCCCACACGCGCGACTTTGGGAAACTGCCCAAGTCGGCCATGTCGCCGGTCTTGGTCACAAAAGCCCATTCAATCAATTGGTGCAATTCGGTGCTATCGTCGTCTTCAAACAGTTCCGGCTCGTCCTCAATCATGTTTGCTTTGCGCAGGCAGATATAATTCCGGCGCCCTTTGATCAGCACCGCCTTGAATTCGTGCGGCATGATCTTGCGCACCAGCGGCAGATCCTGGTGCATGATCTGCTCCTGCAAATTGATCGTGTGGGTCGAGATCACCACGCGCTCGTTATTCTGCACCGCCCAGGCAATCGCCGGAATCAAGTACGCCACCGTCTTGCCCGTGCCGGTGCCGGCCTCAATGATCGAGATCTTGTCATGATTGAAGGCCGCGATCACTTCGCGCAACATGTCGCGCTGGGCCGGGCGCTCTTCGTAACGCTTGAGCGCGTGGGCCATCGCGCTATCCTGCCCGAGCAGCGCCAGCAAGGCTTCGGCGTCGAGGGGATGCACGTGCGGCGGTTGCATCGGTTCGACCACCGCGTACAGCTCGCTGACCTCATTGTTGACGATAAATGTAGCGACGCCCTCGAGCGCGGCCTGCGCGGCGACGGTCATATCAGCCTCGGACGGTTCGAGCGCGCCGGTCGGATGATTGTGAATCGCGACATCGCCGTACTTGGCCAACTGGGTCAGGGCCACGACCGCTTCCGCATTGCCGCGCGCCAGTACCTCGACGGCGTCAACCATGCGTTCGGCATTGGTGTGGCCAAGGCACAAGACTTCGCGCCCGGATGCCTCGGCAATCGCATTGCGAATGACTTTCGCCGCGTCGTCCGTAATATAAGTTTGTACCGGGGCCATGAGCGATTATAGCAATTCTGCGCCGCCCGCGTGCAGGCCGTCTATGTCCCATATCCGGCGGTTGGTATGTGCTGTAGCTCCCCACCGAGCTTGCCTCGGTGGAAGCAGAGATTGAGAAAAGGATGCCGGCACGCCTTGTTACTTAATCGTATTCACCCACGGTACCGCCATGGCGGTACCGTGGGGGTCTCAGCACACCCACCCACCCAACCCGAAGGTGCACTTGCGTTCGTCGTGTTACTAATAAGTGCGCTTACTTGATTGCATTCTACTTGTGGCCGCGGGCGCCTGCTTGGAGCTGGCTTGGCTAGTCCCGCCAACGGCGGCGATCCCGTCAACGGCGCGGATGACCGCGGCTGCAGAAGCCGCCCTCGCCGCGGGCGGCTACAAGGACGCTGCAACATAGAAGGCGCACTCATTAGTATATAGGCTTTCCTTTGCTTCGGTGTTTGCACCGCCGGATCTGGGTATGTCGGCGCTTGGCACGCGTGCGCGGCGGCGCTTATGCATCCAGCGGGCTTTGCACTCCGAAAATATTCTTTTTCGCCACGTGCGTATAGATCAGGCCGGCTTCTGCAGCCGCGGTCGGCGCCCGCGGCCACAATTGGAATGCAATCAAGTTGCACTTGCTAATTCTCGTGATCGCCGGCAAGACTGCGTGCGTACGCCGCTTTTTCGTCGCCGCTGAACGCTTCATCAGGCTGGCGCGCAAGCGATGCGTAAAAGCGCGCGACCCAGTCCCGCTTGTCAACAACATGCGTTTCAAAGCGGGTCAGCGGCATACCATGCTGCCTAGCTTACGGTTACTATGTATATCTATATCCATGCAATGATTATATGACGTGAACCGCAAGATGTCAAGCATAAGGCGCGCAATTCATATGACTTTTGACAAGACATGACGAACATGCTATACTGTCGACAGTCAAATTCTAATTTAGACGTACAATATAGAATGACTAGTTGGAGGAAAGGATCTATGACAACAAACCTCGATAGATACAAAAAGGATCTTGATTCTCTATTTCTCGTCGCCAAGAAAATGGACGCCGACCTGACGGTGCGCGCCCTTGAGGAACGGGGCAAGCTCAGTCCAGAACATCAGGAAATAAAGAAGAAATACGAAGGCACGTTTGAGCGAGAATATCAGAGCTGGTACACGGAAGCACATTCCGTAATCAGACAGATCATTCCCGACAGATTAAAAGAATTTGAGCTGCTTTACCAAGGTGAAGGCAAGCGAAAACAAATTAACGCCACGACCTTTACGATCCAAGATTGGCTTACTGGCGTTCGATCAAATACGGATTCGTACGGAAAAAAATACTTTGGCGACGTTGCAATCGCTTCCATGCGCTTCCAAACCCAACGAGGAATCCTATCATCGGCAGAAAAACGCTTTCAGAGCTCATTGTTTGACATCCGCCAACTCGTGCAGGCAGACTTATTCGATTCAGAACTTGATGTATCACGGGAACTGTTGAAACACGGATTCTTGAGGGCAGCCGGAGCAGTTTCAGGAGTCGTTTTGGAAAAACACATGGGAGAGGTCTGTAACAGCCATAACACACCTATTACCAAAAAATCCCCCTGCATATCCGACTTCAATGATGCATTAAAAACTGCCGGTGTTGTCGATGTGCCCACATGGCGGTTTATACAACGACTTGGCGACCTGCGAAATTTATGTGACCACAACAAGTCTCGGGAGCCAACAAAAGATGAGATATCCGAATTGATCGAAGGAACATCAAAGATCACTAAGACACTATTCTGAAAAGACTTCCAAGAATCGGTTGCAGGGTACCCTCCACAAAGTGTCGGGTCCCCTGAACCGTGACGTTGGCACATCAGCGGACGACAATGCGCCGCCGCTCGCATGCGGGCCGCTCAGGCCAGCGTCCGGCAGGCGCGTGCGGCATCCGCGATCAATTGCGCCGGCGAGAGGTCGTGACCAATCGCGCGCTGCAACCAAACCTGCGGCGTCAGGTTGCCTTGGGCACACATGCGTGCCACCTCGCGCGCCAGGTCGTGCGTCGTTAAGTGCGCCCGAATTTGGTGCGCCAGCACATGGCCAATCACATAATTCGGCAGGTACAGCATCATCCCGATCATGTGCTGGTACGCGCCCAGGAGATGATTTTCATCGTGGCCGAACCAACGCGCAAAATGCTGCTGCCAGACCTCGTCGCAGATCGTCAGCGTGGCCTGCTGCAATTGTTCCGGCGTCGCCGCGGGATGCGCGTACAACCAGCGCCAGCAGGCCAAATCCACCATGCTCGCGCCGGCAATTTCACAGGCGTTCAAATAGGTGTTCAGCGCCATGCAGGCCTCGTAGTGCGGCGGATAGGGCACGCCGACAATCGGCCGCGCGAATTCCTGGAAGGTGAAGGCAAATGCCTCGGTCACACCCAAATTCGGCACGCCGCGCAAAGCCCGCCGCGGCACATGATGCAAGCTGACCACCTGCTCGATGCAGTGGCCTAGCTCATGCATTGCCGTCACCAAACCAGGCCAGTTGAGCATGCCGTTGGCGTGATTCGTGCGCAGGAACGAACGATATTCGGGAAGCGCCGCCGGGCTGGCATGCCCGCTGCCGCGCGCGGCATCAACCTGAATGTGCGCGGCCAGGAATGCGGCCGTGTCGGCGTCAAAGCCGAGTTCGCGCAGGATGGCCGGCAATTGCTCCTGCACTGCCTCGAAACGCGGAAAGCGGCGCGTGACGGCCGCGTTCAACTCTGCAATCGGCTCGCACGGCGCGATATTGTTGTAGTAAATATCGAATGGTTCGAGCGGGCGTTGCAGCCGCTGCTGCGCAAATTGCATGATGATGTCACGCGCGGGTGCGGCCAACAGCTCGGTCAAGACTTGTTCGATGTGCGCCACCGGTAGTTGATTGTGCAGCTCGCACGCGCGCTGGATGTGGGTCGGGTATTCGGGATAGAATGGATCGGTCGCGCGCGCCAGGGCGAACAGGTCATGCCAGACCGCGTAGCGTTGCGGGCCGACCGGTGTTGCCGTATCGACACCGGTCGCGGCCGTGCAGGTGTTGCTGAGCGGCTCCCAGGTTGTCGCGGCACCGGCCATCACTGCCTGGGGAATCGAGCCGTCGACATGCCGGCCCATCACACGCGTCAGCACGCGTTGGCGCGGCAGGCCGTCGGGCGCGCCATAGCCCGCGCGGATTTCCTCGCGCACCAGCCAGTGCGCCAGCAATTTCCGCCCGGCCGCAAAGGGCTTGTCGCCGTTGGTCAGGGTGATGCAATCAATCGGAATATGAAAATTGTAATAAAATTCCTGGGCGCGCTGATGGGCAACCCGGGCTTGATCATCAAGCTGGCGTGGCAGGCGGTACGCGACCGCGTTGGCCGTGCGCACGGCGGCCCAGTGCTCGACCGGCCAACGCGCGCCGTCACGGAAGATATCCGCAAACGGCACCGTCGGGAAATTGAGCAAGGCAACAAACGCAAGTTTGCTGCGGTACAATTCCTCGCGCAGATCCGGCGCGGGTGAGAATTGCGCCAGCAGGTCATCAATGCCGGGGTCATCCGTGCGGGCGACATCCTGCCAGCGATGCAGCATGCGGCGGATTTCAGCCAAATGGCCGTGGACATGAAAGACCGCGTCTTCCAGCCGCTCAAGCAGGCAGGCACGCCGGGCATCGTCGCCGACAAAGCGCGCGCGGACAAACGCGGCGAAGTCGTCGGGCGTGCCGTCTTCCGCGCGCCAGCGCGCGGCAATCTGCGTGATGCCGACGCGCGCGTGCGCCGCGCACGGCGTACCGTGCGTCGCGCATAATTCCTGCACAAGCCGTTCAATCTGATCTGGTGTTAGCATGCCGCAACTCCCTTGCTGCGCTATTCGGCAACAAAACGACACCGCCCCGCGCGGGAAACCCGCGCGGGTACGGTGTCATTACAACTACACTGAAAACAGCGATTAGCTGCGCGAGTAGCCGCCGCGACGGTCATCGCGACCGCCACCGCCACCGCCACGCCAGCCACCGCCGCCGCCGCTGCCGCCAGCGCCGCCAGCGCCGCCAGTGCGACGCTCGGTCATCGGACGGGCATCATTGACCACCAGGCCACGATTGCCCATTTGGCGGCCATTCAATGCTTCGCGTGCCTTGTCCGCTTCTGCATCGGATGACATTTCGACAAAGCCAAAGCCGCGGCTGCGGCCGGTGTCTTTATCGGTCACCAATGACACGGAGGCCACAGTCCCAGCTTCCGCAAACAGAGCCTTCAGATCGTCTTCCGTCGTACTGAACGGAAGGTTGCCTACATACAAACGCTTACTCATCGACTATCCTATGGTGAATTAAGTTCACCCCTGCTAATCATACCTGCACTACTAACAACTAGCAACTGCATTACGCAAAGCTGGGATGAATCACAGCTAGTATAGCATTTCCAGGTCAAAAAAGCAAATCGGTGCCGGTTTTACCGAAATCCCGCCCCGTAGCCCTGCCGCCCGTGCCACAAATCCGGCGGGGGTGGCGCGCAACGCATGGCGTTTTTTGGACGACTATTTTACACGGATAATTCTCCGCGGCAACGTGTTACATGGATCAATCGCCAATCCGGGCGGTGATGATCCACGGCGGCGACGGGCCTGCCGCATGCAGTGTGCGAGCCATGCGCGCGGCACGATCGGTCAGCACGGCTGGCCGGCATAAAAGCGGGCGCACGGCAACCGCATTACACTCGTTCGCCGACCGATTTTTCTTCACGCGGCGGTGTCAATTCTGCGCCAAATCTAGTATAATGCAGATGCTATGCAAAAAGGAGAGCTCCTCACCCTGGAAATCAGTGATATCGCGTTTGGCGGCGACGGCGTCGGGCGCGCCGACGGCTGTGTCGTTTTCGTGCCGTACACGGCGGTGGGCGACCGGGTGCGCGCACGGGTGCGCGGCTGCAAACGCAATTTCGTCACGGCGGAGCTGGTCGAGATTTGCGTGCCGGGGCCGGCGCGCGTCGTGCCGCAGTGCCAGTATTATCAAATGTGCGGTGGCTGTCAGTATCAGCATCTCGAGTATGTCGAGCAATTGCGCGCCAAGACCAAGCAATTGCAGGACATCCTCGCGCGCCTGGGTGGCTTCACCGACGCAGTGCCTATCCGTGCGATGCTGCCCTCGCCGCGCACGCTGCGCTATCGCAACCGGATTGACTTGCATCCGCGCGTGGATGGTGTCTACGGTTTTTGCGAGTGCGGCAAATCAAAGGCGATTTTTGCATTGCACGATTGTCCGCTGTTCGAGCTCGCGCAGGATTTCTCGCGCCATCCATTGCAGCGCACAGATCAACTGTTGGTGGTGCGCACGCATGACGGCGCGCCGTACTGTTATTTCAAGAATGATCACAACGACGTCACCTCGGAAGCGTTTGATTGCGCCAGCGGTGCGGCGCGCGGCGCGGCATGCAGCACGTACACCGTCGGCGCGCGGCGCTTCACGGCCGCCTATTGCGGCTTTTTCCAGGTGAACCGCTGGATTCTGCCGCAGTTTATCGAGGTCGTGCGCGCGATGGCCGAGCCGTGCGCAACGGACACCTTGCTCGATGTTTATTGCGGCGTGGGCTTGTTCGGCCTGTCGTTGGCGCCGGAGGTGGCGCGCGTGATCGGGGTGGAGCATGACGCGGCCTGCATCACCTGTGCCCGTGACAATGCACGCACGCTGGGCGCCACGGCCGCCGAGTTTCATGCCGTGACGGCGGAACAGTATCTGGCTGATCTGGTCGCGCGCGGCGAGCGGATTGACCTGTGCATCGTGGATCCGCCGCGCAATGGCTTGACCAACAAAGTGGTTTCAGCCCTCAAGAAACTGCATCCACCCCGGCTGGTCTACATCTCGTGCGGGCCGGACACCTTTGCGCGCGACGCGCGCAAGCTGTGTGACAGCGGCTATGTCCTGCAGGCCCTGCAACCGCTGGATTTGTTTCCGCACACCAAGCATTTCGAGCTGGTGGCACGCTTCACGGCGGCGGCCCATGGCGAATAACACAGCACGCTATGCAGCCCTGATCGCGCGCGAAATTGAGCTGCGCCAGGAGGGCTATCGCATGATTGCCGGCGTCGACGAGGCCGGGCGCGGGCCGCTGGCCGGGCCGGTCGTGGCGGCGGCGGCGCTGCTGTGCTGCGAGCCGGAACAGGCCTGTGCCACCTATCCCTGGCTGTGCGACATCTTTGATTCAAAACAATTGTCCGCGGCGCAGCGCGAAACGCTGGGCGCCCACCTCTTGCGGGATGACAGTCCGTTTCACGTCAGCACCGGCATTGCGCAGGTTGAGGAAATTGACCGCACGAACATTCTACGCGCGACGCATGCGGCCATGCGGCGCGCGCTGGAGGCGCTGATTTTTGCGCCGGAGTATGTCTTGGTGGATGGCAACCGCCCGATTCCGGCGCTGGCCGCGCTGCAGGAGTGCGTCGTCAAGGGCGATGCGCGCTGTCTCTCGATTGCGGCCGCCTCGATTGTGGCAAAAGTCACGCGCGACGGCTTGATGCGCGCGTATGCCGGCACCTACCCCGGGTATGGCTTCGAACAGCACAAAGGTTATGGCACTGCGCACCATCTGCGCGCGCTGCGTGACCACGGTGCGTGCCCTTTGCACCGCCGTACGTTCACGCAGTCTGCGCTGGCACACAGCACGCGCGACCGCGGATGACTGTGGCGTGGAAGGCGAACGGCGCGCGGCCGAATTTCTGCGCGCCCACGGCTTGCGCATTCTGCAACGCAATTACCGCTGCCGCACGGGCGAGTTGGACGTGATTGCCGAAGAGGGCACAACGCTGGTGTTTGTCGAAGTGAAAACCCGCCGCGCGGGTGGCGACGAATTGCCCGAAGCAGCCCTGACCGCGGGGAAAAAGCACCGCGTTTGCAAGGCCGCGCAGCATTTCATGCGTACCTACAAACTGCATGACCGGCTGTTTCGCTTCGACATTGTCGGCCTCGAATATGACGCGGCCGGCGCCTGGCAGTGCCGCCACTGGCGCAATGTCATCAACTATCGGCGCGGCTTGGCGCGCAGGCATTGAGCAAAGTACGAAAGTAGCAATGTAGCAATGTTATAAATTCTTTCGCCGCGAAAGAATTTCCTAACGAGGGAGACCCTATATGTTTATTGACACCGCTAAAATCAATGTGCAAGGTGGCCAAGGCGGGCGCGGCTGCGCCAGCTTTTACCGCACCAAAGAAAATCGCCACGGTTCGCCTGACGGTGCCAACGGTGGACGGGGTGGCGAGGTTATCGTGCGCGCCGACCGCAATCTGGCGACCTTGATTGATTTTGTCTATCAGCCGCACTATCGCGGCGAAGACGGCGGCAACGGCGGGAGCACGGACAAGCAAGGGCGGCGCGGCGAGACGCTCGTCTTGCGCGTGCCGGTCGGCACCATTCTGCGCGATGCCGACAGCGGCGCGCTGGTGGCTGACTTGCACGAAGACGGCCAGGAAGTCGTGGTGGCGCACGGCGGGCGCGGCGGTTTTGGCAATGTGCACTTCAAGTCGAGCACCAATCGTTCGCCGCGCTTTGCCGAAAACGGCGAGCCGGGCGAAACACACGTGCTGGCCTGTGAGTTGAAAATCCTGGCAGATATCGGCTTGGTCGGGTATCCCAATGCCGGCAAGTCAACCCTGATCACGGCGATCACCCGCGCGCACTCGAAGATTGCCGCGTATCCCTTTACCACCCTGCAGCCCATTCTGGGCCTGCTCGAACTGCCGGACTTCACCACCGCGGTCATCGCCGACATTCCTGGTTTGGTCGAGGGCGCGCACGACAATGTCGGCCTGGGTCATGACTTTCTCAAACACATCGAGCGCTGTTCCCTGCTGGTCGTGCTGCTCGACATGGCCGGTGTGGATCAGCGCGATCCCGCGGATGATTATCGCGTCCTGCTCGATGAACTGGCACAATTCAGCGAGGAAGTCGCCGCCAAGCCGCTCTTGGTGGTGGCCAACAAAATGGACCTGCCCGAGGCGCGCGCACATTGTGATGCACTACGCGCGCGCTATCCGGCGGTATCGTTTATTGAAGTCTCCGCCCGCGACCGGCTGGGTCTTGACACGTTGGTGGCGCAAATCATGACCGTCCTGCGCACCACCGCGCCGCCCGCCACCGTATGACCACCACGACGCAGCATACCCTGACCGTGCCGCCGCTCGATGTGCCGCGCCGCATCGATACGGTTGTCGCCGGGCTGCTGCCGCACCTTTCCCGCGCGCATGTCGCCCATTTGATGCATGAAGGCCTGGTGCTCGTCAATGCCACCCCCTGTCGCGCCGCCAAACGGGTGAGCGGCGGCGAAACCGTGTTGGTGATCGAGCCGGCCGTGCCGCTGCTCGGCCTTGCACCGGTGGCGATGGCGCTCGATGTTTTGTACGAAGACGATTGTTTTGCCGTGCTGAACAAGCCGGCCGGCTTGGTCGTGCATCCCGGCGCGGCAACGGTCGAGCCGACCTTGGTACACGGCCTGCTGCATTGCTATCCCGAACTGCGCCAGCAGACGGCGCACGAACGGCCCGGCATCGTTCACCGCCTGGACCGCGACACCTCCGGCTGCATCGTCGTCGCGCGCAGCGAGGAAGTCCGCCTGCAATTGCTGCAACAATTCGCGCAGCGCACCGTCCGCAAGGAGTATTTTGCGCTGACCCAAGGCGTGCCACGGACAGAACTGCAACGGATCGAGCTGCCCATCGGGCGCAGTGCTAGCGACCGCAAGAAAATGTCGGTGAGCTCGTCGAGCGGACGGCATGCTCTGAGCGAGGTGCAGTTGCTGGAAGCATTTCACGCGCGCGCCGCGGCATTGGCGGTGCGGATCATGACCGGGCGCACCCATCAGATTCGCGTGCATCTGACGCACATTGGCCTGCCGGTGCTGGGCGACAGCACGTATGGCAAGGCTGCGCGCGCGTTGAGCGCCGAAGTGGGCGCCGCGCGCCAAATGCTGCATGCCCAGTTGCTGTCCCTGACGCATCCGCGCACGGGTGAGCTCATGACGTTTACTGCCCCGCTACCGGCCGACATCTGCGCCGTGCGCGCGCGCCTGCGCGCGCGGTCTCAGTAAGGATACCGGGGGCAGGAGAAATGATGAGTGATGAGTGATGAGTGTCAGCGCAGCACTGAAATTTGGCTATAAGGAAAACACCCGCTACACACACCGCAGTCTGATTGTGCGCGCATCCTAACCCTTATATCGGAATTTCAGAACGCAGCATTCAGAAGTTGCTGTTCTCTTTTTCTGCATTCATCATTCATCACTCATCATTCATCATTTTTTCAGCGGCGGCGGACAAGCACAAGCGCCGCGGCCAGCATGCCCAGCACGGTCGGTTCAGGCACCGGTGCCATCGCCACGCCGCGGTAGGCGGTGTTCGCGCCGGCGGTCGCCAGCGTGGTCAGGGTGCCGGACAAGGTGCCTTGGTACCCGCTGGTGTCGGTCACTGCTGCCAATGTGCCGCCACCCGCCGCACTGCTGCCACCCGTCGCGGTGTACAATGCAACATCCGTTCCGTCGACTTTCCCAGCCAAGCCGCGATAGTCAACTGCTGCAACAGATCCATATTGTGCCCACGTGCCGCTGACCTTGCAGTATTTGCGAATCGTGTCCACCGTGTCATCGGCAATATAGAGGGTATCCACGCCGGGCTCGGTACCCGAGAGGTCGCAGAAGAAATAGCTGTACATGCTATTACCGCTCAACACCGGCAATCCCGGCAAGGCGAGCAAAGCTTGGTCGGCGGTGGTCGGGACGCCGGTGCCGACGGCGCCCAGCGGGATGGTGTTGCCGCCGCTTCCGCTGGATGATGAGACATACAACTGGTCATCAACGACATTGAGTTGGCGGAAGTTCACCACTGTATTACTCGTGATCTGGAGCGAGGTTGCACTGTTCCACGCGGCATAGCGCACCCCGCCCGCGCCGCCGCACATCCAGACGCTGCTGCCGTCGGTCGCGCACGCCGAGCGCGGATTGTTGCCGGTTGCGTAGTCAGCCAAAGCCATGGTCTCGAGCGTTCCCGCCGAATTGACCCTGCCGATCACGCGATTGACGGCCGTGCCGGCCGTGCCCGCCAGACTGGCGGTGTACGGGAACGGATCTGGCCGATAACCGGTCATGATCAAGAGCTTGCCATCGCTCGAGAGGGTGAGCAATCCTTCCGAGGTGGCCGTGCCGCTGGCGACGAGTTGGTTGCCGTCGCCGGCGGCAGACGGCAGCGGAATTGATTGCACCAGGGTGCCGTTGGTCGCATACTCATCCAAGTACACACCGTTGCCGGTGTTGGCCAGCGCAGCCACGCCATCGCCGACGCGATAGACGACCACGTTTCCCGGCGTGAATGACGCGGCCGCGCAGACCAGCGTGCTGCAAAAAACAATGGCGACAGTGAGGGTAAGGGCAGTTTTCATGAGGTGGTCTCCAAGCGAGCGTGAAGTGGTGTTCGGGGAAGCGGTGGTGGCTTTTTGCTGAAATTTCCAGGATGGCAAACCGTAACGAATATCATGTTATGGCTAGTATAGCAAAACCTGGTTGAAAACGCAACAGTTTTCAGTAATTTCTTTCGCCACGAAACAGCAGCGGCAGCTACGCCCGGCCACGGGCGAAGCGGGCCTTGCTGGCGACATAATCGCGCGAACCGTCGCGCACCCATCGGTCGAGTTGGGCTGGGTCTTTGAGCTGCTGGCCGCGGCGGCGCTCGACGGCCAGAAAGCCGCAGGCACATTCCGGCAGCCAGGTGATGTCGCCCCATAATTTCTCGAACTGCGCCACCGGAAACACATCCTCTTGGCCGGCGCCCCACAACAGCTTCACATCTTTAATCGTGACATACGTCGGCACACGCACCTCGACGGCGTGCAACGCGGTGTTGATCTTCGTTTTCGCCGCGGCGTCGGTCGCGGCCGCCAGCACATCCGCGCGCGTCAGACCGAGCATGGCCAGATAGTGGTCGATATTCACCCAGTTGGTCAGGGTGTTGTAGTAGGACAGTTTGAATTCATCCTCTTCGCGCGGCAGGGCCAGGGCCTCGACCAACTGGACACGCTCGTTGACGCGCGCCAGGCCGCCGCCTTTGTCCTCATGGCGGCGTGGCGTGACTTCGAAATTGATGGTCTTCTCGCTGAGCTGATGCATGCCCAGCATGATCGGGCTGAGGAACACGCCGAGCGTATCGGCGTTGTGCACCATCAGATGCTGCAAGGCCGGGTTGTCGCACAGCAGCCGCGCCAGCGTGCCATTGCGCACCAAGTTGGGGATTTCGTAAAAATGGCCGGGCGGATTGAAGCGCTGCAGCGGCACATTGTCGCCATAGTCTTCACCTTCGCCCATGCTGCGCGCCCATTGAATGTAGGCTTCGCGCAGGCTGTCCTGCACTTTTTGGGCTTGCTCATCCAGTTTTTGCTGCGACAATTCCTCCCACAGAAAGCGCAAATCGCGTTCCAGTGGATAGACCCGCTGGCCGATCGATTGCCCGCGCGAAAGATAGACCTGGCCTTCATAGCCATAATTGCGGGTGATCTCAAATTCTCTCTGGGTCGGCTCATGTGTCAGAAAACTGGTGGTAAATACCTGCTGGACCGGCTGCTTGTACTTGTGCATCACTTCCCATGACTTGCCCAGATGTACTTCGGCGAAGCTGCGATGCTTGCCACGCATGACGACAAAAGGATTGATCAGCTTGACGACCGCGGCACCGTCGGTCCAGCGACTGCCCAGGCCGCCGCCGTAGGTGACCACGGCGACCGCGTTCTGTGCCAGTAGTTCCTGGCCGACCTGGCGATAGCGCGCCACCGTGGCATCCGTCAAATCGTTCGTGACAATCGCGACATCACCGGCGTGCACATCCTCGATCGTGGTGGTCAGCGGCAGGCGATTGTTGCCAACGCCGATCGTGCCGGCTTTGAGCAGGCGTTTGTTGTGCTCGTGGGCTTCCGCATCAAAGCCATTGAGTTCCTTGATCCGCGCTGCTTCGGCGTCCAGTTCGGCGCGCGAGGCCGTACGTGACTGCGCCGCCAACGCACCGGGCGCGAGCGCTTCAAGCGCGGCGCGGGCTTGTTCAACCGGCGCGGCGGTGGCCGCCGGCAGCGTGCCGGCCGGCACCAGACAGGCGCATTCCGCCGCGTGCGCGTGCCACCATGTCGGCACGCCGGATTTCAGCAGCGCGTGCAAACCGCGCACATAATAGTGGGTTGGCAGTACCGCCGCGGCGCCCTCACGCACGTGGGCATCAATGCCGGTGTAATTCAGCCGGAAATCATACACCACTGGATTCATCGCGAACGGCAGGGCATACTCGTAGCGCTGTTTCAGCCGGCGCATGATGCCGACCACTTCCGCGCGGAAGGTGTGGTGAATTGCCGGATCCACAATGAACGCCATGCCGCCGCCGGACGCGCCGCCCAGCATCAGGAAGCCCCAGTATTGCTTGCCAAACTGCTTTTTGACGGCCTCGATCAAATCCTCGGTGAAGGCGTTGCTGGTCCATGGAATTATGATTTTCGTGCCGGTCTCCCAATCCAGGGTGCAGAGTCGGCCCAGCTCTTTCATGTTGCCGGATTTGAGGGCGGCCACAATATCGTCGAAATATTTGTAGCCCTGCAGCCGCGCGCGCCATTCGTCGCGGTAACGCAAAAGATAGCGCGTCGTCACCATTTCCAAGATCGGCCCGACATTCATCGACAAGCCGCCATGCACGATGACAATGGACTGCTCCAACAACGCATCGATGTTGGGCGGCAATTGTTCGCGCGCCAGCACGCTGTGCGCAGGCAAAAGTCGGCCGCGACTGACGCCATACTCCGGATCATCTTTGCTGGCCGCAACGCCTTCGATGACTTTGATGCCCGGCCAAATGCCGCCGGAATCCTGCCAGCCGCCGCCCGAGCCGCCCAGCCATTCGCCCAAAATCGCGCGCGCGGCAACCAGCCGGCGCTCGTCTTCCGTCAGGCCACCGGTCGGCTGCGCAATCTGCCCGCTGAACCGCATCAGGCGCGTGATGATCGTGGCCAGCAGCGTGGTCGAGACGGCCAGGCGTGAGCCTTTGGGAATCTCGCGCACATAGGTCACGACTTCGAGGCCGCCCGGCCGGCCCAGCAGCTTCCTCAAAATATCCGGCAAGGTCGTCGGGCTGCCTTCGAGACACGGCGGAATGATGCCGGCGGCGATGACCCCGGCTTTCAGCAGGCCCAGATGATCGTTGCCAAGATTGAAAATTTCGTGCAGTGAGGTCACTTCCTTGTCGGCCTGCAAATCGAGCGAGACCAGCCGGATGACCGGCTCGGGGATGTAGCGGCAATAGCATTCGACCGGCGGCGCCACCGCGCCGCTGCCATGCACGGCCAGGTTGACCGACAGATTAACGACCTTGGCGCCCTCGGGAAAATCCATGCCCAGAAAAAAGATGTCGGACCAGCCGGCATGGCTCGGATCGGCGCGCACGGGCGAGACATCCACGCCAATCGGATAGAGCCCCGTGGCCGGGTCCGGCGTCGTGTAGTAAGCCGGCGCACGCAACGGATAGCGCCGCACGGTCTTGGGCGCAAACAGCCATTCGTTGCCGCGACTGGTGCGCACACTCTGGCGCACTTGGTCGAGCAGATACTTGAACGCCAGATTGTAATAGGCCTCGGCGAGGGCGCTGAGCAGCGCTTCGTTGCAGCCCTGCGCCATCATCGCGGCGCGAAAGCGCTCGATCGCCTCGTCATACGAACGATTGAGCGTGGCGTGAATGCCGGCATAGGGAATGCACCCCAGCTTCTGGACATCCTTACGATCAATCAAATAATACCGGTAGATGGCATGAATAAAAAGACAGGCGCGCACGCGGTGGTACAAATTATCCACGTGCTTGCGGAAAAACTCGAGGCCTTCGGCAATCCGCAGCAGTTCTTCCTTGTCTTTGCCCGCCAGCAGTTCATGTTCGCTGCGATGCCGCAGGGCGTCGTCGGGGCTGGTGATCGTTTCAATGATGGCTTGGTACATTGGTGGCCGGTGCGTCAGTACGTCGGTGCGTCAGTATTCGGTATTCAGTATTCGGTAACCAGTGCCCGATCATTTGTCAATTGTAAATCATCCCTGCCCCACCCGGGTGCAGACGGCGGTGCCCTCGAGCACGCGCAAAAGATTGCCGCGCGTGGTCATGTTGAAAACAATGATGGGAATGTTGTTTTCGCGGCACAGGGTGATCGCGGTCAAATCCATCACGGCGAGCTTGCGGGTGAGGACCTCATCAAACGTAATGGTATCATACCGTTTGGCCTTGGGATTGGTGGCCGGATTGCTGCAATACACGCCGTCGACCTTGGTGGCTTTCAGCACCACATCCGCCTGGATTTCCGCAGCACGCAGGGCGGCAGTCGAGTCGGTCGTGAAAAACGGATTGCCCGTGCCGCCGGCAAAAATGACGACCCGGCCGCGCTCGAGCTGGCGGATGGCTTCCAGCGGCTGCAACAGGCCGCACAGGCGCGGCACTTCGATGGCCGACTGCACCACGCACGCAACGCCGGCGGCGCGCAGAAAATCCGCCAGCGCCAGGCTGTTCATGACCGTGCCGAGCATGCCAATGTAATCAGCCGTGACGCGGTTCATTGTCCGACCGCGGCTGGACATGCCGCGGAAAAAATTGCCGGCGCCCACGACGAGCGCCACTTGCACGTTGCGGGTGACCAGCTCTTTCAGTTCGTCCGCCAAGACCGCCAGCACCTCGGGATTGAGGCCATGGCCATCACTGCCGGCGAGGGCTTCGCCGCTGAGTTTCAGCAGAATGCGACGGTACGGGGTCATGTGGTGCTCCAACGGTGATCTGGATAGCTCGAAGGTTGTTCTGCCCATTATACTGTTTTTTATGGAGAAGCGCAGGGCACATAGCCTGCCCGGTTCCTATGCCACCATCAACGATTGTAGTCGTCTTCAATCAATCTATTCCTCGCGGAGCCACAGGGCTCACGGAAAATACGCCATCATGCTGCATCATCAAGCTCGCTCACTGAAATCCCGATATAGGACAAAACCCATTCAGGGTGCGCCAAGCTGCAATGTAGCCGCCCGCGCTGAGGGCGGTCGTTGTTCTGCCGCGGTCGACGCCCGCGGCTACAAAGCAGGTGCGACAATGTCTGGCCACGCCTTTATATCGGAATTTCAGCTTCGCTTGGTTAACATTGACACCACGCCGGCGTTGTGCTACACTCTCCGCACTAGGCGAAGATTTATTTGCATACGAAATTTCACAGACGACACAAAATGTTGTTTGTCGTGAATTATGCAGCGTTATGCAACACAGAGTTATAGAATTACTAATGAATGCGCTTACTATGTGTCATGCCAATTGTAGCCGCGGGCGCTGACCGCGGCTGCAGAAGCCGCCCTCACCGCGGGCGGCTACAAGGACACTGCAACGTAGAACGCGCTCTCATTAGTATATAGTTCGACAGGATATGGGAACCATGACCACTCTTGGACTTGAGCCAGCAGTTCCAGATTCGGTACCGCTATCTATGCCAAGATTGCTCAATTGGCTGTGCATTATTGCTTTTGTGGCGGTCAGTTTCAAAATGATTGCAGTTTCCTTCCGTTACCAACAACTGACAGCCACGGCGGGGTCATGGTATGTTCCCTTCTTGGCCCTATTCGCGCTTGCCCGACTACTCGGGGTCGTGGGGCTGTGGCGCCTGCGTAGGTGGGGCCTGTACTTGTACGCTGGGCAGTTCGTTTCGCTCGCAGGGCTTGCCTTCATCTTTCCGGGTTCTGCTCCGACTTGGCGACAGATAGCGGGCTGTGTTTTTCCCTTGACGCTCATCTCAGTGGCAGTCTACCACTACCGACTGCTCAGATGAGTTGGTGTTTTGAGCTGCAGCGCAGTTGCTGTACGACAGCGCCGGCAAAAGAGCGCCGCCGACCGGCACTTGGCAGTGCCGGTCAGCGGCTAAAGGGAAACAAGGTTTGTGGTTTAGAGTTCTTCGCCGACTTGGAAGCGGGCAAAGCGCCGCACGACGATGTTCTCGCCGAGCTGCGCGATCTTCTCCTTGATCAAGTCCGCAATCGTGTGCTTGTCATCCTTGACAAAGGCCTGATCCACCAGGCAGGTATCCTTGTAGAATTTCTCGAGTTTGCCCTCGATGATTTTCTCCAACACATTGGCCGGCTTGCCGACCACCTGCTCGCGGTAAATCGCCTTCTCGCTCTCAATCACGGCGGCCGGCACCTCGGTGCGGTTGACATACTTCGGCAGCGCCGACGCAATCTGCAAGGTCAAGTCATGCACCAGCGCTTTGAACTGCTCGTTCTTGGCGACGAAGTCGGATTCGCAGCCGACCTCGATCATCACGCCAATCTTGTGATTGCTGTGAATGTAGCTGCCAATCACGCCTTCTTTGGTTGTGCGACTGGATTTTTTGGCGGCAATGTCGAGGCCGCGCTTGCGCAGCAGCTCGATCGCCTTATCAATGTCACCGGCGCTCTCGTTGAGGGCGTTCTTGCAGTCCATCATGCCGGCGTTGGTCTTGTCACGTAACTTTTTTACAACATCTGCTGAAATTGCCATTGTGGTACTCCCATCCTGGTGCGCGTTATTTCGTGGCGGGTGTGGCGGTCGTTTCTTCCGCCGCCTCGCCTTCATCGGGCGTGGCGCTGATCTCGGCCTTGGCCATCAGGTGCTCCTGCAACTTGCGCACCTCATCGGTGCGTGGCCGGTGCGCGGTCGACTTCACGCCGCGGTGCTTCTCGCGCTCTTCCTTGACGCGATCCTTGGATTGCTTCTCCACTTCGCGATAGAATTGGACGCCCTCGTTGATCGCGCGGCTGATCGCATTCGTGATCAGGCGCACCGAACTGATCGCGTCGTCATTGCCCGGCACGATAAAATCAATCGGGCTCGGATTGCAATTGGTATCAACCAGCGCCGCGATTTTGGCGCCGACCGTCTGGGCTTCCTTGATCGCCAGATGCTCACGCGCAATGTCCACCACAAAGACGACATCCGGCGCGGTCTGCAAATGGCGCACGCCGTCCAAGTTGCGATGCAGCTTGACCAGCTCGCGCCGCAGCGAGGCTTGTTCTTTCTTGGGCAGGCGTTCGAGCGTGCCGTCCCGCTCAAGCTGCTCGATGTGCTCCAGCCGGCCGATCGAATTGCGGATCGTGGCCATGTTGGTCAACATGCCGCCCAGCCAGCGTTCGCAGACAAAGGGCATGTTGCACGCGCGCGCCTCTTCGCTGATGATGTCGCGAATCTGGCGCTTGGTGCCGACAAACAGGATCACGCCGCCGCGTTGCGCAACGTTGCGCACAAATTGGGTGGCGTAATCCAGAAAGCGCTGCGTTTTCTGCAGATCAACGATGTAAATGCCGTTGCGTTCTTCAAAAATGAACGGCGCCATCTTGGGATGCCACTTGCGGGTTTGGTGCCCGAAGTGAACGCCTGCTTCCAACAGGTCTTTTACTGCTACAACTGACATACGTGTCTCCGTGCGTCAGGCCGGCTCATCAAATAAAGCTTTGCGTCCGACCTTAAGTTAAGTGAAATGAAACTGGTTAAGGGTTAGAGAGTGATTGTTGATACGGCACGAGCAACGCCAGCATGTCACGCACCGCGCGGTCCAAACCGACCAGCACGGCGCGGGCAATAATGGCGTGGCCAATGTTCAATTCCTCCACATGCGGCACCTGGTGGATCAAGTGCACGTTGTGATAATCAAGGCCATGACCGGCATTGACGCGCAGGCCGCGCGCATGTGCATGCTGGGCGGCGCGCACTAGTTTGCCAAGTTCGCGGCCCTGCTGTTCTTCGGTGCGCGCCCCGGCGAAGGCGCCGGTGTGCAGCTCAATGAAGGTGGCCTTGGCCTTCGCGGCAGCATCCACTTGCGCAAGATCCGGATCAATGAACAAACTGACCAGCGTGCCGTTGGCTTGCAGCAAGCCGGTGACGCGCGTGACTTCGTCCAACGCGGCGCAGACATCCAGGCCGCCTTCGGTGGTCAATTCCTGGCGGCGTTCCGGCACCAGGCACGCGCACGGCGGCGCAATCTCGAGGGCTCGCTCAACAATCGCCGGCGCCAGCGACATTTCCAGGTTGAGCTTGGTGCGCACCGATTGGCGCAGGCGGGCCACATCGGCATCCTGAATATGGCGGCGGTCTTCGCGCAAATGGACCGTGATCCCGGCCGCGCCGGCCATTTCCGCGAGGGCGGCCGCGACGACCGGATCGGGTACCGCGGCGTGCCGCGCCTGGCGCAGGGTCGCAATGTGATCTATGTTGACGCCTAACTTCATAAGCAAGCCGGGACCCTCAATGGGTGCGCTGGTGGCGCGGCATGACCATGAATTTGACGCCGTCATCGCCGTGCAGCAACGCGAAACTGTCGCGCCCTGGTTCGGTGTCCTCGGCGGGTTCCTCGGCCAGGTCCGTCGCCGCGACCAAGTCCGCGTCATAGGTGAGCACATCCAGGATCATGGTCTTGAGCCGATCGACCGCGCCAGGCAGATCATGGGCCAAGGTGCTGAGCCCGAGCTCGGGGCAGCGCGCCCGATACTGGCCGTCGCCTTCCTGCGAAACTTTTACGGTCAATTGCATCGAAGCGGCAGGCAGTGCGTGTGGGTGACAATATAAGTAACCATAAGCGCAAGAGTATACCCAAAATGTGCCGAAAATGCAAATGAACCAAATTTGTTCGTGACGAATAAATAATTAACTTGCACCGCCTCCTAAGCTTCTGCTATAATTGTGGATAACGTTCGACCACCCGTGCATTATAGAAATCCGTCTTGGCGGCCACCAAGGCGCACCACTGGCCGACTATGCTGCGAGCCGCACAGCACAGCCCGCGGAAGCAGAACATGGGATATAACAATTCGTTGAGCCGGAGGCAGGCAATGAAGGAGTTCATGCAGATCGCCGTGCTGGACAACATGGTCGAGGCCCATGTCCTGGATGCCATGCTGAATGAGCAGAGCATTCCCCACCTGATGAAGACCTACCACGACTCCGCCTACGACGGCGTTTTTCAGGGGGCAAAGGGCTGGGGCCAGGTGGAGGCCCCAGAACAGCACCGGGCGGAGATTATGGCCATTCTTGAAGACCTCAGACATCAAACGGAGGAGAGCCCGGACTGAGCAAGCCCGGCATGCCGGAACAGGCATTGGCAATTGACCACACAGGCAAAACGGCTACGCACAAGTCGCTGCCAAGGCACCCAGTGAATACAACGCGCGGCGCCGCCCGCAGAAGCAATATAAGTAATGAGAGTGCTTTCTACTTTGCAGCGTGCTAGCCGCCCGCGGTGAGGGCGGCTTCTGCAGTCGCGGTCATCCGCGCCGCTGGCGGGATCCACGCCGATGGCGGGACTAGCCAAGCCAGCTCCAAGCAGGCGCCCGCGGCCACAACTGGCACGACAACAAGCAAGTGCTTTCATTAGTATATCGGACCCAGGTATAACAATTCAAGCGAGATCAACATGAAAAAACAAATCACCCACATTTCCGTCGTGCAGACCAGCAAAGTTTTGGCACTGCTGTATACGCTCATTTCATTGATCTACACGTTCGTTGGCATCCCTATGGCCATTTTTGGTTCCGGCAAGGTGCGGCTGGTGGGCATTGTCTATATCTTCATGCCCGTGGTCATGCTGGTCATCGGGTTTGTGATGCTGTTGCTCTGCTGTTGGCTCTACAACGTGGTCGCCAACTGGGTGGGTGGCATCGAAGTCACGGTGGAAGACAAGTAGCCCGCCCGGCGTGGCTGGACATTCATGTCCTATGAATCCTCGTGCGGCGTGAGGATTTTAGATGCGGCCTAACCATTTAGTGGTACAAGGAGGATAGTATGCAGCAGCCAATGTGGCCTTTTATTGCATCCGTGATCGCCTACCAAATCCCCCACCTGATTATTCTGGTGGGTTGCCTGATCTACGTCGTGAAGACAGGACGCGCCGCGGGCTACCTGATGCTCGCTGCACAACTTGGCCTGCTTTCGTGTGCGCTGGTACGGATAGCCGTGATCTGTTGGCCCTGCGGTTCAGCCGCCGAACGTTCGGTCTACCAGTTTGTGTCAATGGCGGGTATCGTCTGCGTGTCGGCATTCGCCATTGGTTTCGTGTGGCTCGTGCTCGTCACGGTGAAAGAGCGCAGCACCCACGCGGGCGGCTGACGCGAGCGCTGGTCATGAAACGCGCGATTGGGGCGTTGCCTTGTCTGCTGCTGTGCGCTAACGCATGCGTCCTTGGCATGCCACAGACGCCCGTCGTCTCGTGGGATGACGCCCGCCTGTGGAAGGCGAACACGGACGGCAAATCCGTGCTGGCCTTTGCGTCCGAACTTGGGCAGGGAGCCAAGTGCTTCAAACTGGAATATACGCTGCGCGGGGATTATGGCTATGTGGAAGTGATCAAGACATTGAAGAAACCGGTGGCCGGAAAAGTGCCGGTGGTTTTTGAAATCAAGGCGCAGGGCGTCGGCGATCTCGAAGTGAAATTGGTGGATGCGGACGGCTCGACCTTTGTGGCCAAGTGGCCGCTCGCCGGCAGCTACCCGGACTGGACGCCGGTCGTGGTCTACGTGGAGAATACCGAATACGGATGGGGTGGCGACGAGAAGTTCAGCGGGCTGGCCGCGTTCCGGTTGGCGCTGGTGGGCAAGGGCAAAGGAACGGTCTGGCTGAGAAAGGTGGGCCTGGGTGCGGCGGGGACGAAGTCGAACCTGCCGATTCCGGGGCCGGTGCTGGATCCCGATCGCGCGCTGCCCGGCATCGGCTTCCGCCAGCGCCGCGCCGCCGCGCTGATTCCGCAAGACCCGCTGGTCCTCGCCTGGATGAAGCAGATGCAGGACACGGCCACGCCGCAGAAGCAATTGCTGCCCTCGATGGAGAACGATGACTTTCAGACCTTCAACAATGCGCTGGCCGCCATGGCGTTCATGGTCATGGGCGAAAAAGAACGCGCCCAACGCATCCTGGATTTCTATGCCAAGGCCACGGTGCGCACCAATGCCGACCCGACCCTGCAGAACTTCTTCCTGAACGGCCAGGCCCGCGGCTTCTTCCAAGCGGTCAGCATGCAGCCCAAGCCCTATCACATCACCGGACCCAACGACCGCTGGATGGGGGATATGGTCTGGCTGTCCTTTGCCTATAAATACCATGAAAAGCTGTACGGCCCCGCGCGCTATCGGGAGATTTCCGGTTTGCTGAAAGACCTCCTGCTTTCCTGGTATACGGACGACGCCAACGGCCCTGGTGGATATTTGCGGCATGGCTGGCTGAAGAGTGACACGCAATTGCATGAAGCCTTTGGCCATCCAGAAGGGAACATCGATGCCTATGCCCTCTGCAAGCTTCTGGGCGAAAACAAACTCGCCGCAAAAATAAAAACGTGGCTCGCACGGACGGTAGCAGGAAAACAGTTGCCCCTGGACCTCTATACGTGGCGGACGCTGGCGTTCGGCAAGGAATGCGCCGGCGTGCTTGACATTCCCGACTACGATCTGCGCTATCGCAGAATTTTCATGCACAACGGCCGGCCGGTGATGGGCCTCTATGACCATGCCGACATCAGCGTGACCAACTCGTGGCTGGATGGCGTTGGGCAGATGGCCTGCGCGTACATCGCGGTGGGCAACAAGCCGCGCGGCTATTTCTACGCCAATCAAATAGATCCCTTCCTGATTGACCGCAAAATCAACGGGCTGAAAACGCGAACCGTGCCGTTCACCGCCAACCGAACCGGCGGCTATGGCTGGGTGCATCTGGACCGCGGATTTCTCTCCGCCGTGGCTTGGTACGTCTTTGCGAAAAACGAATTCAATCCCATGACGTTGGAGAGTTTCAAGGCTGAATAGCGGAAGGCCGACGTGACGGCCCTGAAATTCCGATATAAGGAAGTGCGTTGCCGCCATGGCGCGGGCGACATCTTTGTTCGGCGCAGCTGAACGAATAACCGGATTAGACCAGCTACGGCACCAGCCAGCCCCACCAACGGCACGGATCCCAATCGCGGCGTAACTGGGGGAATCTCTACGCAGATGTAGCCGCGGAACGGCGTTCCGCGCTATGTGCTGCACGCCGCACGCCGTGCGGCGGCTACGGGCAGCAACACATGCCGCGAACACCGATCATCCCGCCCGCGCGCTGGCAGCAACGGCGGTCGCCCTGCCTCACCATCCGGCAACGCACGCGCTCTCCCTGCCACCTCTATGGCCACGCCAGATGCGTGTTCTTTCTTATATTGGAATTTCAGGGCATGACGGCCTGAAGGCCAAGAGTTTGCTGTAGTCACGTCGCTCTGCGACGTTTTCCCTTCATATACGGCATGTGGCCATGATTTTTTTAAAAATTAATAAAATTAATATGCATATTGACTTTATTGAGTAATTATGATATAATATTGAAACGATAATGAAAATTAATGAGGAAAATATGGACTCCTTCAAGAATAGCTGCCCCAACTGTGGCCACGCCATGGTCGTTAACGATCTTGCCTGTCCCGACTGCGGCGTGCATGTCACCGGCACCGTGGCGCTGCCCCGGCTGGCGCAGTTGGCGCCGGAAGACCGCGAGTTTATTGAGCTCTTTGTGCTGGCGAGTGGCTCGCTCAAGGAAGTGGGCCAGGTGCTGGGCATTTCGTACCCCAGCGTGCGCCAGCGTCTCGACCGTGTCATTGCGCGACTGAGCGCGCTACGCGGCGCCAAGGAGCAGGAACGTCTGGCCGTGCTCGAACGGCTTGAACGCAACGAAATAACGGCGCAGGAGGCGGTCCAACTGCTGAAGGAACCTGTTGACCTGCCGACATCATCTCAGAAAGAGGATATTCCATGATCTCAGGCTCATTTTTAATTGCCGCGATTATTCTGGCGCTATTGGCGGTTTTGGTGGTGCTGCTGGCCGGTGGCATTGTGGTGATTGTGCTGGTCTTGCGGCGTGAAAAATCGCAGCAACGGCGCAGCTCGCGTGAAATCGAGAAGATCAACGCGCTTGCCGCCGCCGGCAAGATCACGGCCGAGGAAGCCAGTCAACTGCGGCAGGCGGTGACGCCGTATGCCCTGCCGGTCGCCACACCGCAGCCGGACACGCACATCAAGCTGGTCGCGGTTCTGAATATCGCCTTCGGCGTGTTGAAAATCATTGTTTGTGTTTTGGCATTGGCGTTTGTTGCCCTGTTCATGGCCAAGGCGCAGGTCAATACCGACATGCGATTTCCATGGATAAACATGATGCTGCTGTTGCCGGCCTTCATTCTGGTGGTGGCGCTGGTGCTGGCGGTGGTACGCATCATTGCCGGATTTGCCGTGCAGAAGCGGCGCACATGGGCGCGCACTGTCTTAATCGTGTTGGCCGTCCTGAGTCTGCTGAGCTTCCCCTTCGGCACGGCAGTGGGCTGCTACACGCTGTGGGTCCTTATGCTGCGCGAGGGTGCGGTCGCCTGGTTCGAACCGCCGGTCGTGTGACCGCACACTTCGGTGATATCAGTAACAAGGCAATGCCGTTAGCGCTGGGCGCCGCAGTCCTTGCGGCGATGCTGGTTGTAGAAACGCCGCTCTGCGGCATTTGCTGCCGCTGCGCACAGAAATGAACAAGGAGTAAAGGAGTAAAAGAGAAGCCACAATCGACATTGTTTGTCGTTTGTGAATGACAGCAGCTGGAGCGTGGGAGCGGCCCCCGTGCTGGCTTGGCTAGTCCCGCCACCGGCGTGGATCCCGTCAAAGGCGGAGATCCCGCCACCGGCGTGGATCCCGTCAAAGGCGGAGATCCCGCCAACGGCGTGGACCGCGAATCTGCCGCTGGTCTTGGGCAGTCCCGCCAACGGCGTGGATACGTCACGCGCTCCGCGCGGGGCATGCTGTTGCAGCGATTCTCTCACAAAGGCGCAAAGCCACGAAGGGAGTTGCATGGTAAACAGTGGTCGGTAGTCGGTAATCGGTTTGCTGGAAGAATGGAAGGTTGGAACAATGGAAAAAAGAAACGCAAGTCCTAACAATGGTACCTCTTGCGGCCGAAGGCTGCATCTAAATTATCGCGCCGCGCGAGAATTTATTACGAACAAATTTCCTCAGGTACACCCAGGATTTCATTTTGCAAAATGTTGGCCATCAACACTATTCCGAGGCCCGACCCCAATCATACCAATCATTACCAATCATAGTTCTGTTCACTCCTTTAGTCTCGGCTTTCTGTGGATTGCGTCGTGACAGGCGGTGCAGAGCGTTGTAAGATTATGCTCGGCATTATCGCCACCTTTGGCATGCTGCTTCACATGGTGGATTTCCAGGTGTCGCGGGTCAGAAGGATTCCATTCTAAATGGGACCAAGCACACTTCATGCATTTGTAGCTGTCACGACGCATGACATGCCTACGAAGGTCGTCAGGAATCGCTCGATCGTGCTCAGGGCTTTGCCTGTCTGCTTGGAGAACATATAAGCCAATGTCCAGATCAGGGCGACCTGTTGTCTTCGTCACTATGGGCCACCCAAATTCTGTTCTAAGTTCCCGAACACGTCTAGCCCATTCGGTTTTGTCTCCAGCTACGTAACGCAATTCTTCGTTGGTAACCGCTTGTCCAACACTTACACGCATGAACTTCAAGATTCTGTCTCTTACAGATGAACTCTCTTTGCGAATTGTATTCGCGAGATGCCAGCGATGTGCGGCATCGCGATCCTGGGTGTCACGAAGCAGTACATAGTCATCCGGCTTCATGGCCTTCAGATTATCGGGATCTTCGTCCGACTCAGCCTCACACATGTCTTTAACCGTCACGCCGCTGGCGATTGCCCAGCCCTGTTGAACTCGCAATTCGCGTAAGCGACGGGCATACTCCTGAATCCCGGAAACCACGAGCAACTCATCGCCGTTTATGATTACATTCGGGTACTTGCGGAAGTAGTACAAGATGCGATCTCTTGCTGCTGATGATCACTCGGCCACAAGCAACACCGAACAGGCGAAAGCAATCGTCAGAGGCCGAGTTCGCCATCTTCCTTGCCGAGTGCGATGGCGAGTGCTAAAGCGTTTCGTAGCATGAACGCTCCATAGTTATTGGCGAGAGAGACGACCGCGCGAGCGCCGCTATCCGTCCAGTCGTGGGCTCGGCAAAGCTCGCGTACGAGGCGCTCAGTGCGCAACGGCCTTGACTTTCTACTATCTGGCGACGGCAGGATACACTTGTACTCAGACACAGCCGACTCAAGAAGTTGGGTTTCGCGCATAGGGCAGTCCTCCATTGAACCAAATTCACTCTGCAAATCGATTTGCACAATGCCATTCAAGCCGCTCCGCACTCGGCAGAAACCGATGCGGTTTTCTGATCGGTCGATCATGGTAGCCAAACAGTAAATCACGGGTCTGCAAGTTCCGAGATTTCAGAATCCGTGAGGAGAACCGGATTGTGAGATCAGTGGTGATCGTCATCAGTCCTGCGTCGAAGAGCCGGTCGAACGTAGCACTGAGACACAGTCCATTCGTGGGGTCCGTTCGGAATGTTTCGTCCTCACTCCAGGGAACAATGTGGCTGGCGATCAGGCACTCCGGGACCGCGAGTCCTGTGACGCAGCACGTCGTTTCGTAACTGCTCAGGACCGCGTCGCGAAAGAACGATTGATGCGCTCTCTGCTTTGTCAGTCTCACCGTTTCCGAAGGGCCTTTCGGCGGTATGATGGTGGCATCCACGCGGGGCTTTCGGCCGAGTGTGTTGCTCAGCAGTGTGGCCTCCCAAACCAATCCATTCCAGTCCGCATGAAACTCGTCCCATATCTCTCTATCCAGTTTGCTTGTGTGCGTCAATCCCGATATTTCCATCCGTTGAAGCGCCGGATCGAAAGCGCCGAAATTCCCGAGCTTTCGCGCAACGGAAGCAGGGGTACGGGCCAAGAACTCGGCGAGTTCCTTCACGGCTGGGTTGTTGGCCTTGGTCTTGTGAAAAGGAATCCTGCAGTAGAGTTCGAATGCCAATATGGACTCTTCACGGCTCCATAAGACACCGTATCGTGACTCGCCCGATTGCCGTTTCATGCTGCCTCTTCGTAGTGCGCGCCACTCGTCGACGCATGGAAGTCCGTGTTGCGCGATGGGAACACAAGGAACGGCTCAGAATACTTGCAACCGATTATGAAGGCGCGCCATCGGGTCTGTGGCACGCCGTAATCGGCGGCGCACAATTTCGCAAAGGCCATCTTGAACCCAAGCGAATGCGCCACTTCTTCAATCTCCTTGTGTTCCTGGGAACCTATGAGTTGCGGAACATTCTCCATGACGAACACTTGTGCGCCTGTGTGTTCTACAATCTGGAGATATGGGCGCCAGAGTTGCTTGCGCGGATCACCGTCACGTTGCTTGTTGAGAAGACTGAATCCCTGACACGGCGGCCCGCCTATCACTACGTCCGCTTTGGGGATCTCGTCGATCCGGTCTTCCAAGATTTTCACTATGTCGTCAGTAGTGCAATGATCACCGAAATTGGCGTTGTATGTGTTGGCGGCATATGCGTTGAAGTCGTTGGCCCAAACGGGTTCAAAGACATGTCCGAGTGACTTGGTGAAGCCAAGCGTCAGGCCGCCCGCACCTGCAAAAAGGTCAACAAGCCGGTACTTCCGGTCGGAGTCCTGCAATATTCCTTTCTGTCTGGCACGATAGACGGCTTCGTTGTTGGTCAGCTTATCGTATCTCAGCGGGTTTTTTTTCTTCTTGGGCATGTGCCTATACAGTTAGATTCTCGCCATATGGAAAAGTCGCTTATCGTATTTTTGCTTTCAATGAACTGCAGTGGTCAAAGCCGGTCAAATGCGCAGGCAAGCATTGTGCGCGCTCAATTGAGGCGGCCGTTTGCTCCACTGTCCCGCCGTCGGCAGCATTAGCTCCGCGCATCTTCTTGTCACCTACATCACGGCGCTTCCTTAAGATTATAGCATAATCGAAAAGAACACGGGCAGTGCGGCTGACACCGCCCCCATTAACGCCGCGCGGCGCGTCGCTAACGACAGACTTCACGCGTGACCGAGGCGCTTTGGTGGGCCTTACCCATCTTATTTTGCAGGCCTTTGTTATCCATCAGATCAATTCGGCATTCTTGCAGATCATTATGATCGTGATCCCCGTGTCGGGAGTGTGAGTCTTTCGATAATGATCAAGCATTGTGGTCAACGTTAGTCTCTGCGGCTGAGTCAACTTCTTTTCCAACCAATTAGGCTCCGCATCGAATATATAGGCTATTTGGACTATATGTGCCTCAAACTCCGACCGCTGGCAGACGTATTCCTCATAGTTGGTTCCTGCAAACTCAACATAGTTAGTTTCTTCTTGGTACGTTATGTGCTGCAAGAAATGTACACATTCATGAACGATTGGGTCATCCCGACCTTGAGACTTATATCTTGAAGCAACTCTTATTCTGTAGCCATCATAGGATATCGAACTCAAGCCAGGTATCTTGTAGCAAAGATTGGCGCCGCACTGAC
The DNA here is from genome assembly GCA_964397565.1 of uncultured bacterium. Classification (GTDB taxonomy): domain Bacteria; phylum Auribacterota; class UBA3054; order UBA3054; family JAPLST01; genus JAPLST01. The sequence goes on from CAYNJC010000004.1 coordinate 56,154, forward strand.
AGAAACCGTTTGTATCGATCCACTGGATCTGAAAGCGCCGTGGGCCGTCGTACTTCTTTCCATTCGCATAGAAATCGTCTAGATTGTGTTGCATGGAGAACGTATCTCTCACCCTAAAATCCAAATTGGTCATAATAACGAGAGTCCTTTGGAGATACGACCTGTCAGACTCTGAGAATGCAAGTGATGCGTGAGCCGACAGAGAGTGAACTTGCCCGGCCTGCTTATGCTCTTGCGCTGGCACTTGGCAACCGAGACTCAGTGCCGTGAATACCGCGAAATATCCTGCCAATGTTGAGTTCATATTAGTTATAACGTCACAAATCACCGTTTCTAGTCCGTCGCGGACGAAGGATATGGTGCATTTGTTGGTTGTGCAGGAGTTTCTGGTGTCTGGGTTGGTAACGCTTTGAGCGAACTGTAAAGCTTTGCATTTTCAGACATCATGTTAACCGCAATGCGGAAATCTGGAGAATCTCGGATACCATGAAGTTCATGAACGGGGATGACGTTGGACAAGTCAGGATTGGCGACAGTCTTCAGTGAAACCGCAACATGGTTGGTGAGGCCGTCAGAACTCACGAGCGTCAAGGATGTCTCGTGAGGCGCGCGATTAGTAATTACTGCGTCATATGGAACATACGAGTCCTGTTCTTCCAGGAATCCTTGTATGACACCCAACAACATAAACTCGGTCGTGGAACTATCCTTCTTCGGGACATTGACAACGACCATTGCGCCAGAATTGCCAGGCGATGAATGCAGATCGATCACGTGAGGGAAGATGATAGATTGTCCTGTGGACGTCTCGTAGAATCCCAATCGTGAAAGATGCCCGATCCGAACCATGGGAATGACTTCCGGAAATGCCAACTCTAGCGGAGAAATGTATTCGGGTTGGATGCATATTGCCCTCACGATGAGGCCGGGTTCGATCGCCATTTCCTTTGCAAGCGCTGGACTCACAATCTGACTCTCTAGAAAACGGAGCACATCGGCATCAGAGACAAGGGAAGCGGGAATCGGGATAACTGCAAAATCCAGACCAATGGGAGATATCCAGTAGTTTCTTGGCGAATCGTGTTTGAGCGGAATCTGAAGGTATTTTGGTGATGCCGTCTTCGGCATGTTGATCTTCAGAAATAGACCTTGAAATGGCTTGCCGGTCTTCTTTTCTGATAGGTTGTGCTTGGCCGTCACGATACATACGATACTGGGGTTGTCATTTGTTGATGTTGGGACAAAGAACAGACAAGCACTTCCGACTGCTTTGATATGGTAAGGTTCGTCGTAGCCAAACAACAGGATGGCCGCAGGGTTGAGAGATTGTGGGAAACGTTCAAACATACCCTGTCCGCATACATTGAAACCGAACATTACAGCGATGGCATACACAAAGAGACATCGTGGGTTCATACAAGTATCCTTTCCTTATTGCACAACTATATAATTCCATGACACATTGTTGTATAACTCAGTCTAATTCATGACAAACCACATTCTATGTCGTCTGTGCAAACCCTTCTGCAAATGCGTTTTCTCGTGCTTCAGCATGAGAAACCAACCGCGTTCTGTCTGACCTTAAAATTACAGCAGGCGAAGCAACTGGACTCCAGCGCATCCGTGCCGAGCGAGGAAAGTGTAGCACAAAGCCGTGTGGATGTCAACAAGAATGCACGCCGAAGTTGCCGTGCGGCGCGAACGTCAGCCTTCACCTTCCGAGTGCCCGTTGCGGGCACGAGGTAGCGGTGGAGGGCTTTGTTCTGCCTCTCTTCTTCTCAGCATAAGACGTACTGGGGTGTACAGAAGTGCAACCAAGCCTGCGCCTATGGCTCCTGTGAAAACTGCAAGGGGTGGAATAAACAGAAACGCTATCGCTGTCGTGGACGACACGTGTTCGTCCGTGTAGTACGGACGTTGAGCCATCCACGATCCCCACAGAATCATGGCCAGAATTCCGACAAGTCCACCTGCAAACACGGGGAGGGCGTAGTCCCTGAATCTTGTCTTGGAAATGACAACGAGGAGGATCCCGAGACCAACGTATGGCACAAGCCTGAATGCCGTGAAGAAAACGTATCCGAGAACGCTGAAGTACTTGAATGCATCCTGAAATCCTCCAGCTACACTATGGCCGCCGACTCTCACAGCGAGAGCCCATTGAACGAGGTTCTCGTTGATGATTAGGGCCAGCAGCAACAACACGGTCAGATATGGGCGTGTTTTCACATGAGTCTCATTTCACTGTGGCAGAACGTCAGTGCTCTGCATCCGAGTGCCCCGTTTGTGGGGCACGAGGTAATGTTGCAGCGCTTGGTTCGGTCATGTCCTTCCGGAAATGGATGGTTGTCCCGACTTCTTCAAATCCCAATCGAGTGTGCGCCAAAGGACTCAGTGGGTACTCCGGAGTCGTATCTGATCCCATCTCCAGACAACCACGGTCCCGCGCCCACTTCACTCCTGCGCACACGAGTTTCCGCCCAACACCCTTGTTGCGCATATCGGGATCAACAAACCACCCTTCGATATATCCCACGTTTTTCGTGCGACACCCTTTTGCATGTTCCCGGACTGACATCTCAATCATCCCGCACAAACCCCCGCCAGGACGTTCGGCAACGAAAACAGACTCTCTCGCACCATTTGCGGTAATCCTATGAGTCTCCTCTTCAAGTTCCGATATGACGTGGTGCGGCCAGAGAGCATGGCGCAAGCGGAGCCATTCCCCACAATCGTCTGACCGCAGTTGTCTTACTATGCTCATGTCTCGTTGACCGAACGACCCAAGCTCAGCGACCCGGCCCACGAGGACGTTCGATTGCAGCCTGGACGCGCTGGCCGGGTTCGCTGCAGCGCATGGTTAGGCGACGACTTCATGTTCTACCCGTCCTTATTTGTCCGACAAAGCCCCCGAGCCACCCGAGCCCCACAACGATTAGAAAGACAACCAGGCTATGCAAACCAAGCCGCCCACCAAAAGCCAGTGTCACGGCCAAACTCAACAGACCAGCTAGAATACCAATGAACAGACCGTAAATGATACTGGCCTTCTCGGCTCTCCGAGCAACGATGAGGGCCATAACCAACGTCAGCGACATCTCAAGCCACGGCATCAACTTGGGACTGACCCTCGCGGCAAAGTGATTAATGGCATTTTGGTCGGGAGCGCCCCGAGCCTGAAAAGCCAAGACAAACGCATAGACGGTTATTACGACCATTAGGACAAGAAAACTCACCGCAATAACTGCAACCGCAGCGCCGAGGACGCGAAGCCATCGGATATTCGATAATGAATAGTTCATTCGTGTTACTCTTTCCCCGATTTGCCTAACTATATAATTCCATGGCACATTGTTGTATAACTCAGTCTAATTCATCACAAACATCATGTAAGGTCGTCTTTACGCATCCTTTGCAACTGAGTCTTTCTGTTTCTTCAGTATCAGATACCAACCGCTTTCTGTCTGGCAAAAATATTAGCGCAGTCTAAGCAACTGGACTCCCACAAATCCATGCCGCATGCGGAAAGTGTAGCAGAAAGCCGTGTGGATGTCAAATTTCGCCGAGCGAGTAAATTCGCTTGCGGCAAACGAATTTGGAGAAGATGGTCTCTCACAGAGGCACGGAGCACACGGAGAAAAAGTTGATGATGGAGAACTATGGCGTGTTCTCCGTGAGCCCTGTGGCTCCGTGAGAAATAATCTGATCATCTTGCCGCTCTTTCGGCCACCGCCTAAGGATGACGGCCTACTGATTGCCATGCAAGCCCCTTGGTGCCTCTGTGCCTTTGTGAGAGAATGCTGTGGCGGGGTGCTTCGCGCGGCGCGTGTAGCGTACGGGGCAAGTGGTCTTGACATTATTATAGCCGAGTACGCGTTGCTTCATCGTGATGCAGGCTGGTTGTTGCGATTGGTGAGCCGCAAATCCTGGCAACGGAAGAGCACCGGCCATTCGGAAACGCGAAATTCCTCGCGCAAGAGACGTTGCACTTGATGGAGGCACTGCAAATCAGTCTGAAGAGTTGCGCGAAGGGCGCGCCAAAATTCATTAAAACGCGGAAGAAAGATTGATCTGGGCATGAGCAGGGCGCCGGCCAGATATTTGGCGTCGCGATCCAAATCATGATGGTCGCATTGCGTCAGACCCTTCCAGCGCTCGATGTGCTGTTCCACCGTTTCGACCGGCGGTAAAAGATCCTTGTGGAGAATGTAGTGCGCCAGTTCCTCGGCCAAGGTGAATTTGAGTTTTTCATCTTCGTTGTCATACATGTAGCCGTCAACGAAAATTATTGAGCGTTTTGTGTTGACATAGGCAATAACGCCGAAGTTTCTCTTTAAGTCAGGCACGGGAAAGACATCAAAACCGACCTTGTCGGTGACGATGCGCTCAATGTCAATATCGCTGGGCGAGGTCGCTTTGAGCCACGCGCAAAACCGCTCGGCTTTATCTTCAAGGTCAGCCTTGGAGTAGTGCGGAATATTCTTCTTCACTTAATGCCCCGGACGTAGTTGACCAGATCACAGATTTCCTTCTCGGATAGTTTGCGGTTGTCAATGGTACGCAGGAGCATCGGAATAGCATCGGATTCCTTGATAACCTGCGCGACATCGAGTGGCACTGCTTGAAGCGCTTTGCCATGCAGGTCGAAAAAGCGGGCCTTCTCTTTTTCGTCACCGGCTATGTCAAGCGCCAAGATGATACGTGTCAGCTTGGCTTCGTCCTGGGGAGGCTTGTGAAAGCCGGCTTCTATGTGATGGTAATTTGAAGGCAAAATGTCGACATTGCGAGCAAACTCCCTCAATCCTATGCGGCGTTCAAGGCGCAACGAGCGCAAATATTCACCGAATTTCTGACAGTCATTCATACCGATTCCTTGTGCTGGTGTGTAATGATATTGGCAAACCAAAGCTGGGTGTTGTATTCGCATTATAACACATTGCAAGTGATTTGTCAACGGGGCGCATCTTCCCCAGTTCTGGCGACTCGCGCATAGCGGTGTTCGCCACCGGTTCCGCCGCCGCGATGGTAGGAAAGATTGCGGCGGACTGGGTTCAGCGTGGGGTTACGCGTTGCGAATTGACAAATCGCGGGGTGCCACGGCCCGGGGCAGAAGCTGGCACAAGCAGCGCGGGTGGTGGCCAGACGACAAAAAATGTCGATTGTGGCATCTCTCTTACTCCTTTACTCTTTGTTCACTTCTGTGGGCAGCGGCAGAGCAGCACTATAACAAAGAGTAAATGAGTCAAGGAGCAGACAGCAGTTTCTTTTGTTCGCAAACGACAAAAAATGTCGATTGAAGCATGGAAATTCTCGCGCGGCGCGAGAATTTAGAAAGTGGCTCAAGGCCACATCAAAGCAGTGATGTCCTCGTGGTTTACCAACGCACCGATCATCCCGCCGCTGGCGGAACTACCTGCGGCAGCTGACACACCGATTCCGTGTGCTAGTGAATCGTGGCTGCTGGATGTTGCGCGCAACACACAGACGCGGCGTCCCGCCACGTTTACTGTGCAACACACCGGGCACACAGTCCGGGCGGTTGTTTTGCTGCAAATATGCTATAGTATTTCACATGGTTATAACAATCGTTAGTGGCCTTTGCCACAGGATCATCAATGAAACCTTTTACGTATTATCTGCTGGTCACCTTGTTTCTGACCTTGGTGGCGTTGCCCGGCCGTGCGGCAGACCGTGCCGCGGCACCGGCCGTGCGCGGGCGCAATCTTCTGCGCAACAGCGATTTTAAACAGAGATTGCTGGGCTGGTCGCTGTGGCAGCATGGCCGCATCCATCCGGAATGGGTGACCGTGATAACCGTGCCAGGCCGGCAGGGCAGCTATCGTGCACTGCACATCGCCAATCCCAAGGCCGTCCTGGTGGGCGTGCAGCAAGCCGTGCATGTGGTGTCGAATAAAGTCTATCGGCTGGCAGGCTCGTCCCGCTCGATGCTCACCAATGATTCGGATCGGATTTTCGGCGGGCGTATTGCCTTTTATCTGCCGCCACAAGCAGAGCGCCAGCTGGTCTGGACTTCCGAGTTCAATCATTGGTGGAAACGCGACCTGGTGTTTACCAACACCGTTACCGGCGTCGCCTTGGTGCTGGTCCACATGGGCTATGGTGGCGTGGTCAGCACAGGTGATTTTACGGAAGTATCCTTGGAGATTATCGAATGAACAGCATGATCCTGCGTGGCATGAGTGTGCTTGGGCTGGCGGTGTTTCTGGGGCTGGCCTGGCTGATGAGCGAACGCCGTCGCGATATCTGCTGGCACACCGTCCGGACGGGCGTGCTGCTGCAAGTGCTGTTGGGCATCATCGTCTTGAAAACCAGTGTCGGGCAGCGGCTTTTTGTGCTGGCGCAGACCGGCTTTGTTTTTGTCATTAACGCCCACAAAGCGGGCGCGGAATTTGTCTTTGGCGACTTGGCGAGGCGCGGTCCCGACGCATTTTTGTTTTTCGTGACGGTGCCGTGTACGTTGATTTTTTTCTCGTCCCTGATGGCGATGTTGTATCACTGGCGGATCATGCCGCGCGTCGTGGCCGCGATGGCCTGGGTGATGCAGCGCGTGATGCGGACGGGCGGGCGCGAAAGTTTGGTCGCGGCGGCGAATGTCTTTCTGGGCATGACCGAGGCGCCGCTCTTCGTGCGGCCGTATCTGGCGGTGATGTCGCGTTCGGAGTTGATGGCGCTGATGGTCACGGGCTTGGCCACGATTGCCGGCACGGTGATGGCGGTCTACATCGGGTTTGGAGTCAGCGCCGGGCATTTGCTGACCGCCAGCGTGATGTCGGCGCCGGCCGCGCTGGTGATCGCCAAGATGCTCATACCGGCCCAGCCGGCGGATATCCTGGATGAGATTCCGCGCGATCTGGCGGTGCAGGAACGCGCGCACAACACCTTTGATGCGATCATGGTCGGGGCGCGCGACGGCTTGTTTCTGGCGCTGAATGTCTGCGCCATGCTGATCGCGATGGTGTCGCTGGTGGCCCTCGTGAATGCGCTGCTGGGCGCCGGCACGAGCTGGTGCGGCTGGCCGCCGTTGACCTTGCAGAAACTGTTCGGCTATGTGGGCTGGCCGATGGCGCTGCTGATGGGGATTGAGCCGCGCGATGCGCAGCGGGTCGGCGAGCTGCTCAGCACGAAAGTGTTTCTGACGGAATTCATGGCGTATCGCGCGCTGGCGGCACAGGCGGCCACGCTGGCGCCACGCACAGTCGCGATTGCGACTTATGCTTGCTGCGGTTTTGCCAATTTCGGTTCGGTGGCGATCCTGTTGGGCGGGCTGAGCGCGCTGGCGCCGACGCGCCGGGCGGATGTGGCGGGCATGGCGCTCAAGGCACTGGCGGGCGGGATTCTGGCCTCGTTTTGCACGGCGGCGATTGCGGGCTGCTTATTGTAGGCCGCAGGATGCTTCCGTGCCGCTTAATCAGTTTTCGCCTGGTGGTCTTCGGCGTTTTCTTCGCGGTGGTAGCGGGCATTGTATGGGTCGGGTATTATCGCGTGTGGCATGACGACGTGCGCAGAGCAAAATGCCGGGACAATCTGAGAAACATGCACCTGCTACTGAGTGTTTACGCACAACAGTACGGCGCGTTTCCCAGTATGCAGCCGCCGCAGCGACGCTATCTGCGCAGTGGTGGCGCGCAAGACCTCTATCCGCTCTGGAGCACGGGCATTATGAAAAACGAGCAATTGGCGCAATTGCAGCCACCGGGGTTGACGCTGCGCCGGTTCTCTGCCAATCCTACCGCGGAACACTTCAACAGCAACCACATCGGGTTTGCGTACAATTCAACAGTGCACCCTGACCAAGCGGACAATCCGCCACTGCTGGCAAGTCAAGGTGTCGCCGCCGGCGTAATTGGCCCGCACGCCTACGCCCTGGTCCTGTTCCTCAACGGCGAGATTTGCGAGATTCCGGCCGATGCCGACGGGCGGCTCAACACCGAGCGGATCAAACCGGAGGAATGGCGTCAATTGGCAGACTAGCGCCGGCCTGCATGGACGGCCTGCGCCGGCGGGTCGGCCGTGAATTGCGCGATCACGGTGCAATCTACCGTGGTTGTCAGACGCGTGATGGCGTTATCCGGGTTATCTATCACGGCCGCGCCGTTGGTGACCACCCATTGCGCGAAGTGATACCCCGCTTCCTGCAGCGCGACGATATTCAGCGCAACACCACGCGCGATCTCGTGCGCCACGACGGCCGACGGCATGGTCAGGCCGGAATTCAGCGGCAGGATCACCAACCGCAGGGTGCAGACATTGGTCGTTTGAAACGAGCACCAGTCTTCGCTGTTGGCGCTGAGCAGATGCAGGACGCAGTCTTGATTGGTCGGCGTGCCGCGCGGCACGGCGAAGGTCAGGCGGCTGATGCCGCTGGTCGGGTTCATGCAACTCTTGCCCGCACGGCCGCGCCAGTCCGCGAACGCATACGGCTTCTGAGGTGTACACTTGTACTGCTTGCCGTTTGACAGTTGGAGCCAGACGCGTTTCGGGGTTGTGCCAAACCACATGCCGTGCAGTGTAACCAGGGTGCCGGGCGCGCCCTGCATCGGGCTGACCACGGCCAGTGCCGGCGCGCGCACGCTGCAATACGCCGGCACCTGTTCGGCCTGGGCGTGCGGTTCGTTGCGCTCCAGCATCAGGGGATAGAACGCGGGCGTGAACGCTTTGGTCCACCGGCACCAGATGTTTGTGCGCGGAAACTCCTTGCGCGGGTTGATGACTTTGGCGCGCAGTTTCTGGGTGCCGTTCAGCAGGTAGACGCGCGGCGGCTTGGCAAATGCGCCCGTGGTGGACAGGGCGGCAGCGTCAATCGAAAAGACCGAGCCATTGGCCAGCGCGTACGTCGCCGTGACACCACTTGCCCGCGTCATGAGCAGGTGGACAACCAACGCCCAGAATAGTGATCTTATCAATGGCATGGATAGCCTCTCTGCGGCAATAGTAGTGCAAGTAGCAGTCTCAGCAGCATACATTGTAAGTATAGCACAAATGGAACGTTCTGTGCGGCGCATTTGGCGGAGTGGCTGTGCGTGGATGGATGCATGCCTGCCGCGTTTTCCTCCGGCTGCGTTTTGCTATACTAGAGAAGTATGACAGCAAGCACAACCAATGACCCTTCAGGAGAATCACATGAAAACGACCCGCCTCATGACGCTGCTCATCCTGCTGTTCTGGATCTGCGCCACGGTGACGCAGGCCGCCACATGGCAATGGACCTATGCCTTGTTGGCCAATGCAACCGTCTTCGACGCACTGCCGGACGGCAAGGGCGGCGCGCTGGTGTGCTGGGCCGTGCCCACCGCGACCACGTGCTATCTGACTTACGTGAATAAAGCCGGCGTGAAAGTTTGGCAGAACAGCGACACCAACGCCACCATCATGCGCGCGCGGCTTATCACCAAAAAGCAAATCATCATCACGTTGTATCGCAGCACCGGCGAGAGTGAAGTCCATGACGTCCAGCTCAAAACGGGCACGGACACGCTCGTTGCCGCGGACGACGGCTGGGCCTACACGGCGGACGTCAATCTGCCGATGGGCATACGCGATACCAAAGGCTTCTTTGTGCACGAGCACAACGTGGCTGGCAGCAGCGTCTACGTTCAACGCTACACGTACAAATGACCACGCCGTAGCAGGTCCCTGCTTGTTTGCGTTTGGTGCGCGGTGCTCGAATCTCTTGTTCCACGTGTATTTTTGCGAGGGGCCCGGGATTCTGTGATGGGGTGCGCTTGCGCGCCGGGGCGGAATTGTGTAGAATTATAGATCATCAAGCCCATAGCCCATGACGCGGAAATTGCATGACTGTACGTGACTGTATGGCGAAAATGGACGCCGAACTCGTCGCCGGTGAAGACGATCTGAACAAGACCGTCGAATCAGTGGCGGCCTCCGACCTGCTGAGTGATGTGCTGGCCACGACCAAGCACAATTTTATTTTATTGACTGGCTTGTGCACGCCGCAAGTGGTGCGCACGGCGGAATTGATGGGCGGCATCGCGATTGTGTTTTGCCGCGCGAAGTATCCGCCGCAGGAAGCCATTGGCATGGCCAAGGTGCATGGCATTCCGTTGCTGTGCACGCGGCTGCCGATGTTCGAAGCCTGTTGCCGCCTGGCCGGCCACGGGCTTGAGAAAGTCTAAGCGGGCGGCGCCCATGACTGAGACGTCCGCGCTGCTCCCGACCACCGCTGATCCGCAAGACATCTCGATTGTCAGCGAGTTGATGTATCAGCTCAAAGTGCGCGACGTCATGACGCGCACGCTCTACACCACGACCCCCGCCAATACGCTGCGCGATGTGCAACACATCATGCGCGACCGCAAGATTTCCGGCGTGCCGGTGGTCGAGAACACGCGCTTGGTCGGCATTGTCAGCTTGGACGACATCATTCGCGCGCTTGATCGCGGCGAAATCGAGCAGTCCGTCGCCGAGAAAATGACGCGGCATGTCTTCACTGTCGAGGAACACGTCTCGGTCGTGAAAGCGATTGACGAGATGGAGAAAACGGGCTGTGGCCGCCTGCCAGTGCTGAACAAGACCGGCGCATTGGTGGGCCTGATTACGCACTGGGACGTCGTGCGCACATTGCTGGAGATGCTGCAGGAGGTGGCGATGCAAGCCGAGAAGCGCGAGCGCACGCTGCAACCGACCGATGCGCAGCGCGACGCGGCCCAAAACGCGACGGTGCTGGACTACACGGTCGACAAGGATGATTTTGAAAATGCCGGGCGCGCCGCGAGTGCCGTCAAGAAATATCTGCAATCCCGCAGCGTGGATCCCGCCCTTATTCGCCGCGTCGCCGTCGCCATGTACGAAGCCGAGATCAATATCATCATTCATTCGCTGGGCGGCCGTATGACCGCGCGCGTCTACCCGGATCATATTCACGTCAGCGCGATCGACACCGGGCCGGGCATCGCCGATATTGCCTTGGCGATGAAAGAGGGCTGGTCGACCGCCACCGAAAAAGTGCGCGAAATGGGCTTTGGCGCCGGCATGGGCCTGGCAAACATCAAACGCTGCGCCGACCGCTTCCAGATTGAGTCGTGCCTCGGCAAGCACACCGAGTTGAGTTACGAAGTCGACTTTACCGCCAAGCCCGCCGCAAGCGTTGAACACTAACCGTTTGATATTTGATATTTGATATTTAATATTGAATGTTGAATGTTGAATGTTGAATGCGGCCATGGACGACCCCTTACAGCAGCCCCTGCAGTACTTGCCCGGCGTCGGGCCCAAACGCGCCGCGGCGCTGGCCCGCTGTGGCTTGCAGACTATCTGGGATGCCGCCAATTACTTCCCGTTCCGGCATGAAGACCGGCGCACCATCACCGCCATCAAAGACCTGCAAAATGGCGCGCACGCCACCGTCTATGGCGTGGTGGACACCGTGACCGTGCGCCGCACCCGCCGGCATCAGACGATTGTCAGCATCACCGTCAAAGACGCCACCGGCGTGCTGTTGTCCACCTGGTTCAATCAGCCGTGGATGAAAGACAAATTCACGCGCGGCGCCAAAGTACTGCTGACGGGCAAGCCGCAGGATGTGCCGCGCCCGGCCTTCAGCAGTCCGTTGTACGAAGTGCTGCCGCAAGACTTTTTCGCGGATGAGTATGAAGGCACGCTCGCGCCGATTTACCGCGTGACGGAAGAGCTCACCCCGCGCAGCATGCGCCAGATCATCCACGCCGCGCTGGCACTCGCCCTGCCGCACCTGGCCGAGTATTTCCCCGACAAAGTCCTGCAGCAATACGACCTCGTGCCGCTGCCCGAGGCCTATCGCATCATGCATGCCTGCAACTATCCGGTTGAGCAATTGACCCCGGTGACGTTGGCGCGTGCGCAGCGCCGGCTGGTCCTGGACGAATTTTTCGTGATCTCGATGGGGCTCCTGCTCAAGCGCGCGCGCACCGAACAATTGCCGTACACCGTCCGGCACGCGCAACCGGGCGAGCTACTGCGGCGCTTCATGGCCCAACTGCCGTTCACGCTGACGGGCGCGCAAACGCGCGTGCTCAAGGAGATCAAACGCGACTTGCTGGCGCCGACGCCGATGAACCGCCTGCTACAGGGAGATGTCGGCAGCGGCAAGACGGTGGTCGCCGTGATCGCCGCCCTGCTGGCCATCGAAGGCGGGTACCAAGCCGCAGTGATGGCGCCGACCGAGATTCTGGCACAGCAGCATTACAAGACCATGACGGCGTTGCTGCGTGATCTGCCGGTGAAGATCAATTTACTGACCGGCAGCACGCCGGCGCGCGCGCGTCGCCTGGTCGCGGCCGAACTTGCGAGCGGTGAGCCACAGCTTATCATCGGCACGCACGCCCTGATTCAGAACGCCGTCAACATGCCGCGCCTGGGCTTGGCGGTCGTGGATGAACAACACAAATTCGGCGTGATGCAGCGCAACTGCCTGCGCGATCAGGCCGAACAGACCGACACCTTGGTCATGACCGCCACGCCGATCCCGCGCTCACTGGCGTTGACGGTCTATGGCGACTTGGCCGTCTCCAAACTGGATGAGCTGCCCTGCGGCCGCCGTCCGATCAAGACCTATGTCATCAAGCCCGAGCGCCTGCCGCGCGTCTGGCAATTCATTCGCAAGGAAATTGGCGCCGGGCATCAAGCTTACATTGTCTATCCCTTGATTGACGAAAGCGACACGCTGCCGCTCAAGCCGGCGACGCACATGTACGAGGAACTGCGCACGCGCATTTTCCCGGATTTGCAGGTGGGCCTGGTGCATGGCCGCATGCGCGCGCAGGACAAGGAAACGGTCATGCGCGCGTTTGCCGCCGGCAGTGTGCATGTGCTGGTCAGCACGACCGTGATCGAAGTCGGCATTGATGTGCCCAACGCGACCGTGATGGTGGTTGAGGATGCGCACCAATTCGGGCTGGCGCAATTGCATCAACTGCGCGGGCGCATTGGGCGCGGCGGCGCGGATTCGCATTGCATTTTGGTGGATGGCGGCGCGGACGTGCCGGACGAACGGCGGCCGCGCGGCCGCGCGCCGCGGGCGCCGCAGCAACCGGAACTGCTCGACACCAATCCACGCTCGCGCCTGGCTGTCATGGCCCAGACCAATGACGGTTTTGTGATCGCCGAGGAAGACTTGAAGCTGCGCGGGCCGGGCGAATTTTTCGGCATGCAACAAACCGGCTTGCCGGCGCTGCACATTGCCGATTTGATCCGCGACGAAGAAGAATTGAAATTCGCGCGGCACCTGGCGGGAACGCTGCTGGATTACCGCGAAAGTTTGAAGCCCGAGACGCGCGAACGACTGCGCGCGCGGTTACAGCGCGCCTTTGGCACGACCATTCGCGGCGTCGACGCCGGCTGAGATTGTTTTGACGAAGAGGGGCAAGCAAGGAGCAAGAGGACAGACGATGAAGCAGGCGCGGCGCGGCGCCGCGGGCAGCAGTACACAAGGAGAAAAGGAGTCAAGGAGGCAGAGCAATAATTCTTTCGCCGCGAAGAAATTAATGGTATACTGAACGCATGAATGTTGACTTGTCTGCATGCGCGCGAACGCACCACGAAGGCCTGAATGAAAGCATGTTTGATTGACACTGCCCATGTGCGCCGCGACATCACCGCCGTGGCGCTCGAACAACAGCTGCCCGCCACCGGCTTCTACTGGCTCGACGTCAGCGATGCCACCGAAGGGGAACTGCGCGCCGTGGCGTCCGCGCTGAAGCTCGAGGCCATGACGTCCGACTGGTTGCCGCGGTTTGGTCAGCATGCCCGTTTCGAAGTGAGCCGGCACCAAACCCGCATTTCCGTCTGGGCGGCGGATGCGCAGTACCAGCCGCGCGAAGTGCACCTTCTGTTTCGCCACACCTGGTTGCTGACGGTGCATACGAATGTGGACAAGACCATGGATCAAGCGCGGATGCTCTTTGGCGACATCGGCGATGTGATCGCGCTGCACCCCAGCTTCGCCCTCATGCTCGTGCTCAACGAGCTGTTGGCGAGTTTCTATCCAGCGCTGGAGCATGTTGACGAATGGCTCGGCCAACTGGAGGATGAGATCTTCCAGGCGCCGGACAAACGCCAATGGGTGGCGCTGTCCGCGACCCGCAAGTACGTGGGATCGCTGCAGCGGCTGTGGTTGCCGTACCATGACACACTCAGCCGGCTGGTCGTCACCATCGGCGGCATTCCCGGCATGAGCGAGAAAGAGCTGCAGACCATGCGCGATTATTCCGAACGGGTCGCGGATTTTGTGGATCGCATTGATGACTATCGCCAGCGCACGAACGAGGCGCTGGACAGTTACAGCGCCAGCATCTCCAATCAGCAAGCCACTATGATCAACCGCTTGACGTTGATCAACGGTATTTTCCTGCCGATCACCGTCACAACCTGCTTTTTCGGCATGAATTTCAACTGGATGGCCACCAACATGGGCACCTTGGCCGGCTTTCTCGTCTGGGGCGTCGGGCTCAATCTGGGATTGGTAGCAGGCACATTGCTGTTGTTCTGGAAGATGGGCTGGCTGGGCGTGCGTGCGGTGCCCGGCGGCAAGACGGTCGTGAGCGCGCCGGCGCAGGTGAGCATACCGGCGCCGCGGCCGGCATCGGCAGGCGGCGGGCCGTACGCACCCAAGCCCACTCCGCCAGTGCCGCCACTCCCGCGTGCTTAGAAAAACGGGCTGCGGCAGACCGTCGAGCATGGTGTGGGGGTGCCGCTAATATGGCTGGAGGTTTTGTCTCCAATTGCTCTTCTGGCCCGCGGCGATAGCCGTCCCGCGCGGTAATAGCCGCTGGCAGCGGCTCTCCAAAAGCATGCGCGGCGAATGGGTTTTCTGCTTGACTTCTCAGCCCCGGATTAGTATCCTAGGTGGACATTGGCATGCGTGCGCGGGCGGTGCCCGCCGCGCTTCACTTTACGATAAGGAATTGACATGCGTGTGCGCTCATACGTCCTGCTGACTGCCACCGCCGGTGCGCTGCTGGTCGCGGCCAGCTCGCATGATTCGGATACCCGCCGCCCGGTCTGCCAATTGGCCAACACCAGCATGACGTTGCAGTGGTACACCACGCGCCCGTGCGAGACCAAAGTCCAAATGCGCATGGGTGGCGCGCCGTGCATGACCCTGACGACGAGTGGCCGTGTGGCGCAGGTATGGAACGACCAGAATGCCTGGACCATTACCGGCCCGCGCGGCACGCGCACCTATCACCGGCTGATCATTCGCGGCTTGCTGCCCTCAACGCGCTATTACTACCGCCTGTATGATCCTTCCTCGACGCCGACGGCCGACGAGTGCGCGTGGGGCGCGGCCGCGCCATGGCGGCGCGAGTTTGCGATCAACACGCATGCGCTGCCGGGCCGCCGCACGATCGTGCGCGTGCCGGTCAAAGTGCTGATCATACCGAATGTCATCATGGTCAGTTCGGCGTTTGATCGCGCGCAAGGGCAGATCGCACCGGAGCCGCCGGCGCTGACGCGCATCGAAATCGAGCAGATCAAAGAGGAATACCGGCTGGCGGAACGCTTCCTGTTTATCAACAGCGGCTTTCGCATGTGGCATGACTTCCAATTGTTCTTTGATGAGCGCTGGCAGCGCTGGGGTGCCGAGCCGACCAATGCGACCGGCCTGTTCAAAGGCCTGCCGCTTTGCCGCAATTGGGCGGGCAGCGATTACAACGGTCCGGGCGGCGGCGATTTCACACCGTTTAACACCGGCACGATCGAAACGAACGGCGCGTATCCGATGGTTGAACGAGAGCTGTATGCCGGGCAGATTGAGAATGCTTTGGTGCGGCGCTGGAATCCGGCCACCAAGAAATGGGAATTTATGCGCAGTGGCGGTGGCACCCTGGGCATCGATGGCTGGGCGCGCGGCGTGCCGGGCCGCTCGCAGTTTCTGGGTGATGATTTGGCCTGGCTGGCAACCCATGAGTATCATCATCAGATCGAATCGCAGGGCTGGTTCAGCGGCTTGAACACCGAGGATGATCGCATCTATTTCTGCCATTTCAGCGGGCGCTTTCGCACGCCCAAGCCGGATGGCACCATGGATGAATTCCCATGGTCAACCGCCGGCAGATTCGGCGAGCACTGGAGTGGCATCGCGCAAACCGACCGGCTGATCAGCGATATGCAATGGCTGCGCTGGTACTTCGGCGAGCCGCTGGCGGTGGATGATGCCGATCGCGATTGCATTCCGGATCGCGATGCGCGCCTGCCCTTCGACGAAGACCGTTTTGGCAGCGATCCGCGCAATCCGATGACCGATGGCGAAGTGCTCGACATCACCAAGGTCGGCATGTCGATTTGGTCGCCCGGCCCGCTGCAAAGCATGTGGACCCGGCCGGCGCGCACCGGCATTCTGCCGCGCCCGCGCTCGACCGACAGCGATCATGACGGCATCAGCGATCTGCATGATCCCGAGCCGCTCGTGCCGTTTCCGCCCTTTATCTGGCCTGGGACGGCCACGCTGGATGGCCGGCCGGACGAGTGGCGCAGCTTGCCGCTCTGCGGCCGCATCGCCGCGCCCGAAGGTGAAGTCATGTTTACGCACTGCCATGACAACGGCGCCTACTATGGCCTGGTCGCCATGAATGGCGCCTGGCGCGATGTGCGGGTCGTCTTGGATGGCGAAGGTGATGGCATTTGGGGGCCGGGCGTCGGCGGTTTTGGCGGCAGCGCGGACGGCTATTGGCTGACGATCAAGGCGCCGGCGAATTCGAATGCGCCACCGACGCTGGTGCTGGATCACAATCCCGGCGGATTCACCTATGTCGCCACCCAGGACTGCGGCAAATCGATCGTCGAATTTCGGATCGGCAATCGCGGCGACAGCACCTGGTTCTGGGAAGGGGGCGGACGCGAGATCGGCGTCGCCATTGACGCCGGCATGCAGACAGGCGCGCGCTATGCCATGTTTGACGGCTATGATCCGGTGTATTGCACGATGCTGCCGCTGATCGGCAAGCAAGACGCGCCCGCGCCGCCGCCCGCCGCCCTGACTGCGGCACAGGCAACCCGCGCGACGGATTTCTCCAAGCCGGATGCGTTGAAGGGCTGGCGCTGTGATGCCAAGCAATGGGTTGTCCGCGATGGGGCGTTGCACTTTGTCGGCCAGGATGACACGCTGCTTGCCGCGCTGCCGGCGACGACGAATTTCCAGATCTGGGTTGAATTCGAAGCCGCACGCGACCTGGTGCTGGGCGCGTTTCGGGCCGGCACCAAGCGGCTCGATCCCGGCGCGGATTACATTGCCTTCGCCGGCGGGTACGAGAACAGCGTCAGTAAAATTCGCGTCGAGGGCCGCGGCGAAGTGGCCGGCGATCAACGTTCGTTGGCGCCCGGGCGCCACACCATGCAGTTTTCGCGCTGCCAGAATATTCTGTATTTCCAATTGGACGATGCGCTGATCGGCTGGTATCAAGACACCGAAGCGCCGTTCGTCATCACCCGCCTGGGTGTGGTGGGCATCCCCGATGCCGGCATCATTCTTCACAAAGTATATGTGCGCGGCGGCATGGATCACTAGCGTGGTCGTGCGCGGCGCAAGAGGGAGTTGAAATCTCTGGAGACCCCCACGGTCTCGCCGTTGGCGTGACCGTGGGTGAATACGAGTGAGCACAACCACGCCAACCTCTCTTTCAATCTCTGCTTCCACCGATCCCGCCGGCGGCGGGATCGGCGGGGAGCCGGAAATGCGCAACATGGAACTATGAACAATCCATCCCCGTCGTTGTCTGCGCGCATTACGCGGATCATTGCGCAGACGCCGATTACCGATATCCACACGCATTTGTACCCCCACACCTTCGGTTCGCTGCTATTGCGCGGCATTGACGATCTGTTGACCTACCATTATCTGGTGGCCGAAATGTTCCGCTGGCGGCCCGGCCTTGATTACGACGCGTTCTTCGCGCAACCAGTGCGTGCCCGGGCTGACATGGTCTGGCAGACACTCTTTCTCGAGCATGCGCCGGTCTCCGAATCCGCGCGCGGCGTGCTGACCATTCTGCATGCGTGCGGCCTGGATGTGGCCGCGCGCTCTCTCGACGCCTATCGGCGCTTCTTCGCCGGCCTTTCTGCCAGCGAGCATGTCGACCTGGCCATGCGCCTGGCCGAGGTCAAAACCATTGTGCTAACCAATGACCCGTTCGATGAGGTCGAGCGCGCGTGCTGGGACAAGGGCGTCACCGTGGATGCGCGCTTCCGCACCGCGCTGCGCCTTGACCTGCTCTTCGCCGATTGGCCGGCGGCCGTGCCCAAGCTGCGCGCGATGGGCTTCCGTGTGACCCGCGCCTGGACGCCGGCAACCAAGCGCGCGCTGCAACAATTTCTCGAACACTGGATCGCGCGCATTGCGCCGTTGTACGTGATGGCCTCGCTGCCGCCGTCGTTCAGCGCGCCTTCGCGCGCGCTGCCGACGCGCATCCTCGAAGAAGTCGTGCTGCCCACCGCCCACGCGCACCATCTGCCGTTCGCCATGATGATCGGCTGCAAACGCCAGGTCAATCCGGCCCTGCGCCTGGCGGGCGACGGCATTGCGCCGGTGGACATGGCCACGCTCGAGCACTTGGTCGCCAAACACCGCGCGGTGAAATTCATGCTCACGCTGCTCACGCGCGAGAGCCAGCAGGCGCTCTGCGTTCTGGCGCGCAAGTTCCGCAACCTGCTGCCGTTCGGCTGCTGGTGGTTCCTCAACAGCCCGCTCTTCGTCGAGGAGCAGACGCGCATGCGCCTCGAATGGCTGGGCAGCAGCATGATCCCGCAGCACTCTGACGCGCGCATCCTCGATCAAATCATCTACAAATGGGCGCATACTAAAACTGTTCTGGCGCGGGTCCTGGCCGAAAAATATGGCGACATTGAACAGACTGGCTGGCGCCTCAGCGATGACGAATTGCAGCGCGAAATTGCCGGCATGCTGGGCGAAACATTCTGGCGCTTCCTTGGGCGCACCCCTGCGTGACACGCATGGCACGCGCACTGAATGTGGCGGTGATTGGCTGCGGCGTGATCGCGCCGGCACACATCGAGAGTTACCAATTGCTGCCCGGCGTGCGGGTGCGCTGGGCCTGCGACCTGATCCGCGCGAAAGCGCACGCCATGGCAGAGCACTATGGTATTCCCGAGGTCTGCACTGATTTTCGCGATGTCCTGCGCGATCCGACGCTCGACGCGCTGTCGGTCTGCACCGATCACGCCAGTCATGCGCCAATCAGCGCCGCCGCCCTGCGCGCCGGCAAACATGTCTTGTGTGAAAAAGCGCTGGCGGCCAACGCCGCCGGCCTGCGCCAGATGTTTCGCGCGCACGCCGCGCGCCCCGACCTGGTCTTCAGCGGTGTCTTTCAACATCGCTTCGATCCGGCCATGCGCTATCTCAAACGGCTGGTTGACCAAGGCGAGTTCGGTACCATCCTCACCGCCGGCATGCACCTGCGCTGCCTGCGCACGACGGAGTATTACACGGCTGACACCTGGCGCGGCACGTGGGCCAGGGAAGGCGGCGCGGTGCTGATCAATCAAGCGATTCATTTCATTGATTTGCTGGTCTGGATCATGGGCGGCGTCGCCCTGCTCAGCGGCGCGCACACCAACCTGACGCACAATGGCATTATCGAAACGGAAGACACCGCCGTGGCCTCGCTGCAGTTTCGCAATGGCGCGCTGGGCGTGATTGACGCAACGTGCTCAAGCAACATCGCATGGGAGCACACGCTGGCGATTCACGGCTCGGCCGGCGCAGTCGAATGGCGCAACGACCGCGCGTTGAAAGTCGCCTTTGCCAGCCGCGCGCGCACCACGGCCGTGACCAAGGCGCTGGCCGCCTGTGTCGAGCGCCAGACGATCAGCGCGGCCAAAGTACATTACGGCGCCGGCCATCCGGCGCAGATCGCCGATTTCGCGCGCGCCATTCGCGCGCGCCGCGCCCCGTTTGTCCCGGCCGCCGCGGCGCGCCACACGGTCGAAGTCGTCTTGGCAATTTACGCCGCGCACCGGCGCCGGCGCTGGCTGCGCCTGCCAGCCCGCTGATTGGCAGCAATTGCTTTTGCAGCGAAAAACTTTATGGTGCAGTGCCGATCTTCTGCGTGTCCTTTACTAATGAGAGCGCTTTCTATTTTGCAGTGTCCTTGTAGCCGCCCGCGGTGAGGGCGGCTTCTACAGCCGCGGTCAGCGCCCGCGGCCACAACCTGGATAAAGGCGCCACCACTCTTGTGCGACGATGCAACGCGCCGGGAAGCAACTGTGGCGCGCGATTCAGCGGCGCGGCGGCTTCGGCGGGGTCTGGTACTGCCGCATGAGTTCTGCGGCATCCTTGTAGAGCGTGTTGGTGCTGATTGGTTGTGCGACAGGCAGTTTCGCTGAGCGGGGCCGGTTCTTGACCACATACGTTGCACTGTTCAAGAACGTGCTCTCGGCGTGAATCAGCGCGCGCCATGTGCGCGTGAACAGTATGTCATTGGCGGCCAGTGACTGGACCTGCGTTGCATAGGCGCGCACCAAACCAACATAATTGCTGATCGCCCGCGCGGCCAGTGCGGAGTCCCGGTCGCTGAGCGATTGCGCCGGCGCACACACCAGTGCCGGCCAGTTGGTCGGAAACCACACCGGCGTCAAGCGTCGTTCGTCGCTCACCGTCATGCCGGCCGCCTCGATGATCTCGTGCAGCTTGCGCACGTCCGTGGGTGTGGCCACTGTGCCGGCCAACGCAACGCAGCGGCGCGTGCCATCCACCTCAATCGTCACATTCGACAGCGCGATGTTCTCGCGTGCGGCCTCACTGCGAATATGTCCTTCGAAAACATTGTGCCAGTTGCGCCGCATCTGTCCCATTGAGACTGCCGCCGCGCCGGCGGCGCATACCAGCAACGTGAACAGCACAGGCAGGCATACCCGCTTCATGGCGTTTCCGTGGTAGTGACATTCTGGGTGGACGCGGCGGCGCTGAGCGGCGGCGCCGTGGTGGTTGCCGGCACAGCTGCTGGCGCCGGTGGCACGGCGGCCGGCGTTTCTTTCGCAGCCTGGGCTTCTTTGCGCGCGCGCAGCGCCTGTAACTGCCGGATGGTCTCGTCGATCCAGAACACGCCGCTCTCTTCGAGCTCCATTTCGACGGCGGTGATCTGGTCCACCAAGCGATCAAGCCGCCGGCGCACTTGATTCTGTTGACTGTGCAGTGAGGGCGCCATGTCGTTGTACCGCGCAATGAGCTGGTCATATTGACGCAGCAGTTGCTCGAAGTGCGCGCGCGCTTTTTGGGACAGTTTCGTATCGCTCAGATGGCTGCGCAAGCGTCGCCATTGTTCGGGGTAGTGCCGCACGACGACCTCATCAGCGATCTTGTCCGGATCGGCGAGTTGCGATGACACGACAATCTCATGCAGCAGTTTTTGCTCCCAGGGCGTGCCGACACTGCCGGTGATCCAGGCGCGATGATTGCGCGCGTCGAACACGAGCGTGACATGAGTCATGTCCACGCCGTGGCGCACGGCATCGTTGCGCACCTGGATAGTCAACAGCTCATTCCAGCGGCGCGCGAACTGCTGATTGCTGACGGCCATCAGCCCCATGGCGGAGAGCGCCAGAAGTGCCATGATTGTGCAAGTGTTGTGCCGCATGTGCATCGTGATCATTGTGGTGCTCCCGTCAGCTCATTATCGCATTCAGCGGGCGGGGTGTCAACAGCTGGAAGACAGGCATGCCGGATACTGAAAACCGAAAACTGCTTTGTCTGTCGTTTGTCCCGCGTGGCTCAGCGCTTTGGTGGCGCGGCCTCGCGGATCAGCGCGCCACAGTCGTCGCTCATGATCAGCAGCGCGAAACGCGCGACCCGGTCCAGCTCATCCGTGCTGAGCGAGACATAGTCAAATGTGCCGCGCAGGTCCGTGTAGCCGTCTTTGTAAAATGTAATCGAGCCATCCGCCATGCGCGCGTACACCTTGATGTACACCGCGGGCAGCGGCGCGCGCGTGGCGCGCCGGGTCACCTGCAGCCTGCCGTAGTTTTCGAGCATCTGCACCTCGAGGGCATTGGCGTAATAGACCTGCGTCCTGGCCAGCGGACCGGCGGCGACCTCAAGCATGACATTGCTGGTGCGGAACCGTTCCGGCACGTCGAAGCTGATGCGCTGCTGATTCGTGGCCAGCGGCATGGCGACCGAAAACGGCGGCGTGACATAGGCGAACTGCCCGCCCTGCTGGCGCACAAACGGATTGCGCGAGAACAGCAGCTCGATGTCCATCGGGTAATAATTCACGCGGCACGCATCGAGGTTGCGATAGTCAAGCGTGACGGTGTGACCTTCGAGCGTGACCTCGAGCGCGGGCTCGCCGGCGGCCAGCACGGTCTGGCGCTGCTCGCGATTCTGCGGGTCGCTGAGCGCCGCCGCGGCGCCGTCAAGCTCGTCGAGTTGGGCGCGGGCATCCGCAAACAGCGCGCGCCAGCGTGGCACCGGATATGCCTGATACCGCGCAGTGATCGCGCGCGCCCTCTGCGTATCGCCGGCACAGAAGGCCAGATACAGATCACTATAGTCGTACTGCAATCGCTCGACCAGTGTGGCCGGATCAATTGTGGCGAAGAAGGCGCGCGCTTCTTCTATCCGGCCTTGCAGCAGAAAGTAGTACGTCACGGCCAGGCAGTCCTCGCTGGTGAGGTGCGGCACGCAGCAGAGAATATCCATCAAGCGCTGGTACTGGGCGAAGAAGCGGTCGTTGAGAATGCGCCGGCGCGCGCCGAGTTGCTGGACGCGCGCATTGATCAGCGGCGCGTACTCGAGGTGCTCATAGGCACGCCGCTCGACCGGATCAAGCGTGAGCAGCGGCGAGACGAAGTACGGCCCGCATTGCTCAGCCAGGGGCGAGTGCAGCAAATACTGCGCTAATGCGGCGGTGCGGTTGTGAAGCAGACTGTATGCCCAGAGTGTAGCGCTATAGATGTGGCGCTCGTCCAGCAGGCGGATGGCGGCATCAAAGGCGGCGGACTCCTTCATGCGAAACGCGATCTTGTTCAAGTCAAGCCGGTGCAGATTGTGTGTCTGCATGAACGCGAGCACATTTTCGAGACTGCCGTTCTGCGACACGAATTGCCACGAACCCGTGTCAACAGCGCTGGGTTTGAACAGCACCGTGAGTGTCGCCGGGGCGGCACGGGCAACGCAATGTTCGCTTTCGGCCACTTGGGCCGGCGCGTGGCGATAGACGCCCGTGGTGGGAAAATAAAAGTAGTATTCAAAAGCATAGGTGGCATTCGGTTCGAGCCGGAGCGGGAGGCCGCGCGTGTAAAAGCCGTTCTGCAGCGGCAGTGCGCCGACGGGCAGTTGCAGCAGCAGATTGAGATTGCGACGTTGGCCGCTGGGATTGCTCAAGGTGATTTTGGCGCCATACGGCGTGAAGGCCAAAAACTCAGCGGTGATGAATTTCTCAATTTGCTCGTTGCCGTCGAACGTGAAACGCTCGAGCGGGTTGAAAAGGCGCTGGCTGAGCAGCAACGGCGCGGCATTAGTAATGGCACTCGCCGTAATCTCTTTGTGATACACAATCAGCGGACTGGCGGCGGTCAGGTCGAGCGCGGCGTCCTGCACCATGGACGTGTGCGCGCCGGCGCTGAACGGCAAATCAAGCACCGCCAGCGCCAGCATTGCTTCGGTGAAATTGCGCGCGGCATAGGCCAGATTGCGCGAGAGGAATGGCGCGCTGCCGTCGTAGTGGGCATAGTCGTTCCAGAACACAGTGGCGGTGACCAGCGCGGCGTTTTGTTCCTGCATGCGGCGATGGTAGTAGTTGTTCTCGGCCCATTCCTCGGTCTTGTCAGGCGCGCGGTAGAGTGCGCGCACGCGCTGGCGAAGGGCCAAGGCGCCGTCCTTGGCGAGCGCGCCGCGGGCGAGCGAGTCAACCCGGGTTGACTTTCTTTCTTCTCTGGCACGCATATCGGGCATGGCACTCGGCGCCGACGCCGGCATGGCGCTGGACATAACCATGGCGGGTTCGTCTCCGGCTGCGGTGGATAGTTCGTAGTCGTCACGTTCGCCCTGTTTTTTGTTGTCGTATAACATCTGCCAGCGACCAGCCATGCCGGCGCTGCGCTCGAGCGCGCGGCCGCGCAGGGCGGTGTCGAACAGACGGTTAAACTCGTCGGGATTGGGCGGCAGCAGATCACACAAATCCTGCACGGCGCGGCGCATATGGGCCGGCGTGTCCGCACCGCGTTGTGCCAGCAGAATGCGTTCGGCGATGTTGAGCTGATTGTACGCCCACGGCCGGATGAACGCCGTCAGATCTTCTTCCAGCAGCCAGCGGTCCATGAACGTCTTGTCTTTCTTGTTGCGCAGATAGGGCTTGACGACGGCATCAAAAAACGTCCGGTCTTGGTGATACAAAAAGAAATTCAGTTCATGGCAGGCATATTTCGCATACAACACGCGCTGCGCTTCATTGCTGAGCGCAGGCCAGGTTGTGATAAAACTGAATTCGCGCAACGTGGCATCACCGCTGAGCGTGGCCAACAGTTGATAGGCCCTGCCGAGCGTGTCGTAGATTTCGTATTCGGCGCCGGCCACATCAGGAATGCGCACGGTCTGGCCGGAGACCAGCACGGAGATCAGTTTCTGTTGCGCGAATGTGCCGGTCGGGTCGAGGCCGTTGGCCAGCCGCAGATCGCGCGTGGCGGGCGCAACGGGCGGCAGAGTGATCTGGCGGCAGACGGTGTGCAGCGGATCAACGGCCACGACATACACTTGGCGGTAGCCGGTCAGTTGCGTGCGCGGCAGGCTGATCACGCCCTGCGCATCCGGCCGCAGATTCAGCCACACGCGCGCGGGCGCCGCCAGAAAATCAAGGTTGTCGTAAATGCCCAGTGTAACCATGGCGTGGCGCATGGCCGCGGCGGGCGCCGGCGTGGCGGCGCGTTCATCGCGGAGTGGCTCGAATGCTTCGCCAGCCACGGCGCTTTCAATGGTTGTCTCGGTCTTGCTGATGCTCCACGGGTTGAGCAGCAGGCCGGGGCGGGTCAGCAATGTGCCGGGCAGGTGCGGCGCGCGGCGGCGATTGAGGATGTACTGGTACTCGTCACCGACGGCACGTTCGGCCAGGTAGCGTGCTTCGGGCCGCAGCGGCCGCAGACCGATCAGCGCGGGCGGTTGCAGACAGGCAAGCTGCGCAAATGGTTCAAAATCGGGCAGGAAGCGTGCGGCGAAAACGTGCACACGCACCCAGGCATCCGTGCGGCTGAGCGTGATGCGCACAGCATCGCGGCCCGGTTCGAGCGCGGTGATCTGCAGCGGCGGATTGTCGTCGGCTTCGAGTAGGCGATTGGGCGAGAGCACCACGCCGTCGCACTCGCGGCCAGCGGTGACGCGAATGCAGACGCGCGCGGCCTGGTCTTTGACAAACAATTCGTAATCGCCCGCAGCGAGTGCGGGCGTGACGAGGAAGCCGTCGCGTACAACAATCTGGTCGGTGAGATCGGCCAGGTACGCGCCATTGCGCAGCGAAAACAGACAGTATGCAGGGCGCGGCGCGGCGGGCGCAGCGCCCCACGGGATGCGCACCGGCACACCCGCGCAGCCTTGCACCAGCGCCGGATAGCGATACCACGGCTGGTCGAGTTGCCAGGTGGCGTGCGCACCGGTATTGTGATTGACGGCGTCAACCCCGGTGATATCAACCAGCGCACCGAGCCGCACATCGCCATGGTCGTCGGTTTGCAGCACCGTACTCGGCGTGCCAACAAAGAGGCGATGCCGCAGCATCACGCTGAGCGGCCGATGCGGCCTGGCCTCGCCGTTCTTGCCGCGCAGACTGAGCAGATAGCCCTGCGTGTCGCGGCTCAGCAAGAGTTGGTCAGTGGCGGTCGTGTGGTCAATGGTGTTGAGCGTGAACTGCGTACTGGCAGCCAGGTCCTCGGGCTTGCCGTTGCTCAGGCTGGTCACACGGGCCTTGAGCGTGATGCGCACCGAGGACAGGCGCGGCGGCACGCGGAAATGATGCACTGCCTCGGCCGTGTCGCTGAGCGGAAAGTCGGCAACAGCGCTGCTGCTGACAATGCCGTCGTGGTCGGTGGACTCGACCACGAGCTGCACGTTCTCAAGCACACTGACACTGATCGGCTGGCCGGCCACGGTGAGCACGGGCCGTACGACCAGCGCCGCCTGCGCGTCGCGCAGCAACGACTCGCGATCAATGTAGAATCCGGCGCTGAGCTGATACGTCTCAGCTTGGTGCTCGAAGCTTGTTAATGTACACAGCGCGCCGTCGCGCAAAATGGCACTGACGCGGCCAGGACTGGTGCTGAACGGCACAATGACCACGCCATCGGCATTGGCGTGATATTCCTGGCCGGCCAGCCAGATGGTGGCGTTGGTGCGGCGCTGATTGGTGTCGTCCCAAATCAGAAAAGCGTGGCCGGCCGGGCCGGGCCGCTGGATGCAGCGCAAGCCGCCCTTGCGCACCACCGCGCGACTGCTCTTGCCGTTGCCGATGAACTCGACCACGTACACGCCCGGCTTGCTGAGCTGCGGCAAGGCAAACGTGCGGCGCACGCGCCGCAAGGCTGGCTCGCTGTACGTCAGCGTTTCCTCATGACTGGCCACGAGGCCATCCAAATCTATGCCGGCGTCAATTTCTTGCGTAGTAGTTTTGTAATAGTTGAACGCGTTGATCTCGTAGGTTTTGACCACGAGGGTGTCGGCATTTTTGACAAACAAGTCGAGGGTCACGGGCGCGTCCGCGGCGAAAAAACGTTGGTTCTGCGGCGCGAATTGCAGATCGACGCGCTGCTTGAGCGCCTCGTAGCGCGCCGGGTTCATCAGCGAAAACCACTGCGCCATGTCACCAATGCCGTTGACAATTTTCGTTTCGGCGAACAAGTCCCTGAGATAGTCGTCATCAATAAACGGGGCGAACGCCTTGCGACTATCGGCGGTGCGCAGGAACTCCATTAAATAGTCGCGCACCAGCGCTTCGTCGTTGCCGACCGGCGGCAGCATGATGAGTGCACGAAAATCCGCGCCAAGATCGGCGCGATCGCGCTGCAACGCGGCGTTGTCACGGTTGAGATAATTGCCGTCGCGCGGCAATTGCAGATACGCCATAAACAACGGCCGATCGTACTCGCCAGCCGCGCGGGCCAGATCCAGCAGTTGGTACAGCACCGTGGCCTTGAGCGAATTGAATGCCGGCGAAAGCGTCTCGACAAAGCTCCACAGGCGCTGAGCGTAGGCGCGCTGGGCGGCCGGATCGTTGCGCAGATCAATGTCATCACTGGGCGCCAGGCGGGCCAGATAGGCGTTGACGAACGCGCGTTCTCCACGCAACGCCGGCTTGAGCTGCAGGCATTCGTCGAGCTGCTGTAGCGTCAGTCTTGTGTGGATCGGCAGCGAACCGAAGGTGCCGCTGTCGCGCACGGCCAGGTCTTTGATGATCAGCGTTGGCAGACCAGGATAATCCGGCTGGGCAAGCCGGCGCAGAAAATCGCGCAGCTGCACCGGGGTCAACGTCGGCGCATCGAGGTACTCCAGCCCCGCATCCGTGACGCGGCTAAGGTCATTATAACCGGCGAGCGCGTTCGCGCGCAGCGTCGCGAAGGAAATGAGTTTCTGGTCGAGTTGCGTGGGCGATGTGTCGGCGCCGTCGAACACCTCGCGGGCGTAGCCGAGCGACGGATTTAGTTCGTTGCGCAGGTAGGCCAGGGTTGCTTGCGGATCGACGCTGTACTGCAGCAGGGCTTGGCGATTGCGCATGATTTTGACCGTGGCGGTCGTGCCATGGCGTTTCACCCATTGATCGAGCGTAGTTTGAAACAAACTGGTGTCGCCCCGCTGCTGCGCCAGGAGACACTGGTAATAGTAGAAATCCTCCGTGCCGGGAATGAGCTGTTCAAGCGTGGCGGCGCGATTGGTGGCCAAAGCGAAGGTCTCATTAAAGCCGATCTCGTTGTCGGCCACCACAAATGACGTCAACAGCACGCACGAGACGAGCAATAGCATACGATGATCACGGCGCATAACAACCTCCCGAGGCATTATGATTCAAGATTGCGCCGTCCGGCACGGCGCAGGTGCCATTTACTAATGAGAGCGCTTTCTACGTTGCAGTGTCCTTGTAGCCGCCCGCGGTGAGGGCGGCTTCTGCAGCCGCGGTCAGCGCCCGCGGCCACAATGGGCATGACACCAAGTAAGCGCATTCATTAGCATATATGTGTGCCATGCCGGCGTGCAAACGTTCAGTCGTACAGGGCACCTTGGCAATAATGGCCGCTGCTTACTACCGATAGCGTAACAAAAACCGCGCGATGATCTAGGATCCGGCCATCGGCCGCATGAGCTGGCACTGCTGCTGCTTGCGTTTCCTCTTTTCCAACCTTCCACTCATCCAACCTTCCACTCCTCTAGCACACCGAATACCGATTACTGAATACTGAATACTGTTGGCCAGCCTGCGTGGCTCCGTGGCTTCGCGAGAGAACTATCTACCGTTGCGTGTCACGCACCGGCGCCGCCTATGCAGTTGCACGGATTTGCTGGTGTTCGGCGCCGGCTGAAAGTTCCGGCCTGCCTTCCAGTAGCCCTTGTGCGCTCAGATGGTAGTCGAGCAATGGCCAGTGAATGCCTGTGCCGGCACCACACGTCTGCCACTGTGTTCGCTGCCGTTTGCCAGCGTGCAGAAGGGTTGGATACCATGTCAGAGGAACGGTCAGTGTTCGGCCGTCAGTCAATCCAACAACCAACTCATCTTCTGTCAGCGCGACGCTGCTAACTTTTGCCTTGAAAGTACTCATGCTGCAATTGTTGAAAGTATTCTATCACAACGGCGCCGGTTGTGCAAACACGAATGTGCACCTCTGGATTGCGGACGAATCTCTGCATGGCGGCGCGGCGATGCTATTTCTCTCCAGATATGTTGTTCCGCAAGGGTTTGAACTCGCTTGATTTGTGGCCTTCCTGATACACGGTAAGAATCATTGTTGGTGCATCGAGTTCGTATGAAGGCGGAACGCGGGGAAAGCTCCAGAACGCCAGCGCCCACAAGACCCGCCGCCAAATGATTCGATCAGGGTCAAAGCGCGCGTGCCATTGCGTGTTGCTGCCTGTAAGAGAAACATGATACGGCCAGCCTTCACAATTCCACGGCTGTGCGGCAATGAGGCGCTGCGCTTCGTCCTTTGATATGACGTTGGTGATGGGGCCGGGGGCACCACACCGGAATTGCAGATCATTAGCAAACTCTATGAAAGGATTGCCCCACTGTACGCACATTAATACATTGGAGAGTCCCCAAATTACATAGAGCACAATGATGAGTTTGTACAGTTTCACGTGTGACCGAATAGTTAGCGTTCATTAATTGTGCTCAGTGGAACAATCTGCGCTAATTTCTTTTGCAGCAAAACAAATAAAGTCGTAGTGCCGGTCTTCTTCGTGGCTCCGTGGCTTTGTGAGAAAAACTGCTGTCTTTGCAAGTCACGCTTCAGCGCTGCCTGGATTCAATTTCAGCGCGACTTTTTCGGCGGTGACCGGCATGGTCGTGATGCGCGCGCCGCAGGCGTCTTCGAGCGCATTCGCGATCAGCGCGGCGCACGGAATCATAGTGTGCTCCGCAATGCCGCGCGCGCCAAACGGCCCGTCCGGCTGCGGCGTCTCGACAATAATCGGCACAACCTCGTCGGGTGTGTCCAGCGCGGTCGGGATTTTGTAGTCCGAGAAATTCGGATTCAGGAGTTTTCCCTTGTCGTTGAAGCGCATGTCCTCGTACAACACCGTGGCGAAGCCCTGCATCAGCCCGCCGATGATCTGGCCTCTGACCAAATCCGGGTTGATCGCCTTGCCGGCGTCGACCGCCAGCGCCGCCTTGCGGATTTTCATCTTGCCGGTCTGTGGGTCAACCTCGAGAATAACGCCGGCCGCGCCGGTCGTGTAATGCACGTTCGGATGCCCGCCTTGGCCGGTTTCCGGGTCGCCAATCGCCGAAGCAAATTCCGGCATGAACACACCGCGGCCCATGATCGGCCCGCCTTTGTAGGTGTAGTCTTCCGCTTGAATACCGGCAATGACAAACTGCCGGAGCGGCAGTGCGAATTCCGGCTTGGTACGGCATTTCACCTGCTCGTTCTCGAGATAGAGCGCATCTTTTTCCAGGCAATACACGCGCTGCACCAGCGCAAAGATCTGCTCGCGTGCATCCAGCGCGGCGCGCTTGACGGCGTTGCCGCAGCCCCAGGTGACATGCGAGCCGACCGTCTGCCATTCATACGGATTACGATCGGTATCGGGCGTCTCGACCCGGATTTTCGTCATCGGGACCGTCAGGATCTCGGACGCGATCTGCGCCATGACGGTCAGTAGGCCCTGGCCGATTTCCATCCCAGAAATCAGAATATTCAGACTGGCGTCTTCGTTAAATTTCAGAAACGCCGAAGAGGCCGCGTTGGGCGGCATGGCCGGCGCTTTCCAGAACAGCACCAGGCTTTTGCCGATCTTCTTGGTCGGGTCGCGCGATGGTTCTGGCACGCCCCATTTGATTTCCGCCGCAACCTTGTCGATGGCTTCCGCCAGGCCGTTGGCATTCATGGGCGCGCCATACGGCAACGTGTCGCCTTCCTTGATCGCATTGCGTTTGCGAAACGCGACCGGGTCCATCTTGAGCGCCTTGGCCGCGCGCGTGATGTGCGACTCGATCCCGAAACTGAACTCGGAATAGCCAAAGCCGCGATACGGCCCGCCCGGCGGCAGATTCGTGTAAATACAGACCGAGTCAATCGCAATGTTGTCAATCTTGTACGGATTGGTCGCCGACAGGCCGGCCGCATTGACGACATTCGCGCCGTACTCGACATACGCGCCGGCGTCCCAGTAGAGCGTGTGTTCGAGCGCGGTGATCGCGCCGTTTTTCTTGACGCCCATTTTGATCTTCGCGACCACGCCCTGGCGCTGATACGTGTTGTAAAATTCCTGCGCGCGACTCCACATCATCTTGACAGGATGGCCTTTCACGACTGTTGCCAAAGCCGCGCCCATGATTTCCATCGACACGCCGGCCTTGCCGCCGAAGCCGCCGCCGATGTACGGCGTGACGACGCGCACGTCTTTGTGGGTAAGGCCCAGCGGCGCCAGCGATTCGGCAATCACGTTGCGCTGCGTGAACGGCGACTGCGACGCGCTCCACAAGGTCAGGCGGCCGGACAGGTCGTACAGGCCGACGATGGCGTGCGTCTCGATCGCGCAATGCGCATAGCGCGGGACCGTGTAGGTGTCCTCAAGCACCAGATCGGCCTCACGAAAACCTTTTTCAATATTGCCCTTGCGGGTCTTGCGCCAATGCGCAATGTTGGTGTTGGCCTTGGGGAAGAACCACGGCACAAACGCGTACTTGCCCAAATCCGGATGAATCAGCGGCGCGTCTTTTTCGAGCGCGGCGCACGGAGTGAAAATCGCCGGCAACTCTTCATAGGTGACCTTCACCAGCGCGGCCGCGCGTGCCGCCGTCTTGGCGTCCCAGGCGATCACCGCCGCCACTTGTTCGCCGACGAAGCGCACGCGCTCATTGGCAAAAATATAGCGGTCCTTCATGTATAGGCCGAACTTGTATGGAAAATCCGCGCCGGTCACCACTTTGACCACGCCCGGCAGGGCTTCCGCGGCGCGTGTGTCAATCTTCTTGATCAGCGCATGCGCCACCGGGCTCTCGACGATGCAGGCGTAGAGCAGGCCCGGCCCAAATTCCAGATCATCAACATATTTGGCCGCCCCGGTGACTTTCTCAAGCCCGTCAATCCGCACCACCGATTGGCCAACCACAAGTAGATCGTTCATGCTAACTCCTTGGGACAGTTCGTTTGGGCGTTTGTTGTTTTGATTTTCTTGTTGGGCGCTTGGCACTCGCCACGTCTTCGATGGCCTCGATGATCGGCGTGTAGCCGGTGCAGCGGCAGAGGTTGCCGGCAATCGCCTCTTTGATCTCGTCGCGCGTCGGATGCGGATGCTTGCGCAGCAATTCCGTGGCCGCCAGCGTCACGCCCGGCGCACAGAATCCGCATTGAAACGAATTATGCGCGACAAACGCTTTCTGCAAGGGCGTCAGGCCGTCCGCCCCGATGCCTTCCAACGTTACAATGTCGCCACCGTCCGCCTCGACCGCCAGCACCAGGCAACTGCGCACGGTCTGGCCATTGAGAAAGACCGTGCAGGTGCCGCAATCCCCGCGGTCACAGCCGATCTTCGGACTCTTGATCCCGAGCTTGTCGCGCAACACGTCAATCAGGACGTCACTGGGCTCGACATCCACCGTGCGGGTCGCGCCGTTTATTTTGAATGTAATTGTTGTCTTGGTCATGCCGGTTCTCCCGTTAAAGCAACGATGTTCCATAGGCCGGGCCCGTGCCGGCCAGGCGCGCCGCCGCGGCTTTGAGGCCGCGCGTCAGCATGATGCCGGCCATGTGCTGCCGGTATTCCTTGGATGAGCGCACATCCGTGATCGGGCTGATGTCCTTGTCGGCGCGCGCACACGCTTTTCTGATCAGCGCGGCTGCCAGAGGCTTGCCGGCCAGGATGGCCTCGACGCCGGCCATCCGCTGCGGCGTGGGCGCGACCGCGCAATGCGCGATGCGATACGTGTGGTCGGCGAACACCAGAATGGCAAGCCCCACTTGCGCCAGATCTTCGCCCGCATAACGACCGAGCTTCACATAGCAGCCGCCGTGCTTCTTGGGCAACGGCAGTTCGACGCCGCGCACCAGTTCGTCCGGCTTGCGCGCGGTTTTCTTCAGGCCGACAAACCACTCGGTGATCGGCACGCGGCGTGTGCCGGTCGGGCCTTGCAGCACGACCATGGCCTCGTACACCAGCAAGGCCGGCGCACTGTCCAGGCACGGAATGGCCGAGCAGATATTGCCGACCAGCGTGGCGCGATTGCGCACACCAACCGAGGCAACCGTGCGCGCCGCCTCCCACAGCACCGGGAACTTTTCGCGCACAATCTTGGACTCGATCAAGGCCGTGAAGGTCGTCCGCGCGCCGATGCGCAGCGTGCCGTCCTTCAGCGCAAGTGCATCGAGTTCCTTGATGCCCTTGATGTCCACCAGCGCGCGCGGCGCGGCCAGACCCTCTTTCAGCCAGACAAGCAAATCCGTGCCGCCAGCCAAGACACTGGCGCCGCCCTTGTGTGCGTGCAGTAGTTTGACCGCGTCGCTGAGCCGCGTGGGCTTGTAATACTCGAATGCATGGGTAATTGGCATTTGCGTCTCCTAGCGCGCGGCAAGGAGAAAAATGGTTTGCCACAAACCATTTTGTACAAAATGAATGCGCGGCGCGTTCATTTTTCTCCTGTGCGTCACATTATTCATTACTTGGTTTCACAGGTCAGGGCAGCCACGCCACAATCCGGCACATCGCCGATTCCAGCTCCATGCCCTTCAGCGGGAAGCAGCCGATCCACACCCGCTTGTTGTTGAGCTGGTCAATGTCGCCGCCGACGTTCTCGGCATGCACCAGTTTTTTCGGGAACAACTTTAAGTGCATGACTTGATAATAGGTCTCCAGTGGGAACAGTTCGTCCCACGCCTTGCCGTACACGCGCTTGAGTTTCGCCTCCGCCTCGACAAACGACTTTGGATGCCAATTGCGGATGATCGTGTTCATCGGATGATCGGCACTGCCGCAATCCACACCAATCCATTTGAACTGCATCTTCAAACACCACTCGTGGAATTTCGGGCCGGGGCCCGGATGTTTCACGAAATAGCGCACCTCATCCGAGCCCTTTTCATACCACGCATAGCGATGATAGCCGGTGTTGATTATCAAAATGTCGTGCTTCTTAATCTCGGCGCGTTTCATCAGCAGCGCGGGCTCGTACAAGTCATAGTCGCCCAAATCCTTCGAGAGATCCACGACCACGCCCTGCCCGACCCACTCGCGCATGGGCACCTGCCCGATCGAGCGGCCGCTGGCGTGAAAATGAATCTCACCATCCATGTGCGTGCCGACGTGATTGCTGGTCGTGATGATCTGGCCGTTGGCGCCCTGGCCCATGTGCGCGCCGGCAATGCGCTTGAAATATTGAATACCGAGCGGCATGTAGCTCGGCCACGGCGGCGTGTGAATGCTGAGCGGCTGGGTCAAATCATACATTTTGACCGTGTCCATCAATTTCAGAAAATCGTTGGGTTTCATGGCAGCTCCTGTGCTAGGTTATACTGTTCCAATCGACATGTTACTAATGAGTGCGCTTGCTTGTTGGCATTCCAATTGTGGCCGCGGGCGCCTGCTTGGAGTCCCGCCAACGGCGCGGATGACCGCGGCTGCAAAAGCCGCCCTCGCCGCGGGCGGCTACAAGGATACTGCAAAGTAGAACGCGCACTCATTAGTATGTCGTTTGTGGTCATCAAAAGGTGGCGATGGTCGGCGCAAGGGTCAGGTGCGCTTCGGTGTTTTTGATCACGTCGTCAACGGTCGTGTCGGCGGCGATTTCTTCGAGGACCAGGCCGTCGGGCGTGACGCGAATGAAAGCCATGTCAGTCACGATCAGGTCCACTTCACGCTGGGCGGTCAACGGCAATCGACACTGTTTCAGGATTTTCGGCTCGCCATATTTGTTGACATGCTCCATCGCGATGATAACCGTGCGTGCGCCGACGACCAGGTCCATCGCGCCGCCCATGCCGGCCACCATTTTGCCGGGGATCAGATAATTGGCGAGATTGCCGGCTTCGTCTACTTCGAGCCCGCCGAGCACGGTCACATCGAGATGCCCGCCGCGAATGATCGAGAACGACATGGCCGAGTCGAAGAAGCAGCCACCCGCCAGGATGCTGACGGGAAAGCCGCCGGCGTTGACAATGTCCCAATCCTCAGCGCCCTTCGCGGGCGTCGGCCCCAAGCCGGTGAAACCATTTTCCGAATGCAGCAGAATGGTCTTGTCCTTGGGCATGTAATTCGCCACCAAGGTCGGCAGGCCGACGCCGAGATTGACCAGCGCATTATCAGGCAGTTCGCGCACAATGCGTTTTGCAATCCGCTCGCGCTTAAGGTCTTTGTTGTCGTCACTCATGGCCGTTGCTCCATGCAATCGTGGTGACAAACACGCCGGGCACGCTGACCCGTTCGGGATCCAGCGCGCCGGGGTCCACCAATTCGTCTGTTTCAACAATCGTGTGGTGCGCCGCCATTGCCATGACCACATTGAAATTTTTGGTGGACTTGGCAATGAAGGCGTTGCCCATCCGGTCGCAAATGTGGGCCTTGACGAAGCTGAAATCCGCGCGCAGCGGCGGTTCCACCAGATATTGTTTGCCGTCCATCGTGATGATTTGTTTGTCGCGCTCGACCTCTGTGCCGATCCCGGTCGGCGTCAAGATCCCGCCCAACCCCGCGCCGCCACAGCGAATGCGTTCCGCCAATGTGCCTTGCGGGACCAGTTCGACCAGTAGTTCACCGCTATGCATTTTCCGGCCCACCTCGGGATTGGGCCCAAGATAGGACGCGATCAGCTTGCGAATGCGACCGGCGCCGACAAGTTTGCCAATGCCTTTGTCCGGATAGCCGGCATCGTTCGAAATTATGGTCAATTCCTTGGTGCCTTGCTCGAGCAGTGCATCGATCAGCCGCAGTGCCATGCCGCAGCAGACAAAGCCGCCGATCATGATGCTGGCGCCGTCGGGTATCTGCACGACCGCCTCGTGCACAGTGCGAATTTGTTTCATGCCTTCCTCATTGGTATGCCATGCGTTGGTTGGCTAATGTGGGAGGGGCTTCCATGCCCCGAGCATACTGAAGACAAAAACTGGCAGCATCGCGGCACGGAGGCC
Organism: uncultured bacterium; assembly: GCA_964397565.1. Classification (GTDB taxonomy): domain Bacteria; phylum Auribacterota; class UBA3054; order UBA3054; family JAPLST01; genus JAPLST01. The sequence continues at coordinate 91,938 of CAYNJC010000004.1, forward strand.
GTTCCCACTTAGGCAAAGCAGCCAAGCCAGATGGCTGCGCCGCCACAAGGCGGGACACACTGGCCAGCTTCCACATTGCAACGCTGTTCTGCCGTTCCCCTTTGGAAAAGGAGGTTGGGGGATTTTTCTGTGCTGCGGTCTTCATCATCTCAAATCCCTCTTGCCCTTCCTGCCACCGACGCACTGACGTACTGGACACCGACGCACCGCTGCAGCCGGCAGCAGCGCGGCCAGGCCGGCCACGGCCTTGACAAAAGGTTCCGCCGGCGCACTCAAGACGCCCGCGCCGACCTGTCCGATGCCCGGCTCTTTGTGGGCGACGCCGGTGTCAATAAATGGCAGAATGCCTTGCTCAACCACCTTGATGGCGTCAATGCCGGTTGGTGTGCCGCGAAAATCCAGAGACGGAATCTGATAGCCCTTGTTTTCCGCCGCGGTGATCTCATACATTTGCAGCGTGTAATTGAGCGCATCGCCGGCACGCCCGCCGACAAACTGGACAATCGCCGGCGCGGCCGCAATGGCAAAGCCGCCCAGTCCGTTGGTCTCTGTGATGGCACTGTCGCCGATGTCCGGATTTGCATCGGCCTTGCTGTAGCCCGGGAAGAAGAGCGCGTCCGGCACCGGCGCCGGCCCGGTGAACCACGCGTCACCGGTGCCCGCCAGTTGCACGCCGAAATCGGTGCCGTTGCGCGCCATGACCACGGCAATGCTGCTGCCCGCAATATTGCGCGCGGCATCCAGCGTCACCTTGCTCGCCGCCATCGACAAATTCAGGAAAAAATGATCGTTGCCATTGATGAACTCGAGCGCCTTGGCCGCCATTTCCGTGTCGGTGCAGGTGCGCACGATGGCCGGCGCAATGGCGCGATAGAAGAGCGACGTGCCCGCCCGATTGCGATTGTGCAGCTCGTCGCCCATGTGCAATGCTTGCGCGATGATCGCCTTGATGTCGATCCGCGTCAACTGCGCCAGCGCGTCGCGCAGCACCGGATACAGTCCCGTTTCCATCCAGCGCAGCCGCTGTAGCACATCCGCGCCGTACGCGCCGTAGCGCAGGACTTTGCCAAGCCCTTCATTCAAGGTGGCAAACGCCAAATTGCCGTACGCTTCATTTTTTAGAATAAAGACGGGCATCGAGGCCGAAACAATGCCGGCCATCGGCCCGACCGTCTGGTGCGCGTGGCACGGCGCAAAGTCAACGGCGCCGGACGCGGCCACGGCACTTGCCTCCTCGGGCGACTGTGCCAAGCCTTCGTACAACAGCGCGCCCATGACCGCGCCGCGCATCGGCCCGCACATGCGTTCCCACGTGACCGGCGGGCCGGCATGCAGAATCAGATTCTTGCGCATGCCGGGAATGACGTCGAGCGCGCGGCCAAGGCCGGTCAGCACGGGCGTGCCGTTGAGGATAATCTCGACTGCCGTGGCGTTGGCGGCGGCGATCACTTGCTGATTGGCATGCAAGCGTGCGCGCACGGCCGGCGTCATGTCCAGCGGCGGTTTCCACTCGACCTGCACGGCCGGCGCGCCGACCTGGTCAAACGTGTCCTTGAAGGAAGCCAGACCGATGTTGACGATCTTCAGATCCTGATTTAGCAGTGTGGCGTTGGTCATCAGTGGCAAAGTCGTTAGGATGTGAATCTATTATAGCAGAACCGCCGCCCAAGCGTTATTTCTTGACAGAATCAATCAGATGGCGCAGATGCACACCGATGAGCAATGGAGGGCCACGCTCCGTCGTGGCTGCGCAGGCGCACGCCGATGAGCAATAGAGGGCCACGCTCCGTCGTGGCCGCGCAGACACATACCGACGAGCAATGGAGGGCCACGCTCCGTCGTGGCCGCGCAGACACATACCGACGAGCAATGGAGGGCCACGCTCCGTCGTGGCCGCGCAGCGATTGTAACCGCCAAGACGCCAAGGAGCGGCTGGATACTTGATGCTCGATCCGCATCGCATACGCCTACATAGCATGCGATCAATACATCCACACCATAAATTCGTTGGCTGCCAACGAATTTCCTTAAGTGCAAAAACCGCGCCAGGCACCTACTCCATGGAGTCTGAGACACCATCCGCGTCCGCAGCCGCTACGCGGCCTTGGCGTCGCGTCACCGATTCTACGATTGCGACCGCGCCGCCCGGCGCAAATGCTGGATGGCAACAGGCACTACTTGAACTTTGAATACTTCAATTGATACACCGGATCATCCCCTTCTGTGGCAGTGTTTACCAACGTAAAAATGCCCTTTTTGTCTTTGTGTAGTTGCCATGCCAAGCGAGCTGTATTCGCCCCTTCTGCATCCAACCAGCCACCGAGCGTCGCAAGCGAGATAAGTTCCATGCCTTTCACATCAACAACCACAATGGAGCTTGGATCGCTGCCATGCATGTACGTTAGTTGCTTGCCGTCGCAGGATCTTATAGCGATTGCCGCATAATCCCCGTTGAACTCTTTCCGATAGATTGTCCGTTGCTTCTTATCAATCCAAAGAATCGTGAGTCCTGTGATGTCATTTGTGGATATGTAGAGCAACGCACAGCCACCTTTACCATCCGCGACAATCTGCGCACGTTCGTCATTTCCCATGTCCGTCAGAGTGATGTGCCATTGTTCAGTAACAGCAGCCACAAGGGTTGCAAAACCCAAGGTAAATACTGCAATCATTGCATGTTTTGAATTCATAATCTGTGTTCCTTCGGTTGGTTCAATATATTTCAGCAGATTTACTTAAACGTCGAATAAGTCAGTTTGTAAACAGGATCCTCTCCTTCTTCGGTATTGGCAACATTCACTATTGCAAATACCCCCTTCTTGTCTCTCGGCACCTGCCATTGCACTCGTGCTTTGTTAGCGCCTTCCGTGTCAACCCAGCCGCCAAGCGTCTGCAGTGCGCCAAGTTCTCTGCCTTTGTTATCAATAACTACCGTACTGCTTGGATCACTGCCATGCATGTAAGTTAGTTGCTTGCCATCGCAAGATCTAATCGCAATTGCCTGAAACATGTCAAAGTATTTGACATAGATTGTTCGCTGCTTTTTATCAACCCACAGGACCTTCCATCCATTTGTAGAGTCGTACAACAACGCACAGCCGCCTTTGCCATCCGCGACAATCTGCGCGCGCTCAGTACTTCCCATATCAAGCAAATCAAGATTCCAACGTCCTAACTGGTTGGATTTGCCCGTTTCAAACCATGTAGAGTCTGAATAGGCACTCCATGCACCACGAGCATCCTTGTAACGCACCCGCCAGTAATAGCGTGTTTCATGCGCCAATGCTCCCGCTGCAACAGATATTGATGTTTGCGCCAGATTGTCACCACTGTCCCAACTCAAAGAATTGAATCCTACCGCCATACTCACCTGCCATTGGCTCCCTGTTTGCGTATCGCCATCCGGATCGGAAAATGCCGACGCCGCCAGCTCAGGTGTCAGCGACTGAATCGTTGCGTGGTTTATTGGTTGTCCATTGGTCGGTGTAGCCGGAACACGATTTGTCGGTTGCGCGCCAGCATAGCCAGTATCACTGACGCTGTAGTCGCTCCAGCCCCCAGACCAGCCAGAACGAACCCAGTAATAGTATACTTGTCCAAGTGTCACAACGGTATCTTCACAGGTGTTGCCAGCAAGTTCACCGGATATGTTCACAGCAGCATTGGTTGAAGCTGAATCGCTACGATAGACCATGTATTTTGTTGCGCCATACATGTTGTTCCATGTGATCCGCACCTTGTCTGAATATGTTCCATCAGATGCACTTACCCCTGTAGGGGCAGCAACCTGCCTATAGCCTATGGCACTGGCGCTAAAGTCACTCCATGCAATCGCGCTGCCGGCTTTAACCCAGTAATAGTAAGTCTGCAGGTGCGTCCCGCTTGTGTCATCAAAGAAAGTTTCAGTAACGTCACCTGAAATCGGCGTGGCCGATGCGCTGTCATTGGCTGTGTTTCGATACACCATGTACCGCGTCGCGCCAAGTGCGGCAGTCCATGTGATGCGCACTTTGTCACTGTGCGTGCCGTCTGTCGCGGAAACGGCTGTTGGTACACTGAGTTTGTAGCCAGTATCCGAAGTACTAAATGCACTCCATGTTGCTTCCGAACCCGACTTCACCCAGTAGTAATACTGTTGTGCCGGGCTGGCTGATGTATCGTCAAATGCCGTGCTGGTTATTTCGCCCGAAATATCGGCAGCGCCGGCACTGCTGTCCACACTATTACGATAGACCTTGTACTTTGTTGCACCAGAGCTGGCATTCCACGTGACCGCCACTCGATCTGGATACACACCATCGCTGGCCGTGACGCCTGCCGGCACTGTCAATCCGCAGTAACCGGTGTCCATACTGCTGAAGTCAGTCCAACCACTGGCGTTTCCCGCCTTGACCCAGTAATAGTATGGTATGCCAGGGCTTGCAGATGTATCATTGAAAGAAGTGACGCTAAGCTCGCCCGACACATCCGTTGCTCCAATCGAATTATCACTAGTATTGCGATAAACGCGATATTTTGTTGCACCCGTGCTTGCGGCCCATGTGACGACGACGTGATCTGTGTAGGTACCGTCTGTAGCTGTAACACTTGCTGGTGCCATGAGTCTATATCCGGCATCTGACGTACCAAATGCACTCCAATATACACCATTGCCCGATTTCACCCAATAGTAGTATTGCTGACCCGAGCTTGCTGTGGTGTCATCAAATGCCGTGCCGCTTATTTCACCCGAAATGTCGACAGCGTCGGCACTGCTGTCCACACCATTACGATAGACCTTGTACTTTGTTGCACCTGCGCTGGCATTCCACATGACCGCCACTCGATCTGCATAAAGACCGTCGCTGGCCGTGACGCCCGCAGGCGCTGTCATTGCGCGGTAACCGATGTCCATTATGCTGAAGTCAGTCCAACCACTGGCGTTACCCGCCTTAATCCAGTAGTAGTAGGTTACGCCAGGAGTTGCAGATGTGTCATTGAATGATGTGCCGGTGATCTCGCTCGATACATCACTTGCGCCACTTGAAGCATTACTCGTATTGCGGTACACACGGTACTTCGTTGCATAAGCGCTTGCGCCCCATGTGACGAGGACGCGATCTGTGTAGGTACCGTCTGTCGCTGTAACGCTTGCTGGTGCCATGAGTCTATATCCGGCATCTGACGCACCAAATGCGCTCCAATAAACACCATTGCCCGATTTCACCCAATAGTAGTATTGCTGACCCGAGCTTGCTGTGGTGTCATCAAATGCCGCGCCGCTTATTTCGCCCGAAATGTCAGCAGCGCCAGTGCTATTGTTGACCGTGTTTCGATACACCACATATTTTGTTGCACCAGAGCTGGCACTCCATGTCACCGCCACACGATCTGCATACAGACCGTCGCTAGCCGTGACGCCCGCCGGCGCTGTCAATGCGCGGTAACCAGTGTCCGTTATGCTAAAACCGCTCCAATCACTGCCGTTCCCTGCTTTCAGCCAGTAGTAGTAGGTTATGCCAGGAGTTGCAGTGGAGTCATTGAACGAAGAGCCGGTGATCTCACCCGATACATCAATTGCTGTACTCGAAGTATCGCTCGTATTGCGGTATACGCGATACTTCGTCGCGCCCGTGGTTGCGCCCCATGTGACGATGACGCGATCTGTGTAGGTACCGTCTGTTGCCGCAACGCTAGTGGGTGGCTGTAATGCGACACGCACGACCTGAACGGTATCACCTGCATGTACTGAATAGATATTTGTTCCATCTACAGTGATGTTGTTTGTACCAATTGCCAATCCAATGCTGCTGATCGACCATGACTGTGATGCAGGGGAGTCTCCAGTCATGCCAGTTAGTAAGTTGCGCCAGCGCATTCCTCCAATGGCATTGGCATTATTGGTACCACCAATTGTCGCACTCGCCACATTGTATGAAACCGTGCGGTTGGCATTTGTTGCGTCTATAAATGGTTTTCCAGTGCCAGCCAATCCACGGGTGATCATCACATTGTCACTTGTGATGGTTCCGTATGCATTTGTGCCGTAGACAAATATGGTATTGACCCCAACTTGGAGTCCAACCGCCGGTGTAGCGAACGCCATCCCTATACGTGGGAAGCCAATAGCAACACCACCAGCTGTGGCGTTTGATGACCACATCCCGCCAACTACATTAAAGTTATTGGTGCCTGCAATGCTCCAACTGATTATGTCATAGCTTACACTTGCGGATGTACTCGTAACGTCAACGAATGGGATCCCAGTTCCCAGAATCTCACCGAATAGCTGAAAGCCCATACCCACATTGAAAGTATTTGTAGCCCAGATGCCGTCACCCAAAGAAAGCTCCAGTGGCATTCCTTGGCGTGGCGCGGGAGAGTTGACGACGCCCCACACACTCGTGCATACTGATTGTACCGCAAACCAATAGGTACTGCCTTTCTCGGCAAAGAAAGGCGCCTGCAGGTTGGCTTGATAATACCACAGTACATCGGTCGAGGACTCGCAGTTATAGCCCCAATGAAACTCCTCCTGCATGAGCGCCCCAGGATGTCCATAATCCGTCGGATTATCATTATAAATGCGCAACCAGAACCCGGTCTCATTACCGGCGCGGCCCGTGGGATAGTAACCGGTCCAACGCACGGCCCGCAGGAATAGGTTACTAGAAAAGGTGAAATCATCGGCGATGATGTTACTTATCATTGGCGGATTCACATAGGAAGAAAAATACCAGGCTGCGGGAGGAGCCAATGACTGCTGATAAAGGAGCGAGCCAGGCGGTGTCGGGCAGATCGCATCAACCTTGATCGCCTGCGGGCTGGAGAATCCGTTGGTGCTTCCGTCGAGGTCGGCGTACGTCCATGGCCCGCTGCTCCTGCAAAACCGCACGGCAAGATCCAGTTGACCAGCCATGGTTATTGGAATAGTGCGGGCGAACACGTCATTGCTTTGAACGGCACCAACATATGGCATGTCAAACCAGACCCAGGCTGTGCCTGGAGTTGAGTCACGAGGGCCATAGCCAACTTGGGCAGTGAAGTTCGACGCAGGCGTCTGACCGCCCGTTTCGCCAGCAGTGTAGAGCATGCCCGTAATGACAGGAGTGATTTGGTAGCTGGTCAGAGTAATCGGCGAAGGTCCAACCAACCAAGCGTTATCCACACCGGTCATGTTGGCGATGACCTTGACATTGTCTACGTACATGCGATGCGAATTGGTTCCGACGTAAAGAAAACCAATATACACAGTATTGCTGCCGCGATACTGCGAAAGGTCAGCTGTCACCGAATTTATGAAACCTGGAGCGCCTGAAACGCGAGCGATTTCAACGTATTGCTTGTCGGCTGGATGACGGCTGCCAGTGGAAATGAATGCACCGCTGTAGTAGTACGTTCGTGGAACGGTTACGAAGTAAATAAAGTCGCACGAAAACTGTATTTGGTTGACATTTGGCAAAGCGAATGCCGGTGTGACAATCCAATTGGAAACAACGCCAGAGACCGTTATGTCGCCATGGCGGAGTGCCGGCGGTGGATTGCCCGAGCCGCTTGACCAGAACCAGCCAAGTTGTTTAGCAGATAGAGAATAGCAAGCCCAATCGTTGGTAGACGTAGCATTATCGAAAGTCTCGTAGTAAATAGTTTCCGACGACATTAACTTGTCGCGGTAAGCCTCATGAGACTCAATTGAAATCGGATATTTAATAGAGTTCAGCGTCGCATTGGAAGCACGCGCTATCCTATCCCCTGTTGCCTGCATAGGCGCATGCGCCGGATTACCTGAGAGATGGTGAGTACCGGCACTAAGACTCAGACAGCACAATACAATACATCCAAAAATAAGGATATGTGAGTACATTGACATAGTTCAATCCATGAAGCACGTTGTTATAGCCAAGACGACTGATAGCAGACCAACAAGAAGAGATGCAAACGCAATTCTGTACGCGGCAGCCACTGTGGATTCGGGATGGTTCATGTAAAACAGCATGTGTCGTTGCCACAATGTTGCGCGTGCAAACTCAAGAGACGCGCGCACTTCACCCGAAACGGCTTTCCCGTCAGAAACAAGTTCCAAGATGCTATCATAGTCGAGGTGGCACGCTTCCCGTTTGATGTTTCGGCCATAAGTTATTTGCCGCAAGATTATGCTCTTGGGGCTCTTGATTCTTACAACCTCACGCCGACGAAACCTGTGATTCTCCACGCCCGAGGAGTAGACCCGACACCAGCCTAGTGGAAGGCGGGGATATAGTTCTGAGTCAGTGCCGGGCGCTATGAGTTGGTACTCGACCCCATTAGGCGGAACTTGCAATTCTTGCTGTTGTTCTGTCTCGTTCTTGTAATGAGTCTTCATGGTTATGCTTACCTCAGAGAATCAATAGAAATGTAAAAGAATATATCAAAAAGACATTAGGATTTAGTTTGCTGGTGTTATGAAATACATCTGCACTGCGCGAGATCCGCGTCGAGATTCAGCGGTAATCGACTCACAGAATGTAGACATGTTTTCCATTAATACACTCATCGACGTCTGAGTTGTTTTTGACCTTCTTTCTGCATCAAATCACCAAATTTGGTCCAGTTCATTTGATATCCGATTTCTCGGTCTCTCTGCACCCAAACCACGGTTCCTTTCGATACTTTTAGTGTTCCTAATACATTGCCATTGATTTTGACTTTGAACTCAAGGCTTGCTTTGCCAAGCTCCCTTTCGGGCATGCTGAATTTTACATTGTGTGCCATAACATGTCTCCATATGAGCGTTAAAATAAAAGAGGTGCAGAACATTGCACCTCGCGCTGAGCCCTACCACGGGCCTTGAAGGAAGTACACGTCTGCACCCCGATGTGGGGTGCGACCATGCACGGCTCCTTCATGCAAAAAAGTGGTAGTTTCAGCGCGAGCCGTACCGGCGTCACCGGTCTATGTCAGATCAGTTTTCGGTTTTCAGTTTTCGGTTTTCGGTGTCAGTTGGTGAAAAGTGTTTCATAGTATAGTTGGCGAGGCGGCTATGCCGCGTTGCGGCACGCCCCGCGCCCGTTTGCTTTCTGTGGTGCAGTTTTTCGCCACCAGCGGGCGATCTTGTCGTTCGAGCTGGCAAGCCAGCGCCGCACGGCCGCAGCTTCTTCTGCGCCAGTAATCCCTTTGCGTTCGTTACGCAGGCGCGCCTGGATCGCATCTTTCATCGCGACGCAGTCACATTTCTTCTTCATATCACTTCCTTCAACATATACGCGCAACTGCTTCATACTTTTCGTTCGTTGTCCTTATGCAAGTTTACTAACATGTGTTCCTACAATTATACTGTTCGTGGTCGCTGGTGTCGAATCAAGCCGTTATTGATGTGCCAAGCCCTACCACGAGCCATCAGAGAAGTACACGCCTGCACCCCGAGTTGGGGTGCGACCATGCACAGCTCTCTGATTCAGAAATGTCGTAGTTTCCTGTTGAGCCGTACCGGCGTCACCGGTATTTTTCAGTATTCAGTAATCAGTATTCGGTATTCACTGTTGCGTTGGTGAAAAACATTTCATAGTATAGTCGGCGAGGCGGCTATGCCGCGTTGCGGCACGCCCCGCGCCCGTTTGCTTTCTGTGGTGCTATTGTTCGCCACCAGAGCGAGATCCTATCGTTCATCAAATGTTTCATGGATCCGCGGGCAGCTACTGGCTGATGAAAACGGGTACATTTAGATGTTGCTCCGCGGTTTCCTTGTGCGCGAATGCTGTGTCAATCTGGCGCGACGCATCCGCATCAAGGTAGATCTCGCCGCATTGCTGGCATACCTCCGCCCGCAGGCTGCGCAAGAGCAGGAAGTTGCCCTGCTGCTGCGCCATGTAGTCTACGGGCCGGTGTGCCACCGTACCCTTGCAGAAAAAGCAGGTCTTCATATTCTAATTCTCCAGTCTTGGTGCCAACGCGTTTCGCTTGGGCGGTACACCGTGATGATTATCAATGTCTCCTCGTGGACAGCACAACATACATGAATTGGCTCCCGCACGCTCGTCCACGCAAGCACAAGTACCGAATGGCCACGTGGGTCATCTGGATAGTCCTCAATTATCGCGGACGACTGGCGCGCGATGGCGTCAAGCATGTCATCCGTGCGTATCCGGTCCGCGTCCATCTCGTGCCGGGCATGCAGCGTTATGCCAACTGCACGGGCGGCAGCCAGCCGCTTAATGCTATCTATGGTTGAACCGATCATCTGTGTCCCAACTATTACACATCATACCATTCGCAACTGCCGGTGTCAAACTGCGGCTGTTTTCGCAGCACGTCTCGTGCCGCGCTGCCCATCATGCAAGATCATGTCAATCCTGTCGAAGAATTCTTTGTCCCGCCCCGGCGTCACCGGAATTTTTCTACGTTTTACAAATTGGAACAGCGGATTGCTTGGTTGTTGGTTACGCGTTCGTCGCTTGCTTTGCGCCGCGGGTCTGCCGCTCGGATGAAATTCTTTGTCCCGCCAAGGCCTGGACAACGAATTTATAATCAAGAACGCGCAAGGGCGATCCCGGGTTCACCAAGCGGCGCGCGCCTTGCGGGGTTTGCTGATTGGTTTTTCATTCATGATGGTCATCTTCACTGTGATCTGTTGCCCGAGTCTCTTACATCATACCATTTCGTTATTTGTTGCCGAGGTGCTCCTTCGGCTCCGCAGGCAAGAAGGGATTGACAATCCGCAGTCGGCCATCGAGCACCATGCCGTGCTGCATGTCTTCCGAACAGAGGATTTCAGCGCGTGAGAACAGGGCGGCCGCCACAATCAGACTGTCCCAGAACGAAAATCCGTGTTGCCGCCGCAACGTCGAGGCACTCAAGAGAATCTTCATATCCGTCGGCACAACATGGCGGGTGCGGTACAGATCCTCGATGATGCCTGCTATGTCGTCCTCTGGCACACGCGCTTTACGCAGCAGGTTCACGCATAGTTCGTTGATCACTTGCACACTGATGACGACATCGGGCTTGCCAACAATCTCCTGCGCTATGCGCGTGCGATCCGCTTCGCGCGTCTCGATCAGCGCGTACAGCCACACGTTTGTATCAATAAAATAGCGCATCCTAGGCTCTGTCGTGAGCTTGCTCGCGCGTCAAAGGGTTGAAAGATCGCAGCTTCAGGGGATGGCGCAGGTAACGCGCAAGCACACTGGCACGCATACCCTTTGCACGCGGTGAGGCAGGTTGGGACGATGAAGCCTGTTCGATGTCATCCTTGACGATTGCCAGCCGGATACTTGCGCCGACAGGCATTGCCAGCGGCGGATGTACCCGCAGGTGCGTCTGATCAACCACGGTTGCATCAATATGTCGCATAACGACCTCTTTGTCTTTGAGATTATGGTTTGTCATTTGTCACGAGCGCGGCATCCGCAGAGCTTTGCGCAATTGAGGATCACGACGTTTCTCGTCCGGCGTGATTTCTGTGGCACCCGCGCTTTTCATGTAGGCGAGAGCCCGCTTCAACGAACATGTTTGCCTTTTCTTCTCGTGCTGCATTTGTGTTTTCTGTGTCATGTGACTCTCACGACGCTCATATCCTTAGGATCGCACGGTCATTAACCTCTTGCGTCACCTATGGAAGTTCAGCGTCTTGCATTATTATACTATGCGCGGCAACCGGTGTCAAACCGAATCGGTTCTCACCCTGAAAAGCCCTACCACCGGTATCTGCATTTGCGGTTTGACGGGTATGCCGTGTGCCTGCGAAGGGTGTCTGGCGCGTATTTTAAATGTAAGGTGCTATGGAGCCACAGGTGTCGTGTGCAGACGACAGTCAGTATGGTTTGTCTGACACACATGCCGGCGAGACGCCGGTGCCACCACAACGGCGGCCGGGGACTGCCCGCCCTACCTGCAATCCCGACATTCAATCAAGATGCCCCGCGCGGAGCGCGTGGCGTATCCACGCCGCTGGCGGGATCCGCGCCGCTGGCGGGACTAGGCTGGTGCCTTAGCTAGCCAAGTCAGCGCGCCTGTGTTTTTGTGAATTTTGTGTTTTTTTGTGGCAATAATCTGATGATCTGCGCGGCCAGGCGCGCGGCGGCCGCGTTCGACGGCATGACCAGCACGCCGGCTTGCTCAAGCCCTTTGACCACCGCGCGCCGGTTCTGCGGGTCGTTGTTCGTGCCGGTCACCGACGCGACCATGCGCAATTGCCGCTTGCCTTTGCGCGCCGTCGCGAAGGCGGCGGTCAATGCCGGCACAAGGTCGGCCAGCGGCTGTAGATTTGCGCCGTAGCCCAGCACGACATCCAACAGAATCACGGCCACGCGCGCATCCTTTGCCTCCGCAATAATGCGCTGGTTGCGCAGCGAGAAGTCAATCATTGGATGCGGCCGGCCAACCGTGAATTCGTCTTCACCCAAATCAATGATGGTGTTGGCGACACTCTCCAATGAATTCTTCAGTTTGAGTTCCGGCGTCAGTGGCACATTGGAATACACTTCACCAATAATGTTCTTGCAGATGAGCTGGGCTTCGGTGCAAAACGTTCCGCCGCTGAACAAGCCGCGCAGATAGGATTGCCCTTTCTTCAGCCGCGCGGCCGCGGTTTTTGCCAGCGCTTTTTCGGCGCGGTCAGACGACAGTGCCGGTCGTTTGCAGACCGCTGCGACGGCCGTTTGTGCGGCTTCTTCGAGCGTCGCGCAGGCTTTGACCTTGCTGCCTTTCAGCAGGCGCGCGTCGCCGCCCAGAAACACAGTGATGATCGGTTTGCGGATCGACTTGCAGGCGGTCATGATTTTCTTGAGCACGGTCGGATGCGGCGGCTTCGAGACCAGCACGATCACGCGCGTGGCCGGGTCGTGCGCAAGCAGTTTCAAGCCCTGCAAGAACGTAATGCCGCCGACATCCTGCTTGACATCGCGGCCGCCGGTGCCAATTGCCTGTGAAATGCCGGCGCCCATGTTTGAAATCAACGTGGACACCTCCTGCAAGCCCGTGCCGGCGGCGGCGACAATCCCGATCGGCCCGCGTTGCACGGCATTCGCGAAAGCCAATGGCACGCCGCTAATAATTGCCGTGCCGCAGTCCGGCCCCATCACCAGCAAGCCCTTTTTCTGCGCGAATTGTTTCAATTCAATTTCTGTTTCGAGCGGCACGTTGTCGGAGAAGAGCATGACGTGCAGCCCTTTTTCGAGGCATTCCTGGGCGACCGCGCCGGCAAAGCGGCCGGCGACGGAGATGACCGCGAGGTTTGCGCCGGGCAGCGTGGTGAGCGCGCCGGCAATGGTGCGCGGCCGCGTTTCCTGTTTTGTGACGGCTGTGTTGGTGTTGACCGCTAAATGTTGATCGAGATTATTGAAAAGCGCATCGGCGATTTTCTCGGTCTTGACTTTGACGACCACCAGCAGATCGGCATCGCGCGCGGCGGCAAACTCGTCCAGTAAGAGGCCGGCCGATTTCAAGATGCCTTTGTTTTCGGGTGTGCCCATGACAACGGCGGCATCCACGACGCCGTGCTGCGTGCGCAGGTTCTGCGCCACAGTCATGAGGGTGACGGAATCGAAATAGGCGCCGCTTTTGATGGTGCCGCGGATGGTCATGAAAGGCTCCCGGGTGAATAAGCGGATGAATGGATGAATGGATGGATGCGTGGGGCAGAGACTGCACTGGGAATGCGGGAACGGCTGTTACGACACGACTCCGTGCGCACCGCGCAGACAAAGCCGGTGGCAGTGTCGGCGCCGGAGGTGGCGCCGACAGCCAGCAGGCGCTCGGTGCAGGCGCGCACGGCTGCCGTATCGGGCCGGGCCAACGCGAGAATCAAATTGCGGGTGCACGCAAAAGGCCGGCCTTCCGCGGCGCAGTGCAAGAATACATTCGAGAGCAGATTGCCGCCGAGTGCATGCGCAAGAATAGTGCGGCGGCGTGCGGCCAAGTCAACGCCGCGCAGCTTTTCAACGATGCGGCAGCCGAGCAGAAAGCCGGCCAGAAAATCGTCGCCACTCGGCGTCAAGCCACAGCCAAGGCCTTTCAGCGTGTTAGCGCCCGCCGCAAATTCGCCGCGCTGCAATTGACGCATGCCGCGCCGCACGCGGGTGGCCAGGCATTGTGCGAAGCGCGACGTGGCCGGCGCTGCCACGAGATGCGGCAGGCTGTGCGGCGGCGCCTGTTGCCACAGCACATCTTCGCAATGCCGCAGGTTTTCCATGAACACTGGTGCAGCCGCCGGACCGACTTTCATGGCGGCGGAATACTTGTGCAGTAGCCGCTTTGGGTGCGCCACGCCATCCACAATAAAATGGGTGCGCGTGATCTTGAGTATGCTGGTGTCGGTCACGCCATCCAGCGTGCGCGCGACAATGTTGATCGGGCCGTCGCCCACGGCCGGCGTGACAAGTGCAACCAGCGCCGGGCCGTGCACAAAATTCACCGCGCGGGTGAAGCGCGCCTGCACGTGGTACACGCCGCAGCGAATTCTCATTCCGTAACTAATTAGTTGCAGTGCCATACTTATTGACGAAGAGGACAAGAGGGCAGAAACAGGTCAAGAGTCCCGAGAAAGTGATAAGACAGTGCTATCGGCAAAGTGGGAGCCGCACTCCGTGCGGCGATGCTGCTACTTGGGGAATCGCCACAAGGGACTGTGGCTCGCACATTCACAGCAGCAACGAAATACTCACAGCCCGCTTTCATCTCTTGTACTCTTTCTTGCTCTTTAGGCTCTTTGTTAAAACTGTCTCAGCAAAACTGTGCGCCCGGTTTTTTGTCATTGAAAAACGGGAAGCGCGTGCGCGTCGTGGTCACCAGATCTTTCTTGACATCAATCTCGGCGACAAACACGCCCTCGACCGACTTGCAGTCCAGCACTACTTTGCCCAGCGGGTCGAAGATCATTGAATTGCCGCTGTATTCGAGCGTGGGATCTTTGCCGGTGCGATTGACGCCGACAACATAGCATTGATTCTCGACCGCACGTGCGCGCAGCAAGGTCATCCAGTGTTCCGCGCGCCGCGCCGGCCAACTGGCGATCACGACAAACACGTCTGTGGCTTCCGCCTTATTCCAGAATAAATACGGGAAGCGCAGATCAAAGCAGACTGCCGGCGTCACGGCCAGATCGTCCAGTTGGAATGTCTCTTGCGTGCCGCCGCTGGTGTAGTGCGCGTTTTCACCGGCAAATGAATACAGATGAATCTTGGCATAGGCGGAGACGATCTCACCGGCAGGATTCAACGTGATCAATTTATTGAGTCCATCCACCACACCGCCGAACGAGACCCACAGGTTGTTTGTCCGCGCCATGGTTTTGAAAAAGGCAATATCGGCGGCAGTCAGCGTGGTGGCGCTGGTGCTCATCGAGAATCCACTCAACGTCATTTCCGGAAAGACCAGCCATTGGGCGGCGCTGATGTGTGGACAGGCCGCCAGCATTCCGCTGATTTTTCGCTGGTTGGCGGCGCGGTCTTCCCAAACTTGGTCAAACTGGCACAGGGCAATTTTCATACGGGGCTCCTTGCATTAGTACTAACTAAGAGCTCAAGAGAGCAGAAAGAGGCCAATCAGGCTTTGCGAGTGGGTGGCGGCGCACCCTCACTGGTGACCAAAGCCCGGCGGACCGCACCTATCGCGCGGCTCATCGTGCGGTAGCGCAGAATGCCCGCCACGCCGGTCACTAGGCCGGTCGGAATACAGGCAATGCCGACCACAAAGAACCAGCCCTGCTGTGAGAAATGGATGATCGTCACACCGGCGATGATCAAGGCCACGCCCGAGCGCAGATACGCCAGTAGCGTGCGTTCGTTGGCCAGCAAAGTGCGGTCAATGGCCAGCTCATCCCGCAAGATCAATTCAGTATTTTCAAAACGAGCGTAGGGCTCAGGCGCCATGGCATCAGCTCCTTGTGGTGAAGCGCGGTAGCGCGGCGTGATGATTATAGCATAAAAATCATTTGCGGCAAATGGTTTTGTAATTGCCCAGAGCCGGCGGTTGGTATGTGTTGTTGCTCCCCACCGAGCTTGCCTCGGTGGAAGCAGAGATTGAGAAAGGGACGCCGGCATGCGTTGCTCAATCTCATTCACCCACGACGCAAGGTCGTGGGGGTCTCAGCACACCCACCCGCCCAACCCGCGGGTGCGCTTGCGTTCGTCGTAATTCCAGGAGGGCAGCGCTGGAGGCTGAGCCTACAGCCACGTTAGCAGCACCCACACCACGTTGCGGGTTCTTCGCGGCGGGCGTTTCACTGTCAGAATCGGCGCACGGCGAGCGTCGTGCCAAGCGGGCGCCAGACCTGCGGATCGGTCGGCCCGAAAAACACGGTACCGCGCGCGCCGACAATGCCGGCCAAATGGCTGACGCCGGAGTCGTTACCGACATAGGCCTGGGCATGGTTCAAATACCACGCCAGCTCGGGAAGCGTTGGGTTGGTCACTACGGCGACGGGCCGGGAGAATTCCGCGCGAAAAGCACGGACTGCCTGCGCATCCGCCTCGCCGCCAACAAGCAACCATTGCCAATCCTGTTTGCCCTGCAGGTCGTGGCACGCCGCCGCCAGCAAAGTCGGCGCGGCGGTTTTGCGCGGCGCGCCGCTGCCGGGATGCACGACGGCAAAGGGCTGCGCCGCGGGTGATGATGGCGCGGTCGCGCATGGTTGTGGAATGCCAAACGGCAGGGCACAGCCCAGCGCGGCGCAGAGCCGGTCGTGCACAAACTGACTGTAATGCTGCGCCACACACAGCCGCGGTGTCACATCAATGGCATGCACGGTTAACTGCGGAATCTGACACAGGTTGCGCACCAGCGCCGATGCAGGCGGCGCAAACACAATCGCAGTGGCAATCTGGGCCGCGTGCAGCATCGCGGCTGCGTCCGGCCCGAACAGCGCCGCGGCGTGCGCACTGTCGATATCAATGAATGTGTCGGCGAGCTGTGGATAGAGCTGCGCCAGCGCGCGCGGCGCGACGAACTGCAACGCCGTGCCGGCGCAGACATGCCGAATGGCGGCCAGCGCCGGCGTGCTCAGCAGCAGATCACCGAGCGCGCCGGAAAGATAGACAAGAGTCGCGGACAATTAGGGTTCAGGGTTCAGGGTTCAGGGCTGCTTGGAGCTGCTTGGAGTCCCGCCATCGGCGCGGATCCCGCCAGCGGCGCGGATTCAGGAAAAATGGCTTTGCTGCAAAACCATTTTATGCAAAATGAATGGCGGCAATGCATTTTTATAGGAGAGCAATATCGAATAATGAACAAGAAATGATGAAGCCCGAAGGTTGGAACTTTACCGCGTCGCCACTTTCATACTTTGCCACTTTCACACTTGGTTACTTTGCAGATGGCCGCCAGCAACCGGGCCGGCTCATCCGTGCCGATGCAGAAATTTCGTTTGTTTTTTTGTTCTATCTCGATCGCGTCAAAACCAGACACATTGAACAGCCAGCCATGCGGCGTCAGATGAATGCCCCAACCATAGTACCACGGATTCCGGACGACCCGCGCGGCACGAATGTTCTCGACCCGAAAAGTTTTGCGGATGAGGCCCGGGCCGAACGCGGCGACGATCGTGTCCGTCGTCACCGTCACCGTCAGTGAATGAAAGAGCACCAGGCAAATCATCAAAATGGCCACAACGGTGCCGCCCGCGCCTAGGGGTGCGGGCACGCACAGCGCCAGTAGTGCAACCAGCGCTGTTACGGCGGCGAGCGACCACTGGATCAACGTTCCTGCTTGCTTGTGTTGGTAGATGGGCATGGGAAGCGTGTGGTTCATAAAAAAACAATTCACTGCCAACCATGATACAAATTTTGCGAATTACACGCAAGCCCCGCGCCCGATCCCCGTGCCGCCGCGAAGCTCAGCGCAGTATTTTCTCTCACAAAGGCACAAAGACACCAAGGCAGAACTGGCTGCCTGGAGCTGCTTGGAGTCCCGCCACCGGCGTGGATCCCGCCAGCGGCGTGGATGGTCGGTGCGTCGGTAAACCACGAGGACATCACTGCTTTGATGTGGCCTTGAGCCACTTTCTAAATTCTCGCGCCACGCGAGAATTTCCATGTTTCAATCGACATTTTTTGTCGTTTGTGAACAAAAGAAGCTGCTGTCTGCTCCTTGACTCTTTTACTCCTTGTCATAATGTTGCTCTGCCGCTGCGCACAGCAATGAACAAAGAGTAAAGGAGTAAAAGAGAGGCCACAATCGACATTTTTTGTCGTTTGTGAATGACAGGTGCATAATGCATAACTTTGCGCTGGTCGGCTGCCGCAGAATTGTCCGCAGATGCCGCAGTAAATTGCCATGAAGTTTTGTAGAGCCGCTTGCAGCGGCTATCTGCAAGGCAGTGCGCATGTTTGTCCGCACGCCACGCGCCGTGTCATCTGATGTTTTTTACCACGAAGAGCACGAAGGACACGAAGGTTCATGCATGATAATCAGTGCGTTGGCAAACCACGCGGACATCCCTGCTTTGATGTGGCCTTGGGCCATTTTCTAAAGTATCGCGCCACGCGAAAATTTATCGACATTTTGTGTCGTTTGTCCGCTGGCGGCTCACTGGCCGTGGCTTAGCGCCGAAATAGGTGGCTGAAAATTGCCCACAAGGCCACAAAACACGCCCCAAATCAGGCTCATCTTCATACGCCGTATTGATTTATCGTGGTCCGAGCAAGACTGGGAAGCGACTCCCAGGTAC
Organism: uncultured bacterium; assembly: GCA_964397565.1. GTDB lineage: Bacteria > Auribacterota > UBA3054 > UBA3054 > JAPLST01 > JAPLST01. The sequence goes on from CAYNJC010000004.1 coordinate 110,554, forward strand.
GCCACGCGCTCCGCGCGGGGCATGCAGCGACAGCCTTTTCTCTCACAAAGGCGCAAAGACACCAAGGGGGCAACGGTAGTCGCTAGTCGGCTGCTTGGAGTCCCGCCAGCGGCGGCAATCCCGCCGGTGGCGGGACTAGCCAAGCCAGCGCCAAGCAGCCAAATACCGAGCAAGGGAGCGGCCGCCGTGCCGCGAACGCTGTAGTGTTAGCCACGACTGCTGCCTTAACCGGCGTGGCACTGATCTGCCTGCACCAGTGTGGCAACGGATGGTGGCGCCGCCACCGCCAGCGCAGTAGCTGCAGCGAACTAACTGCCCGAGAAGCTCCCCACGCGCTCCAACCACATTTTTTGACACGCGACCAATATTATGGTAACATGAATCCAGTAGGCACCCATTTGCGTGACCGTGTTTGGATTAGTGCGGATGAAAGTGTTTCTGATTATACTAGTGATGGGCTTCGTCAGCGCCACGGCTTTTGCAGAATATCAAGTGCGCTGTACGATTGCCGTTGGCGATAGCGTGTCAACCTCGCACCATTATTATGCAACCGCCGAAAGCGGCGGCAACAGTTTCTCGCCCTTGTACGCGGTTGCGATTGACCTTGTCGCCGCGACCGACACCCAACCTGTGCCGGAAGCGTCGGTCCTATGCTGTGCTGCGGTCGTGTTGTTCTTGGTTGCGCGCGGTGGCGCGCGCGGCATGTCCCGTCGCCAAATGGGGAGTGCGTTATGACCACAAAAACGTTGGTGTGTTCTGCGCTGCTGCTGGTGTTGCTGCTGGCACATCCTGCGCGGCCGGCCAGCGTGCCGCCGCAATTGCCATTTAGTGCGGTGGTGCGCGTTGACGGTGCCGATTTCAGCGGGCCGGTTCAACTAAAATTCACGATTGTTGCCCAAACAGCCCCGGATAACAATCTCTGGGCGAACGACGGCACCGACATAGGCGAACCGGCGCAAGCCACAGCGGCGACCGCGTTGGATGGCGTCTGTCGTATTCATCTTGGCGATACCCATCTGCCGCACATGCGGGCGCTGCCGCCGGCGGTGTTTGCCAGCGCGGCGCCATTAGTGTTGCGCGTCTGGCTGCAAGCCGGCAATGGCCCACTCGAATTGCTCGATCCCGACACGCCATTGCTGCCGGCGCCGTTTGCCTTTAACAGCGCCCTGCTGGACGGCTATGCGCCGCAGGCCTTCGCCTCGACGGCCGCAACCTATCAGCTTGCCGCGGATCTCACCGTCGTGGCAGCATTGCTCCCGAACTTGTCCAATGATGTGCTGGCGGTGCGCTCTGCCCTTGCCGCCGAAGTCACCAATCGGGTGCACGCCAGCGCCGCGCTGTCCAATCTGATGGCGACGGCGCTGCTGGCGCACAGCGCCACTGCGGAATTCGCCCTGGCCGCCCTCGTGGTGCACATTAATGCGGTCTCAGATCAGTTCGTTTTGACAAGCGCCGCGCTCGCATCCAATCTCGTGGCTGAGACTGCGCTGCGTGCGGCCGCCGACACCAACCTCGCGGCGGACATCGCGGCATCTTTAAGCAATACCGCCGCATTGGTCGAACACACCCGCGCAGACCTCACGGCTTACACCGATGCCGCCACCAATGCCACGCTGGGCAGTGCGCTCGTCTGCGCGTATGCGGCCGCATCGAATCTCAATGCGGCCGGCGTGGCGAGCAATCAGCAGTGGGCTTTGGCCACGTTTCTTAACAAGCATGGCGACCGCATGTCCGGCCCGCTGCGCGTCGGGCAAATTCTCATGCTCAGCACGAATATGCCCGGCTACCTCGCCGCCGGCATTACGGCGCATCCCGAAGCCAACGGCTTCTACAACCAAAATGACCAGACCAACAATAGCGCGCCGGTGTTTAGCAACATCTCCGGCGTGCTGCTCTATAGATACATGGTTGATTCCGACGGCTTCTATGAATGGCGCATCGGCCCGAATCTGTCCGGCACGCCGTATTACGCCATGCAACCATATGTACAAGACACACTGCCACCCGTGACGCAGTGGAGTGGCGCCACGCTGTCTGCCGCCGTCTGGACAAATACCGCGCTGATCGATTTTGCGGGCGGCTTCGCGCGCAACCTCGCACCGGCGGCCGACGCCAGCGATGCCGTGATCCTCGGGCAGCTCACCACCGCCCATGATGAACTGGCAGGTACCATTACCATGGGCTTGGCGAATGTCGCCACCAACATTGCCGTGCTCGCCCACAACCTCACCACTGCCACCAATGCCGTCACCAGCCAGTTGCAGCGCCTGTTCGTGACGCACACCGCGCCCGGGGACATTATCATCACCAATGGCATGAGCCAGGCCGCCGCGCGCGCCACATTGTCTATCGGGCAATCGTTCGTGCCCACCTGCGACGGCACCTTGCGCGCCACGCGCTGCTGGCCGGCGGTGCCTGATGCCGTGTTGCGTGCGACGTTGTATGCCGGCGTTCCGTGGGATTTTGTGCACTATGTGGGGGTCAGCACCACCCGCACAACAGGGCCAGATGGCTCACTGCAGTTGGGCTTTGCGCCCGGTGCGGTTACCGTGAGCAGTGGACAAACGTATACGGTAGTGTTGAGTATTGAAGACCCTGTTTCGTTTAATGAATGTCCGGGAAACACCTATCCGCGCGGCGAACTCTGCGTTATGGATGTGATTCACGGCGGGTTGTGGCTACCCGATGTTGGCAAAGACCTTGGTCTGATGCTCAGTTTCGATCCAGTCGAGCGCACCCGCATCACCGCGGACGGCATCGCGCTGGCCAACGGCGCGACCGTCACGCTTAATGGCCAGAACATTGACGATCGTTTTCTCAATGCCGCCGGCGACACGCTGACGGGCGACTTGAATGCCAATGGCAAACGCATCACCAATCTGCCCGCGCCCGACGCGGCGGGCGATGCCGTCAGCAGGGGCTATCTGGACACTGCCACCAACGCCTTGCGCGGCGCGATCAATAATGAGCTGACCGCCACCTATGCCACCCATGGTTATGTTGACACTAAACAGTTTGGTCCGGCCAACATCGCCAATGGCGCCGTCTCGCTGGCCAAACTCAACACGGCCTCGGTGGACACGCGCTATATTGCGAACACAGGTGCGCAACAGTTGCAGGGACCGCTGGCGCTGGCCGGCGCGGGCGACTGGCAGGTCGGTTCAGCCGCTGCGCGTGCCGATATTGTGCTCAAGAACCCGGCCGCCCAGATTCGCAGCGCGAGCGGGGATCTCAGCTTCAGCGCGCCCGCTAATCAAGCTATCCGCTTGCAGTCGTTCACCCACTTCAGCGCGGAGCAGTTTGGCCGCGCAACCATTCCGGCCAACGACCAGGAAGTACACGTGACTGACAAGCCCGTCACCTCCTCGGCGGTGATTCTGCTGACGCCTTGCGGCGCGGTCCCCGGCGCGCCCTACGCGCAAATCGATGTCGACGGCACAACCTTCTGGATCAAACTGTCAGCGCCTGTCGCGCGGGACACAGTCATCAATTACCTGATTCTCGCCCGATGAACACAGCACGGCACAGAGTGGTCTTAATTGCCGCACTGCTCTCTGGCTGTCTTGCCGGTGTGCCCGCATTGGGCGTCAATGAGGCCTTCATGCCATATGATCTATTTACCGGCGACCCGCTCAACAGTTTGCGCTGGGAAATGCACACGTATGATCCACAGACAAGAAAGGTGGTGGCCACTGAGTCGGGCGACTTGCCGCCATCAGTCAGCTATCAAACCAGGGGCGGAGGCACTGATTACGGATCACATTGGAGCGGGACCTACTGTGGCGTAGCACTCAGCCCCGGCGCGGACACGTGGAGCCATACCGTGCTGGTCACCCATGAGTTCTGCATGTCCAATGTCTGGAGAAAAGCGACCAACGTCTACATTTCCAGCTTCCGCGTGGATGACTACGCCAACAGCCCGGACGACACGAATCACCTCGGCACACTGGTGGTGCAGACGGAATGGAGCCAGAACGGTGGCTACTGTTCAGCCTTCTTGTACCCCTTACAGGAATGGGCCGGCATTACATTTTCACCCGCGGATGTGGATGTCTTTCGCGTGGACACTATCGCGGGCGTGTACTGCATCGAGACAAGGCTGGCAGACGCTGGTGCACCCGCACTTGACCTTGCAGTTTTCAAGAAACACCGCGATAATGATGCTTGTGATGGTGACAAGATTGCATGGACCAATGCGGTTAACGTCTACCACGACAATGGCACGCTTGACACCTTACGCCAGCGGGTCTACTTCACGCTGGACAATGCCAACGGCGCCTATGTGCAAGTGACAGCAACTAATTATGCACCTGGTGCAACATACGGTTACAAGATTCGCATCTTCCGCGCCCGCCCGGTCATCCTGATACACGGAATCGAGAGTAATCCGAAAACTGCGACTGACCCGCTATCCACCATGGGACACTACAAGCTGGCCGCTCCCTATGATGCTGCTTTGATGCCCATCGTCATCAATGACTTCCCTTGGAATTCAGAAACTGAAGATATAGTAATCAATTCTGGTGAAGGGCTACCACTGAGGTTTATTCAATATGTGGACGCTGTCTATGTAAAGCAACATATGCCCGTCGTCTTGATTGGCCATAGTATGGGTGGATACTTGTGCCGGCATTATATTTCTGCTGGTGATCGAACACACTGGAGTTTGTGCTTTCTTCTTGGCTCTCCGCAGTACGGCAGCGACATTGCAAATTCTTCGACATTAAACATTATCAATTTTTATTTTGGTAATACATCGCTCTACAACATCGATGCGCTTAAGCGCGGTAGCATGCACACTTGGGAAATGCACCGACGGACTCCACACATTGATTCGCACATGGTGTGCGTAGCCGGCGATAGAAATACGGGGTATGAACTGGCGCAAAGCATTACTAGTTACAAACTCGGCCTTACATATAGTGATGGCATTGTGCCGGTGTCATCCGCAAACCTGCAGTCCATGTCAGATCAGGTACGCTTCCACATTGTACACATGAACCACCATCGCATTGGTGTGTTCACCGACAATGAGCAGAGCGACAATCCACGCAATTCGTTTTGTGATGCTGTGTATCAAGTCATTCACGCATATCTGGACTAATCCACCGGGAAACATACTGTGAAAAAACGCATCATAGTCTTGTTAAGCATCGCGCTTGCCTGCGGATTCATTGTAGGATTTGTTTTTTTACACCGAGCGACGCAGCCCATGCAAGGGCAGGCGCCACGCCAAGGTTCTCATAGACCGGTGCCCCTGCCGGTCAATAATGAACCCGTGCCGCAGCCAACAACCACGGCAATCGTGAATGCGCCGCAACTAGTCGGGTCCGCTATATTAAGAAAAGGCGTGTACGCCTACAACGGACCGTTTTCGGACGACATGCTATGTTACTATTTTACAAACATGGTGCCGGCAAGCCAATTGTTGGAGTACACACATAATGCGGAAAGCATCTCCAATTCTTTGTGGTACGGGCACACAATGGGCATCCGACCGCCGACAAATCTGATAGATTATGCTCGTTTTTGTATTGAGGCGGCTGCGATTTATACGGGATTCCCCTATGTACTAGGTATGCTGAAACATGAAGCCACCAATGACTGTTACCTGAATGCGTGGCGTGACGCGGTGCCGAAGTATTATGTGCCGGACTACGATCGCCATGGTTGGTCAACAACTGATGAAGTAATCAACGCATGCATGTGGCTTCTGCTACTAAACAATGCTGAACTCCAGCCCAATGGCTATGAACGGATATCGACATTCACAGCAGTTACAAATTATAATGACTTATACGAAACAATTATGCGGGGCAGAAAACCAGAAGTGACGCCGAGATTTGCATACCTTGATCCTGCTAGATATCCCCAAAAAGCACGCGACTGGGCCTTGCATTTTCCCAATCCCTACACACGCTATCAGCAGCAGAGTGCATGGAAAGGTCCGCGTGGCACGGGTCAGGTCGCCATTGTGGTCCTCCAAGAGATTCTGAAAAGCTGGGATAAAGATCCGCCGTATTTGTGGAAGAACAATCCTGCCTATCCGGTTCTTGATCGGCGGAATATGCGCAGGATTATTGAGGAAAAGAAACAATCTCTTGCAGGCGCACCTAAATGAGAATGATGCAGACGGGATTATGATGAGAACACTAATTCTAATTGCCGCGTGTTTCGGCGCGGCGGGTGTGATGGCCAATCCCTATGGCATGCTGTTCAAGGTCAATGTCAATGGAACACTGGTTGGGCACGGTGATTATTACAGAGATGTAGTCGTGTTGTCACGCACGCCAAATGCGCCATGGCAAAGCCAATTTCTAACACCACAAATGAATGACTTAAGTGGCTATTCATTCTATGATTATGATACAGCTCAATCATGGTATGCTGTTATTTTTGCGGTCGGGATACCGCCGGGCAGTTCCGTGCCTCGTCCGCCTCGTCGCATAAGTAACATTGTGACGTTGCCCACTATGGCACATTCGCAAACTGTAGTAGCCACTTTAACCTTGACTCGTGCCAATGACGCAGCAGACGAAGATGGTGACGGCCTATCTCTGAGCAATGAACTGTGTAATGGGACAGATCCGTATGATGCCGACAGCGATGATGATGGCTTGCCGGATGACAAGGATATAACTGGAGTATCCATTACTATATTTGTTGCAGGCCAACCACCAATGAATGTCAATAGCTACGGGACCAGCCCGCTGGATTCTGACAGCGACAATGATGGCGTGCTGGACGGCGTCGAGGTGTACGGCCTCGCGCCGTATGGCTTTGTCACGGATCCGAATAATCCTGACACGGATGGCGATGGCGTCATTGACGGCTTGGATCCGAATCCGCTCGGTGCCACCGACGCGAATAGTGATGGCATTGCGGATGAGTGGGTTTCGTTCTGGACAAATCAGGTCGCGTTGTGGGGCTATGACGCAAGCATGATCGCCGCGTTGCTCGACCCGGACGGCGATGCTGATGGCGATGGTATCAGCAATCGCGCAGAATACCAAAACGGGAGCGTGCCGATTGTCACCAACGGCCACTATGACGCGCGCGTCGTGCCATCGCCATTGGTCATCACCGCCGCGCCGAATGCCTTTGTCACGGCTGCATTTGATGTGGTTGACCTGTCGTGGCGGCCGAGCACGGGCACAATTATCCAATTGGCGCAGCCGTGGGCGGGAGTGCCAAATTTTCGATCTGCAAATTACAATTTGCAATTTGATGGGAACGAGCAACTGCATTTCTACTCACGGTTTGGCGTGCGGGTGCCGTGCCTCTTGCCAATCAACACGACCAACTTGTGTGCGGATACAGTCTACAGCGACACGCTGCGCGTCGTGGTCGGCGGGCGGACTAACACATGCGTGGTGCTGCTGTACATCAGTCCGGGCGCGAATCCGAATCGTGCGCCCGTAGGATGCACCTTGCTTGCACCGAGCGACGGCGCGCGGCTGGCCGGCGTGCTCGATCAACATCTGACGTGGTGTGCGGCGAGCGATGCAGACGGCGATGCCGTCACCTACGATGTGCATTGCGGCTGGGGGTATGGCAGCGACACGCCTGCGCTAATGCTGGCGAATCAGAGCGGCATCGACGCTGTCGCATTTGATGTTGAAGCGGGCCTCACGGCTGCACTGGTTTCGAATCGCGTGTACCGCTGGCAGGTGATTGCGAAAGACAGTCATGGCGCGCAGTGCTGGTCGCCGATCTGGGAGTTCACGACGCCGGTTGCGGATGCCGATAGCGATGGACTGCTGGATGATGACGAGACGGAGCTGGGCACTGATCCGCACAATCCCGATAGCGATGGCGATGGCGTGTGGGATGGCGAGGAATACTATCGCGGGGCGAATCCGCTCGATCGCTTTGACCGGCCGGTGCAGATTGTCGTGCGACCGCTGCCGGTGGCAACGGTGGGCTATCCGTACCACGGCGAGGTGCAGGCGGGGTATGGCGCGCCGAGTTATAGTTGGAGCATTCACCGCGGCTGGCTGCCGGCGGGCATGAGCTTGTCGGCGGCGGGCATCATCACGGGCATGCCGGTGCAGGCAGGTGTGCGCAGTTTCGGCGTGCAGGTGCGCGATCAGCGCGAGGACACAACCGTGACGAACCTGCAACTCGAGGTGCAGGCGCGCGGGACAGGGCCGGCGGGCACGGTCGGCCACGGCGTCCTCGGCCACGGCCGCATTGGCGAGTGACCGCACAGTATTTTTTTTCGCAACGAAATAGATTACTGATCATCCACGCCGCTGGCGGGATCTCCGCCGGTGGCGGGATCTCCGCCTTTGACGGGACTAGGCTGCTGCCTTAGCTGGCTGGTGTCTTACTAATGAGTGCGCGTTCTATTTTGCAGCATCCTTGTAGCCGCCCGCGCCGAGGGCGGCTTCTGCAGCCGCGGTCAACGCCCGCGGCCACAATTGGAATGCCAACAAGTAAGCGCACTCATTAGTAGCTGGTTGCCAGCGCGGGGGGCGCGCACACACTCCAGCAATTGTCATTGACAAACGACAAAAAATGTCGATTGTGGTTTCTCTTTTACTCTTTTACTCTTTGTTCATTTCTGTGCGCAGCGGCAGAGCAGCACTATAGAAAAGAGCAACTGAGCCAAGGAGCAGACCGCAGTTTCTTATTGTTTGCAAACGACAAAAAATGTCGATTGTGCATGTTGCTGCCGCATTCACCCCACCCATTGCAGTGCTTCTTCGTGTCCTTCGTGTCCTTCGTGGTGAGATGTGCTGCATCTGCGACAAGCCAACAAGCCGCGTCGGCTCGTCGACGACAGACGTGGGCGATTGTGCTATACTATCTGACACCATTGCGCCCTGCGGCGTGCTTTTTTTGTATCCCACGGGACTATTGCGATGAAGGTCATTGGCTTGCTGGGTGGCATGAGTTGGGAATCAACCGTGCCGTATTATCAAGTGATTAACGACACCGTCCGGCGGCGGCTCGGCGGTTTGCATTCCGCCAAGATTGTCTTGTACAGTGTTGACTTTTTTGAGATCGCAGAATTGCAGCGCGCCGGCAATTGGGACGGCGCCGGCCAGGTCATGATTGCCGCCGCACGCGCCCTTGAGCACGCCGGCGCTGAAGGCCTGGCGATCTGCACGAATACCATGCACAAACTCGTGCCGGTCATCGAACCGGCGATCGGCATTCCCGTGTTGCACATCGTGGATGCGGCCGCCGTTGCGGTCAAGGCCCAGAAGATTCAGACCATTGGCTTGCTTGGCACGCAATTCACCATGGAACAGGAATTCTACCGCGACCGGCTGCGCGAGCGCCATGGCTTGACGGTCGTGATTCCGGATGACGACGACCGGGCCCAGATTCACCGTATTATTTTTGACGAGCTGTGCGTCGGCATTGTCCGCGATGAGTCGCGCGCGGCGTATCGCCGCATCATGGCGCAGCTCGTCCAGCGTGGCGCGCAGGGCATCGTCCTGGGCTGCACCGAGCAAGCCATGCTTGTCACACCCGCGGACGTGCCGGTGCCGCTGTTTGACACGACCCGCTTGCATGCGTTGTACGCGGCCGAGTGGTCCCTCGAAGAACAACGCAAGTAAAGACGTTTGCCACGAAGTGCACGAAGGCAGCGCAGAGGCAGGCAATGGATGTGGTGTTTTTTTCGCAATGAAGCGAGTTATTGATGCATGCGCTTACTTGGTGTCATGCCCATTGTGGCCGCGGGCGCCCGCTTGGAGCTGGCCTGGATAGCTAAGGCAGCAGCCTAGTCCCGCCAACGGCGGCGATCCCGCCAGCGGCGTGGAGCGCGGATGACCGCGGCTGCAGAAGCCGCCCTCAGCGCGGGCGGCTACAAGGACGCTGCAAAGTAGAAAGCGCTCTCGTTGGTAAGGTGCCACGTAGTTTTTTTGCAACAAGACAAACTTAAGATGCGGCGCCGGTCTTCTTCGTGGCCTTCGTGGCCTTCGTGGTGAGACCTGCTGCGACTGCGGCGCGGCGAAATTAGAGAAAATATTGCATGTCGAAGTGCTGCCTGATTAGCTTAATTCTTCGTCAGGCCTTGTTCGTCATGCGATTTTCTCATTGGCCGTACTGGCGGCGTACGCGCGCAATCGTCTCCGCGTGCGGTGCGAACGGAATCTCGGGCAGGGTCGGCAACGCCACGCAGCGCGCCGCGGCCAGCGGTGTTTGGCGGACATTCATGTTGTAGGCCATCGCCAGCAAGGTCGCCAGATTGACGGTGTCGGCCATGTTGTACGCCAAGAGCGTCTCCAGCGCGGCCGGATTGTTGTGCTGGATGAAGTCGCGCCAGAGCAGCACCGCGAAATACCCGTCCACGCCGTCCAGCTCGCCGCGCGCAATCCCCAGTTGCCGCTCGCACCCTTTTAGCCCGCCTTTATAGCCCAGCCGGTGCAGCACGAAGCGCAAGTCAATCTGGGCCTGCGGCAGCTTGATGCGGAAGTAGCGCTCCAAGTAAGGAATGTCGAATTGGCGGCCGTTGTAGGTGACCAACACTTTATACTGGTGGATGTCGTCAACAAAGCGGTCGAGATTCAGACCCTTGACGTAATAATGCAGCGCGCGCCCGTCAAACAGCGAGACGGTCGTCAGGTAATCATGCGTGCCGGTCAGGCCGGTGGTTTCAATATCAAGGAAGGCGGTGGCGTGCGCGAATTCGGGGTACAGTCGCCACTGCAGTTGGGCCGGCAGGGCATCCGCGAAAAAGCGCGCATCATTATCGGCCAGCGCCGCGCGGGATGCCTCAAGATGCTGCTGGAAATGCGGGGTGTGCCGTGCCAGTCGTTCCACATCGGCATGGGTGTGGGTGTCATCCCAGGAATGAATACCGTGCGCCCATAATTGCGCCTCGACGTGTTGGCCCACTCGCGGAATATGACAAAAGGTGCTGGTCAGCATGCCTGCCAGTATAGCATACTCGGCCTAGATTTTCACGCGCGTTCCACAACTTATCCACAATCTGCAAAATTGTTTATCTTATTGCGGAGCAATTGGTTATGCTGTTCATTAGAGGGTAGGCGAAGAGGTTATCCACAAAAACTTCACGGCCGTGTCCGGGCGCATGCGCGGTGTCGCTGCCATAACTGGTTCCAGCGACCGTGCACGGAGCACAGCGGTGGCAAGCCGCTCATTACCTCCCCGCCGGTCCGCCGACGGCGGGACCGTGGGGGGTTCTGTACAGATGTAGCCGCGGAACGGCGTTCCGCGAGTTGTGCTTCCTTGAATACGCCGCACGCCGTGCGGCGGCTACGGGCAGAAACGCACGCCGCGAAAGGAACGTCGATCATCCCGCCGCTGGCGGGACTGAACGCAGGTGCGCTCTCCAGATCGCCTCTGTTGTCGCGTGAGCGGGATATGGAAATCCCGCCTATCCACGCCGCTGGCGGGACGGCACCGGCGTGCCACGCTCCCCTTGGCAAGGCCGGCGTGTTCGTATTTACTCTCATGCCGGCCTATTGCGCATTTGCTGTTTTTTTTGTAAAATATGAATGTTAGTTCAGTTTTTGCGTCTTGTTAATGAACGCTCAATGGTTTCGGGCGTTCAGAACCCCAGCCTCACCCGAGGTGCCCTATGAAAACGCGGTTTGCAGTCCCGACGATGTTGGCGCTGACCACAGCGCTGTTGATGAACGTAGCCACGCCCACGGTCCGTGCGGATGCCAGTCTCAGCATGGGCATGTCACTCAACTTCGACAACTGCTATGGCGAGTTGAGTCCCTATGGCACGTGGTATGAATCTGCTGAATTCGGCTGGGTGTGGGTGCCGGGCGGGGTTGCCGCCGGCTGGGGCCCGTATGTCAACGGTAGTTGGGCCTGCACCTCGAGCGGCTGGATGTGGCAGAGCAGTTATCCGTGGGGTTGGATGTGCTACCACTACGGGCGCTGGGCGCGCCATCCGGCGCTGGGCTGGTGCTGGGTGCCGGGCTATGAATGGGCGCCGTCGTGGGTGACGTGGTACACCTACAACAATTATGTCGGCTGGGCGCCGATTGCGCCGTGCGGCTTTGGCGTCTCCTACACGGTCTACCCGAGCGATTGGTGCTTTGTCAGCTTCAACTATTTTCTCAGCCCGATGGTGTGGTCGTACTATATTGGCGCGGCATTTATCTGCCCGGCAATCTGCTCGCCGTATGTGGTGCTGAACAACTATTATTTCTTCGGCAACCAATATTACTATGCCGGCGGTCGGCCGTGCGGTTGGTATGGCCCGTCGGTGCCGATGGTCGAGCGGTATGTCAATCGCCGGATCAGGCCCTATGTCCTTTCGACGACGGCGGATCGCAGCCGCAATGGCACGATTGCCCGCAATCAGCTCGAAGTGTATCGCCCAGGCATGCGCGAGAGCGGCGCACTGGCGCGGTCTGACCGGCCCTTGCTGGCTGAGCGCGTCGAGAAGCAGAGCCCGCCTGGCTCGGAGGCGCGAGTTGAGCGTTCGGGCAACACCGCCGGCAGTCCCGGCTCGGAGGCGCGAGTTGAGCGTTCGGGCAACACCGCCGGCAGTCCCGGCTCGGAGGCGCGAGTTGAGCGTTCGGGCAACACCGCCGGCAGTCCCGGCTCGGAGGCGCGAGTTGAGCGTTCGGGCAACACCGCCGGCAGTCCCGGCTCGGAGGCGCGAGTTGAGCGTTCGGGCAACACCGCCGGCAGTCCCGGCTCGGTGGTACGGGTCGAGCGTTCGGGCAACACCGCCGGCAGTCCCGGCTCGGAGGCGCGAGTTGAGCGTT
>CAYNJC010000004.1:123363-128411 GCA_964397565.1 uncultured bacterium
GGCTCGGTGGTACGGGTCGAGCGTTCGGGCAACACCGCCGGCAGTCCCGGCTCGGCGGCGCGGGTTGAACAGCCCAAGCCGATCGAACGCCCGCGCGTCGAACAGCCCAAGCCGATCGAACGCCCGCGCGTCGAACAGCCTCGGCCCGGTCTGGCGCCCCGCCCCATTCAAGTGCCGCGTGCAGATCAACTGCGCAGCGGATTCAGCCAGCTGGCCCGTGCCCCAAATGTGAATGAGCGGCCGAATTTTACGTCGTCGCAGGGTGCAGCCGCCCGGTCAATCAATCCGTCGTACCAGTCCACCGCGCCACGCGCCGAAATGTCGCGCATCAACCAGGCGCGCGTACCGAACACGCCCAACATGCCGTCCGCGCCGCGTGTCAGTCAGCCGAACATGCCGTCCGCGCCGCGTGTCTCCCAGCCCAGCATGCCGTCGGCCCCGCGCATGAACGCGCCGAGTATGCCGTCGGCCCCGCGCATGAGCGCGCCAAGCATGCCGAGTGCGCCGAGTATGCCGTCGGCCCCGCGCATGAGCGCGCCGAGTATGCCGAGTATGCCCAGCATGTCTGCACCGCGCTCGATGCCCGCCCCGTCCATGCCGTCTGGCGGTGGCCAGATGCCGATGGAAATGGGTGGTGGACGGAGACGCTGACGTAACGCCCTTGTTGGCCGCTCGCTGAACACCTTCATGCGCTCATCATTCTTGACATATTTCCTGTTGGCCGGTGCGGCGCTCATGAGCGCCGCACCCGTCCCGCCGCAGTCTCTGTTGGTCCGCACAGCGCGTTCGTCCGTCATGGCGCCGCAGGAAAGCAGTGTTGGCCAGCAGGCCGCGCGGCCCACGCTGCGAACGCCCCGCCTGGAACAGGCTCGAATTCGCGAGCATAGCGGCAGTGTGGCCGCACCTGTCGCCGCCCGCGGCGCCATCACTCCACCACTCCGCCACTCCTTCATCTGCCATATCAGCGCCGCCCGCGAACGCGTCAGCCCGCTTGCCCGTCCGCAGCTCGTGCTCGCCAGCGGCCAGCCGCTGGCGCCAAACCGCGCGCGGACGCAGATCACCACCACGCCCGGCCTGCCGACCGTCGTCCTTGCCACCAATGTCACGCGCCACGCCAGCGCGCCGCCCGCGCTGTCGCGCGCACGTGGCGGGAATCTCACACGCCCTGCTGCGGGCTCGATGCCGGCTCTGTCTGATGGCGCGACCGCATCCGGGCTGATGCAGGCCAGCGCCGGCCGATGGTGGTCGTATCTCTTCGATAATTTCGACGGCATCTTTCCCGGCTACTGGCTGCGCGAAGGCTCGCCCACGTGGGGCCGCACCAGCTACCGCGCCGTCAGCACGCCGTACTCGATCTGGTGCCTCGGTTCGGCCTACACCGCGCCGCACGGCTACTTCAATAATATGAACGCATGGATTTTCGACGGCCCGTTCGATATGCGCAACACCACCGCCCTCGAAGTCTATTTCGACTATTGGCTCGATACGGAAGTGGCCTATGATTCCGTCTTTGTCGGCGTCTCGACCGACGGCATCAATTACACCGGCGATGCGCTCAGCGGCTACAGCGCCGGCTGGGTGCTCAATCGCAAAGTCGTGCTGAATGCCTACGCCGGTGTGCCGCGCCTGTATGTCGGCGTGCAATTCCTCTCGGATAATGTCAATGCCGGCTTCGAAGGCGCCTACATTGACAACCTCGAGCTCGACGCCTACATTCCCAGCGACGCGACGGTTGATCTCGTCGTCGCCAATCCGCATGTGCTCAGCACGATTGACGAGACCTTTACCTTTGACATCGCCAATTATGGCCCTGGCTCACTGGCGGCCAACAGCTACGCGGTCAATGTGTTTGTTGATGGCGTGCTCGATTCCAGCGCGCGCAACCTCTCGCCGCTGGCATCCGGCGAGGCAATCACCTGGGAATGGCAACTGACCTATGTGTACCCGCAAGGCCCGCACACCATTCGGATCGAGGCCTTTGCCGATGGCGGCGACATTGCGCCACCCGACAATATCCTGACCTTCATTCTCGATGTCGGGCCGCGCATCCCCGTCAATCTCGCGATTACGGCCGTCCGCAACATTGATGGCGGCCCCGAAACCTTTGATCTCGACATCGCCAATTTTGGTCCCGGCATCGCGCGCGCCTACAGCTATCGCATCCTCGTTGCGGTGGACAGTCTGCCCGATTCCGATGCGCGCAATACGCTTGATTTGCCTGCCCATACGACCGTCACCTGGCAATGGCAATTGGCCTATCAATACCCGCCCGGCGACCATCTCGTGCGCGCCACCGTCATTTCGGATGGCCCCGAAATCACGATGACCAATAACATGCGCGAGTTCATCATGACCGTGCCGGTCCCGCCGCTGATCACGGACTTGCGCATCGACAAACCGGTCGTCACGGATGCCGTCAACGACATCATCTGGTTCCGCGTGCGCAACAATGGCCCCGATATGTGCGATGCCAATCAGTACCTGGTCAGTATTTTTGTGGATGGCCTGCTCGACAGCCAAGCCTACAACCAAAACCCACTGATACCCAAAGGCCGCGCCGACTGGAACTGGCAATTGGCGTACCTTTACCCCGCCGGCCTGCATGTCGTCACCATTGAAGCCAAGCCGCTCGGCACCGAACTTACCCCGCTCAACAATGTCGCCAGTATCAATTTGTTGAAGAACGGCCCGGCCCTGCAAATCATCACGCCTGTTGCGCTGACCGGCGTGGTCGGCCAGGCCATGGCGCTGCTGCTGCAAGCCAACGGCGGCGCACCGCCCTACACGTGGCGCGTGGCCGGCGGCACCATGCCGGTCGGTGTTGCGCTTGCCGGCGATGGCGTTGTGCGCGGCGGGCCGACCACAGCGGGCGCCAGCGCGCTTACCTTCGAAACTCGCGACGCCGCCGGCTTGCTGGCCTATGCCGCCGCCACCCTCGTCATCCTGCCCAATGCCACCGGCCTTGCGCCGCAATTGTTCGAGCAACTGGCGCCGGTTGGTTTTGTCAATACCGTGTATGCCGCCCAATTGAATGCGGTTGGTGGCACTGCGCCGCACACGTGGACCGCGTTGAGTGGCACGCCCGCCGGCCTGGCGCTGTCTTCGGCCGGCCTGTGTGCCGGCACACCGCTCGTCGCCGGCCATTACACTATGAATGTCGCGCTGGCTGACGCCGTCGCCGTACCGGGCAATGGCGCGGTGCGCGTGCAGATCCGCCCGGCCGATGAGTTCCTCAACGGCAATTTCACCCAAATCGCCCTAACCATCCCTTGGAACAGGCACGAGCAAGGCAAGCCCGACAGCGACGCGCTGAAAATCAAAGCAAGCTTTAGTGTGCCACCACGCTTTGTGCTGGACAATTTCACACGCGGCGTCTTGTATATCGGCGAGTATCCGATCAACTATAATGTCGCCAAGAAAGCCCGCTGGCACACCACGGCGATCTTCACGCCCGTGCGCGGTAGTCTGCCGGCCGCCTACGCCACGATCCGCTGGAACAAGAACAATCAATTGACTGTTGCCATGACGGTGCGCAAAGCCGCGTTGGCGCCCATGCTCGCCCGCTATGGCATCACGCGCAACGGCGCAACCTCCGCACTGATTCCGGTGCGCCTGGTGCTCAATGATGCCGACACCGGCGCGCGACCGCTGCTGTTTTCCTATCGCCTGAACGGCAATACCGGCGCCCTGCGCCTGCAGTAAACTATGGGTACGTTGGTGCGCCGGTGGTCGGTGCGTCAGTGGGTATTGGTGAAATTATACATTCGTTCGCCGCGAATGAATTTTCTCCTTTTGGTAGACAGCCGCGCGCAATCCCAAGGTGCGTCAGCCGCCAAGTAAACACGGTGCCGGCGCGCAACGGCGATTGCGCCAACAGCCGCGCCAGTTCCGTCTTGGTGTAGGCCGCGCGCAGCGAGTCTTTATACGATTGCAGCATCTGGCCGCGATAGTGCCGGCCAAACCAGCGCCACCATAACGGCAACAGCCAGCCCGCCGGCCGCCGAATATCACGCACTAGCAGCACACCATCCGGTTTCACCACCCGCGCAATTTCACGCAAGTACGCCGCTGGATCCGACAGGTGATGCAGCACGGAATTTGAAATGACCGCGTCGAAACTCGCGTCAGCATACGGCAAGCGTTTCGCATCCGCTTTCTCAATCTGGACCGCCGCGCCGCAGGGATGTGCAGCGGCATTCTGCCGTGCCAGCGCCAGCATTGCGTCGGAAAGATCGGTGACCACAAACCGCAGCGTCGGGCAGTGCTCCAAAATCTTGAGCGGAATCAAACCAGGCCCGGTGCCAATGTCGAGCACCGTGCCGCGCGTCAGGCCCAGGCGCAAAAACTGCGCGACAAAGCTGGCATCAATGTTTCCAAGATAGCCCAGCGCGGCGGCGCTGGCATAACTGGCGGCTTCATTATCGCCCGCCATGATTTCTGGTTCGGGAACGCGGTGCATTGGAGAATTATACCATTTCAATGCACCGGCGTGCCGGCGCATTGGTGTGCCAGCACGTAGCCGCGGAACGGCGTTCCGCGTTGGTAGGGCGGTCAGGCCCTGACCGCCGTTGCAGCAGCAGTTTAGCCACAGATGCACACAGATACACACTGATTGAAGAAGCTGTGCGCCGGTGCGCCGCCGCCGTTCTTTTCTTTTATGCTATACTTTCAATGATGCTTGAATAAGCGTGCTGATATTGAGATCCGTCTTGAGCCCCGCATGATGATTACGTCATCCAATCTGGAAGCACTTGGCGACAAGCTCGGTCTGACCGCCACGCCCCGGGACTATCCCGGAACCAACCAAGCGCCAACGGCGCGTTGTTATCCCAGCCTGGGGCATCGCCCCAGGAATGCGCCAATCAAAGAACCAGCCAAGCGCCAACGGCGCGTTTTTTGTCCCAGCCTGGGGCATCGCCCCAGGAATGCGCCAATCAAAGAACCAGCCAAGCGCCAACGGCGCGTTGTTATCCCAGCCTGGGGCATCGCCCCAGAATGCGCCAATCAAAGAACCAGCCAAGCGCCAACGGCGCGTTGTTATCCCAGCC
>CAYNJC010000004.1:128511-170013 GCA_964397565.1 uncultured bacterium
GAACCAGCCAAGCGCCAACGGCGCGTTGTTATCCCAGCCTGGGGCATCGCCCCAGGATTGCGCCAGTCAAAGAACCAGCCAAGCGCCAACGGCGCGTTGTTATCCCAGCCTGGGGCATCGCCCCAGGAATGTAATGCGCCAGCCAATGAGGGCTGAAGGCCCGTTCCATTGAGTATGCCACAATCCCTATCATTTCTTCTCATTCATGTGGTCTTCAGCACCAAAGGCCGCGCACCCATACTCGGCGCGACGATCCGACCTGCCCTGCATGCCTACCTCGCCACCGTGGCCCGAAATGCCGACTGTGAGTGCTATCGCGTCGGAGGGGTGGCCGATCACGTCCATCTCGCCGTCCGCTTCTCACGAACGATCACTGCGGCGGACCTCGTCGAGCAATTGAAAACAGCTTCATCAAAATGGCTCAAGATGCAAGCCCCCGATTTGGCCGGATTCTCATGGCAACGCGGGTACGGTGCTTTCTCCGTAGAACCCGCTAACCTTGACGACTTACGTCGCTATATTGACCAGCAGGAGGAACACCATCGTGTTCACACCTTTCAAGAAGAGTATCTGGCCTTTCTCACCAAATATGGAATCCAATATGAGGAACGATATGTCTGGGATTAACCAATGAAACGGGCTTTCAGCCCTTGTGCGTGTTATGACCTTACCCTGGGGCTATGCCCCAGGCTGGGATAAAAACGGGCCTTTGGTCCTCAAACCGTTTCAGGCACTGTAAACTGCCGTGAAGATATTGGTAATCATCTTGGCGTTGTTGGAACTGTTCTTGGCTTTGGGTTCGATCAGCTCGATTCTCGTGGATCGCCACGACTTGGCACGGGCCGTTTATAATTACAGCCAAGAGCGGACGGAAGAGAACAAGAAGAAAATGGAGACTGAGCAAGACATTACGGCACGAATCAGCTCGCACATCCGAATGGTGATTGTGGGCTTGTTTGCTGCAAATACTTGCGGATTGATTGTTGTCTACCGCAGACTAAGTCGTGAGCCGAAAACCACCGCCATTCCGGCTATCAAGGACTATGTTTGACTGAACCAGTTTGCCGCACAACCATGAGCACAGAACCACTCATCCTGACGCACGGCGGCTACCGGAAACTAAAAAGCTTTCAGGTGTCACAGTTGCTATATGATGTGACAATATGTTTTTGCGACTGCTACATCAACAAGCGCAGTCGTACCCACGACCAGATGGTACAGGCGGCGCGGTCAGGGGTGCAAAACATCGCGGAAGGGAGCCAAGCTTCGGGAACGTCGAAGAAAACCGAAATCAAACTCACCAGCGTGGCGCGGGCCAGCCTGGAAGAACTGCGGCTTGACTTCGAGGATTTCCTGCGCCAGCACGGCCTGCCGATCTGGGATCGTGACGACCCCCGCCGGCAGGAACTGATCGACCGGCGCTGCACCACTGCCGATGACGTGGCGCAGTGGGTGCGGGAAGTGCATCATCGTGGACGGTGTGGACAGAGTGGACCTTCTGGGCAAAATCTGTCCACCCCGTCCACTCCGTCCACCTACCCCGAAATCGCCGCCAACGCCGCACTGGTACTGCTGGCGGTAGCTTGCAGCTTGCTCGACCACCAACTCGCCGCACAGGCGAAAGCGTTCGAGACCGAGGGCGGCTTCACCGAGCGCCTGTACCGCGTGCGCTCAGAAAAACGCGCCTCGCCGTCCACCCAGTCCACCTCGTCCACCACTAGTGTTTAAACGACAAGGAACCCATGCACGAAGAAATCTGGGGGCTGGAAGCGGCCTATTTCGCAAATCTCTACAAAGCGAATTACGCGGCGGTGCTTGCCCTGATCCATAGTCAATTCCTCGGGTGGCCGGACGGGGTGCCGCGCCCGCTTGATAAGGAAGGCAGCGCGCGCTTCATGCAGCAATTGATCTCCAAGCCCACGGCCTGTACCTTCACGATTGAACGCGGAGATATGCGCGTGCTGGGAGACGTTGCGTTGACGCAGTACACCATTAAAGTCCATTGCAGTGATCCCGCCGGTGTTACGCACACACACGCATCGCGCATAACCCATACGTGGGTCAAAGAGGGCGAGCGCTGGAAATTGCTGGGTGGCATGAGCTGCGATCAATCGAGGTCGATCTAGGAAAACCGCGTGCGTACCATGCCGTTCAGTTCATTTTAGCCATTGTGTCCGATGCCTGTTAATCGGCACGCCACTTGACATTACGCACCACATTGAGTATAATTACTCAATACGATGAGTAAAATGTCTTATCAACGAGCGTACGCCGCCCTTCTCGCCACGCGGCTTGACGAGCCGCGCCGCCACATCCAGATTGTGGCGGGCGCGCGGCAAGTGGGCAAGACAACACTGGTCAGCCATGTGCTGGAGACGTGCGGCCGACCGTACGTGTTCGTGTCCGCCGACGAGCCGGCGCTGCGCGATGCCGCATGGCTGGCCGCGCAGTGGGAGCGGGCACGCTTCACCGCTGCCGACGCCGGCAAGCACGGCGCCGTGCTCGCGCTGGACGAAGTGCAGAAAATCGCGGGGTGGTCGGAAACGGTGAAACGCTTGTGGGACGAGGACACCCGCGGTCGCCGGGCGCTGAAGGTGGTCCTGCTCGGCTCGTCCCAACTTCTCGTGCAACAAGGACTGAGCGAGAGTCTCGCGGGGCGTTTCGAGATTCTGCACCTGCCGCACTGGTCGCTGAGCGAAATGCAGGCTGCCTTTGATTTCACTCTCGAGCAATACTTGTATTTCGGTGGGTATCCTGGCGCGGCCCCGCTGGTGGACGATGCCATGCGGTGGCGGCGCTACGTGCTGGATGCGCTGGTCGAAACCACGCTGGCGCGCGATGTGCTGTTGATGACGCGGGTGGACAAGCCCGCGTTGCTGCGCCGGCTTTTCCACGTGGCCTGCAGTTATTCCGGGCAGGTGCTTTCCTATACGAAGATGTTGGGGCAGCTGCAAGATGCCGGCAACGCCACGACGCTTGCGCATTATCTCGACTTGCTGGCCGGCGCCGGCATGGTCGTCGGTCTACAGAAGTGTGCCGGCAACGTCGTGCGCCAGCGCGGCTCGAGCCCGAAGCTGCAGGTCATGAATACGGCTCTGATGACCGCACTGGTGGGGTTGTCCTTTGCCGACGCGCGCGCCGACCGCGACTATTGGGGTCGCCTGACCGAGTCGGCTGTCGGCGCGCATCTGGTCAACGCAGCCGCATGCGGGCTGTGCGAGGTGTTCTACTGGCTGGACCGCGGCCGTGAGGTAGACTTCGTAGTGCGCGCTGGCCGCAAGCTTGTTGCCATCGAAGTCAAAAGCGGGCGCGCGCCGGCAAGGTTGCCGGGCCTCGCCGCGTTTGCAGAAACCCATCCCTCGGCCCGCCCCCTGCTGGTGGGTGGCGACGGGATCCCCCTCGCCGACTTTCTGTCGAAACCTGTGAAACACTGGCTGGCCGTTTGACGCTGCGCCATGAGGCCACAAATTCTCGCGCCGCGCGATAATGCAGCGGTTTTCAGTTTTCAGTTTCCAGCTTCCATCCCTTCATCCACCCTTCCATTCTTCCGCCCTTCCAAATCTGCGTAGCCCTGAAGCTGTGGCAAAAAGCGGGCCAAAATGGTATACTCATCTGGCGGGCACGCGATGTGCCTTTGGTTTTCACGCGGTTTGCAATGAATCGAATTGATGCACAATTTTCCCAAGTGCGCGCGGCGGGGCGGAAAGCATTTGTGCCGTTTATCACGGCCGGTGACCCGACGTTGGCGCGCACACGACAGCTGATCCTGGCACTGGCGGACGCCGGCGCGGATGTGATTGAGCTGGGTATCCCCTTTTCCGACCCGCTGGCGGACGGCAAGGCCAACCAAGAGGCGGCCGAGCGGGCCTTGCGCAATCACGTGACGCTGGCGCAGATCATCGCGCTGGTGGCCGAGGTGCGGCGTGAAATCCAGACGCCGATTATTTTCTATAGCTATCTCAATCTTATTTTCCAATACGGCTTTGCGCGCTTTGCCCACGACGCGGCGGCCGCCGGCGTGGACGGCGTGCTGGTGCTCGACATGCCGCCGGAAGAGGCCGGCGAACTGCACGCCGCCTTGCACGCCGCGGATGTCCGCATGATCTTTCTGATCGCGCCGACCAGCACGCCGGTGCGCGTCCGCATGATCGCGGCCCAGGCCAGCGGCTTCGTGTATTATGTGTCGCGCACCGGCGTGACCGGCGAGCGCACGGACGTAGCCGACGACATGTCCGCACAGATTGCGCAGATCCGCGCCTGCACCACACTGCCGATCATGGTCGGTTTTGGCGTCTCGACGCCGGCGCAGGCAGCCGAGATTGCGCAGGTGGCGGACGGCGTCGTGGTCGGCAGCGCGATTGTGCGCCGGATCGGCGCCGGCGGCGACAGCGACGCCATGGTGGCCGAGGTCATCACCTTTGTGCGCAGTTTGCGCGCTGCCTTGACCCCGGGACCACCATGAGCAACGACAGCATCCATGTTTGCATCATGGCAGGCGGCAAAGGCGAACGCTTTTGGCCGGTCAGCCGCGCAGCGCATCCGAAGCAATTAATGAACATTGTCGGCACGCGCAGCATGATTGCGGAAACCGTCGTGCGCAATCAACACGTGACGTCGTTGGCGCAGGTGTATGTGGTGACGACCCAAGCACAGGCCGAGGCGGTAGCGCTGGCAGCCCCGGAACTGGCGCGGGCAAATATTATTGGCGAGCCCTGTGGCAAGAACACCGCGCCGTGCATCGGCCTGATCTGCGCCTTGCTGGCGGCGCGCGACGCGGAGGCCGTGCTGGCAGTCGTGCCGGCCGACCACTGCATTCCGGACACGGCCCTGTACGCGCAGACCCTGCGCGATGCGGCCGCCCTGGCACGGCGCGAGCGGGCCTTGCTGACGATTGGGATTCAGCCGACGTTTGCGGAGACGGGCTATGGCTACATTCTGGCCGACGCGGCCGTCCCGTTTGACGGGGCAACCCGTTTTTCGCGCGTGGCGCAGTTCATTGAAAAGCCGCCGCGAGCGCGGGCGGAAGAATTGATCGCGACCGGCCGCGCCTTTTGGAACGCCGGCATGTTTGTCTTCCGCGTCGGCGACATGTTGGCGGCATTGACAACGCATGTGCCGGCGATGGCCGCGGGCCTCGCGGGCGTGACGGCGGCCGCGCGCACGGGCAACGAGCGCGAGGTGGCGGCGGCCATGGCGGCCTTGTACGCCGCGACACCGGCGATTTCGATTGACTATGCCGTGATGGAAAAGGCGACCAATGCGATCGTCGCGCACGGCGCATTTGTTTGGGACGATGTCGGCAGTTGGCTGGCGGTGGCGGCGCATTGGCCGCAGGACGCGCACGGCAACGCGACGCGCGGCGACGTGCTGGCGCTGGATGCGCGTGGCTGCGTGTTGCGCAATGACGCGCCCGGAATTGTCGCCGTGCTGGGCCTGCAGGATGTCGTGGTGGTGCGGACGGCCGACGCCGTCCTGGTCTGCCCGAAAGACCGCGCCCAGGATGTGAAAAAGATCGTGCAGGCGTTGCAGGCTGCGCCGGCAACCCGCGGCTTGGTGGAGTAACGGACGATGCGGGTCTTGGCCGTTGATTTGGGCACGGTGCGGATGGGGTTTGCGATTTCCGACCCGCTCGGCTTTACCGCGCAGCCGCTCGAGACGCGCCCGGGCGGCGCGGTGCGCCAGATGTGCCGCACCATTCTGGACGAGGTCTTTGAGTATGAACATGCCAGCGAAGCGAACCGGGTCGGCACGGTTATCATTGGCAACGCGATTCATCTGAATGGCCAGCCGAGTGAAATGAGCAAATGCGCGCAGGAGTGTGTGCGCCTGCTGCGCATTTACGTGCGGCAGCATATCCCCCGGCAGATTGCCGTCCTGTTGTGGGATGAACGCCTGACCTCCGTCCAGGCGGAAAATATCATGATTGAGGGCGGCGCGTCGCGACGGACGCGGCAGTTCAAGAAAGACCAAGTCGCGGCGCAACTCATTTTGGAAGGATACCTCGATGCGCAACGTTAGAGAACTTCAGCCGCGCTGGATGCGCGCTCTGGCGACGTGTGGCGCGCTGGCCTGGCTGGTCTGCGCCGGCTGCACCTATCTGGCCTACATTCCCTTGCTGATTTTTGCGCCGTTCATTCCGCTGATCCAATTAGCCATCAAAGTGGCCGCGCGCTACGGCCCGCTGTTGCTGATGCTGGCGGAAGTGGATCCGGCGATGACGCCCGGCGCGCCCTGCATGATCGCGGCCGAGCCGCGTGCACTGACCAGCGACATGGTGCTGCCGGAGCTGGAGACCGTGTTGCAGCGCGAGGCCGCGCAGAACGACGCCTTGCGCGCCGTGACCCTGGTGGACATTGCGCGACTGACGCCGGAATGGATCGAGGCCGAAGTGCAGCGCGCGCAACGGCGCGGCTGGCGCGTGCGGGCCATCTTTGTCGACAGTCGGGCGGCGGCGGGCGGCGCCGGCTTGACGCCGGAAACTATTGCGGCGCTGACCGCGCGCGGAGTGCAGGTGCGCGCCGGTGGCGCCGTCGCCGCGCGCGTGGCGGGCGCGCCGGCCCAGGTCGTCTCGATGAATCCGCCGGTACCGGAACACATCAGCACGGGTGAAGCCGCCTTGTTGGGCGCGCTGGCCGGGCCGCCCAGTGCGGCGGCGCAGGGGTCGTGAGTTTTATGTCGTGGCGCGGGACAGGCGGCCTTGCGCTGCTGCTGGCGACCAGCGCCGCAACGTTGCTGGCCATTACCATCACGTTCCGCAACGGCACGACGCAGACGGGCGAGATCGTCCGCATGGATGACACCAATCTAACATTGAAAACCAGTCTGGGCGAGAAAACCTATTTATGGCGCGCATTGAAGAATAAAAGCATTCAAGACGCGCATCCGGCGTTGTACGCCCGGCTGCTCGCGGCGGCCCAGGCGCGGCAACAAGCGCCGGCC
Organism: uncultured bacterium; assembly: GCA_964397565.1. Classification (GTDB taxonomy): domain Bacteria; phylum Auribacterota; class UBA3054; order UBA3054; family JAPLST01; genus JAPLST01. The sequence continues at coordinate 135,451 of CAYNJC010000004.1, forward strand.
AACGCGCCAACCAATCAGCCTGTGTTGGTCGCGGTCGCGGCGCGTGGCGATGCGTCCACGGCCAGCGCGCCGGAGGATTTGCGCACGGTCAGTCTGGGCGTGGACACAGATTTGAAAAAACAAGGCTACAGGCGCGCGCCGGTCAGCAAGGGCATGAGAAAACGCGGCTGGGACATGGTCAGCAGACGCACGTGTCATGGCACCCTCGTGCTGCAATTGCGCGGCCTGAATGCAACCAAAATGTACGGTGTGCGCACCACGTTTGCCGTCCATTTGAAGGGTGAACTCAAAGGCGGCCTGGCGAAACCAACGGACGCGCCGACACAGATTGCGCCCGGTAGCGCCACGCTGACGTTGACCAATCAGGCCAGTGCGCGGCTGGATTTCTTGACCCAGTCTTACACCGAGGAAAAGCGGCGCGCGGTTAAATCTGACTACACCAGCACGGCCACGACAACGTTTGATGCCGATTATTGGGACATCAAGATTTGGATCAATGAGACGCTGGTCTACACCGAAGAGAACGACAAGAAGCCCGAATATTTCCACGTGCAGAAACTGTAACGCCGAACAAAGGATCGCATGAGAACCATGGTATGTCTGCTGGTGGTCAGTGGCGCGCTGTTGTGCAGCGCGGTGACAATCACGTATCGCGACGGGCATGCGATGGTGTGCGATGTGTTGTCAAAAGATGACACCAATCTGATTGTGCGTACGATTAAGGGCGTGCAAACGAACACCTGGCGGGAGCTTACCACCGCGTCGTTCAAAGCCGTGCACCCGGAGCTGTTTGCGCGGCTGACGCAGCAGATGCTCGAACGCAAGAAACAGTACAACGACGAGATGAAAGCCAAGGGTCTGATCCAAGTCGGTGGCAAATGGGTGGACAAGAAGGACTATGAGCTGAAAGCGCTGGCGCGCGTCAAGCTGAATGTGGTGACGACCGAAAGCGTCGGCAAATACAGTGAAGTGGAACGCATTGAAGGCGGTTCCAAATCAAAGCGGACCAAGTGCGGCGTGCTGAAAATCAAATTAGATTCGCTGGACAACACCCGCAGTTACACCGTGCGCGTGCAGTACACCCTGTACATCAGCCAAGCAGAGACCAAGGACGTTCAGGAAGTGGACAAAGACGCGGTGAAGCAAGAGACGATCCGCAAAGAGTATGCGCACGCCATGAAAATTCGCACCACGCCCGTGGACGAGTACAAGGAGGTGCTGCGCGGCGTGCGGGGCATCTCGGCCACAGAGCGCAAGATCGGCGTTCAAGGATGGGACGTCAAAATCTGGCTGAACAAGACCTTGGTTTATGAGCAGACGCGCGACAGCAAGCCGGTCTATCACTCCGTCACGAAATGGTAATTGGCGCGGTCATTGCATGACCGGCGCATAGCCGTGAGACAACCATGAAGATGACCATGGCAGGGATGGCAGTCCTCGCTGCCGTGCTGATGTGCAGCGCGGTGACGATCACGTATCGCGACGGGCATGCGCTGGTGTGCGATGTGCTGGCAAAAGATGATACCAACCTGATCGTGCGCACGGTCAAGGGTGTGCAAACCAACAGTTGGCGGCAGCTGGCGCCGGCGTCGATTAAGGCCGTGCATCCGGCGCTGTTTGCGCGGCTGATGCAGCAGGCGCTCGCGCGCAAGCAACAGCAGGCCGACGAGATGAAGGCCAAGGGCATGATCCTGGTCGGCGGCAAATGGATCAGTAAGAAGGAGGACGATGCAAAAGCGCTGGCGCGCGTGTGCGTGAATGTTGTCACGACAGAAAAGGTGGGGGTTTTCAAGCAGAAGCAGGCCCAAGATGACACGGGAACTCGGCAATACAGCCGCCAGAGTTGCGGGCTGGTCAAAATCACCTTGGACAGCTTGGACGCTGCGCGCACATATGTGTTGCGCGTGCAGTATGCATGTTGCGCGGTATATGATGCGAAGCAGCGGCAACAAAGTAAAGAAATAGTAAAGGAAGAGACCATCAGCAGGCAAAGAGGCGCCACCTATGAATTCTGTTCAGAGCCCTACAATGAATACAAGATAACCACCCGCGGTGGCATCAGCGTTTCAGGTGAAGATGGCAAAAACAGAAGGAATATTATCCATGATGTGAAAGTGGAAAACTGGCAGGTGAAATTGTGGCTGGATGACACGCTGGTGTACGAAACAACCCGCGACGGCCAAGAGCACTATTATCTAGTAACAAAGCAATAACCCCGACAGATACAAGGCTTGTATGGCACGACCCAAAGTAGTTCTGGCGTATTCCGGCGGACTGGACACGTCGGTGATTTTAAAATGGCTGATCGAAAAAGGCTATGACGTCATCGCCTACGCCGCGGATCTCGGGCAGGGCAAGGAGCTGGCGCCGGTGCGCGCCAAGGCGCTCAAGACCGGCGCGTCAAAAGTCTACATCGAAGACCTGCGCAGCGAGTTTGTGCGCGATTATGTCTGGTGGATGGTCAAATGGAATGCCTGTTATGAAGGCCTGTACATGCTTGGCACCAGCATTGCCCGGCCGCTGATCGCCAAACGCCAGATTGAGATCGCGCGCAAAGAGAACGCCGCCTCTATCGCGCACGGCGCCACCGGCAAAGGCAACGACCAAGTTCGCTTTGAATTAACCTGCTATGCGCTCGAGCCGGACATCAACGTGATTGCGCCGTGGCGCGACCCGTCCTGGACGCTCAATTCGCGCAGCAAGATGATTGCTTACGCCAAGAAGCACGGCATTCCCGTGCCGGTCTCGAACGCGAAGCCGTACAGCTCCGACCGCAATCTGCTGCACATCAGTTTCGAGAGCGGCATCCTCGAGGACCCGTGGCGCGAGCCGCCGGCCGACATGTTTCAAATGAGCGTCGCGCCCGAACGGGCGCCGAACAAGCCCCAGTACATCGAAGTGGGCTTTGAAAAGGGCGCGCCGGTGGCGTTGAACGGCAAACGCCTTGCGCCGGTGCCCTTGCTTGAAACGCTCAACAAGCTGGGTGGCACGCATGGCATTGGCCGGGTGGACCTGGTCGAGAATCGTTTTGTCGGCATGAAATCGCGCGGCGTGTACGAGACGCCCGGCGGCACGATTCTGTACGCGGCGCATCGCGCGGTCGAATCGTTGACGATGGATCGCGAAGTGATGTTGCAGCGCGACGCGTTGATGCCGAAGTTCGCGCAGTTGGTGTACAACGGCTTCTGGTTCTCGCCGGAAATGGAGGCGCTCAAGGCCTTCATCATCGCGGCGCAGAAGAACGTGACCGGCGTGGCACGGCTCAAATTGTACAAAGGCAATTGCATTGTGGCAGGCCGCAAATCGCCCTGCTCGCTGTATGATCCCCGCCTCGCGACATTTGAGGAAGACCGTGTCTACAATCAGGCCGACGCGACCGGCTTCATCCGCCTGAACGCCTTGCGCCTGCGCATTGGCGCACGCGTGCGCCGCAAACGCAAATAGCCGTTGCCGCCAAAGGCACGCCGACACGAAGCTTGTTCAATGGTAGATCTTGGCAATGCAAAGCGGGAGGCGGTTGAGTTGGCGATTTTCTCCTGCCGCCGACGCGCCGCCTGCCGGCTCTGCGCGCGCTCCGCGCCTGCGCGTGAGAAAATGTCTGGCTGCTGCTGAACTTCAACGTTGCCCCTTCAACCTGCTATGACACAAAAGTCGGTGGGATTACGCGGATGGTGCAACAGGATGGTGCATACCATTGCTTATGCGACCGGGCAATGGTATACTATTTGTATTGATCTGTGTGGGAGTGCCCAGCGAAAATGGGATAAGACGCACACACAGATAAAGCGGAACGCGGTGCGGCTGGCCGGCGCGCACTTCATCACCGATTTCATCGCAGAAATCTCGCCACGCCATACACCGGGAGAATGCTCATGAAGCTCCAGCCGCTATTCCGCCACCTCACACTGCTTGCGGTAGTTGCCGCACTGACGTTCACCCTTGGATGTTCCCCGGAAAAATCCGCTTCGTTGCGCGTGGGGATCAGTGCCTGGCCCGGCTATGAGTTCCTCTATCTGGCTCAGGAAATGGGCTTTTACCGCGCGGAAGGGCTGGCGGTGCGCCTGGTGGAGTTCAGCTCGCTCCCCGATGCCCGGCGCGCTTACGAACGCGGCCAAATCAACGCGCTCGGCACGACGGTGATCGAGGTCCTTCAAATCCGTGACAACTCCCCGCGCTCGCCCCAGATTGTGCAGGTCATGGATTACTCCAACGGCGCGGATGTAATCCTCACCCGCCCTGGCATCACCAACATCGCCGGCATGCGCGGCGCACGCGTCGGCATAGAGCTGGCGTCGCTGGGGGTGTACGTCCTTGCCCGCGGCCTCGAGCAAAACGGACTGGATCTCGCCGACGTCACGCTGGTGTCCATGGACCAATTCTCGATGGCGGACGCCTTCCGCAAGGGGGAATTGGACGCCATTGTCACCTATCCGCCCACTTCCACCATGCTGCTGCGCGACACCAAGGCCAATACGGTCTTTTCCAGCGCACAGATTCCGGGCGAAGTCCTCGACGTCATCGCGGTCGAGGCGGAGGTTGTCTCCCGGTGTTTCGGGGACGTCGGCAAACTCTTGCGCGCCTATCGCCGGGCCATCGTCTATACGCAGCAGAATCCGACGAACGCCTACCGCATCATGGCGGAGCGCGAAGGCATCACGCCCGAAGAGTTTCGCGCCGCCTTGGACAAAGACATTTGCCTCATCTCCGAGGCTGATCAGGCCGGGTATCTTCGAGCGGGCGGAAAGCTTGTCACCGTGATTGACGCCGCAGCTCGAGTTCTCCGTCAGAGCGGACAAATCAAAGGGCCGGATCGCCGTGCCAACGCCTTCACCGCGGCCTTTGCTGCAAAGGGAGCATCGCAATGAGCGCCGCTGCTGCGTCCACTAATCGCTCGCTGAAGTCCAAGTTGCTGCTGCCCCTGCTGCTGATCGGCGTGGCACTCACCGCGGTCACTGTCTGGGGCGTGTATGCGGAGTCCCAGAGGCATCTGGTCGGGAGACTGCGCCTGCGTGCCGAACTGATTGCCAACTTGGTGAACTACGCCGCAGAAAATACTTCGCATGCCGGCGAATTGCAGCGCATCGTCGCCGCCATCGGCGCCGAGGAGGATGTCAGCTTCATCGTCGTGGTCGGCGGTCATCCGGCCCGCGTCCTGGCCTCGACCCGCAATGCCTGGCTCGGCCACGCTTTGGCCGCACTGCCCGCACAGGAGGTGGTCGAGGATATCACGAATGCCATCCAGACCCGGCAGAGCCAGACCCACCTCGACCGTGAGACGGACCAGCTCGCTTTCACCACGCCACTCCTGCTGAGCCAAGCGGAACTGGCCGACCGGGCGCTCTCCGATGGCGCGGTCATGGTTCATCTCGATATGCGTGCCACCCAAGCCGCGATTTGGCAAGTGACCCGCGAGGTATCGCTCGCCTTACTCGTGGTGCTGGCAATCCTCGGCGCACTCGGCTATAGACTGGTCCAACGCCTCGTCTTGCGCCCGATCTTCAGGATTGGAACTATGGTCGCGCAGCACCGGAAAGGCGCCGACGAAAACTTGGTTGCGACCGCCGACCGCGACGAACTCGGCGCGCTCAGCCATGCGCTCAACGACGCTCTTGCACGCAACGCCGCCGTGCTCCGCGAGTTGAACGAGCAAAAGACCGTGTTGCAGGAAGAGCGCGAACGCCTGGCCGGCATCATCAAAGGAACCCATGCCGGGACATGGGAATGGAATATCCAGACCGGGGAAACCATCATCAATGATCGCTGGGCTGAAATCATCGGCTACACTCTGGCTGAAATTTCCCCCATGTCGGTGGAAACCTGTGTGGAATATGTCCATCCGGAGGATCTTAAGGCCCGTGACGAGTTGCTTGAAAAGCATTTTCAGGGCGCGCTTGACCACTATGAGATCGAACTGCGCATGCAACATAAAGACGGGAGCTGGGTCTGGGTTGTGAGCAGAGGCAAAGTTATCTCCTGGTCGGAAGAAGGGAAGCCATTGATGATGCGGGGAACGCTTCAGGACATCACCAAACGAAAGCGGGCTGCGGAGGCACTGCGGCAGGAGCAGATCTTGATGCTGGCCCTGATGGACAACCTGCCGGATCACATCTACTTCAAGGACACGGCCAGCCGTTTCCTGCGCGTCAATCCGGCGCTGGCCACTTCATTTGGTGTGCGTGACCCGGCGGACGTGGTCGGCAAATCGGATGCCGATTTTTTCTCCGCAAAACACGCCCAAGAGGCCTTGGTTGACGAGCAGACCATCATGCGCACCGGCCAGCCGATACTGCACATCGAAGAAAAGGAAACGTGGCCCGACGGCCATGAAAGTTTGGTGCTGTCGTCTAAATTGCCGTTACGCGACCCGGCTGGGAACATCATCGGCACCTGTGGCATCTCCAGCGATATCTCCGCACGCAAGCAGGCGGAGAAGGCGCTACGGGCGAGCGACGAGAAACTCAGCCTCGCGCTGCGGGCAGCGCATATGGGCGTGTGGCAGTGGGATATTGTCGCCGACAAACGCAGTTTTGACGATCAGGTGTGTTATCTGCTCGGTTTGAATCCGGCGACATTCCGTGGCACGGCCACCGAGTTTCTCGCCGTGGTACACCCCGACGACCGCGAAAAGGTTGCGGCTGCCTTTGCCAAAATTGTGGCGCAGGGTGGGGCGTACACCCCGGAGTACCGCGTGGTCTGGCCGGACGGGAGCCTCCATTATATTGGAGCCCGCGGTCGACTGGTCCGTGACGAAGCGGGTCAGCCGCTCCTTCTTAGCGGCATTATCCAGGACATCAGCGAGCGCAAGCAGGCGGAGGAGGAGAAGGAAAAACTGGAGGCCCAAAACCGGCAACTTCAGAAGGCCGAAAGCCTGAACTGCATGGCCGGCGCCATCGCTCACCACTTCAACAATCAGTTGACGGCGGTGATGGGCAACCTGGAACTGGCCATGGAAGATCTGCCCCAGAATGCGGAACCGTTCACAACCTTGGATGCCGCCATGCAGGCGGGCCGCCGCGCGGCGGAAGTGAGCAGCTTGATGTTGACCTACCTCGGGCAAGTCAATGCCAAGCGTGAAGCGCTGGACCTCACCGATGCGTGCCTGCGGAGCCTGCCCTTGCTGCGTGCCGGCATGCCGCACAGCGTGGTTTTGGAGACCGAGTTGCCCGCGCCCGGTCCGGCCATCTGCGCCAATGCGAGCCAGATACAGCAGGTGCTGACCAACCTGGTCACCAATGCCTGGGAGGCCAGCGGGTCCGGTGACGGTACCGTCCGCCTGACCGTCACCACGGTTGCCGCCGCGGCCATCCCCACCGTCAACCGTTTCCCGATCGGCTGCCAACCACAAGATTGTGGTTATGCCTGCTTGGCGGTGGCAGACACGGGCGGCGGGATCGCGGATCAGGATATTGAAAAGCTCTTCGACCCGTTTTTTTCCAGTAAGTTTACCGGCCGAGGCCTGGGCTTGGCTGTGGTTCTGGGGATTGTGCGGTCCCACGAAGGCATCATCACGGTTGAGAGCCAACGGGGCCACGGCAGCACCTTTCGGGTCTTCTTGCCGTTGTCCAGGCCGCAACAGGCCGACACGGCGATCCCGGCCACGCAAGGTGAGGAGGGCGGCCCGGCGGCGTGCCACGCAACGGCAGGCGCGGTGCTGCTGGTTGAAGACGAGGAAGCGGTGCGCAAAGTGGCCGCGAGCATGCTCGCGCGACTGGGTTTTACGGTGCTGGTCGCGCAGGATGGCAGCGAGGCGCTGACGCTGTTCCAGCAGCGCCACGCCGATATCCAGTGCGTGCTGTGCGACCTGACCATGCCACACATGGATGGCTGGGCGACGCTGACGGCCATGCGCAAACTCGCGCCCGGCCTGCCGGTGATCCTGGCCAGCGGCTACGACGAGGTTCAGGTCATGGCCGGTGATCATCCCGAACGGCCCCAGGCGTTTCTGGGCAAGCCGTACCAGATGCAGTCGCTGCGCGCGGCCATTGAGAAGGCCATTGGAAAATGATGAATGATGAATGCAGAACAAGAAAAATAGCACGTGCTGAAAGCTGCGCTGACACTCATCATTCATCACTCATCACTCATCACTTCTCCTGAACCCTGACGATGAAGAGAACTGTTGGCTTTCTGATTGGGATTGCGCTGGTCGCGCTGGTGGGTGTGCGGCTGTACCAGAAGACCATTGGTAAAAAGGGACAGCCCATCCGTACAGATACGCGTGCCGCCGTGGCCGTGGTGCTCGCGCCGGTGCGCACCGAGGGCATCCGGGATACGCGCGTGTTCACCGGCACCGTGCTGCCGCGCGAGCAGTTCGTCGTCGCGCCCAAGATCGCCGGCCGCTTGGACAAGCTGTTCGTCAACATCGGCGCGGTGGTGACCAATGGCCAGTTGATCGCCATCCTGGACGACGAGGAGTTTCGTCAGCAGGTTGAGCAGATGCAGGCCGAGCTCGAAGTCGCCCGATCGGCCGTGCTGGAGACGAGCAGTGCGCTGGAGGTCGCCCAGCGCCAGCTTGAGCGGGCGCAGGAGCTGATCAATAAACGCGTCACGTCCGAGGCGGAGGTGGATCAGGTAGACGCGCGCTATAAGGCGGCCAAGGTGCGGCACGCGGTGACTATGGCAATCATCCGGCAGAAGGAAGCGGCGTTGCGGGTCGAGGATGCGCGGCTGGCTTACACAAAGATTAGCGTGTCATGGGCGGACGGCGCCGGCGCGCGCGTGGTCGGCGAGCGCTTTGTGGACGAGGGCACGATGCTGAAGGCGAACGAGCCGATCGTCTCGATTCTCGACGTATCCACGGTGCTGGTGACGATGTTTGTGATCGAGCGCGACTATCCGCAGGTGCTGACCGGCCAGCACGCGACGGTCAGCACGGATGCGTTCCCGGACCGGACGTTTGCGGGGCAGGTGATGCGCAAGGCGCCGCTGCTGAAGGAGTCGTCGCGCCAGGCGCGCGTCGAGATCGAGGTGGCCAATCCCGAGCGGCTGCTTGCGCCCGGCATGTTTGTCCGCGCGGAACTGCAGTTCGCCGCGCATGCGGCGGCAACCGTGGTGCCCGTGGCCGCGCTGGCGCGGCGCGCGGGGCGGAGCGGCGTCTTTCTGGCCGACACCGCGGCGATGACCGTGCGGTTCGTGCCCGTCACAGTGGGCATTGTGAGCGGCGAGCGGATGGAGATCCGCGCGCCGCGGCTCGCGGGATCCGTGGTCGTGCTGGGTCAGCACCTGCTCGAGGACGGCGCGGCCATTGTGTTGCCCGTGACCAACAGCGCGCCTGCCGCACGCCGATGAACATCGCCCATTCCTCTGTTCGCCGGCCCATCTTCACCATGATGGTGACACTGATGGTCATCATCATCGGCGGCGTGTCGCTGTACCGGATGCCGATCGACCTGATGCCGGACGTGACCTATCCGACGCTGAGCGTGTCCACCAAATACGAGAATGCGAGTCCGCCCGAGGTCGAGGAGTTGATCACACGGCCGATCGAGGAGGCGATGAGCGCGGTCCCCGGCGTCGAGGAAGTCACGTCCGCGTCGACCGAGGGCAACAGCGACGTGCGCGTGACGTTCTCGTGGGGCACCGACTTGGATGCCGCCGCCAACGACATCCGCGACCGGCTTGACCGCGTGCTGGAGAAGCTGCCCGAGGAGGCCGAGCGGCCCACGCTGCGCAAGTTCGACCTTGCCAGCTTTCCCATTTTGGTGCTGGGTGCGTCAAGCAAGCTGGATCCGGTGCAGATGCGCAAGATCATAGACGACCAGGTGAAGTACCGGATCGAGCGCGTGTCCGGCGTCGCCGCGCTCGATGTCCGCGGCGGCCAGGAGCGCGAGATTCACATCCTGCTCGATCCCGACAAGATCAAGGCGCTGGGCATTCCGCTCGACCAGCTGGTGGCGCGCGTGCACACGGCCAACGTCACGCTGCCGGCCGGCACGCTCGAGAGCGGCAACTACGAAATCACCATTCGCACGCCGGGCGAATATACCAGCCTTGACGAGCTGCGCGAGACGACGGTCGCGCTGCGCGAGGGCGTGCCCGTGCACCTGCGCGAAGTGGCGGAGGTCGAGGATTCGTGGCTGAAGGTGACCAGTATCGTGCGCGTCAACGGCGTCAACGGCGTGCGCCTGACGGTGAACAAGCAGGCCGGCAGGAATACGGTCGAGGTCGCCCAGCAAGTGCTTGCAGAGATCGAGCGCATTAACCGGGACATTCCCCAGATCGCCATCACGCCCATCATGGACACGTCGGACTACATCCGCCGCTCCATCACCAATGTGGGGCAGTCGGCCTTGTACGGCGGCCTCTACGCCGTGCTGGTGCTGCTGGTTTTTCTGCGCAACATCCGCAGCACCGTCATCATTGCCGTTGCCATCCCCATTTCGATCATCGCCACGTTCATGATGATCTATTTCGGCGGCTTTACGTTGAACCTGATGACCTTGGGTGGTTTGGCTCTGGGCGTCGGCATGCTGGTGGACAACTCGATCGTCGTGCTCGAAAACATCTATCGGCGCCGCGAGGCGGAACCGGGTCTCGACGCCACCCGCGCCGCCGTGCTCGGCACCGAGGAGGTGACCGCGGCCATCATCTCCAGCACGCTGACGACGTTGGTGGTGTTCCTGCCGCTGATCTTTGTGCGCGGCATGGCGGGCGTGATGTTCCAGCAGCTGGCCTGCGTCGTCAGCTTCTCGCTGCTGTGCTCGCTGGTGGTGTCGCTGACCCTGGTGCCCATGCTGGCCGCACGGTTCTTGCATCCGGGCTCGCTCGCTGCCGTGGCCCACGAGACCTTGGCGCACCGATTGTATCGTGTGACGGGCAGGTTGCTTGACGCGCTCGAGCGCCACTACCTGCAGCTCCTGCGCCACGCGCTGGACCATCGCCTGCTGGTCGCGAGCCTGACGGCGCTGACCTGTGCCGCGACCATCGCGCTGATTCCCCTGATTGGCACGGAGCTGATGCCCGCCAGCGACGAAAGCGAAGTGCGGGTGAACGTCGAGATGGAGGTGGGCACGAAGCTCTCGCTGCTCGAGCAGACGATGGTTCCCATCGAGGCCATTGTCCGCCGCGAGGTGCCTGAAGCGAAGAGCATCGTGGCCAGCTTGGGCGGTACGGGTTGGCATGCCGAGGGAACACATATCGGCGAGCTGCGTATCCCCCTCAAGCCACTGGCGCAGCGCCGCCGCTCAAGCGAGGAGGTCGCCACCGCCCTGCGCCGCGCGTTGGCCAACATTCCGGGCACCACCATCCGCACCCGCGCGGGCCAGGGGCTCTTCTTGCTGCGCATGGTCAGCGGTAGCGCGACCGAGGTGCCCGTCGAAGTGCGTGGTTACGACATCGAAACCGCCGATGCGTTGGCACAACAAGTGAAGAATGTGGTCGAGCGTGTGCCCGGCGTTACGGACGCCAAGATAAGCCGCGAGTCCGGCAAGCCTGAGCAACTGGTCGTGGTCGACCGTGCCAAGGCTGAGGCCATGAACGTGAGCGTCGCGCAGGTTGCCAACATGCTGCAGACGGTGCTGGGCGGCACCCGCGCAAGCTACTACCGCGAAGCCGGCGACGAGTATACGATCCTGGTAAAACTGAAAAATGCCGAGCTGCATTCACTCCAGGACATTCTTGACCTGACGCTGACCAGTGGCGACGGCACGCCCGTGGTGCTCCGCAACATCGTGGACATCAAGCCGCAGAGCGGGCCCGTCCGCATCGAGCGCAAGGACCAGGAGCGCATCGTCACCGTTACGGCCAACCTGCGCGGGCGCGCCATGGGCTTCGTCGTCGCGGACATTCGCGCTGCGCTGCGCGGCCTGCCTATCCCGCGCAACTTCAGTATCGGGTTCGGGGGCGACTACGAAGAGCAGCAGAAGGCCTTCGGTGATCTCGGCCTCGGGCTCGTCCTGTCGCTCATCCTGGTCTACATGGTCATGGCTTGCCAATATGAGTCGCTCAAGGATCCGCTGGTCGTCATGTTCTCCGTGCCTGTCTCGATAATCGGCGTAGCCCTAATGCTGCTGCTCACCAACACGACCTTCAACGTCCAGTCGTACATTGGTTGCATCATGCTGGGCGGCATCGTGGTGAACAACGCGATCCTGCTGGTCGACCACGTCAACCTGCTGCGCCGGCGCGACGGCATGGAAGTGCGCGCGGCGATCGAGGAAGCGGGCCGCCGCCGCCTCCGCCCCATCCTGATGACGGCACTGACCACGATCCTGGGTCTGATCCCCCTGGCGCTCGGGTTGGGCGAGGGCGGTGAGACTCAGGCGCCCCTGGCACGCGCAGTTGTCGGCGGGCTCACCAGCTCAACGTTGATCACCCTGGTTATCATCCCTGTCGTTTACTCGTTGTTTGAGGAAGGCCGGCGCCGCCGGCGCGCAACATGCCAGCCCGCTGCACACGCCATGTCACCCGGCTGACCGGCGATTCTGTTGAAAGTGGTTTTGCATCCGGGAGCGGCTGCCATGCCGCGATTCTGCCGCATCTGCTCTTCCGCCGACGTACCGCCGCGCCGACCACCGCCGCACCTCTGCAAAGTGGGAGCGGCCTCCGTGCCGCGATTCTACAGCAGCATTGCCGGAATGAGAACTTGCCGTCCCTACTCTTTATCACTCCTGCAGAGACGCCCGCGACCTAGCGTCGTGGGTGAATGAGATTGAATGAGAAACCGCTGCCCGCCCTTCTTCCCATCTCTGCTTTCATCCCGCCGTGGGCGGACTCCAAGCAGTTACTAATGAATGCGCTTACTTGGTGTCATGCCAATTGTAGCCGCGGGCGCTGACCGCGGCTGCAGAAGCCGCCCTCGCCGCGGGCGGCTACAAGGACACTGCAACGTAGAAAGCACTCTCATTAGTAGTGCGTTGTGCATGGACGTTCTGCGCCTTGCAGTTCGCAATCCGCTGTCCGCGTTCCGATGTTCGTCTTCTGACATGCATGCATAGAACCTAAAACCTAAAACTTTAAACTCGGCTCCGCCGCCGCACCGCTGCTTTCGTGGTGACTTTGCTGCGCCGCGGCGGGCCGCCTTGACAAACGCGGCGGCCCGTGCTATACTATTTGGTAATATGACCAACTTACCTGCCATACCTGCCGAACAGCTCACCCGCCGCGTGCGCGTCATCAAGGCCCTGGCCCATCCCAGCCGCTTGCGCATCGTGCTCGCGCTCGAACGCGGCGAGCGCTGCGTCTGCGAACTGCGCCAACTCGTCAAAGCCGATGTCTCGACCGTCTCCAAGCATCTGGCGCTGATGAAGCGCGCCGGCCTGCTGGACGAGCGCAAGGCCGGTCTGTACGTCTACTACCGCCTGCGCGTGCCGTGCATTCTGCGCTTTCTCGATTGCGTCGATGCCGTGCTCGAACACGCGCGGCCGGCCACCCGCCCGCGCCAGTATGTGAAGAAAACGCCAATTATTGTTTAAACCACCCCCCCCGTTGACAATGTTTAAGGACTGGAAAATCTTTGCCTGGTTGCTGGGCATCTTTTTGCTCGCGTTTTTTCTGCCGCTCGATAATCTCAAAATACAAGCGGCGATTTTTGAGGCGTTCCGCCTCTTGCAGTGGTACGCCCGCCAGCATGTCCTCGGCTGTGTCGTGCCGGCCATGTTCATCGCCGGCGCGATTGCGACCTTTCTGTCGCACGCCTCGGTCATGCGCTATCTCGGCCCGCGCGCCAACCGGCCGCTGGCCTATGCGGTCGCGTCGGTCTCGGGCTGCGTCCTGGCCGTTTGCTCGTGCAGCGTGCTGCCAATGTTCGCCGGCATTTACACGATGGGCGCCGGGCTTGGGCCGGCCAGCGCGTTTCTCTATTCCGGGCCAGCGATCAACGTCATGGCAATTTTTCTGTCGGCGCGCGTGCTGGGGTTTGATATCGGCGTGGCGCGCGTGATCGGCGCGGTCAGTTTTGCGGTTGTGATCGGCCTGTGCATGAGCGTCCTGTTCCGGCGCAGCGAGGCCCAGCGTACGCGCATCAGCATGGCCATGCCCGCGCCGCCTGTCTCGCCGCGCTCGTTGTGGCAGACGGTTGCATTCTTTGCCGCCATGATTCTCTTCCTGGTCTTCAGCGATTGGTACAACACCAATGATGTGACGCTGCACTTGCGTGATGGCCGCACGCTGACCGCCAATGTGCGCTACACCACGCGCGACGCGCTGGATTATCAAGTCTACGACGCAACCCTGAAACTGCTGCCGGACGTGCAGCGCGTCAACAAAGCCGAGATTGTCACCATGACGCCGGTGCCCAGCACGGTCATGACGATTTATGGCATCAAATGGTATCTGGCGGGCGTGTTCGGCGTGCTGATCGTATGGATGACCTTCGGCTGGTTCTCGCGCGAGGAGCGCGGCCAGTGGATGAGCGCGACCTGGGATTTCGCGAAGATGATCATCCCACTGTTGTTTGGCGGCGTGTTTGTGACCGGCTTTGTCGGCGCACTGATTCCCGAGAGCTATGTGGCCGGGCTGGTCGGCGGCAATACCTGGAGTTCGAATTTTTTTGCGTCGGTGATTGGCGCAATGTGGTACTTCGCGACCCTGACTGAAATCCCGATCACCGAGACGCTGATGAAATTGGGTATGGGGCGCGGGCCGGCGCTGGCATTGCTGCTGGCCGGGCCGGCGCTGTCAGTGCCAAGCATCCTGGTGATTTATAAGGTCATCGGCTTCAAGCGCACGGCCGCATTTGTCGGCCTGGTGGTCGTCTTCTCGACCGTGCTGGGCTGGGTGTTTGGGGCGGTGGTGAGATGAAGTGCAAACCGTGCGTCAGTGGTCAGTGCGTTGGTGCGTCGGTGGGAATCTGCCATGCGCTCCCTGAAACTGGAAACTGAAAACCGAAAACTGAAAACAGGATGCCATATATGAAGACAATCCAGATCCTCGGCACCGGCTGCCCCAAATGCAAACAACTGGCGGAGAACGCCGCGTTGGCAATCACTGCTGCCGGCGTTGACGGTCACATCGAAAAAGTCACCCAGATCACGGAGATCATGAAATTCGGCGTGATGCTGACACCGGCCCTGGCGATCGACGGCGTGGTCAAGTGCATGGGCAAAGTACTCACGGTTGATGAAATCAAAAGGTTACTGCAATGAACATGCAAATCAAACTGCTGATTGTTGTCTTACTCTGCAGTGCGGTGGTGGGTGTGCTGGTGCTGAAGGCGCGTCGCGCGCCGGTCGGGCCGGCAACGGCAGCCGCACCACAAGCAGCGCCTGCGGCGGCGACGGCCGCGGCACAATCCGCGCCAACCGCCGCGCTCCCGCGCCTGGTTGATCTGGGCGCCGACAAATGCATTCCCTGCAAGATGATGGCGCCGATTCTGAAAGACTTGAAAACATCGCTGGTGGAGCGGCTGACGGTCGAGTTTATTGATGTCTGGCAGAATCCGGACGCGGGCACGCCGTATAAAATCAAACTGATTCCAACCCAGATTTTCTTCGCCGCGGATGGCCGCGAACTCTTCCGCCACGAAGGCTTTTTCTCGAAAAAAGATATTCTGTTACAATGGGAACAGCTTGGCTATTCGTTAAGCCCTTGACCCCTACGGAGACGTATGACACGTTTACTTCCCATCCTGCGCCACTCGGCCAAATGGCTGGCGCTCGCTGTTCTTGTAATGGTGCTCGTGTATCGGATGAACTTCGCGCCGGTGGCGGTGCTGGGCCACACGGTGTGTGCGGGCCCGCTTATTGCCGAGGTGCTAGGCACGGGCACGCTCGAGGCGCGGGTGAAAACGACGATCACACCGCGCATTCAGGAGCGGCTCGCCGCCGCCATGGTGGATCAAGGCGACATGGTCACGCAAGGGCAGGTCTTGGCCCAACTCGATGACGGAGAATCGCAGCGATTGGTGGACGTGGCGCAAGCAACGCTGGCGGCTGCCAGTGCCACGGCCGCGCGTGTGCAGGTGGATGAGGCGCGCGCGCAGGCGGTCGAGCGGCAGGCGCGGCGCGATCACGAACGCATCGCAAATCTGCTCAGCACAAAAGTCAGTTCGCAAGCTGATTTTGACAAATCGCGCGAGCAATTGGATCTGGCGGAAGTGGACTTGAAGCGCGTGCGGGCAGCCACAATCGAGGCGCAGCGCCAAGTCACCCTGGCCGAGAAGAATCTGGCGCACCAACAGGAACGGCTTACCTTCACACGCATTGTGAGTCCGTACGATGGCTTGATCGTGCGGCGCGATCGCGACCCCGGCGGCGTGGTGGTGCCGGGCAGCTCATTGCTGCAGCTTGTTGCCACAAACGAATTATGGATCGCGGCGTGGGTGGATGAAACGAGCATCGCCGCGCTCGCCACCGGCCAGCCGGCGCGGGTGGTGTTTCGCTCCGATCCGGCCGTGACCTATCCCGGCCGTGTTGCGCGGTTGGGTCGCGAGACCGACCGGGAAACGCGCGAATTCGTCGTGGATGTCCGGCTCGCGCGGCTACCCAAGAATTGGATGGTGGGCCAGCGCGCGGAAGCGTACATCGAGACCGGCCGCGCGTCCACGGCGCTGGTGGTGCCGCAGCGCTTTGTACAGTGGCACGGCGACGCGCCGGGGGTGTTCATCAACCAGCGCGGCCGGGCAGTGTGGCGCGCCATCACGCTCGGACTGCGCGGCCGGGATGCGGTCGAAGCCACCCACGGGCTGGCCGCCGGCACGCAGATCGTGCTGCCGCGCGACCCAAAACAGGAACTCACGGACGGCCAACGCATCACCGTGCAATGAACCTTGCTCTCAAAGACATCCGCCATAATATCGGCCGTTTTGTCCTGACGACCATGGGCATCAGCCTGCTCCTGATGATCGTTATGGGCATGGGCGGCATTTATCGTGGTCTAATCCGCGAGGCGACCCTGTTGGTGGCCACAATCGGCGCCGACTTGTGGGTGGTGCAAGGCAGCACGCGCGGGCCGTTCGCCGAACTCTCGCGCATGCCCGCCAGTCTCGAAGACCGCGTGCGGGCCGTCACCGGCGTGGCACACGCCCACCGCTTTGTCTCGCATACGATTCAGCGCGCCTGGCGCGGCCAGCCGCTGCGCATGGTAGTGCAAGGCCTGGCCTGGCCGGATGACCGCGGCGATTGGATTCCGTTGGTGGCCGGGCGCGCGCTGCGCCAGGCCCATTTTGAGATGATTGCCGACCGGTCGCTGGGACTGCAATTGGGCGAAAAACTGCGCTTGGGCAAGGATGTCTACACCGTCGTGGGCCTGACCAAAGGCGTGACCGGCACGAGCGGCGACGGCCTGGCCTTTTTCAGTGTCAGTGACGCGCAGGCGATTCAATTTGATCTGCCGGGCGACGCCATTCGGCTCGAACGTCAGGCGCGCCGCGCCCGCGCCGAGGCCTCCGACATGGGCCGCATCCAGCCGACGATTCTCGAGCGCAGTGCCGGGCCGTCGCGCGGCCTGCCCGCGCTGCCGCCGCCGCAAATCAGCGCCGTGATGATCCGCCTCGCGCCCGGCGTCAATGCCGCGCAAGTGATGGCAACCATTGCGGGCTGGCCGGATGTCACCGTCTACTCGCGAGCGCAGCAGGAGGAATTTCTTCTGGGCGGCATGGTCAGCCGCTCGCGCCGGCAGCTCGGCCTGTTTCGCATCCTGCTCATCATTGTCTCGACCATCATCATGGCCTTGATCATCTACACGCTGACCCTGGACAAAATCCACGACATTGCCATGCTCAAATTGATGGGCGCACGCAATGGTGTCATCACCGGGTTGATTCTGCAACAAGCGCTGCTGATTGGCGCGCTCGGATATGGTTTGGCCTACTGGCTGGGCACGTTTGCCTTTCCCTGTTTTCCACGGCAGGTCGTCATTACGCGCCCAGACTTGCTGCTGTTGGCCGCCATCGTGCTGGGTATCTCGGTGCTGGCCAGTCTGCTGGGCATCTGGAAAGCGATGCAGGTCGCGCCCAACAAGGTGCTGGCATGAACAGTGCAGCCACACCGGCCATGCCCGCCGTCGAGACCTTCGGCCTGACCAAAGTGTATGGCGCGGGCAACACGGAAGTGGTGGCGCTGAAAGACGTGACGTTGCGCGTGGCGCGCGGTGAAGTGGTCGCGCTGCTTGGTCCGAGCGGCGCCGGCAAATCTACGTTGCTGAGCGCCATTGGGTTGATCAATCCGCCCACGGCCGGTCGCATTGTGCTGGGCGGCCAGCTCGTGCTGGACGGCGCGCGCGCCTTGGTGAACCTGCGGGCGTATCGCCGCACACAGATCGGCTTTGTTTTTCACAAGGCGAATTTGATCCCCTTTCTGACCGCGCTCGAGAATGTCCAGATCGCAATGGAGATTAATGACCTGGCCGCCCGCCCTGCACGTCGGCGGGCGATGGCATTGCTGGACTACCTGGGCGTCAGCGACCGGGCCGCGCATTACCCCGACGCGCTGTCCGGCGGCCAGCAGCAGCGCGTCGCCGTGGCACGCGCACTGGCCAATGAACCACGCCTGATCCTGGCCGATGAACCCACCGCCGCACTCGACAGCCACCGCGGCCGGCAGGTCATGGAGTTGTTCCGCAAAGTCGCGCACGAACGCCAAGCCGCTGTCATCGTCGTGACGCACGACCACCGTGCCCTCGATGTGTTTGACCGAACGTATGAAATGGAAGACGGGCAGTTGCGCCCCGCGCCGGCGCCGCCACAGTGATCATCATAGCAGCACCCCTGGATAGCAAACATGTTGGAACAACTTTTTGCAGCGTTGACGCATGCCGTCGAAGGCGCGCCCCACATTGCGCTGACGGCGGCGCTGTTGTGGGGCGTCTTGAGCATTATCCTCAGCCCGTGTCATCTGGCCAGCATTCCGCTGATTGTCGGTTTCATTGACGAGCAGGGCCGCATCTCGACGCGGCGTGCGTTCTGGATCGCCCTGCTGTTCAGCGCGGGCATTCTCATCACCATCGCGGTCATTGGCGCAATCACAGCTGCGGCCGGCCGCATGCTGGGCGATGTGGGCCGTTACGGCAACTATTTTGTCGCGGTCGTTTTCTTTGTGGTCGGTCTGCATCTGCTGGGTGTGATTCCCCTGCCGTGGTCGGGGCCGGGCAACGTCGGCATCAAGCGCAAGGGCGCGCTGGCGGCGTTTATTCTCGGCCTGGTGTTCGGCATTGCGCTCGGGCCGTGTACCTTTGCCTATATGGCGCCGATGCTGGCAATCACCTTCAAGCTGGCGGCGACGAACGTTTTGTACGGCATCGCGTTGCTGCTGGCCTACGGCATTGGCCACTGCAGTGTGATTGTCCTGGCCGGCACGTTCACCGAAGTACTTCAGCACTATCTGAATTGGAATGAGCGCTCGCACGGCGCGCTGTTGCTCAAGTACGCCTGCGGCGTGCTGGTGATTGCCGGCGGCGTGTGGCTGGTGTATACGGCGCCGTGACAGGCAGAAATGGAACGATGGATGAATGGAAGCGTGGATGCATGGGCATTCGAGACACAACCTGCGTGGCTTTTCTTGCGCACCGGCACCGCGCGCCACAGCCAGATGGCCGCGGGCTGGCCGCGCTAGCGGGCTTGACAACGCCGCATGGACATGCTATAATACTTCGACACTTGGCGAAGTATAATAGTAATGGAATGCTCTTATGAACCCCAAACCGACGCTGCAAGAATTGCTGTTGATCACCAATGCGCTGGCGGACGCCAACCGCGTCCGTCTGCTACTGGCATTGCGCACCGGCGAATTGTGCCTGTGCCAGTTGTTGGGCCTGCTGAAGCTGGCGCCGTCGACCGTCTCAAAGCACATGTCGATCCTACACCAGGCCGGCGTGGTCGCGGCCAGCAAGCGCGGCAAATGGGTGTACTATGCGCTGGCCGGCCGCAGTGCCAGCCCGGTCGCACGCAAGGCCGTGGCATGGCTGATCGCCGCCGCCGCAGGCACACGCGAGATCGAAGCGGATGCCCGGCGTTTGAAAACAGTGAGCCAGACATCGCGCGATACACTCTGCCAATGCTATCGGTAAAAATGTTGTGGTTGAAACTAACCCTCAAAACAAAGAGAACCAATGAAGACAGCAAGTACAAACAAAACGGATAGCACAAGCATCCAGGACGCGAGCTGCGGACCCGGCTGCTGCTGCACCAGCGGTGGATCGTTCAGCCGCATGCGCATGATTATTTGCGCACTCATTCTGGTGGCCGCGACCGTGCTGGTGGCGCGGGCCATCATCAAGAACCGTAGTGCGGCAACGCCCGTGCCGGCGGCCAGCTTTACCGCGCCGACCGTGGCACAGCCAGCCGCGACTGCGGGCAGCCTGGCCCCGCCGGCCGCCATTGCTGCCACACCGGCCGAGCGCGTGGCGACGGAGATTGCGACGCTGGCCGAATTGAACACGGCCGCCGCCAAAACCGATGCGGTCTTTGTCTTTCTGCCGGGCAAGCGCGGCACGCCACCGCTGGCGCAGATGCAGGCCGCCGTCAAGACCATTGCCGCGCAAGGCAAAACAATCGGGATCTTCACCTTGAAGACGACGGCACCGGAATACCAAAGCATTGCAGCCCAGGTGCCGGTCCCGTGTGTGCTGGCGATGGTGAAAGGCCGCGGCGCGGCGCCGGTCTCCGGTGACATTACCGAGGCAAAATTAGTGCAGGGCT
This sequence comes from uncultured bacterium, assembly GCA_964397565.1. Lineage (GTDB taxonomy): Bacteria > Auribacterota > UBA3054 > UBA3054 > JAPLST01 > JAPLST01. The sequence goes on from CAYNJC010000004.1 coordinate 156,023, forward strand.
TTGTCGCCGCATCGAGTGGCGGCGGCTGCGGCCCGGCCAGCAGTGGCTGCGGTCCGGCCGGCTGCAACTAACGGAGACGGGCATGCTTGCAACCATTACCCAAACGCTGCAAGAGGCCAGCACAAGCCCAGTGGCGCTGCCACTGGCATTCTTGCTGGGGCTGGTCAGCGCGGTCGCCAGCGCGTGCTGCACCTTGCCGGCGATGGGCATGTTGATTGCCTACTCGGGCACGCGCCAAGACAGTTCGCGGCGCGCGGCCGTTGTCTCGGCGCTGGCGTTCATGATCGGCACCAGTGTGGCACTGATTATCCTTGGCTTTATCGCCGGGTTTGTGGGGCAGGCCGCGCAAGCGCTGCTCGGCCGATACTGGAAGCTGTTTGCAGGTGTGATCGCCGTCGTGCTGGGCCTCGCGGCGCTCAAGCTGTTGCCGGCAAAAGTACCGCAGTTCACCCGCCAGACGGCGGTGCGTTCGGCCGGCCACGGCATGCTGGGCACGGTGATCGTTGGGTTGCTGATGGGCGGCGGCGTGGCGGCTTCGTCTCTACCGTGCAATCCCGGCATCTTCATTGTGATTGGCGCCAGTATTTTGATGGGCCAGATTCTCTGGGGCATGCTGCTCATGGCGGCGTTTGGCGTCGGATTCAGTTTGCCGCTTGGCGCCATCCTGTTTGGCATCTCGTTCGGCAAAACGGCGCTCAAGGCGCAGAAGGTGGAGGCCGTCATCCGCAGCATCGCCGGCATCTTGCTGATTGGCGCCGGGCTGTATCTGTTAGCGACATTTTAGCAAGGTCTTAAACCGCGTTACTTATGAACGAAGAGAACAAGAGGGCAGAAAGAGTTTATGAAAAACACGCATGCATGCCGGTGTACCCAGATCCGGCGTTTGGCATGTGTTGTTGCTCCCCACCGAGCTTGCCTCGGTGGAAGCAGAGATTGAGAAAGACCGCCAGCGCGCCTTTTCACTTAATCTCATTCACCCACGGCGCAAGGCCGTGGGGGTCTCAGCACACCCACCCGCAGCACACGTGCATGTATCTATCTGCCAAGTATTGCAATGTTGCCGCAATCTCTTTAGGCTCTTCGTTAAACAATTTATGTGCTGATTAGTAAGACCAACCATACCAAGGCAGAAACTATGAAAGAAGAACCGAAGAAAAAAGGATTGCTGGCGGCAATCTGGGAATCCATGACCAAGACGGGCGGCTGCTGTGGCGGTGGCGGCGACTGCTGCGGCGCGCCCAGCACGACGGGCAGCAAAGAGGAAGCAAGCCAGAAAGATGCCGGCGCGGCTGCGGCGCGCACATAATCGCGCGGACAACCATCACGACCACAAGTGCTTTATGAGCAGCAACGCACAGCACCGCAGTTCCAACTATAGAGACATCGCCGTTTTGGCGCTCGTCCCGGTGATTGTCGCGGGATTGATCGTCGTGAGCTGGGCGCTGGCGCACTGGAAGATTGGCCCAACGTTCATCAATGCGGCGTTGGCGATTATCGCGACAGTGTTCGGCGGCTTTCAACGCTTTATTGCCGGCTTCAAGGACATTGCCAAGCGCAAGATCACGGTTAATGTCTTTGTCGCCGTGGCGCTGATTGCCACGCTGGCGGTGGGCGAATTCAGGCCGGCCGCAATCATCGTCGTGATCATGGCGGTGGCCGGTGCGCTTGAATCGTACACCTTGGACAAGACGCGCAAGAGCATTCGCGACTTGCTCGATTTCAGCCCGAAGATGGCAACGGTGCGCCGGCAGGGACACGACGTGGAGATCGCGGTGGCCGCGTTGCAGGTGGGCGATGTGGTGCTGGTCAAGCCCGGGGCGCGCATTCCGGTGGACGGCGTCGTGACGGCCGGGGCCAGCAGTGTCAACCAGGCGCCGATCACGGGTGAATCCATGCCTGTGGAGAAAGGCGTGGGGAGCAATGTCTTCAGCGGAACGCTTAATGAATCCGGCCGACTTGAAATCCGGACAGAGAACATCGGCGAGAATACGACACTGGCAAGAATTGTGCATTTGGTACAGGAGGCGCAAGGCACCCGCGCGCCCATTCAAAATCTGGCCGACCGGTTCACCACCTGGTTTCTGCCCGCGGTGGTCGTGCTCGCATTGCTCGCGTTTGCTTTGTCCGGCGATGTGAAAACGGCCGTGTCGGTCTTGCTGGTGGCGTGTCCGTGCGCCTTTGCCATTGCGACGCCGACGGCGGTGACGGCCGGTGTGTCGAACATGGCGCGCCGCGCGGTTTTGATCAAAGGCGGCAGTTTTCTTGAACTGGCGCACAAGATCAATCATTTGTTGGTGGACAAGACCGGCACGTTCACCTTTGGCAAGCCGGCATTGGTGGAGATCGTCTCGCTCAACGGCTTTTGCAGCGACGACATTTTGCGGCTGGCCGCCATTGCCGAAAAGCATTCCGAGCACCCACTCGGCCGGTCAATTCTGGCGGCTGGTCGCGCGCGCAATCTAGACATACCAGATCCTGCACATTTCAACAGTGCGACCGGCATGGGTGTCGAGGCGCAGTGGAACGCGGACAAGATTCTGGTCGGCAAACCGGCCTTCCTGCGCGACGCCGGCGTGACGCTGGCCGCGCCGGTTGAGGAGGCGCTGCGCCAGCAATCAGCGCAAGGACGCACGGCCGTGCTGGTCGCGCACAACGGACAAACGATCGGCGTGCTGGCGATTGCCGATCAAATCCGCCCCGAAATTCCCGCAACAATTCGCGCGCTCAAGCGTATGGGCATCAAACGCATCACGATGCTGACGGGCGATCATCCGCAGGTCGCCGCGGCGGTCGCCCAAGCCATTGGCGTTGATGATTTCCAGGCCGGGATGCTGCCGGAAGACAAGCAAGCCTTTGTCAAGCAATTGCAGGCGGACGGCCAGATCGTCGGCATGATTGGCGACGGTATCAACGACGCGCCTGCCCTGGCGCAAGCCGATGTCGGTATTGCCATGGGCGCGGCCGGCACGGATGTGGCGATTGAGACAGCCGATGTGACCTTGATGACGGATGATATTTCACGCGTGGTTGATTTCATGTGGATGTCAGCCACGGTGCTACGGCGTATCAAACTCAACATTTTCTTTTCCATGATTTATAATGTCATTGGCCTGACGCTGGGTGTTATGGGCATGATGACGCCGATTATCGCTGTGCTGTTTCAGGAAGCGGGCTGCGTCACGGTCGTGTTCAGTTCGACCATGCTGCTGTGGGCAAAAATGAAAAGGATGCCCGCATGAAGAAACCGCTGCGGGTTCTGTTCTTGTGCACAGGCAATGCGTGCCGCAGCCAGATGGCCGAGGGCTGGGCGCGGCATTTGAAAAGCGCCGTGATCGAGGCTTATTCGGCCGGCATCGAAACGCACGGGCTCAATCCCCGTGCGGTGAAGGTCATGGCCGAGGCCGGCGTGGATATCTCAGGCCACCGATCAAAGCATGTCACTGAGCTCAAGGACATCGCGTTTGATTATGTCGTCGCGGTCTGTGGTCACGCGCACGAGCACTGCCCTTTTTTCGCAGGCAATGCGAAAAAAATACATGTTGGTTTTGGCGACCCGCCAATCCTGGCCCGGAATGCCACAACTGAAGAAGAGGCGCTGGCGCACTACCGCCGTGTGCGTGATGAGATTCGGACATTTATCGAAACACTGCCCGAGGCATTGGACCATCTTCAAAAGCAAGGAGCATGATCGTGCGCAACACAACAAACGTCGCCAATGAGCGCAAACTGACGAATGTGTTTGAGCGCTATCTGACCGTCTGGGTGGCGCTGTGCATCGTGGCCGGCATTGTGCTCGGTAAAATTGCGCCGCAGTTCGCGAAGACACTGGACGGCCTGGCGATCAGCGTCAATGGCGCGCCAGTCGTGTCGATTCCGATCGCCATCTGCCTGTTCTGCATGATGTATCCGATCATGGTCAAGATTGATTTCGCCTCGGTCGTGAAAGCCGGCAAGAGCGGCAAATCGGTGGGGCTGACGCTCTTGGTGAATTGGGCGATCAAACCCTTCACGATGTACGCCATTGCCCTGCTATTCCTCGGCGTGCTGTTTCGTGGATTTATCGGCGCCGAGGCGGTTGATCTGGTGAAACTGCCGTTTGGCCTCGACCTGCCGGTGGGCGCGACGCATGGCGCGGGTACGGTCGTGCTGCAAGAGGGGGTCAAGATGCTGCACGTGCCGCTCTGGCGCAGTTATTTTGCCGGCTGCATTCTGCTGGGGATTGCGCCGTGCACGGCGATGGTGCTGGTCTGGGGCTATCTGGCGCGCGGCAATGACGGCCTGACCCTGATCATGGTGGCGATCAATTCTCTGTCCATGCTGCTGCTGTACGGCCCACTGGGCGGATTTTTGCTGGGCGTGGGACGCTTGCCGGTGCCGTGGCAGGCATTGGTGCTGAGCATTGCGATTTATGTGGCGCTGCCGCTGGTGGCGGGCTATTTCTCGCGGCGCTGGATTTTGAAGGTCAAGGGCGAGGCCTGGTTCAAAAGCAAGTTTCTGCCGGTGCTGACGCCGATCACGATCATTGCCCTGCTGACCACGCTGGTGCTGTTGTTCAGTTTCAAGGGCGCGACGATTCTGGCCAATCCGCTGACGATTGTGTGGATCGCCATTCCGCTGTTCCTCCAAACCATGCTCATCTTCTGGCTGGGCTACTGGTGGGCCAAACTGCTGAAGTTGCCGTATAGGGACGCCGCGCCGGCAGCCATGATCGGGGCTTCAAACCACTTTGAGGTGGCGATTGCGACGGCGACAATGCTCTTCGGCCTGTCCTCTGGCGCAGCGCTGGCGACGGTCGTCGGGGTCTTGATCGAAGTGCCGGTGATGTTATGGTTGGTGCGGATCTGCCTGCGCACGCAGGGCTGGTTCGGCACAACCGATCGCCAAGTGCCGGATGTGTTGAATGCAAGCGCCTGAGTGTTCATCGTGCTGCGCAGCCGCGCCGCGCACGGCAGGCTACGGTATGACTGCGGTCACCGTCACCAGCGCATGGTCGTGGCGCGACTGGCTGGGCGCGGTGCGCGTGCGGCTAAACATTGGGCGGATGCGCTATGCCGTGGCGCCGGGATTGTATGCTATGGGCCGGCCAACGGCGGACGCGCCGGTGTTGGTTACGGCTAACTACAAACTCACGTTCGATATTCTGCGGCGCGCCGTGCACGGCACGGATAGTTGGATTCTGGTCCTCGATACCAAGGGCATCAACGTCTGGTGCGCCGCCGGCAAAGGCACGTTCGGCACGGATGAACTCGTCCGCGCCGTTGCCGCAACCGGCCTGGCGCAAGTGGTCACGCACCGAACCCTGATCGTGCCGCAACTTGGCGCGCCGGGCGTCGCCGCACATCTGGTGCAGCAACAGACAGACTTTCGCGTCGTGTACGGGCCGGTGTCCGCACATGACATTCCCGCTTTTCTGAATGCCGGCCTGCATGCAACGCCGGCCATGCGCCGCGTGACCTTCGGCCTGCTGGAGCGGCTGCTGGTCGTGCCGGTTGAACTTGCAATGTGGATCAAATATGCAGTGCTGCTGGCCTTGCTGCTAGCGTTGTTGAGCGGTGTGCACGGACTCGGTTACGATCTGGCATGGGTGTGCAGTCGCGGGCTGCGCGCGGCCGGCCTTGTGCTGTTGGGCTTCGTGGTTGGCGGGGCCGTGACGCCCGCGCTGCTACCGTGGCTACCCGGCCGGGCCTTTGCCGTGAAAGGTGCGCTCACTGGCGGTGCTGTGGCGTTGCTGTGTTGGGCGCTTGGCCTTGTACAGACAGGGTATGAAGTGCTTGCCGCAGTGCTGCTGCTCGGCGCCATCGCCTCGTTCATGGGCCTGCAATTCACTGGTGCCAGCACGTTTACCTCCCTGTCCGGCGTGCGAAAAGAAACACGCATCGCCCTGCCGTTGCAGAGCGCGGCTTTGTTGGCCGGCGTCATCATCTGGCTCGTGGCGTGATGAGATATTTATCCAACACCGTCACTTTGGCACTTGACGATGCCCGCTGCATTGGCTGTGGGCGGTGTGCCGAGGTGTGTCCGCACGCGGTCTTCAGCGTTGTGGAAAAACACGCCCGCATTGCCGAGCGAGATGCCTGCATGGAGTGCGGCGCCTGCGCGCGCAATTGCCCAGTGGATGCGATCCGTGTCCGCGCCGGTGTCGGCTGTGCCACGGCGGTCATTTACGGCCTGCTGACCGGCAAAGAAAGCTGCGACTGCGGCGAGCAGTGCTGCAAATGATTTTGAACAGGCACAAACGACATTTTCTGTCGTTTGTGCACGTCCGCTTGATCTACTTGCAGCGCTGCAGGGATGAACAGCATCGCCGCACGGAGGCGGCTCCCCCTTTACCAAACAAAACGCCGCAGGTGATGATTAGTCACCCGTGGCGCCTTGCTTGAATTGTCAGACCAAGGCCGGGCTTGGTCAACTTTTTCGTGTGCTCGTCTGAATTAGAGACTGGCGACAAACACGGCATTCGTGTCTTTTTCACAGCCGCCGCAGCCAGCGAACAGCACGGCATTCGTGTCCTTTTCGCAGCCGCCGCACTTGGCAAAGAAGGCCTCGTTGGTCTCTTCTTCGACAGCAAAGAAGGTCGCGTTCGTGTCCTTCTCGCAGCCGCCGCCAACAAAAAACACGGCGTTCGTGTCTTTTTCGCAGCTGCCGCACTTGGCGAAGAAGGTCTCGTTGGTCTCTTCTTCGACAGCAAAGAAGGTCTCGTTGGTCTCCTCTTCGACAGCAAAGAAGGTCTCGTTGGTCTCCTCTTCGACAGCAAAGAAGGTCTCGTTGGTCTCTTCTTCGACAGCAAAGAAGGTCTCATTGGTCTCTTCTTCGACAGCAAAGAAGGTTGCGTTGGTGTCCTTCTCGCAACCACCACCGCCCGCGAAGATCATCGCGTTGGTGTCCTTCTCGCAGCCACCACAACCCGCGAAGACCATCGCGTTGGTGTCTTTGCCGCAACCTTCGCCCGCAAACGCGGCAACGGCCAAGCCGAACATCAAGCAAGCAACTGCAACTACTAGACTTACGTGTTTCATCAAAGTACCCTCAGGGTTATTTGTTGGTTGGCTCTCGTGGGCCACCGTGGCACACAAGAGATAGCTGTACTCAGAGTTTGAGAGATTGTGCATGGTTGTGTTGCTACCTTTGTTATTATGGTGTAGCACGAGGTTTGACGGCTATTTCTTTGGTCTATTCACCATTCCTGATTTAACGCATCCACTGCCGGTGCCGCAATTTATGTGCTATGCGAAAACTGGTTGACTTGCCGCGCGGTTTGTGTTACTATCCTGACGTGAATGAACAGCGCTTGCCATTGATTTCGGCCATTATCACGACCCGGAACGAGGAACGCAACATTGCGGCGTGCCTGCGGGCCGTGTGTGCGCAATCCATTGCGCGCGATGCTCTTGAGATCATTGTGGTGGACAACAACTCGACCGATCGGACCATTGAAATCGCTCGACCGCTGCTCGACCAATTGGTCGTCTGCGGGCCGGAACGCTCGGCCCAGCGCAACGAGGGTGTGCGCATTGCGCGCGCGCCGGTCGTCATGTATCTCGACGCGGACATGCGCTTATCACCCACGGTGGTTGAAGAATGTCTCGCGGTGCTGGATGCACAGCCGGAGGTGGTGGCGCTGTACATCCCCGAAATTGTGATTGGCCGCGGCTATTGGATCCGCGTCCGCAATTTCGAGCGCGGTTTTTACGATGCCACGGTGATTGATGCAGTGCGGGTCGTGCGCCGCGACATTTTTCTGGCGACGGGTGGTTTTGATTTGTCCCTGTGCGGCCCGGAAGACTGGGATTTGGATCGCCGCTTGATGCAGCGCGGGGCGCTGCGCCTGATTCACGCCCCGCTCCAGCACGACGAAGGCGTGTTCAACCTGCGCCGCTATGTGCGCAAGAAACTGTACTACGCGCGCTCGTTCGCGGCCTATGCCGCCAAATGGAACCATGATGCCATTGTGCGCAAGCAGTTGGGCGCGTGGTACCGTTTCGTTGGTGTGTTCATCGAGGATGGCAAGTGGCGGCGGCTAGTACGCCATCCGCTGCTGACCGCCGGCATGTATTTTTTGCGGGCGCTGGTCGGCGGCGCCTTTCTCTGGACGCGCCTGCGCGGCGCGCAGCATTTACAGAAATGAACGAAGAGAACAAGAGTGCAGCAAGAGTTCAAGAGACAAGAGCATCTGCCGGTTCTTGCGCTCTTTATCCTCCGTCAATTCTCTTTTCCTCTTCGTTAAAAAGTATGCTGATTGCCATCATAACCAAAGTGGAAGTTTAGCCATGCCCCATCTTACTGCACTGGAACAACAAGACCCGGCCGTGGCCGGACTGATTACGGCCGAAGAGCAGTATCAGCAAGAGACCATTCGTCTGATCGCCTCCGAAAATTACGTTTCGCACGCGGTGCTCGCAGCAGCCGGCTCGGTTTTTACCAACAAATATTCCGAGGGCTATCCCGGCAAGCGCTACTATCAAGGCCAGCAATACTGTGATGCCGTCGAGCTGCTGGCGATGGCGCGCGCCAAGGAGTTGTTCGGCGCGGAGCATGTCAATGTGCAGCCGTATTCCGGCTCGCCGGCGAATCTCGAAACATACTATGCGCTGGCCGAGCCGGGCGATCTGATCATGGGCATGAGTTTGCCGCACGGCGGGCATCTGACGCATGGCTGGAAGGTGAATTTCAGCGCGCGCTTCTATCGGGCGCTGCAGTATCCGGTGGACGAAAAGACCTGTCTGCTGGACTACGCCGCGATTATGGCACTGGCGCGCGAACACAAGCCGAAGATTCTGGTCTGCGGCGCCAGCGCTTATACGCGCGTGATTGATTTCGCGCGTTTCGCCGAGATCGCGCGCGCGGTCGGCGCGTTCCTGGTCGCCGATATGGCCCACATTGCCGGGCTGGTCGCCGCCGGCGTGCATCCCTCGCCAATCCCGTATGCCGATGTCGTCACGACCACGACGCACAAGTCGCTGCGCGGGCCGCGCGGCGCCATGATCCTGTGCAAGCAGCACTACGCCAAGGCGATTGACAGCGCCGTCTTCCCCGCGCTGCAAGGCGGCCCGCACAATCACACCACGGCCGCCATGGCGGTTGCCTTTGGCGAAGCGCTGACCCCGGCGTTCAAGCAGTATGGCCTGCGCGTCGTGACCAACGCACGCGCACTGGCGGACGCACTGCTGAAAGAAGGGTTCGCGCTGGTGACCGGCGGCACTGACAATCACATCGTCCTGATGGACCTACGCGAGAAGGGCTATGGCGGCAAACCGTTGGCCCAGGCGCTCGACCGCGCCGGCATCATCGGCAACTGCAATTCCGTCCCGTTTGACCCGCGCAAGCCGTTTGACCCGAGCGGCGTGCGACTCGGCACCTGCGCCGTCAGCACGCGCGGCTTCGATGCCGACGACATGTGCCGGCTGGCCGGCTGGATTGCGCGCGTCGCGCAGAACCTCGCCGACGAGCAGGTCATCGAGACGGTGCGTAATGAAGTCCTTGAACTGTGCGCCGCCAAACCGGTGCCGTCAACCTTTGTGTAAATTCTCGCGCGGCGCGATACTTTGTAATTTGGCACCGCATAAGAGGCACTCCGTATGCCCGTGCCAGCAACCTCAATACCCACATGAGAACAACGTTGTTTTTTGTCTGCCTGTTTGTGACGCTTGCTGGCGCCGCGGCCGCGCCGCCCGCCGAGCCGCGGCCGTTGATTCAGTATGACCAGCGCTATCAACTGGTCGGCATTGATGCGACGACCCTGGCAATTTTTGATTCCGCCACCGGCATCATCTGGCTCGGGCAGCAGGCCAAGTATTCCTTCGACACCTGGCGTCGTTACGAGTTGACAAAAATAGCCGACCAGCGCAAACTGCCCGCGCCGGTGGTGTCAACGGCATTTAGCAACACCCTAGTCTACGGGCGCTACACCGTGCATGCGCAAAACGGTGCGCTGGTGTTTCTGGACACGTTGAGCGGCCGGGTCTGGAGCTGCCGGCATTCGAAAGGCTTGCTGGATGTCTGGAAATGTTTTGACGCGGCCAGCCTGAAAGCTGACAGCAGCGGCGCCGACGACGAAGACTGAGCAGAAGGCTGGGGGGTTGGAAGATTGGATGGTTGGAAGAATGCTGCTGGTTATTGAACCCTGAATCCCGCCGCTGGCGGGATCCGCGCCGCTGGCGGGACTCCAAGCAGCTCCAAGCAACCCTGAATCCCGCCGCTGGCGCATGCGCGTCAACTTACTAATGAGAGCGCTTTCTAAGTTGCAGTGTACTTGTAGCCGCCCGCGGTGAGGGCGGCTTCTACAGCCGCGGTCATCCGCGCCGTTGACGGGATCCACGCCGATGACGGGACTCCAAGCAGCTCCAAGCAGGCGCCCGCGGCTACAATTGGCATGACACCAAGTAAGCGCATTCATTAGTAAGCGGCTGCAAGCCGCATCTACAACAGATGTTCCTGAAATTCCGCTAGAGGGGAAAATGCGAATCTGAGGTGACCAAATCTGTTGGGGGTCCTGCGCGTGCGTGGCCGGAGGGTGAGGTAGGGCGGTCAGGCCCTGACCGCCGTTGCTGCATGCGCGCCCACGCCGGTGCTACAATGGCGCAACGACGACCGCGGCGGTCAAGGGCCTAACCGCCCTACCTGTCTGCGCGCTCTACGCCGGCGGCTCCCGTTCTTATAGCGGAATTTCAGGACAGATGTTGTTGTTAGGTTGACGCGCATGCGCCGCTGGCGGGATCCGCGCCGATGGCGGGACTCCAAGCAGCTCCAAGCAGCCCTGAACCCTGAACTTCGCGGCGAAAGAATTACCCACGAACAGGTGCTGCTACGTCAGGTCGCGCAGATGCCGGCGCAGCACGCGCTGGATAAGCGCCAACGCGATGACGCCCGCCATGAACATCACGCCACGCGGCAGCGACAGGCCGGCGGACAGCGCGCCCATGGCGGTGCCGGCGGCCGGCGGGTGCTCCGTGTCGGTAACCACCATCACGAGCGTGCTGAGCGCGACCGCGCCGGCATACACGCTCAAGATTGCCAGTGGCGTCGTGTGCGGCACCGCCGCCAGTGCGCTGCCCACCAGCACGCCCACCAAGTGCCCCCCGATTACGTTGCGCGGCTGGGCGCTGATTGAGTGCGGCATGGCGAACAAAATGAATGCCGTGGCGCCGATCGATGCCAGGATGAATTCGTTGCGCATGACCAGCAACACCATGAAGATAACCGCGCCGGCGGCCAAGCTTTGCAGCAGGTAGCGCCACCAGTACATGCGCAATTCGCGCAGCGCGCGCTGCGCGTCGCGAATGACGAATTCCCGCACTCTGTGCCAAAACGTGTGTAGCATAGGGCAAATACTATTGTACTTTTTATCCGTGCCACCGGCGCGCCCAGCATGCGGCCGCGCCCAGCAACGCCAGCAGCGGCGCGACCGGCTCGGGCGTCACGCGCAGTTCGCCCGACGTGTACAGGCCCGTCGTTGTCCAGACCAGCGTGCCGCCGAGCGACGGAAGCTGCAGCGTGTCGAAGACGCCCGCCGCGCCACCACCCCAGTCGAAGATGTCAAAGGTGTCGCCGTAAGCCGGCGTGTAGCCGTCAAGGGTGACACACAGTGTACCGGCCAGCGCGCTGTGGCCGGTCACGCTCAGATGATCGTGTTGGACGGGGCTGGTGCCGCTGAGTTCCATGTAGATCGTGCTGTCGGTCTTCAGGTTCAATGCGCCCTCGACGGTCATCGTCCCCACACTTGAGCCCGGGCGGATCTGGCCGTAACTTGTGACTGCGCCGGCCAGCGTGCCGCCGTGGCCGGTGAGCGTCCCGTTGAGACCGATGACTGTCCCCTCGTGCGCCTCAACGCGCCCGCCATTGGCGATCGTTACAATGCCGGTCGCGTACTGGTTGTACGTGCTGCCGATGGCAAGGCTGCCGCTCGCGACCCAAGTGGAACCTGCACCGCTCACCGTGACGTTGCCGCCGCTGCCGTCGTAGCTGCCGAGCTCGCTGTAGCCGCTGCTGTGCAGCACGCCGCCATTCGTAATCACGACTATGCCCAGGCCATACCGCCCGACCTGAAACTCCAAGCCAATCACCTCGGCCCCGCCGCCGTTCCAATAGCTGCCCGGCCCGCTGACGGTGACCGAGCCGACGCCGCCCGGAAACTCGCCCAGCTTGCTGTAGGCCCACAGCGTCGTTGCCCCGTCAAGCACGTGCAGTGTGGCCATGCCTTCATAGCCAAACCAGACGTCGTCGTTTATGTGCCAAAGCGAGCCGGGGCCGGTCACCGTTACATCGGCCCGGCCGCCCGGCGCGCTACCGCAGCGCGTATGCTCTGTCCACACAGCCGAGGCGCCATGCGACACGACCAGCGTGCCGTGTCCGCCTTCACCGAAGTAGGTGGTATGCGGATTCGAATCCGGCTCGACTTTGAGTTGCGCACCGGCGCCGGTCACGGTGACGTGGGCCTCCGAGCCGCCATGCTGCGCGAAATGTGTGTCCTGACTCTGGCCCCAGAACTCGATCACGCCGCCGTTCGTGGCCACGATGGTGGCAACGCCGTACTCGCCTGCGTGCGTCTCCCAGTAACTGCCCCAGTTCGCGCCGCTGACGACCAGTGTGCCGGTCGAGCCCGCATACTGCGCAATGTGTACTGCCTGGCAATTCAGCACGTTGCCGTGGTCGTTGATCGTCAGCGTGCCGGCGCCGCTGCCGCCGAGAATGAACGTATCCGGCTGCCACTCCGCATAGCCCGTGACCAGTGCATCTGCGCGCGCGCCGCTGCCGCCGGCGAGCGTGCCATTGCCCTGCAGACGCGTATTGCCGGTGAGGGTCAGGCTCGCCCGCCGATTCACGCTGGTGGCGAGCACCATCGCATAATCCAGGCCGGGGAAATAAAAGCCATCGAGCACCAGCTGGGGCAGATGCGCCGGCGTGTCGCCCTCATACACCACATTGTACTGACCCCAGACAAAGTCGGCGCCGTTGACGGCCAGGGTGCCGTCGTAGAAGTGAAACGTGCTGGCGGCCGTGCGCTGCAGCCCGTCGCAACTGATCGTGCCGCCGTTCAGCGTGAGCACGCCGCTGTCCTCGATCCACGGCTCGGCGGCGATGATGCTCGTGCTGGCGACCTCCAGTGTCTGGCCTGCGACAATCGTCCATGCCTGCAGCGACGCGCCCTGCTCGATATACACATCGTCCGTCAACTGCAGCGTTCCGTAATGCCAGATCAGCGTGCCGGTGCCAAACTGCAACCCGCTGGCCTTGAAGATGCCGCCGTCAATGCAAGCCGCGCCGCCATTGGTGGCAAAGGCGGTGCCGCCGATGTCAAACACCCCGGCGTTGGAGCGCAACTCCGCGCCCGCACCGGTAGCGTGCGCGTCGGTCACGACCCGCAGCGTATGCGCCGCATTGTTGACCACGACATACGCGCCGTTGGACGCGATCAGCGTATGGCACGCGCCATCAACATTCAGGATCACCACCATGGCGTTGGTGACGACTGCTGTGTCATTGGTGGTTGGCGCGCCGGTTGGCGACCAGTTCGCATCGGTGTCCCAGAGGCCCGACGGCCCCCCGTTCCACATCTTGAGCACCGCGTTCGCACTCCCGACAACAGCACAAAGCAGTAGCAGCGCCGACCACACTTTCAGACTTGCCTTCATGATTTTCCTGGTGCACAAGATGAGGCGGCGGGGGGAATGCTGTCGAGCCCGCCGTATCGCAGTGGTCAAGTGTAGCATTTCCGCGCCAAAGAGACAAGACCGGCGATCATGGCCTGACGGCCCTGCCCATTCTGTGCGTAATCGGTATTCGGTATCCAGTGTTCAGTGGCAGTAAGCAATTCTGGAGAGTGGGAGCGGCTGGGGCGTTCCAATTCTTCCGCTGGCCCTTGGCCAGTCCCGCCATCGGCGGTGATCCCGCCATCGGCGTGGACCGCGATGCTGCCCAGATCGCCAGCTGAACTGGCTCCCATCCCGCCACCGGCGGGACCGGAAGAACTGGCCGGCAGTCAGTATCTGATTTCA
>CAYNJC010000005.1:119-38729 GCA_964397565.1 uncultured bacterium
GCGGTCAGGCCCTGACCGCCGTTGCTGCATGCGCGCGCACGAGGTGGGGCGGTCAGGCCCTGACCGCCGTTGCTGCATGCGCGCGCACGAGGTGGGGCGGTCAAGCCCTGACCGCCTTTGCTGCTGGCGCAACGACGACCGCGGCGGTCAAGGGCCTGACCGCCCTACCTGTCGGCGCGCTCTACGCCGGCGGCTCCCGTTCTTATAGCGGAATTTTAGGACAGATGTTCTTGTTAAATTGACGCGCATGCGCCAGCGGCGGGATGCATCGGTGCGTCTGTCTCTGCCAGTGAAAACTGAAAACCGCACACTGAAAACTTCTGCAGAGCGCGAGCGACCTCCCTGTCGCGAATCTGTCGCTGCATTCGCCGCATGGAAGCGGCTCCCACTTTGCAGAATGCGGGAGCGACCGCCGCGTCGCGAATCTGTCGCATCTGCGCTTCCACCGAATACCGAACACCGCTTACCGAATACGGATTGCTGAGCCGCGGCGCACCAGCCATAGCACCAGCGTCGCTGCCGCCAACACCGGCACGGCCATCAGCGTCCAATTCGCCCACGTCGTCTGCCAACTATGCGTGACATAGCGGAACACCACCGCGTGCTGCCCGGGCGGCACCAGCACGCCCTGCTGCAGCAGATTGCAGCGCAGCAAAGCAGCCGATGCACCGTCCACGGTCGCCTGCCAGCCCGCCGCCGGCTCGGTCGCCATGACCACCAACCCGGTGCTCGACAAAGCAACCTGCGCGCAGACCCGTTCCGCCACGTAATTTGTTATGCCAACCGTTCCGTGGAAGTCCGTGTCCGTTTGTGCCGTCAGCGTGGCATCATTCACCACCGCCACCCGATGCGGATCGTTGGACGGATTATTCATCAGTGCCAACGTCGCCGCGGCATTGGTTGAGACAGTCCAGGTGCCGACCGCAAACACGCGCGGCAGCGCATTCGTGAATTCATACACGGCATGATTCTCGTTGTATAGCGAATACGCGCACCATGGCACAAATTGGTTGCGCACACCAAATTGCCGCAACGCCATCTCCAGCCTTTCGCGCGTGCCCAGCACAAAGCGCACATTGCCGTACTGCCAGCGCCGTGCCGGCGTCAGCGCCTCGCTGTAAAAAAAGGCCGTGCGATCCGGCGTCGGGCGCGAGTCCGCCGGCACATTCATGCATTCCAAGCCATGCAGCCCAAACAAGGTGGTGATCCACATGTTGTACACGGGATGGCGCTGGTCCAGCACGGCAATGCGAAACGGCGCCGGCACGCTTTTCAATTTCTGCACGACCTCCGGCTCGCCCAGCGTCTGGCTGACATCCTCAACCTGCACATAGTTCATCGCCACAAAGCTGAGTTGCGCAATCAGCATCGCCAGCAGGCCGTAGGCCGAAAAACGCTTCAGTTGCGCGTCCGCGCCCGGCATCACCATGATCACATACAGGCACAGCGTGGTCAACAATGCCAGCGCCGCCGCCCACAGTGCCGCGCCCCGCGCGTTGGCAGCCAATACCGCCGCGCGCTGCTCGCCGGCCTGCACGAGCCGCTCCTGAATTTGTCGCTCCGGCACGCGTTGCTGGCGCATCTGCATAATCTGGGACTGCACCTGCGGATTCGCGACCAATTCTTCGGCCTGGGCCACGCCCAGCCGCTGAATCATGTTCTGCTGTCCCACCAGCGTGTAGGCGGCAATCAGCACCAGCACGCCGACCAGCGCCAGCCAGCCATACATGAAGCGCCGCACGTTCTTGTCAAGGGTTGCAAACATTGGTATTCCTTACGCTCGGTCAATGCGCCTTGCGCGCGTTTTTCGCAGATTGTTTCGCCGGCGCCGCCGCCTTGCGCGGCGTCAGCATCGTCAGCACAATGTCCATGCCAAACGCGGCCAGGATTGCCAACGCCAGCATGAACGGATACAAGAATTTCAAGGGATTGCGCATGCTGTCCATCTTGGGCAGCCAGTAAAACAGGCGATACGGCCCCAGGCCGCGGCCGGCCGTCGGCGCAACATCAAAATAGCGCCCCCAGGCGAACAGCAACGCGATCAGCGCGACCCACGCCCAGAAATATATCGCGCCACGCTGGGCCGGCACCCGCGCCGCCGCAAACAGCGCCAGCAACGCCAGCGCCACCGTTACCACGCCCACGCCCTGCGTGCTCATCGAAAAGCGCGGGAAGCCCGCATGCAGCGTCGGCCAGCGCGCATCCTGGCCAATCCGCCCCCAATACGGCGAGTCCGGCTCGAGCCCCAAACCATAGAAGCCCGGCGCCACCAATGTCAATGTTTCATTGATCGGCAACGACCATTGCGTCGCCCAATTCCATTTTTCATCAGGAGCCTTTTGGTCTTCGGCCACGCTGCCCGCGCCGCCCGCGCGCCCCGCCAAGCCCAACAAACTCACCACAGTCGGCAAACTGTACGTCATCCCGCCGACGGCCGCCAGCAGCAAACACACCAGCAACTTCGCCCACTGCCCTTGCGCGCGCGTCGCCACCACTTCGTAGACCACCCACGCCACCAGGAACAGCGCGATAATCACCGCGACATCGAGCTGACCCGAGCCCAGCCCAGCCAACACCCCGGCCCACACACACGGCAGCCACGCCCGCCGCCGGATGCCCATCGTGATCAAACCCGCCGCCGCAACATAACACGGCCACATCAAAAAGGTGCCGGTGTGGCCGGAATACGCCGTCGTGATGAAATGCCCGGACAGCATCAAGGCACACGCGCCCGTAAACGCCGCCAAGGGCCGCACGCCCAGCGCCAGCCCCAGCCCGTACATCGCCGCACCCGCGCAGAACGCAAGCAATACAAAGGTGACCGTGTTCACCAACGGCGTCGGCGTCAGCAACGTCAGCCACATCAGCGGTGAGTAGCCCACCTCATAGCCACTACTGCCCAGATAGCCATTGGCGATCCAGACCACATCCTTGCCGCTGGCGAATATCTGCTTTTGTGACACCGCCGCGGCCAAGGGCGCATCCTGTGCCACCAGCGGTTTGAGCGGCAGCAGCACAGTATGAAACGTCAGCCCGGTGACCAGCGCCAGGCCCAGCAGCGCATACCCATGTGTTCGATTCATCAGCTCAATCCGGTTGCATTAAATGCAGCAAGCGCGACTATTGTAGCAGATTTCGCCATGCCATGCCCCACCCGCCCCACGGACTGCCCCCCACCGGCCTTGTGCCGGTGGAGGCAGAGATTGAGAGAACCGCCGCCGCCTTTTTAATTCACTCTCATTCACCCACGGCACAAGGCCGTGGGGGTCTTTGTGCACCCAGCCGCAGAACGCAAGCTGATTTTTTTGTCTTCACTCATTGGTATTTCAGCCAACACATTTTTCGCATCGCCGGATCTGGGATGGCTGTCTTCAATCGAAAAAATGTCGTTTGTCCTAAAACCTAAAACCTGAAACTTAAAACCCCAAGCCGCCGCCCCACCCGGCGCGCAAGGCCGTGCGCAGCACGTCGCGGCTGATGCCGAATTCCGAGAGGTTACACAAGAATGCGGCATGCGACCGCTGCGCCCGATAGGCCGGCGCGACAGACGGCTCGCGCAGATAGCGCGCAATGCGCGCCAAGTCGGCATCCACCAAAAAACTGCCATGCACGAGCACAACGCCGCGCTTCTGTGCTTGCGCCGTGCCGCAGATCTTGCGGCCCTGCACGGCCAGATCACACGGCGGTTCAAAGACAGCCGGCACGCCCAAACGACTTAATGCGTCGATTGCAAACGACAAAATATGTCGATAGGCGCCGCTCACATCAAACGGCTTCAGCGCTGGACCGTGCGGCGCAATCACACTGAACACCAGACAGCCACGCCCGATGAACACCGTGCCGCCGCCGGAAAAGCGTTGCAACACCGGAATGCCATCGGCGGCGCAGGCCGCGAGATCAGCCTGCTGTTCCGGCTTCTGCGCAATACCGACGACCACCGCCTCGTCCGTGGCTTCGTAAAAGCGCAGCAAGGCCGGCCGCGTCCCGGCGGCCACTTGCAGCATCAACTCTTTATCGCGCGCAATCTGTTGCGCGACGGAGCCGGGCGGCGTGTCAAGATAGGTCAGCGTCATGGTCGTGCGACCATTGTAGCAAGAGGTGTGGTATAATGAAAGGGACAAGCGATGCAATGATGAATGATGATCCCGCCGCTGGCGGGACTCCAAGCAGATGATGAATGATGAATGCAGAAATGGCGGAGAGAATTATGTTGAGCGCGGGGCGCTTGATCGGCCTGTGTGTGCTGCTGGCGGGCTGTGCGACGACTAGCCCGGTGCCACCGGCTGCGCCGGATGCGCAGCGGCAGGAGCAGCGCGCGACCGGGCTGGCGACACTGCAGCCCGGCATGCCCGAGCGGCACGTGCGCGAGACCATGGGTGCGCCGGACAATATTGTGGTGACCTACAAACCGGTTGATCGCAATTCGGGCGTGCGCGATGGCTTTGCCTATGTGTATCTGCTGGGAATTACCAATGCTGTGGCGGACGTCATCCGGCCGCCGGCGCGCGCCGTCATCTGGTTCTCGAATGAACGGGTGATCACCAAGGTTGAGACAACGAACCGGTACGCGGCGACGTTTTAGGGTTCAGGGTTCAGGGTTCGGGATGCAGGATTCAGAGAAAAATGGCTTTGCTGCAAAACCATTTTGTACAAAACGAATTGCGGCAATTCATTTTTATAGCAGTGCTGAAGGCGCGCCAAGGGAGCAAGGCGTCAGGAATCGAAAGTGTACTTTGCGAGTTGACTATGGTATACTGCGAACATGACGCGGCCGTTGCAATGTACTACTGCCGGACTCTGGTACCTCATGGTCAACCGCGGCAATAAGCGTGGCACCGTGTTTTTTGACGATGGCGATCATGCGCTGTTTTTGACGCTGCGTGAAGGAGATCGGCGCGCGGGTTCGGGATCAGCGCGAGCGCGCTGGTGCAGCCGCGCAAGCGCATGGCAGCCGGCATCTGCAGCAGCGTGCCCCATTGTCAACAGTCAATGCATGACCCCAATCTGATCGAAATGAAGAAAATTATAGAGTATGTGTTTGCACTAATTTGTTGGCTCGCTATATGGTTCTTCTATGTGTTAATAACTGGCGAGCGAGACCCACACAACATGGCGTTTTGTATTCTCCTGTCAGTAATGGCTTGTGTGCCCTATATATTCATTACAATCGCATCGCGTTTGAGCATGGTGAATTGTGGCATATCTGGCTTCTTGGCATGTATGATAAGTTACTTTGTAATATTGATTTGGGCTAGGGAACACGCTTATATACACGGGAGCACTAGCCTTGGCGGTCTAGTAAGTGATATTCTCCTTTGGATTGTTCCCGGATTTCCAATTGGTATGGCGTGCTACGTTTTGGTGCATCGTTTTCTTATGACAGAACGCTCATTAAGCAAGGACAATTTGCTCATTAGTAGCATAAGCCCTATAGCACGGAGTGGGCCACTTGACTGGATAGTGTTCTGTTTGACCATCGTGTATCTGAGCCCAGTTGTGTGTGTTTGGTACATTGCTGTTTCATTCCAACATGATTCCTTCACATTTTTCTGCTTGTTTTTTCTCTTCTATTCTGTGACAATGATCTGCTCTCTCTTTACGTATTCGTGGTGTTCTAGGCGCCGCCACAAAATGCTGAATCGGATTTCTTCACTTCTACATTACGTGTACTTTGCTAGTCCATTTCTTCTAACTATGTATATCCGGATGATTGTTCCCACGTAATTTTCCGGCCGAGCAGGGTCACAGGCCAGAGTAGGGTCATGCACTGACAGTTGACATGTTTTTGGATTTGCACACAACCTAAGATTTATGGTTAGGGCACTTCCGCGCGGATGCGGGCATGGGTTCCGTGAGCCATCTGCGGCAGCGGCGCAATTCGCGGATGCCTGAGTTTTCAGTTTGTGGCTTGCAGCATGACAGGCTTGGTCATCGGCGTTGATCTGCAATCTGTGGCGAGATATGTGCGGTTTGGCAGCGGCGGCACGGTCGCCGGGCCGGCGACCCTCCCGGATAACAGAGACAGCGGCATGGTATTCAGGGATTAGGGTTCGGGATTCAGGGGCAAATCGTGGTGGAATCTGCTGCGCGCGGAACACCGTTCCGCGCTTAGATGAGCAACGCGCGTAAGCGGGCGCAGCAACAGCCGTGTGCTTGGGTCATTGAAATCTGGTAGAATATGGCATGAGAAAAATGACTTTGCTTCAAAACCATTTTGTACAAAATGAATTGCGGCAATTCATTTTTATAGCAACGATATTGGACATTCAGATCGTTCAGAGCTGCTGGGAGTCCCGCCAGCGGCGGGATTCATAGTTCAGAGTTTTCGCATGAGCTACATTGCCATAGGTGACCTGCATGGCCAGCGCGCGGCGCTGGATGCACTGCTGGCGCAGCTTCCCCTGGCACCGGAGGATGTGCTGGTCTTTCTGGGCGATTATGTGGATCGCGGGCCGGATGCGCCGGGCACGCTGGAACGCCTGCTCGCGCTGCAGCAGACGCAGGCGCAGTGCGTGTTTCTGCGCGGCAATCACGACGCGATGCTGTTGCACTTCCTCGATCTGGTGCCGCACGGCGATGGCGCCGCGTACACGCTGGCCTGCAATGACGGGCTCAACACCTTGGCACAATATGGTTGTCCCGCGGCGTTGCTGCAGCAATGTCCGGAGGAGCAACTCCCGCCGCTGGCCGTACGGCACGCTTTGCGGGAGTACATGCCGCGCGCGCATCAGGCGTTTTTGTCCGCGACGCAACTGCTGTATGTCACCGAACAGTATGTGTTTGTGCATGCCGGCATCAATCCGGCGCGCGCGCTCGCGGCGCAGCGGGAAGACGATCTGCTGTGGATTCGCGCGGCGTTCCTGGCGAAGCCGCATCGGTTGCCGCAAACCGTTGTGTATGGCCACACCCCGACACGCGAGTGTGGCTTTGGCGCGCGGATCGAGCATGCCCAGCGCCGGATTGGCCTTGACACCGGCGCGGCCTACGGCGGCTTCTTAAGCGCCATGATCTTGCCGGCCGAGCGCCTGCTGCAGGTGCCCTGCCCCGCGCCGGCCACCGAATCTTAACTAGTTCTTCACGAGCAGCTCATCAAATCGCACCCCGCCCCTTTTATAATGCAGTTGTGCTATAATGCGTGAAGCTGGATTGATTAACCACTATTCTCACAGACCTGCTATGACGACATGCCGCTTCTTCCGCGCCCGGCGGGGCGTATGATGCCTTGTAGACTGTCACGCGCATATCCCTGATGCGCCGCACTCACATAAATGCAGCGCTATTCTTGGTGGCCCTGTTCATCATGGGTGTGGCGCTCTCCCTGTCGGCTGCGCCGACGCGCCCGGCCAGTACATCTGCACCGCCGGCGCGCCCGTCTGGCGTGGTCATGCCACAGCCGGTTCTGCGCATCGCGACCTATAATGTCGAGAACATGTTTGACCGCTACGATGACCCGTACACCGCCGATTCATCGCAAGACCAGGGCACGCAGCCCAAGCCGGCGCGCGCCCTGTATGCCTTGGCGAAAATGATCAAGGCGGTCAACGCCGACATTCTGGCCTTGGAAGAAGTCGAGAATCGCGGCTTTCTCGAGGAGTTTTGCAGTGCCTATCTTGACGGCATGGGCTACCGCAACATCGTTCTGATCGAGAGCAACAACAGCCATCGCAACGGGCGCGGGATTGATGTGGCGCTGCTGGCACGTGTGCCGGTGATCTCGGCGACGACGCACCAGTATCGTGAATTTGCCGTGACCAACGGCGGCACGATGCGTTTTCACCGTGATATTTTGCAGGTGCGCGCGCGGCCGCCGGGGTTTCCCGACGTGCATCTGTTTGTCGTGCACGCGCCCTCACGCATGGGCGGGCAGCAGCGCTCCGAGCCGCTGCGCCTGGCCGAAGCGCGCGCCGGCGTCGCGATCATGGCCGAGCAGTTTGCCGACAAGACGGATGCGTGGGTTGTCGTGCTGGGCGACTTCAATGACGAACCCAAGAACGCCTCGCTGGGCGTGTACGAGAGCAATCCCGGTGTGCCGCTGCGGTGCGTGCCGGCTACCGATGCGCGCGGCAAGCCGTACACCTGGATGAAAGCCGGCTCACCCTATCCACCGTCATGCTTTGATAACATTCTGCTCAGCCGGCCGGCCGGCGCACAATTGAAAGGCAAGGGCCGCATTTGGAACGAGACGGGCGCCGAAGACGCATCCGACCACCGGCCAGTGTCGGTCGACTTGAGCGCGCCGGCGCGCTAGAATGTGGAACGGCCTCCGTGCCGCGAAGCTTTGACAACATCAAAGGTTGCCACGAAGGCACGCAGACACGAAGAAATCGTAGCGCTGCACCTTAATTTGTTTTGCTGCAAAGGAAATTACAGCGAAGGGAACGCCGATCATCCCGGCGTAGTTCTTTACCCGCTGATGGCATGAAACGAATCTGCGTAAATTGCGGCTCAAGTCCCGGCTTTGACCCCTGCTACATGGCGATGGCACAACGGCTTGGACAAGCACTGGTTGACCAGAATTACGAACTCGTCTATGGCGGTGCGGCGGTCGGACTGATGGGGCGCGTTGCCGACACCGTCCTGCACGCGGGCGGCGTGGTTATCGGGGTGATTCCGAAGGCGCTTGTCCACAAGGTGTCTCATGCCGGGTTGACGGCGTTGCATGTGGTTGACACGATGCACGAAAGAAAGGCCATGATGTTCAACCTTGCGGATGCTTTTATTGCCCTGCCGGGCGGATTCGGAACACTTGAAGAAATCGCCGAACTCCTCACCTGGGCGCAGTTGCACTTGCACACGAAGCCATGCGGTCTGCTAAACGCGGCGGGGTATTTTGACTTGCTGCTGGCGTTCCTGGACAACATGGTTGCCAAGGGCTTCATGCAACAGGCCCACCGCGAGATGCTGCTGGTGGCGACGACGCCGGACGAGATGCTGACGCGGCTGGCGGGCTACACCGCACCGGCCGTCGAGAAATGGGTGGGCGGCACCGCCAGACCGACCGACCCTTGCACTGGTGTTTGCGCGCGTAATGCAGTATAATATTATATAGGGATAGCGACGATAACGGATGCAGGATGCGTTTTTTTGGTGCACCAAACACAGTAAGGCAGGCAGCGTGCCGCGCGCGGCGCGGGGTCGCGCTCGTGGCGGTCTTGTCCGTGTTGACGGTTCTGGCGATCCTGGCGATGGCATTCGCTGTGCTCACCAACATCGAGCAGGCCTCATCTGCCGTGAGCTTCTACGGGATGGACGCGCAGGCGCTGGCGGAGGCCGGGCTCGAACACGCCAAGGCCGTGCTGTGGTCGGATGCCATGTATGACCCAACCCACAGCGACGGTGACGGCGACATCTGGATTACCAGCTTCAATGGCCGCCAAGCGCAGCATGCGCCCGACGCAAACGTTACCCCCAACAATGACACGAATGCCAACGACGCCGTCTGGATTCCCGTCCGCGATACGCGCAATCGTCTGATTGGCCGCTATGCCGTGGTGGTGCAGGATGAATGCGCCAAGCTGAATCTCAACACCGCCTGCATTGCGCCGCCCAACCTGCCCAATGAAGGCTTGTCGCCGCGCGAAGGGCTGTTGGGCAACGGCAAAAACAGCGGGTTGCCGTTCAGCAGCGCGGCCTTGACCAGACTGCTGGCGTACAAGTATGGCCCCAATGGCGTGCCGGGCGCGCGGGACGACGACAATCACAATAATGCCTTTCTAATGGCTGACGGCCTTGACAACAACGCCAACGGCGTGGTGGACGAACTCGACGAAGGCATCAACGAGCCGGACGAATACGTGCCGCAGGCACCGTTTGGTGATGACCGGGTCTTCTATTCGTTGCAAGAGGCGTGGGGCGTGCTGGCGCCGGACACGCCGCCAACGGCGCGCCGCGTCGCTTTCTTGCGCCAGTACGCCACCTTGCATTCGCAGGACAATAATCTGCGCTGGGATGACGCGCAACGCGCGTGGGTGCCGCGCCAAAATGTGAATGTGTGCGGCGCGCGCGACGTGCTGCGCACGCTGGGACAGGCCAACCGCCAATATGCGTTTGAAGGCAGTCAGCGCATGTTGCGGCGGATCGCCACGGCCACGGTTGATTACCGCGACGAAAATGACGTGCTCTCCACGGCCGGCAGCGAGTACGGCGTCGAAGCCGTCTGCTTCAATGAAATCCTCGCCAACGAAGGCAGCCGCATTCGCCAAACCTATTACGTCCAGAATTTTCGGGACAATGACATTCGGGTGCATAATCTGGCGTATTTATATGGCGACTACGACTACCGCAAGAATACCCCCTATCAGGGCGACTCGCTTGATCAAATTCGCACGCGCGAAAAAGGCCATCAAGAAACAGCGTGGTTTATTGATTTCAACCCACCGCCGAAGCCCGTCGGCAACCAACTGCTGCTGAGACTCGACACCAAGCCGAGAAACACGGCGGGGTACTTTGAATCAGTCAGTGACTTCAAAAAGCTGCTGCGCACCCGCAATACTGGCCTCAGCGGTGATCGCATTATCTGGCCCGAGAATTTCTGGGCCAATGGATTTCTGACGGCATTCACCTCCGATTTGGTTGGCAAAGGCACCTTTCCCATCCTGCGCTCGACCGACACGGGCGAGCTGTACCTTGATACCAGAACAATGACCCCGCAGAATTGGCTCGGCTTTACCACCGATGTGAATAGTATACGGTATTCCTATGCCCAATTGCGCTCCTGGACGTTTGAGAAGGCCTACTACGCCGAACATCCGAACGTCAAGAATTGGTTTATCTGCAGCGGTTTGCAGCCCGACAAATACTACCGGGTTTATCTGCAGGAAACGAATCTGGAGACACCCACTGGCGATACGAGCGGCGGCCAGCGTCTGTGCGAGGATCTTGACGTCGACGGCAATGTCACCGCCGGCAATGAACAAAGAATGCGCCGCTTGCGCTATGCCTACAAAGACGGCCAGGCGATCCGCGCCGACCGCGCCGGCTGCATTGATGTCTACGTCGCCAGTTCGAGCAAATGTTCGCCCATGCGGCGCAACCGGGTCAACGCGATCTACTTTGCCCGCCCCGACATCATTGAGTTAATGAATATCAGCGACCGGCCGATATCCCTGCGGGGTTGGTCCTTGGTGGCCAACACCGGCTCGATTGCGTATGAGCTGGGTATGATCAATCGGGCGACGGCCTACTTGCGCGACGAGCACGGGCGCGGCCAGGATGAGAATCCGGTCATCCGGCCCAATGAGTATTTCTACCTGTGCAACAACATGGAGATTTTTGACTACGACTACGGCCGCAACAAGAATGGCGTGTGGGGCAACAGCAATGATGAACAAATGCCGGTGTATGAAATTAGCGATGACACCTGGGGCATGCGCTTTAAGATTCAGCGCATTCGTGAGGTCGGCGGTAGCGGAACCGGTCAATCCGGCGATTCGTTTCTTACCTGCGACAATGAAGCGTGGATTCCGCACCAGTTTAAAGATGAAGTGGTGGAATTTCAGACATCGCGCCGCTCGTCGCAGGGCATGTCAACCAGCCCGGATGGCGTGCGGGCGCTGATCTATGACAACACGCGCAACACGCTCCAATTCCAGAGCCTGCTGCTGAAACAGTACAGCGACGTGCGCGAAGGCGACTCGATCATGATCGTCGGCCTGCCGCGCATCGGCGGCTTCGTCAGCATGACGCTCAAGAATGAGTATGGCCAGATTGCCGCGCGCGTGACGAAATATGGCAATCCCAGCCGCGATGCCACCCGCGATCAGAAAACATGGCTGAACTGGTCGGCGGAAAAGCCGAATCCAACGCGCGAAGAGTGGGTGCTCACCAGCACGCCTAGCATTGGCGGCACCGTGCAGGCCGCGCGTAACCGCGCCGCGGTGGTCGGCCAAGGGCTCAATGTCAGCATCAAGAACGGGCCGCTTGGCTCGATCGGTGAGTTGCGCCGCGTGCGCTCGCTGGCCGCCTGGGAACAAGAGGATAACACGCGCCAATCGGCCACCATTAACAACCTTCTCCGCGGCGCGGCTGAATATTGCGACACGATGGGCATGCGCCTCGATGTCGAGGAACCGGGTGCGCACCTGGCCGGCTGGCGGCCGGCCTTTGGCGAGGCCACCCTCTCGGACACGCGCGGCGTCATGGATCACACCGCCATGTGGCAGATCAATTGCTGGTCGAACCAATCCCTGACGATCATGTCCGGCAAAAATCGCGGTGAGACGTTTGCCATCGAAGCCAACGGCCAGAACCGGCTGCAGGTGGTCGGGCGCTCGGTCCCCAGTCGCGCCACGTTTTTCGTGCGCAGCGGCGACCAATATTCGCTCGGCCCTGGTTATGCCTCGGCCCTGTATTACACGCGCAAAGCAGAGGATGAAGGCGAGTGGGAATGGAAAGACAAACGCATCCCGCCTGGCCACTACCAATGCTACTTGGTCGGCCTCAACGATTCCATTCGCACGACCGAATTTCTCGAGGAGAATTACAATCCCCGCATGGATATCTCCCTGTATAATTTCACGACCAGCACGTATGACCTGATCGGCCGCAACAAGCAGTATGACAAGAGCGACACCGTCTATGCCGGCGAAGTGCTGCCGCAGCATTTGTCGAGTTCGGGCGGACTGCGCGTGAAAGTGGTGCCCAAGGGATTGGGATCGCAATACTGCAGCGGGTTTGCCTGGTTCGATCACGTGTTCCTGACGCCGGTGCCGGTGGCCGGGCGGATCAATGTGAACACTGCATCCGAGCGGATTCTGATGACCTTGGGCGGCATGGATCAAACCATCGCGCACAATATCGCGTACGGCATTGACACCGCCGGTCAGCCGCGTTTGAAGCCCTATTGCACCATTGGCGATGTGCTTGCGGTGCGTGGCATGACCCCGGAAGTGTTCACCAAAATGGCCAACCTTGTCACGGTGCGCAGTTATCAGTATAATATCTATGTACTGGCACAACGCGTGCGCGACGCAGACGGCGATGGCGTCTTCGATCCGACCCGCGGTGACAAGGTCGAATCACAAGTGCGCCTGCGCGCGTTGCTGGATCGCGGCGGCATTGCCGCGCAGTCCGCCGAGAAACCGTTGTTCCGCGCGCTTGATCGGGATCGGTTTTAATGGGCGCCGCGCGGCGGCGCCCAGCACTACTAACGTAACACAACAACAAGGAACAGTAATGAAAAGCAGCCTCCTCCTCCTCTGCGGTCTCCTCTGCCTGGTGATGGCGTCCTTCGCGGCCCGGGCGTCCACCAGCATCGCCACCGCGCGCGCTGCCGGCCCCAACGTCTTTGCCGACATCGGGCCGGTCGTCGTGTCCGAAACCAACGATCTGACCGGCGCGGGCTATGCTTTCTGTGTCCAAGACAGTTCCGGTGGCGCCACCTTGTATTGGCCGACGGCACTCGTGCAAACGGCCCGGCAGGCCATTGCCAGCAATAGCCTGCGCCCCGGCAGTATTGTCACCGTGCAGGGCTCAAACTCCTGGTACAGTGGTCTGTACGAAATCAGTTACATCAGCGCGGTGATCTCCAACAGCGTCGGTCCTGCGCCCACCCCGATTGATATTGACATCACTGATGTGCAGAACGGCGCGCCCACGGGCGAAATCTGCGAGAGTATGCTGGTGCGCATCAGCGGCGTGACCTTCGCCAATGCGGGCAACCCGTTCGCCGCGGCCGTCAACCAGACTATCTCAAAAAGCAACATGACCGCCATCGTCCGTGTCCAAGACGCCGGCGATCCGCTGGTGGGCACGATTATCCCCTCCGGCGCCTGCAACATCCAAGCGATTCTTTCGCAGTTTACCAGCTCCGGCCAGACTGCCACCAATGGCTATCAACTGCTGCCCCTGCTCATTACCGCCGAAACGCCGCAGTCCGATCCCAGTGCGATGCTCAACACCAATTTCAGCTTTGGCGTGGTGTATCTCGAACAAACCCGCACCCTGCAATTTGCCATCAGAAACGGCGGCAGTTACACGAATCTGGTCATCACCGGCTTCACCCCCGTCAGCGGCGACACCGGCAAATTCACCGTGCTGGACGCCACCTTTCCCATGACCTTGGCACCGCAAAGCAATAGCGTCCTGACCATCCGCTACAGCGGCAGCAGCACGCCCGGCGCATTGCACAACGGCGTGTTCAGCTTGGACAGCAATGTTGCCGCCACGCCGCAATTGCCGGTGACCTTGCGCGGCGCCGTGTCGGCCACGCCGCTGGATCCGGTGTGGATCAACGAGGTCGATTACGACAACTCGGCGACCCCCGACGACGAGGAATTCGTCGAGCTCTGCGGCCCCGCCGGCACGGATATCACCGGGTGGCAGATCAAATTCTACAATGGCAATCCCAGCCAGTTGTCGAATTATTTTACGTTTGTGGTCGGCTCGGCGCTCGGCACGGTCATCCTGCCCAACCACACCAATGGCTATGGCTTCTATGTCTTGCGCAACCAGGACTCGATCATCACGCCGTATACCGAGCAGGGGCTGTTTACCATTGAAAATGGCGCGCCCGATGCCGTTCGCCTGGTCAGCAGCAACGGCGTGCAGGCCCATTTCTTAGAGTATGAGGCGCAATCGGCCAGCACCTATCCGACCGTCCCGCCGCCCAGTTGGGCGGACGATCTGACCGCGCTGGAAGACCCGCCCGGCAGCGATAACAAGTCACTGTCACTGGCGCCCGGGTTCGCGCGTACAAACCTGGCGTGGCATATCGCCAACAACACGCCCATGGCGATGAACAC
The DNA here is from genome assembly GCA_964397565.1 of uncultured bacterium. Taxonomy (GTDB): domain Bacteria; phylum Auribacterota; class UBA3054; order UBA3054; family JAPLST01; genus JAPLST01. The sequence continues at coordinate 14,861 of CAYNJC010000005.1, forward strand.
GACCAATAATACGTATGTGCCCAAACTGGGCGTGACGATCAATGAAATCATGTACAACCCGCCCGAGGCCGGGGTTGATGTGACGGAGTACATCGAGGTGTATAATTCGGGCAGCACGCCGGTTGATCTGCTGGACTATTACTTTAGCGCCGGCATTGCCTACACGCAGACGACATCCTATGTGCTGGGGCCGGGTGCCTACGGTGTCTTTGCCGTGTTTGCCGCCAATTTGCAGGCCTACAATCCGACCACCACCAATATCATCGGAGAATTCACGACCAACAACTTCAATGGCCTGAGCAACAGTGGCGAGACGATCACGTTGCGCAACAGCGTTGGCCAGATTGCCGACAGTGTTCTCTATGGTGTTGCCGCGCCGTGGCCGACCGGTCCCAATGGCGGCGGCCCTTCGCTTGAATTGACCGATCCATTGCTGGACAACAATCAGGCGGTCTCGTGGGCCGCCAGCGTCAATGGCCCGCCAGGTGGCACACCCGGCTATGTCAACTCGACCTTTGTCCCCGAACCGGTGATGATGGGGGTGGCGTTGCTAGGGCTGGCGTTGTGGCGGCGCCGCGCCGCGCTTCTAAATCGGTGAGCGCGAACGCCGGTGCGCGCGTCATCGCCGAATTTGTTCGCAGTGAACAACTATCCTCAACCAGGACGAATTCCATGAAAACGGAATTCGTCCTGGTTGACTTTGAGAATGTCCAGCCCAAAAACATGGCCGCGTTGATCGGCGGCCCGTTCAAGATCAAAGTGTTTCTCGGCGCGGCGCAATCCAAAATTTCGCTGGAAATGGCGCGCGCATTGCAGGCCTTTGGCCCGGATGCCGAGTACATCCAGATTGACGGCCACGGCAGCAATGCGCTCGACTTTCACATTGCCTATTACATCGGACGCCTGGCCGCGGAGTGGCCCCACGCCAGCTATTGCATCATCTCGAAAGACACCGGCTTTGACCCGCTGATCAAGCATCTCAAAGCGCAGAACATCCTGTGCCGGCGCACCACCAGCGTCGCCGACATCTGCCCGACCAAACACCCGCCGATCCTCGCGCCAGCCGCCAAGCCCGGCGCCGCCGGCGCCAAGCCGCCCCGGCGCGCCCCGGCCGCCCCGCCACCCGCCAGGATTGACGCCGTCATCACCAATCTGACCAAACGCGCGGCCGCAAAACCGCGCACGCTCAAGACCCTCAACGCCACCATCCGCCTGCTCTTCGCCAATACCTTGTCCGACGAAGAATTGCACGACTTGCTCGACCAATTGACCCAGCGCGGCCTCATCACCATCACCGCCGGCAAGGTCAGCTACTCAATGCCCTGAACGCTGGGTGGCCACGCCGCCTGGCGACGGCAATCTGCGATTCGGTAATCAGTGATCGGTGCATCAGCATGTAACCACGCAATGACGTTCCGCGTACTGTTCAGCACGCCGCACGCCGTGCGGTGGCTACGAGCAGAGGCGCGTGCGGGTCGATCGACATGTTGTGTCGAGTGCGGCCCCGGCGGCAGGCAGGCTTACACAATCTCACCACAACAGAGCACATCGCCGCGATGCACCTGCTAATGAATGCGCTTACTAGGTGTCATGCCAATTGTAGCCGCGGGCGCTGACCGCGGCTGTAGAAGCCGCCCTCAGCGCGGGCGGCTAGGACACTGCAAAGTAGAACGCGCTCTCATTAGTAACTGTGTCCATCCGTGTTCAACAACACGCCTCTTGCCGGCCTCTTGTGTCTCTTCGTCAGAATGTGCCGCCCAGTTGAAAATCCCGCGGCGGGTCGCTATACTATTGTGTGCAAAACAACAGACAGTGCATGGCCCAGGATTTTGACATTACCCAAACCCACGACCACCGCGGCACGTGCCTTGCGGTGCGGGGCGTCTTGGCGGTGGAGAATGCCACGCCGGCGCTGGCGGCGGTGCGCGCGGCCGTGGCCAGCCTGCCCGCCGGCGCCCTGACGGTGGATTTGAGCGGCCTGCGGTATTGTGATGCCGCCGGCGCCGCCGTCTTGTGCGAGGTCAATCGCGCGTGTCATGACACCCAGCGCAGCCTGCGCTTCACCGGTGCCACCGCCAAGGTGCAGGGCTTGCTGTCCATGCTCAATATGGATTTGCTGGCCCGCCCGGCCTGCTTGCTCCACCCGCCCCTGCCGAATGTGATTCTTCGCCTGGGCGCGGCCGGGCTGCAATTTGCCGCGGATACCCGCGCGCTGCTGTTCTTCGTCGAGGATGCGCTTATGGCGCTGGGCTATATCCTGCTGCACCCGCGCGCGATCCGCCGCCGCGAGTTGCTGCTGTATCTCGACCGGGTCGGCGTGGATGCCGTGCCAATTACCATGCTGGTTAATTTCCTGTTAGGCGTCACACTGGCGTTTCTGGGCGCCAGCCAGTTGCGCCAATTCGGCGCCAATCTCTATGTCGCCGACCTGGTCGGCATCGCGATGGCCCAGGAAATCGGGCCAATTATGACCGGTATCCTGATTGCCGGCCGTTCCGGTGCGGCCTTTGCCGCCGAGATTGGCACCATGAAAGTGTCGGAAGAAGTGGATGCCTTGGAGGCAATGGGTTTTGACCCGCAACGCTTCCTGGTGATGCCGAAAGTGTTGGCAGCGCTGATCGCCATGCCGTGCCTGCTGCTGATTGCAACCGCCACCGGCATTATCGGCGGCGCGCTGGTCAGCATGGCCTTTCTGGATTTGACGGTGTTTGCCTATTTCAACCAGGTGTACAATGCCCTGACGCTGTGGATGATTATGCAGGGGATGATTAAAGCGGTGGCCTTTGCGGTGCTGGCGGCGGGTGTGGGCTGTATGCGCGGCCTGCAAGTGCGCGGCGGGGCCGAGAGCGTCGGGCGCTATACGACCTCGGCCGTGGTCAGCGGCATTTTCCTGATTATTATTGCCAATGCCCTGTTCACCATTTTGTTTCAATATTTATAAACCGGCATGCCCGACGACGTCCTCATATCCGCCCGCGATCTGACCACTGGCTATGGTGAACAGATCATCCACGAGCATCTCTCGTTCGAGGTGCGCCGTGGCGAGATTTTTGTGGTGGTCGGTGTGAGCGGCTGCGGCAAGAGCACTTTGCTGCGCCACCTGATCGGCCTGCAACAGCCGCTTGCCGGCGAAGTCTGGCTGGATGGCGAAAACCTGACCGCCAGCAGTGGCGCGGCCCGCACGCGCATCTTGCGCAAGTTCGGCGTGCTGTTCCAATCCGGCGCACTGTTTGGCTCACTCACCCTGGCCGAGAACATCGAGTTGCTGCTGGATGAATACACCCGCCTGCCGCAGGCAACCAAAGAGGTGATTACGCGCATCAAACTGGCGCTGGTCAATCTGAGCGGCTATGAGAATTACCTGCCCTCGCAGATCAGCGGCGGGATGAAAAAGCGCGCCGGCCTGGCGCGCGCCATGGCGCTCGATCCGCTCTTGCTCTTTTTCGATGAGCCGTCGGCCGGGCTCGACCCGATTTCCTCGGCTGAACTCGATCGCCTGATCCTGCAGCTCAACACCAGTCTCGGCGCCACAATCGTGATCGTGACCCACGAGCTGGCCAGCATTTTCGCGGTGGCGCAGCGCGTCATCATGCTCGACAAGGACAGCAAAGGCATTCTTGCTGAAGGCCGCCCGGCCGATTTGCGCGATCACGCCACCAATCCCGTCGTGCATGCGTTCTTCAACCGCGAATTACTTTCAGCCGCACCATGACAAGGACTCCTTATGGCCAATGAAGCCCGCACCTTTCGCGTCGGCGTGTTCCTCCTGGTTGGCATCCTCCTGCTGGTTGCGGTGGTGATGCTCTTTTTCGCCAGCCGCTATTTCAGTGACACGCGCCGCTACGTCACCTACTTTTCCGAGAGCATTCAAGGGCTGGATCGCAACGCGCCGGTCAAATTCAGCGGGTTGCAGGTCGGGCGCGTCAGCGCCATTCGGATCGCGCCCGACGGCAAGTTGATTGAAGTCGTGCTGGACATTAATCGCACGTTTAAGGTCAACCGCGCGGCCCTGGTGGCGCGTCTGCAGAATGTCAATATTTCCGGAATCAAGTATATCGAGCTCTCGTTGCGCGACGGGCGCGCGCGGCTTGAACCGAAGTTGGACTTCAAAACCGATCTGCTCGTTATTCCCTCATATCCCGCGGCGCAGATGTTTGATATCCTCGACACGTTGAACAAGCAACTACTCAGCGTCGACACCCATCGCATTTCCGCGGGCATGGTCGCCGCCCTTCAGCAGATCAACACCTTTTTCGACACCAACACCTGGCAGCCGATCTTTGGCCAGTTGCGCACCACCATCGCCACCGCCGACCGCATCAGCAAAGAACTCGATGGCTACATCACCGCCGGCAGCGTGTCCAACTTGATTGCCGACGCCAACGCCACCATGCAACGCGTGCGCTCGATCAGTGAGCGCATCAAGCCGGACGAGGTGGATCGCCTGCTGCGCGAACTGACCGGCCTGACCGCACGGCTGAACTCCAGCGTCTACGCCATCGAAAGCAATCTGCAGCCGATGCTGCAGGACATGCAGCAGACCATGGATAATCTGCGCTCATTCAGCGAGGCGCTCAAAACGCGGCCGTCGCAAACAATGTTTGGTCAACCTGTCAAACGGGAGCAATAATGCCGACCTGCTTTTCTCGCCCAAGTATCTGGCTGAGTGTCGTGGCGCTGCTGCTGCACGGCTGTGGTTCGTTGGTCAAACAGCCCGCCGCGGAGATCGTCTATTACCAGCTCGATTATCTGCCGCCTCGGCCAACCAGCGCTGCGCCGGTGCCGCAGACCATCATGATCTGGCCGATCCGCATCGCCGCGGAATATGACCGCGATGCCCTGGTGTACCGCGACGAGCAACACCGCGCGGGCCTGTACGCCTATGATCAGTGGATCGCCAGTCCGGCCAAGCAAATGACCGAGAAACTCGTGCGTGACTTCGAGGCCGCGCGTATCTTCCAAGCCGTCTTTACCGCCGGTGCGTTTCAGAAGCCCGACTACGCCCTCTATGGCAATATTCGCGAGCTGGGCGAACGCCGCGAGAACGACGCCCGCTTTGGCGCGGTCGCCGTGTCGTTTACGCTGACCCACGTGCGCAGCGAGGCCGCCACCCCGACGATTGTCTTTCAGCACGAATATGTCCGCCGTGTGAAATGTGCCGACGACAGCCGTCAAGCACTGGTCGCCGCCCTGTGCACCGCCGTGCACCAGGCCGTCAGCAATCTCGTCGGCGATGTGCGCGCCGCCGTGCAAACGCCATGATCCACGCAATCTTTGTCTGGCCTCCCCACCGAGCTTGTCTCGGTGGAAGGGAAGATTGGGAAGAGCGCCGGCGCACTCGGGTTTTCTCAATCTTGTTCACCCACGGCGCAAGGCCGTGGGGGTCTTTGGATACCTACCCGCAGCACACCATTGCCAGTCATGATTTGGAGATGGTGCGCGGCGCCGGATCTGGCTCCGTAAATCCGCTCACCCCGCGCGAACAACCAACCATGCGCCGCCTGCTTGCACTGCTCCTCTTGCTAGGCTGCCTGCCTTGGCCGGCGGCAACCAACGCCGCGACCAATGCCCCGGTCGACATCCCCGCACCGCCCGCCGTGGCGCTGCCGGAGACGGTTCTGGATCAGATTGTGGTCGTGCGCGGCACGCAGGGCTCCGGCACCGGCTTCATCGCCGGCGCCGGCAGCAATACCTACTTGTACTCGAATGTGCATGTCTTGATGGGCAATCGTGGGATGACGTTCACCAATAGCCGCGGCACGCGCTTCAAGCCGCTGGCATTTGAGGCGGCCAGCGATCGCGACCTGGTGCGCATCACCATCGCCAATCCGCCCGCGGATGGGTTGCGAATCATTGAGCCGCGCGGCCTGCAGCAACCAGTCGTGGTCTGCGGTAATGCCGAGGGCGAAGAAGTGATGCGCCAAATCGGCGGACTGCTGGTCGGCATCGGCCCGGCCAAAGTGGAGACCAGCGCGAAATTTGTCAAAGGCCACAGTGGCAGTCCGATCCTGACCACCAACGGCGCCGTACTCGGCATCGCCACCTATGTGCGGCGCGCCAACACCGACTGGGTCAACACCAACACGCCTTTCACGGTTACGCGCCGCTTTGGCTATCGAGTTGACAACGTGCCCGGCTGGGTGCGGGTGCAACCAAAACGATTTGCGGACGAAGCCGGCCTGATTCAAGCGCGTGAAGCGCACTTGGAGACATTGACCGAGATGATCAGTCTGTGGGCCAATAATCCGTATTGGATCGAATTGCCGCCGGAGGCCTTGCCGCAGGGCCTGCCGGAGTGGGTGCGGACACACAATCAATGGGTGGACGACAACAAGCGCCGAATGCGCACGGCGCGCGCGGACAGCAGTAAAGTGCGCGAGCTGACGCGCGATTTTCATCTCAAATTGAAAGGCGAGATCGAGGCGCTGAAAGCGGAAATCAACAAGCTCAAATACAAACCGCCGCCGCAATGGCATTTGCGCTTCTTTGCCAATTACTGGGCGGATCTCGATGAATGGCAGGCCAGCCTGCTGAAAGGCATTGACTACCTGCAGACGCTGCACACCTCGTACGATCCGGTCGAACTCCGTAGTCAGGGCGGGAAGTGAGGTGCCGGCGCGTGGGCATCCGGTATGTGCCGCCAAGCAGTGCGGGCTTGGATAGAGCGAATTTTGCCCTTGCAGCGCAGCCCTTTTGACGTTTTCGGCCGTTTTTGCTATACTATCCGCCTTGTATGAATATGTTTGACGACCAGAACTATCGTGAACGCTTTTGGCATACGGCCAGCCACATCATGGCGCAGGCTGTGGCCGAGCTGTTTCCGCACGCCAAGCTGGCGATCGGCCCGGCCATCGCGTCCGGCTTCTATTATGATTTCGACGTGCCGCAGCCGTTCACGCCGGAAGACTTGGCCAAGATTGAGGCGCGCATGCGCGAGATTGTCGCGCAAGACCTGCCGCTAGTGCAGGAATCCTGGCCGCGCGCCCAGGCACTCGAGTACTTCAAGAAGCACCAGGCGCCCTACAAAGTCGAACTGATCGACGCCATTCCCGACGCGCAGATTTCGATCTTCAAGCACGGCCCGTTTCTCGACTTGTGCCGCGGGCCGCATCTGCCCAGCACGGGCGCGGTCAAAGCGGTCAAATTGTTGTCGGTCGCCGGCGCGTATTGGCGCGGCGATGAAAAACGCCAGATGCTGCAACGCATCTACGGCACCGCCTATCCGGACGAGGCCATGCTGCAGCAGGAATTGGCGCGCATCGAGGAAGCCCAACGGCGCGATCACCGCCGCCTTGGCCAGGAACTCGATCTGTTCAGTTTCCACGAAGAGATCGGCCCCGGCTTGGCGCTGTGGCATCCCAAGGGCGGCATTGTCCGCAATGAAATTGAGAGCTACTGGCGCGCCGCACATTATGGCGCCGGCTACCAGCTGGTCTACTCGCCGCATATCGGCAAAGCCAATTTGTGGGAGACCAGCGGCCACCTCGACTTCTACCGCGAAAGCATGTATGCGCCGGTCGAAGTGGACGAGGACGAGTATTTCATCAAACCGATGAACTGCCCGTTCCACATTTTGATTTATAAAAATGCCCTGCGTTCCTACCGCGAATTGCCAATGCGCTGGGCCGAGCTCGGCACGGTCTACCGCTACGAGCGCAGCGGCGTGCTGCACGGCCTGCTGCGCGTGCGCGGCTTCACCCAGGACGACGCCCACATCATTTGCCGGCCGGACCAGATGGAAGCCGAGCTGCAGCGCGCCCTGCGCTTCTGCCTCGAGATGCTGCGCGCCTTTGGCTTCGAGCAATTTCACGTCTTTGTCTCGACCCAGCCGAAGGGCAAGTGCGTCGGCGAGCCGGAACGCTGGGACGCGGCCCAGCGCGCCTTGATCAAGGTCGTGCAGGCCGAACAGCTGCCGTTCGACATAGACGAGGGCGGCGGCGCCTTTTACGGCCCGAAAATCGACATTAGAATCGCCGATGTCCTGCAGCGCGAATGGCAGTGCTCGACGATCCAATTTGACTTCAACCTGCCGGAACGGTTCGACATGACCTTCATCGGCGAGGATGGCAAGGAGCACCGGCCATACATGATTCACCGCGCGCTGCTGGGCGCGATCGAGCGCTTCTTCGCCGTGCTGCTCGAAAACTGCGGGGGGCATTTTGCGCTCTGGCTCGCGCCGGAGCAGGTCCGCATCATCCCGGTCAAGGATGCCCACATTGCCTATGCACAGCAGGTCTGCATGGCCTTGACGGCCCGCAACCTGCGCGCTCATGTGGATGAAACCAACCGACCCATGGGCGCCAAGATTCGTGCGGCGACGCTCGACAAGGTGCCTTATGCCGTAGTCGTGGGCGCCAAGGAAATGGCCGAGAACCGCGTGGCGGTTCGGCTGGCCAACGGCCAGCAAGTGCCGCCGATGGAGCTTGATGAATTTGTCACGCGGGTGTGCGCAGAGCGCGACACACGTGCCCGGCAGAGTGCCTGGGCGCAGCACCCCGCCGCGTAATCCCCACACCCGGAGATCGTCATCGCGCGCATTCAGTACCAAGTCGACAAGATTCGTATCAACGAACAGATCAAGTATCACGCCAAGGAAGTGCGCCTGATTGCGGAGGACAAGCAATTGGGGGTTGTACCGGTCGAGCGCGCGCTCGAAGAAGCCGCGCGGCGTGAGTTGGATCTGGTGGAAGTGGCGCCCAACGCCCAGCCGCCCGTCTGCAAAATCATGAACTATGGCAAGTTCCGGTTCGAGCAGACCAAGCGCGAGCGCGATGCCCGCCATCACAGCCATCAGGTCAAGACCAAGGAAGTCAAGATCCGCCCCAGCATCAGCGAACATGATTATGCGACCAAGCAGGAACATGCGCTCGGCTTTTTGAAGGAAGGCCACCGGGTGAAACTGACCTGCTTCTTCCGCGGGCGCGAGAATGCGCACCACGAACTGGGCGTCGCGCTGGTCAACCGCTTCATTGGCGAAGTCAAGGAATATGGCGCGGTCGAAACGCCCGGCAAGCAGTTCGGCAACATTTTTACGGCGGTGCTCGGACCGGTCAAAGCGAAAGTTAGTAAATAACGAGGAGATGCTTTTATGCCAAAACAAAAAACACGCAAGGCCGTCAGCAAGCGGTTCAAAATAACCAAGGGCGGCAAAGTGCTGCGCACCACGGCCAGTCGGCGCCACATGGCGACTGGCAAGACGCGCAAGCGCAAGCGGCAACTGCGCGGCAGTGCCCTGGCCAGCCCGGCGGATAGTTTAAACATGAAAAAAATGGTGCCGTACGGGTAATTCTGGCCACCCGACGACGTAATCCAGCAACAGGAGCTTTCCTATGCCAAGAGCCACCAATGGTCCGGCGTCACGCCGGCGTAAGAATCGTTTGTTCAAGCAGACCAAGGGTAATTTCGGCGGCCGCAAAAATCTATTGCGCACCGCCACCGAAACCTTGAATCGCGGCATGGCCTATGCCTTCCGGCATCGCCGCCAGTTCAAGCGCACCCAGCGCGGTCTGTGGATCACCCGCATCGGCATCGCCGCCAAAGACAACGGCATGTCGTACAACACCTTCATCAGCGGGCTGAAAAAGGCCAACGTCGTGCTGGATCGCAAGATGTTGTCCGGCTTGGCGATTGAAGACAACGCCGCCTTTCAGACCTTGTGCGCAATGGCCAAAGGCGCGTAACCCAGATCCGGCGATGCGTGCAAGGTGATTGCTGCAAGGTCGATGACTGAGGTGAGTGCGCTTGTGGATGTGATGTGGCTAGGCGATGGGTGCCCCAAGGGGGCAGGGCATGCCAGCCCAGGGCAACGTCCTGGGTATCGGCGTATCCCGTGCATTCCCGCCCTGTCGGGGCGGGGGTAATCAAGGTGGTCGTGCTGCCATTGCACCTGCCGTTCAATGTTGACTGTTTGATTTAGGATTGCCTGCTGCTACAATCGCAAATCAAAATCTGTACTTTGTAAATTCCGCCATGCTCACCACCCTCGTCACGCGCCTGTCCAAACTGCAAGACGCGGCCTGCGCCGCGATTGCGGCCGCCGCCGCCTTGAAAGAGCTGGAGGCCTTGGACGCCCAGTATCTTGGGCGCAAAGGCGCGCTGGCGCAGTGCATGGGCGCGATGAAAGACCTCAGCGCGGCGGACAAGCCCGCCCTCGGCAAAGCCGCCAATGACGCCAAGGCGGCCATTACCGCCGCGCTCGAAGCGCGCCGCGCCGCGCTGCTCGATGCCGCTGACGCCCAGTCCTGCACCCAGGATGCCCTGGATGTTACCCTGCCTGGGCGCGCCCGCAGACAAGGCGGCGCGCATCCGCTGGCCCAGACCCTGCGCGAAATGCTCGACATTTTTCAGCGGCTTGGGTTCGCCATTGAGGAGGGGCCGGAGATCGAGGACGAATGGCACAATTTTGATGCGCTGAACATTCCCGCAACACATCCCGCGCGCGATGTGCAGGACACGTTTTTTATCAAGGCTGCGCCGGCTGCGGATCCGCGTGCGGGCCGCTATATCCTGCGCACGCACACCTCGCCGGTGCAGGCCCGCGTGATGCAACAAACCAAGCCGCCGCTGCGGTTCGTCGCGCCCGGCCGCGTCTATCGCAATGAACGGATTGATGCGTCACATTACTCGATCTTTCATCAGGTCGAAGGCTTGTACGTTGACCGCGCGGTCAGCTTTGCCCAACTAAAAGGCACCTTGCTCGATTTTGCGCACGCCTACTACGGCCCACAGGTCAAGCTGCGTTTCCGCCCGGGCTACTTTCCGTTCACCGAGCCGAGCGCGGAAGTGGACATCACCTGCAGTGTTTGCCGCGGCACAGGCTGTAGCGTCTGCAAACAGACCGGCTGGGTCGAAATTCTCGGCGCCGGCATGGTCCATCCAAATGTGTTTCGCGCCGTGGGCTATGACCCCGACGAGGTCACCGGGTTCGCCTTTGGCATGGGGGTCGAGCGCATTGCAATATTGAAATATGGCATTGACGACATCCGCCTCTTTTACGAAAACGATCTGCGCTTCCTGACCCAATTTTCGTAACCATCCCTTTGCATGACTGCCCTTGACCGCGCATCCTTCACGATCACGGTCAGCAGGTTGATCCTCATCGATCCAGTCAGTATCTGACACCCGTTCCGCTCCGCATGCTGCCGGTAGCATGGGCGTACCGCTACTTCCGAAGTACACGACGGCCACGTGCTATCATGACCAGTGACAGCAGGCCGCAGGCGCCAATCCCCTCGGGTATGCCATATACCATGACCACATCATTTGTGACTATGCCATACACATTGCTGCCATACACGTAGATGCTATTCATACAAGCCGGATACATGTAAACGTTGGTCGTGCAGAACCACGCTGCCGATGCCGGGAATGAGATCCGCCAGTCCCCGACGGAATTCGTCGTCATCCACATGAAACCAACCACATTCTGATTGTTGGTGCCATCAATCGCCAGCGGTATGCTGAAGTCCACGCTGATCACATTGTTGCTCACCGCGCAGCCAAAGGCGCTGGTAATGTCAATGAACGGTATCGCCGCCGCGTCATCGTCATTCAGAATCGTGCCCACGCCCTGGGCGTCCGCGATAGTTGCGTTCACCGGGCTCGACAGTATTACGGAAAATGACTCGTCTGGCTCAACAATCGTGTCGCCGACGACCTGCACGGTCACCTGGCCGCTCAACTGCCCCACCGGGATTGTCAGGGTGCCGTTGGTCGTCGTATAATCTTCGCCTGCTGTGGCAGTCATATAGGCGGTGTTGTAGTGCACGCTCACGTCACTCACCGCCGCTTGGCTAAGGCTGACCGTAAAAGCGAACGGCTTGGTGCCGCTGTTGCCTTCCGTGCTGGACACATCGGAGATGGAGAGCAAGATGTCGTCATTCAGAATCGTGCCCACGCCCTGGGCGTCCGCGATAGTTGCGTTTACCGGGCTTGACAGGTTCACGTAGAAGGTCTCGTCCAGCTCAACCGTCGTGTCGCCTGTGATATTCACGGATATCTGGTCGCTCAACTGCCCTGCTGGAATCGTCAGGGTGCCATTGATCGCCGTATAATCGCTGCCAGCCGTGGCAGTGCCGTTGGCGCTCGCGTAGTGCACGCTCACAGTCTGCGCCGATAGCTCGGTCAAGCTCACCGTGAAGGTGAACGGGGTGCTGCTGTTGTCTTCCATGCGCGACATATCGGTGATGGTGAGCAGCGGGCCGTCATCATTGAGAATCATTCCAAGTCCTTGCCTGTCAGATAGAGGTGCATTCACCGGGTCCGACAGGTTCAGATAGAATGTCTCGAGTCTCTCGGGAGTTGTGTCGCCGATGACGTTCACGGTCACTTGTCCGCTAAGCTGCCCGGCCGGAATGGTCAGTGTGCCGCTGGCGGCCATGTAGTCGCTGCCCGCGCTGGCTGTTCCGTCGGCGGTGGCGTAGATGACAGTAACATTCTGCGTAGCCGGGGTTGACAATCTGACCGTAAACGCAATCGTATTGCTGTTGCTGTTGTCTTCGGTGACAGCCGGATTGTCGACAAACAGCATGGGTGTCGTCTGTGACTGGAGCGCCCTGAAGAGATTCAGGCGTCCACCGGACACGCATGTCGTCCCGCTGGCAGGATCAACGGTGCTCATGAGTACATCTTTCAATTGCACGTTGGACAATGACGGAGACTTCGATAGCAGCAATGCCGCCGCACCGGCGACGAGAGGTGAAGCCATTGACGTGCCACTATTAAGCACACATCCTGTACCTGTGTTCGCCAAGCTTAGGATAGTATCGCCGGGTGCCGCCAAATCAACGGAACACAGCCCATAACAGGAAAATCCTGCCTTTGAATCGTCAGTGAGGGACGCCATGACCGCCATGACCGCATTAATGTCGAAAGATGCTGGATAAAACGGCATGATATCATTGTCGCTACTGTGATTGCTAGCAGCGCACACCATAAGTTGTCCCGCGTTTGCGGATGCTTGGAAGGCGTCCAAGAGGGCTTGACTGCGGACGGAGCCACCAAAGCCATAGCTATAGCTATGGTTACTGATCCGCGCACCTTTGCTCACAGCATACTGCAGTGCTTCGACCATGATGGAGACGCTGGTGGCTCCGTAGGTATCCATCATCTTGAGCACCATGATCTTGGCGCTCCAGCAGACCCCCGCAACGCCGACCGCATTGTTGCCCGTTGCGGCAATAATGCCGGCAACATGTGATCCATGACCATATCCGTCTTCCGGTGTTTTGTCATTATAAGAAAAATCCCAACCATACACATCATCAATATAGTCATTGCCATCGTCATCAATGCCGTTGTCGGCGATCTCTTCGGGATTGTGCCAGAGGTTGCTCACGATGTCCGGATGGGTCAGGTTGCACCCCGTGTCCATCACGGCAATGACTACATCCCCACCGGTGGTAATGCCCCATGCATCGGGCGCGGCGATTTTCATCATATTCCATTGGTCGCCAAAAAACGGATCGTTCGGTGTCACGGCCGCCCGCGCACGCTGCTGAGCGTCCATGGCCGCTCCGGCCTTCTCAAAAGCCGGCGATGTGGGCGGCTCGTTCAGCTTGATCACATAGTCCGGCTCAACATATTCAAACAGGCCGGACTTCTTGGCCTCGGCGACGGCTGTGTCCACCGATTTTCCGGTAAATTCCCATACTTCGGCGCCAATCAACTTCAATTGCTTGCGCGTTCGCGCATTCAGCATCGCTTTGACCGCTTCCACCTGGGCATTGGCGGTAACCGTATCGCACGCAAGTTTTGCCGGAGCCTTGCGCGTGACAATGATGCGGCCGGGCACACACGATTCCAAGCCACTTTTCTCGACCGCCATCGGCGATTCTGCCAAGCCTGTGGCAGTCATCTGCGTCATGCTGGGCGTCGCCACTCCATCGCTGGCGGCAAATGCTGGTCGAAAACCAACCATGAGTGTCAACACAAGCATCAACAGCATGCGCGTGCCTGTGCTGGCGGACGTTTTCATGGGCATGTTACGATGAATTGGTTACTGGTCTCGTTACGCGTTTTCATGGGTGCATCCTTGCCTTGCATGTTCTTAATTCGGTTCTTTTTGTGATTTTCAGAAGTAAGTACTAACGAGAGCGCCTTCTTCTTTGCATCGTCGTTGTAGCCGCCCGCGACGAGAGCGGCTTCTGCAGCCGCGGTCAGCACCCGCAGCCACAACTGGCATGACAACAAGTAAGTGCTTTCATTAATAGAGTATAGCAAAACGCATTCAAAAAAACAACTATAATAGACGCACGGTTGTGGATTTCTTGCACGCCGATGTATTGTTTGAGCGCGCGGGCCATTACCGCCGTATTGTGAAAGAAAGTACAGATCACAAACCGCACCGACTCGCGATTAACTTTTCGCGTCGCGCGAGAATTGAGGGAATCTGCAACTTGCGCCATGAAGAACCAACCGGCTCGTCCTGCGGATCGCGTTGCCGAAACCAAGGGGTCGATGTGCCAAGCAACTATCAAGGCACTCTGTTGCAGCGTGAGCGCCGGCCCGCGTCCTGTGCGACCGAGCGCAAAGGAGCACCACAAATGATCCGCTGGTGGCGGGACTGGCTGATGCCTTAGCTGGCAGTTGTCTTACTCTGGCTAAAGATCGGCAGGAAGGTGCGGTCGTGTCTGGCAAATTGAGGTACCAGGCCGTTATAGCGAAACTTCAGCACATAACCCGCGCACACTTGACGTACATGCCCCCTTTGCGGTACTATAGTGTATGATATTTCTTATGCATCCCACACGACGATGACCACCCTTGGCCGCTTTGTCCGCGTTGAACTGCTGGGCGCCATGCATTACGGGCGGCACAATGGCGAGATCATCGAGCTTCTCTCGGCCGCGCCATGGCAGGACAACGTTTGTCAAATCGCGGAAATCCCGGCCGCCGGCGCGGTGCTGCGCGCACCATGCCAACCCACAAAGATCATCTGCCTGGGCGTCAACTATCGTGATCACGCCCAGGAATTCGGTCATGACCTGCCGGCCTGCCCGCTGATTTTCATGAAGCCGCCCTCCAGCGTGATCGGGCCGGATGAGCCGATTGTCTATCCCGCCTATTGGACGCAGCGCGTGGATTACGAAGCCGAACTGGCGGTGGTGATCGGCACACGCGCACGGCGCGTGTCGGCGGCCGCCGCGCTGGCGTGCGTGTTTGGCTACACGTGTTTGAATGACGTTACCGCGCGCGATCTGCAGCGCGCCGACGGCCAATGGACGCGCGCCAAATCCTTTGACACCTTCTGCCCGATCGGCCCGGCCATTGTGGCCGGGATCGAGTCCTCTGATCTGGCCGTGCGCAGTTTTGTCAACGGTGCGCTGCGCCAGCAGGCCAGCACGGCCCAACTGATCTTTGGCATTCCGGCAATCATCGAATTTGTTTCGCATATCATGACGCTCGAACCCGGTGATGTCATTGCCACCGGCACACCCGCCGGCGTTGGCCCGTTGCAGCCCGGCGATGTGGTTGAGGTCGACATCGAAACGATCGGCCGCCTGCGCAATCCAGTCGTGCGCGGCGGATCATGAAAACCGGTTTTAGGTTTCAAGGTTTTAAAGTTTTAGGTTGGAGACGCAGCGGTTGCGTGTCAGATAAATTTATCGTGCCGCGCGAGAATTTATCCAAAATCCTGCTCCACATGCGCACCACGACCAGCAGCGCACAAGGCGCATGCACAGGCGGTCTAGCAACGATGCGGGTCTGCCGTCCCCCTTTGAGCAGAATCCCTCCCCGGCTGCCGGTACGCCTACCGCCGTTGGCGGTACGGCGCAGACGCCGCCAGGGAGATTGGGATTGGGGGTCGCTGCCGTCCCCCTTTGGAAAAGGGGGTTGGGGGATTTCCTGCCGCTGCTCTTCCTCCACCGAACACTCATCATTCATCACTCGTCACTCATCATTTTTCCTGAACCCTGAACCCCGAACCCTGACCCCTATCCCAATGAAATCCCTTGTTGCTCTTCTTATTCTTCTCCTGAGTTTCTGCGCTAATAGCGTGTCGGCCGGCACCATCGAGCGTGTGCCGCACGAACTGTTTGCGCTCAGCAACGGGCTGCGCGTCATTGTCCACACCCAGCGCGGCACGCCGTTGGTGACGCTCCACGCATTCGTGAAAACCGGCGCGGCGCTGGAAGATGATTTTTTGGGCCGCGGCATTTCGCATTATGTCGAGCATATTGTCTTCGGCGCCAGCACGCGCCGCAGCGAGCAGGAAATCAAGGCCCTGGCGCGCACACTCGGCGACACGCACAACGCCTACACGTCCGAGGATCAAACCTGTTTTCACATGACGACCTTGACGAATCAATGGCCGGTCATGGCCGACGTCATTGCCGATCAGTTATATCGCTACACGTTTTCGACCAATGAAGTGCAGCGCGAGCAGCGCGTGATCGTCCAGGAAATCAAAATGGGCGAGGAAGAGCCGGATACTATTTTATGGGAGCTGCTGAGCCACACGGCTTATTACGTCAGCCCGTTGCGCGTGCCGGTGGCCGGCTATTGCGCGACCTTTGAAACGCTGACGCGCGCGGACGTGCAACGCTATTATCGCGAGCGCTATGTGGCCAACAACATGACCGTGGTCGTGGTCGGGCCGCTGACGCGCGCGGACGTTGAACCGGTCCTCGAGCGCAGCTTTGGCGCGATCAAGCCCGGGCGTGAATGGCCGCGCGCCATTCCGGCCGAGCCGCCCGTGCGGGCGCCGCGCACCGCCGTCAAAGAAGCCAACGTGAATGAGGTTAAGGGCTGTATTGCGTTTCCGACCGTCAGCGGCCTGCATCCCGATGCGCAGGCGCTGGATCTGCTCGCCAAAGTGCTGGGCCAGGGCGAGCTGGCGCCGCTGGTGCAACGCGTCAAAAATGAGCAACGCGTCGTCACCGATGTCTCCACCTTTAGTTGGACGCCATCCCTGGGACAAGGGCTGTTTATCATCGACTATGCCTGTGAGCCGGGCGGCGAAACGGCAGCAGTCGCGGCAATTGTGGCGGAGTGCATGGCCGCGCGCGAAAAAACGTTCGCGCCCGCCGATGTCGCCCGCATTCAGCGCGGCTTTGCACTTGAGTATGCGCGCGCACTGCAATCCGTGAATGGCGTTGCCGGCTTGCTGGGCGGCAGCGATGTCGCCGCCGGTGATCCCAATTTCGGCAGCGATGTGTCGCGGCAATTCATGCAACTTACTGTTTCGGATGTGCTGGCCGTGGCACGCGTGTATTTGCAGACCAATGCCCAGATTTCGGTGACCGTGCGGCCGCGCGCGCGTGGTCCCGCGCAGACTGGCGCAAGCACCGCAGCCGTCGCCGCGGATGAGACCAACACCATCACGCGCCTGGCGAATGGCGTGCGCGTGGTTGTGCGCCCCAGCCATGCCGCGCAACTGGTGGCTGTCAGTGTCTATGTTCCCGGTGGTGTCGTGACGGAAACAGCGACCAACAATGGCATTTCAACTTTGCTGGCGCGCATGTTGACCAAAGGCACCGCCACGCGCACAGCCGACGACGTTGCGCAAGCGATCGAAGCGCGCGGCGCCGCATTGCATTACGAGGCGCGCCGCGATGGCATTGCCGGCGACCTCGAATGCACGCCGACGGACCTGCCCGCCCTGCTGGATGTTCTTGCGGACACGCTCCTGCATGCAGCGCTTCCCACCAACAAACTCGAAAACGAACGGCGCGTGCAATTGGCCGAAATTCGCACGGCACGCGATGAATGGCAAGTCGAGGCCATGCTCGATTTCCGCGCAACCTTCTTTGCCGGCACACCCTATGCCATGCCCTTAAGCGGCACCAGTGACGTGGTGGCGCGCATCACTCAGGCCGAGTTGGCAGCGTTTCACCGCGCGTTGCTCCAACCGTCGAATATCGTTATCGCCATCGCGGGCAATGTTGACCCCGTCGCGGTGCGGGAACAGTGCACCGCCCTGTTTGCCGCGCTCCCCGCTCCGTCCCTCCATTTCTCCATTCCTCCATTCCTCCATGCTTCCATCCCTTCATCTCTCCACACCTCCGCCGTCATTCCCGCGCCGCGCGCGCAGGCCACCGTGATGCTGGGTTATCCCGCGCCGCGGGCCGGCACGCCCATGTATCCCGCCCTGCTGTTGCTCAACAGTTATTTGGGCGGGCTCAGCGGCAAATTGTTTGATGTCTTGCGCGGCGACGCCGATTTGGTCTATGTGGTTTATGCCGATGTGCTCAGTGACACGCATGCCGGCGGCCTGCTCGCCTTGGCGCAATGCCTGCCGGACAACGCCGCGCTGGTGCGGCAAAAAATGGCGGCGGCAATCGACGATCTTTGTCGTCTGCCGCTTGAACCGCAAATCGTCAACGATGCCAAGACCGCCCTGGCGGTCAGTCTGGCCAGTCAGCAGCAATCGCCCGCGGCGCAGGCCGCGCAAGGGGCGGTGTCGGAATATCGCGGCGTGGGCGCGTGGTATGCCGATGCGCTACTGCAAGCCGTGCAGTATTTGACGCCGGCCGATGTGCAACGCTGTGCCCAACTATATTTCACCGGCATGACCAGTGTGATTGTCACGCCACACGCGCCGGCCCAGCGCGCGGCGGCATTTCTCGAACGCTTCCCGCGCGCCACCGCGCAAGATGTGTACAAAATGCTGTATCAAGGCATCTGTGGCCCCGGCCATCTTGCGCAAGCCGGTGCCGCACTGCAAGACGAACTGACCAACGAATGGCAACAAGTCACGCCGACCAATGAAACGCTCTGGCTGCCGATTGGTGTTGCCGATGACTGGGCTTGGTTCAACTTGCGCGCGTGGAAGGCGCGCGGCGGCGCACTCGAACCAGTGGCGCGGGCCATGTGGCAGTCGGTGCATGCCGCGCAGGCCGACCCGGCGGCGGTTTCCCAAGCCTGGCAGCACGTTGTCGCCGCGGTGAACAGCGGCACCGTGCCGCTGGCGCGCGCGGACGTACAGGCCTTTGACGCGTTTGTGCGCAGCAACAACTATCCGGTCGTGCATCACACGCCGGCGTTTATCAAAGAATACCAGCCGGCCTATCGCGTGCTTTCGCGGCGCCTGTTCAAGACCCCGCGCGCTGGGAAAGTGCCCAGCACACATCCTTGATATGTCAAGGACTATGTCAATCCAAAGACGTTTTGTAGCGCCAAAGGCGCGTTTTATCCCAGCCTGGAGCACCGCCCCAGGAATCTAAACCCAAAAAATACAAGGGCTGAAAGCGGGCCGGTGGCCCTTGGAAAAACAATTGATTCAGGCATGGATTTATCTGACGTTTGCTTGCATTGTAATGCCAAAAACAATACAATATAATTATGAACGCAACGCGGTTTATTCGAATTATCTCGGCTCGTAGAGCCACACCAGACGAACGCAAACAGTACGGGAGCTACCTATGAGAAAAGAATACGATTTTACCGATTCGATTCGCAACCCTTACGCCAAGCACTTCCGCAAACAAGTCACGATGCGCTTGGGCACAGACGTCATCGAGTACTTCAAGGGCTTGGCGCGGGAAACCGGTGTGCCTTATCAAAATCTGATCAATCTGTATCTCCGCGACTGTGCTCATTCTGGGAAGAAGATCTCCCTGAAATGGGCTTCATAACGCAGCGGCCTATCCTCTTTGCATCCGCGCGGGTTGACAACTGCGTGACAACTCGCGCGGACAGAACGGCTATGCTACCTTCATGACTAGTGCCGTGCGATCCACCTCGTCGTTGCTCGACCGCCGCATGCGCGGCAGACCGCGCTTGCTGTTGCTGTTTCTGATTCTAATGATGCTGGCAACGGCAGCCGGCATTGTTTACTCTGTCGCGCAGTTCCGTGCAGGAGAGCGGCTGGACACCGCGCAATCGCACGACATTCTCGTCGCATTCGCGCGCGCGCTGGACGTGTGGCTGCCTGAGGCATGCACGCGCGCAGAGCCGCAGTTGCAGACCTCCGGCGTGGCGCGTGCAATCATCACCATTGCCGACGATGGCACGCCGGTGATGCCGCCGTGTACCTATGCGCTGCAAGCCTGCGCGACCTCCTCGCTCGCGCGCTTGGTTGAAAATTATTTTCCGACAACCATCTGGTCAAATGTGCCAGTGGCCGCGCTGACCAACGACGCGGCCGGGCAGGTCGTGACCGACCCGGTACTGGCGCGGCTGGTGCGGCATGACCGCGCGACGGCGGTCGAGATTGCCTGGCGCGTGGCCGAAGCTGCGCAAACCGCGGGCGATACCAATCGCGCCAGCGCAGTCTATCGCCTACTGCAAGAATGCTATGCCCACGAAATGGATGCGCATGGATTCCCAGTTCGGCTGGCCGCATGGTTGGAAGAACTTGCGCTGCAGCGCCACACGCCTTGGTTTGATTCTGCGGCGGCGCAATGGCTGGACGCCGCCGGCGCGTTGGACCTGCGCACCGCGCCGGATGCGCGCGATGCCACGCTGGCGCTGGTGCAACGGCTGGCGTGGCTGGGCGCCGATCCGAGTCTTGTGCAGCGCGCACGCGTGATGCTTGCCGCATTTCTGCCGCAGACCGGGCTGTGCGTGCGGGTCGCCGGCAGTGACGCCGGACGCGCAACCACTACCAGCTACTGGCTTGACGAAGACCGCTGTGTCACGTGGATTGCAGACGAATGGCAGTCCGCGGCGGCGGCGCACGCCAGTAATAGTTTTGTGCATATCGTCGTTCGCCGACCGTTTGAGCCGGCGGCGCTGGGTGAATGTGCCGCAACCAATCTATATGGTGTTACCCTGGCCCTGGTGCCGTTTGACGCCGCGCGCTGGGCGGCCCGGTATCGTGTGCGCATGCTGGCACAGATTGGCGGGCTGAGCGGGCTGTTCATCCTGCTGGTGTGGCTGACGATCCGAGCCGCGCGCCTGCTGGGCGCCGAACGCCTGCTGCTGGCGCATCAATTGAATTTTGTGGCGGCAGTCAGTCACGAATTGCGCACACCGATTGCCGCCGTGCGCGCACTGGCCGAAACGATCGAGCGCGGTGTCGTGCACGAGCCGGACGACCAGCACGAATACGCCAAGCTGATCATGTCGGAAAGCGACCGGCTGACGCAGTTGGTCAACAACATTCTTGATGTGGCGCGCGCGCCGAGTGCCGGCCGGGCACTGGCCCTGCAGCCGGTAGCACTCGACAAAGCCGTCGCCGCGGCGGTCGCCACCGTCAGTCTGGCCGCGGCGCAAAGAGGCATCGTGATCACCGTGCGTACGCAGGCGACGCCGGTGGTGAACGGCAACGTGCAAGCGTTGGAGCGCATTGTGTATAATTTGTTGGACAATGCCGTCAAATATTCCGGCACGGCCCGCGAAATTGTCGTGACGATTGCCGCGGATGCCACGCACGCCAGCGTGACCGTCCAGGATTTCGGCATTGGCATTGCGCCCGATGAGCACGCGCGCATTTTCCAGCGGTTCTATCGCGTTGGTGATGAGCTGACGCGCGAGTATCCCGGCGTAGGCCTCGGCTTGGCCATTGTGCGCGAGCTGGCGGAAGCGCTCGGTGGCAGTGTCAGCGTCGAGAGCGCGCTGGGTAAAGGCAGCGCGTTCACCGTAACCCTGCCGCGCGAAAGCTGAATCTTTACGAAGAGTTATAAGAGATGGCAAGAGAGACAAAGAGTGCATGAAAATTGTCCTCGTCAACAATCACTTTTGGGAGTTGGTGCATGAATCACGGTACCCCGAATACCTTACAACCAAAAATGCCTTCTGCCTCTTTTGGACTCTTGCTGCACTCTTGTCCTCTTCGTTAACATTTTTTTTATTTTTATGCCATTGACCATTCTCATTGCTGACGACGAAGCGGTGCTGCGCAAAGTGCTGGTGCGCAATTTCGAGGCCGAGGGCTATCGCGTGCTCGAAGCGGCCGACGGCGAAGAAGCGCTGCATCTGGTGCGCACCCACGCCGTCGCGCTGATCGTGCTCGATATCATGATGCCGAAAATCAATGGCTATCATGTCTGCAGCACCTTGCGCGCAGAAGGCAATCGCGTGCCCATCATCATGCTGACCGCGCGCGGCGAAACGAATGACCGCATTGACGGCTTCGAGCTTGGCGCGGATGATTATGTTGTCAAGCCGTTCTCGATCAAGGAACTGCTCCAGCGTGTCGCCGCCGTCCTGCGGCGCAGTCAGTCCGCGCTCGAGCAACAAGTGACGCGCGGCACGTGGACTTTCGATTTCGCGCGCTGGACCGCCGCGCATGCCGGCGTGCCAGTCGAGTTCACCCGCAAAGAGCTGGAAATGCTGCAACTGCTGATCGCCCGCGATGGTCGGCCGGTCACGCGCGACGAGTTTCTCGACCAGCTCTGGCCGCCGGAGACGTATCCGACCAATCGCACGATTGACACGCACATCCTCGCGCTGCGCAGGAAGCTCGCGCAGGGCACGGGTCTGAGCATCGCGACCGAACACCGCCATGGGTATAAGCTTGTCGTCGGGCCATGAGCATGCCCTCCCTCTGTCCTCCCCACCGGCCTTGCGCCGATGGAAGGAAAGATTGGGAGGAGGGCCGGCGCGCGTGGTGTCTCTGTCCTCCCCACCGGCCTTGTGCCGGTGGAAGGGAAGATTGGGAGGAAAACTGGCGCGCCCGGTGCCTCTATCCTCCCCACCGAGCTCGCCTCGGTGGGAGGAAAGATTGGGACGAAGGCCGGCGCTTGGTGTCTCTGCCCTCCCCACCGAGCTTGCCTCGGTGGGAGGGAAGATTGGGAGGAAGGACGGCGCGCTTGGTTTTTCTCAATCTCCTTCACCCACGACGCGAGGTCGTGGGGGTCTTCTGCATCTGCCCTCCCCACCGAGCTTGCCTCGGTGGGAGGGAAGATTGGGACGAAGGCCGGCGCGCTTGGTTTTTCTCAATCTCCTTCACCCACGGCATGAGGCATGACTAATGTTGTATACAGGACAAGGCAACAACATTGTTCATCGGTTGCAATATGGTTGGACAGGCTGGACCACCGGCGCACCCTTAGATTCGCAGACAGTTACTGCCGTGCTGGAACAGTCACCGTCAGTTTTTACACAAGATCACCTAACTGTTGATGCGGTTCATGTGCAGGACGATATGCTACAGGTCTTGTTCAGCACGGACGCAGAGACAAGTCCTGCGACACTCGCACAACGCGCCAAAGGTCGGCTCCAGCATGCGCTCCGCGCGCAGGGCCATGCAGTTGTGTTCAGCCGCAAGGTTGCCGTACGCAGTGTTGGGCACAACGTGCGCGCGGTGGTCGAGCAGTATCTGGGGCGACAGCTGGCAAAAGAAGACTTTGCTGATCCACGCTTTGTGGCGAGGCTGCAGCAGTACACGGTGACTGTACCAACGGTTGATCTCTCCAAGCCTGCGGAAACTGCACACGGTCGCTATTGGTACAATCTGCACCTGGTCTTGGTTGTCAGCGGTCGTCATAGATTCGTTGAAGAGTGCGAACTGGCGTGCATTCGCGACGGGATTCTGGCGGTTGGTGAAAAGCTGGCGTGCCAAGTGGCAATGGTGTCGGTTATGCCGGACCATGTCCATTGTGCGTTGCGCGGTGATCCGCAACGGTCACCCAACAACATTGGTTGCGCATTCCAAAATGGGGTCGCCGAACAGATGCGCAGCGGTCGCATATGGGAAGATCAGTTCTATGTTGGCACGTTCAGCGAGTATGATGTGGATGCCATTCTATGCAAGCACTAGCTTGCCCTACCCACCGATCCACGCCGTTGGCGGGACCGGTGGGAGAAAAGATTTGGAATATGGTCGGCGGGCCCGGCGCCTCTGCCCTCCCCACCGGTCCGCGCCGTTGGCGGGACCGGTGGAAGGGAAGATTGGGAGGAAGGACGGCGTGTTGGTTTTTCTCAATCTTATTCACCCACGATCCCGCCGCCGGCGGGATCGTGGGGGTCTGCCCTCCCACCG
>CAYNJC010000005.1:38829-165562 GCA_964397565.1 uncultured bacterium
ACCGATCCACGCCGTTGGCGGGACCGGTGGAAGGAAAGATTGGGAGGAGAGTCGGCGCGCCCGGTTTTTCTCAATTTTATTCACCCACGATCCCGCCGCCGGCGGGATCGTGGGGGTCTGCCCTCCCACCGATCCACGCCGTTGGCGGGACCGGTGGAAGGAAAGATTGGGAGGAGAGTCGGTGCGCGAATCACCATTTCATAATCTTTGCTCCCACCGATCCCGCCGCCGGCGTGGATCGGTGGGGAGCACTAAGAAAAAGTGTTAGAACAGGATTATGTGCCCTCTTGACATCGGTGTGACAACTGCACCAATCGCATCTGCTATGATGGTGGCACAACGTTACTCTGTAACCTGAATCAGGAAGGTTGGTATGAAATGGATTGTTTCAATTGCCGTTAGTGCTGCTCTTGCCTGCGCCGCCGTCAGCACGGATGTTGCCATCAAGGAAATCGAGCATCAACTTTACATTCAGGGCGCGCCGGCAGTTGCGACCGATGCTGCGCTGCGCCTGTTGCAGGATCACAGTTTGACCACCGACCAGCTTGCGCGCGTGGCCGGCGTGGCGCAGACCGCCGCGCTGCGCAACGGCCAGGCCGAGGTGATGCGCACAACCATGACCGCCCTGACCGACAAAGGCCTGCCGTGCGACGACCTGCGCAATGCCTTGGCGCTCGGCGGCGACAGTCCGCGCGATGCGAATGCCAACCGCAACGTTCGCGACGCGCTGCAATATCAATGGACCACGCTGGACTGGCGCAGCTCCCAGGTGGATCGCACCACCTTTGATGAGTATTTGGACGGGCTGACGCAGCGCACAAATCTGGCCGAAGTGATTCGCGTGCAGACCAGCCTGCTGCGCACGATCATGCAAAACTGGTTCTTCAATGCGGCCGCAATGGGCATCAGCTCCAACATGGTCACGCGCCATTATCAGCGACTGCTCAACGATCTGGCATGGACAGACGCCGGCTACGCGCCGGCGCCGGTGGCGCGCGCACTCGAACGCTGGTACGCTACGGCGCGAGAGTACATCATCGAAAAGCAGCCCTATCTAGCCATGGCGGCCGTCAACAACCTGGCGCGATACGCCTCGTTTGCGGCGCTGCAACTGCGCGAACCGGATGTCCTGAATGTGCAATTGTCGCGATTGCATAAGACCGCCGCCGCTATTGTTTACGATACGCCAAAGCTGGAACGTTCGTTATGCGCTGGTGCCAAGGTTGTTAACGGAAAGCTGCGAGACTGGAACGTGTCGATATGGCAAATATCTTTTGGCGATGGGCCTTTTTCCGCAGGACTCATGCGCGTTCCAACGCCTTATTATCTTCAGAGCGCACTTGAGATTTATTCGACAAACATGCCACCAAAACGCATATGCGATCTTTTTTCAATAGGTGACTTAACAAACACGCCATTTACATTTAACGGAGCAATGTGGGGTTCAGGTGGCGGCAGAACAGTCGAATGTGAATGGGACCTGTCCAACACACTTGTGTGGACTCTCGGTGCACATCACGAGAGCGCTTGGTATACCCAAGTAACTTTTACAGGGCATTGGCTGCGGGCCGTCTGGCAGCAGCGCTTTGACGCCTTGAGCAACAGCATCTGGCAGCTTGACGCGCCGCTGAATGAGATTCGCAAGTATGTTGCCACAACGACCGCGCCGGCCGCGCCGGCCGCGCCAGCCAACGGCAAAGCGGCGCTGCGACAGCAAGCCGAAGAGGCGCTGCGCCTATTCCTGCGCGAAGGGCCGCTGTGCACCACCGCTGCCGTGGCTGCGGCCAAGACGCTTCTTATGACGCCGTCATGCCTTAGTATGGACATGCCGGAGGATCTGCGTGCGTATCCGCGCATAAGCAAAGATCTCACGAAGTGGATATTGGAAATGTGGCGCAACCATCTTGACGGTGTTACGGCCAATGAATACGCACCGTGGTGGGCTGTGTACATTTTGCCGCAACTGACAACATTGCAGAAGGCATTGCACACCACAGAAGATAATGCGTTGAAACAACAGTTTCTCGGAAAATTCTTGTCTGCGAACGAACTCAGCATTATGAATCCTTTGGAATTCCTTGCGCCCGCCGCGGGGCTGTTTCGTTCCATGGCGACGAGCAGTGAGTATTGCCCGGAAAGCGAGCAGCTCACTGCCATCATACAAACGCGTGTGGAGGAGGCGCTCAACGGCGCAGATTTTTCGAATTACTCCGTAAACTATGCGATTATGTTCCAGCGTTGCCTGCCGGTGATGATGCGCGATGTTAGCACTGGCGCTGCCGACGATTGTGTGTTGAACCAGCGGTTGCCCTTCTTGAACTGGATAACGCAGGCGCGGTTGACGGCGACACGGGAGGAATTGGCGTGCGCCGCGGAGCAGCACAGCTTGAATTATGCGATTGTTGCGCAGCGTCTGGCGGAGCTGGCGCGCGGATTAGGCGAAGACGCGGGCCTGCCGCCCAGCACCAACAATTGGGTTGGCATACTGAATGCCGAGGTCGGCGCCACAAACACGCCCGGCGTATTGCCGGCGGCTGGCGCAGCGCGCGCGAAGTAGGGGGCATCAAGCCGGTCGCACCGTTACGGTCGCCGGGGCCGGCGACCCTCCCGCAGAGGCGTTTTTCGGGAGGGACGCGGGTCCCCGCGTCCAGACGCTGCTGTTACGGTCGCCGGGGCCGGCGACCCTCCCGCAGAGGCGTTTCCCGGGAGGGACGCGGGCCCTCGCGTCTAGACGCTGCTGTTATGGTCGCCGGGGCCGGCGACCCTTCCGCAGAGGCGTTTTTCGGGAGGGACGCGGGCCCCCGCGTCCAGACGCTGCTGTAGCTGCCGCGCTTAGGTCGCCAGATTGCAATTATCCGCAGCAGATTCGCGACACGGAGGTCGCTCCCATGCCGCCGGTGGCGGCACTGGCCCAAAGCCAGCGGCATGGTGCGTCAGTGCGTCAATAGGTCGTGGGGCGCTTCTGCATCTGCCCTCCCCACCGATCCGCGCCGTTGGCGGGACCGGTGGAAGGGAAGATTGGGAAGAAGGCCAACGCGCCTGGTTTTCTCAATCTTATTCACCCACGATCCCGCCAACGGCGGGATCGTGGGGGTCTTAAACTTAAAACCTTAAACTTTAAACTCGGTGCCGGCGCAGCGCCTGGCACCGTTTGACATGCCCCGCCTGGCTTGCTACACTGTTCGCACGCGATAGCTGATCCTGTTCAATGACCACCCCGAGGTGCCCATGCGCTCGTTCCGACAAACTCTGACGGCCGGTGCCCTGCTAAGCGCGCTGGCCGTGCCGCTGGCCGCCGGCCAGGGCACAATCAATTTCGTCGAAGCAGCCGTGGACCTGCGCGCGAATGGCGCGGCTGTGGTCGCGTACACGGTGCAGTGGCGCGTGCTGTCGGGCGAATTGCACGGCTTTTATTTTGAGCCAGATCCGCGACTGCCGGTGCAGCGCGTCAGCAGTGACTCGTACGCCGTGGACAGCAGCGGCGGCAAGTACTCCCTCGACATTTCCCGCACTGCCCGGGGCTTGTGGGATATTGTGCTGGGCGACGGCCGCGGGGTCGGGCGCGGCACGCTGACCTATGTGTTTTATTTTGACACGGATTTCGGCGCCGCACGCTATCTCGAACCGACCACCAGCAAGGATGGCCGCGATCTGGTGGTTTTCAACTGGGCGCCGGCCCAGTGGGATGAGTCGGCCGCGCAAGACCATTACACCTTGACGTTGCTCACGCCGCATGTGCTGCCGCCCGGCGTGGATCCGCGGCGGTATGCCACCACAGAGCAAAATGTGTTGACCGAGCCGTGGGTCAATAAAAACTACTTGATAGACTACCGGCGCGGGCCGCAGGACCGGCTCGCCATCGTGTTTCACAAGAATCAGCCGGGTGTGCGGTTTCACTTGCAGGTGCAATGCTACTTACCGGCCGCGTGGTTTGCGCTGCCGGCGCGCGGAAATGGTGCGCAGCAGGCAGAATCCGCAATCGCCGATCGCGGCGACAATGAAGCGCCATTGCAGATGCCGCGCGCCCTGCAGCGTTTTGCGCGCAAACCATTGATCATCGGGCTTGGCTTGGTGCTGCTGGTGTTTGTCGGCATTGTCATGTCCAAACAGCGCTCGATGGTGATTGCGCAGCGCGGCTTGAGCGAAATTGGTTGGGACAAACTGGACTGGACGCCGCCCAAGCTGATGCTGTCGAGCATGCGCAAGCCGGGCAAGGTCTGCGCAGATCTGACGCCGGTGGAAGCCGCGCTGTATCTCGGCATTCCACTGGCGCGCATTCTCAGCGCGATGCTCGACGGCTTTGCCGCCGCAGGCTATCTCAGCGTGCTGAGCAAGGACCCGCTGCGCGTGCGGGTGGACAACAAGCCGCCGGACAGCGCCTTGGACGACTATGAGCAACGTTTTCTGCGCGCCTTGGCGAATGACGGTCAGTTTTCGCAGGCCGAGCTCGAAGAGCTGATGAATCGGGCCGTGCGCGTGGTGCAGGAAAAAGCATGGGATGCCGATATCGAGGCCACCCAAAAACATTATGGAAAAATCATTAATGACTATTTGGCGGCGCACGAGACCCAGCCGGTCGAACGCGAACGCGCGGATGATCAGGCTTGGTTTTATTGGTATTGGCACACGCGCAACTACCGCCAGAACACGCCCTTTGTCTGGCGGCGCGATCCGTATCAATATGCCACCGCAATTCCAGTTGACGCCGAGCATTTTCTCCAAGCGCCGGTCAGCACCGACCTTGCGCTCAACCTGAATGTGTGCCACGATGCGTGCCACTCCGCCTGTCATTCGGCGTGTCACTCGGCCTGCCATTCCGCCTGCCATTCGGCGTGTCACTCGGCCTGCGTCAGCGGCGGCTCACATTAGTGGCGCGGCACGAGCACATGACGCAGAGCACGCCAACGCACGCCTTGTCCTGGGTGGACGAATACATTGCCCGGGTGCGGCCGTATGTGTTTGTCCGGCTTGAAGACAATCTCTTAATCAAGCGGCCGAACGTGGCCTGCAAGCTGAATCCGAGCGGTGCGCGCATTCTGAAGGCATTGCTGGATGGCGCGCCATACGCAGCCGTGCTCGCGCGGCTCACGCCGACCCAGATCACGCCGACCGAAGTCGGCGCATATTTGTTGGCCGTGCGGCATTATCTCGAAGGCCGGCTGAATGAATTTTGCGCCAATCCGGCGGTGACGACCATGCCGCATCCGCTCGAATTTTCGACCTATCCGGTGCTGGCGGAATTTGCCCTGACGTATCGCTGCAATTTACGCTGCCGGTTCTGCTATGCCGGCTGCAACTGCACGCGCGGCCGCACCGGCACAGTCGGCGAGCTGACGCTGGTTCCGGCGACTCGTCTCAATGTGGGAGCCACAGTCCCTTGTGGCGATGCAGGGAAGAGCAGCATCGCCGCACGGAGTGCGGCTCCCACCTTCCCTTGCCCATCTCACGATGCGCATGCATCCACATCGCTTCATTATGTCTCCGAAATCGCCGGAACCGAATTGACCCGGCGCGCACAACGGCGGGTGATCAGCACGATCTTCGAAAAGGCGCGCGTGCCGTCGCTGAGTTTCACCGGCGGCGAGCCGCTGCTGGTGCCGCATCTGGCCGAACTGGTGCGGCACGCCAAGCAGACAGGGCTGCGCGTCAATCTGATCACCAACGGCACGCTGGTGGACGAAGGCATGGCGCGGCGCCTGGCGCAAGCGGGGCTGGATTCCGCGCAGGTGAGTCTGGAAGGCGTGACGGCCGCGACACATGACGCACTGGTGGCCATGCCGGGCGCGTTTGCCCGCGCAGTTGCCGCGGTCCAGCATCTGCGCGCGGCCGGCATTCACACGCACGCCAACACGACGGTCACGCGCGCCAACCTGGCGGAATGCGTCTTGATGCCGCGTTTTGTGCGCGAGACGCTCGGCGGCGATCGTTTCAGCATGAATCTGCTGATCCCGACCGGCAGTGGCGCCGAGCACCGCGAGCTGCAAGTGCGCTACAGCGAAGTCGGCGAACTCATTGAAGCGTTGCACGCCGAAAGCGCGCGCCAGGACGTCGAATTCATGTGGTACGCGCCCATGCCGCTGTGCGTGTTCAACACCATTGCGCGCGGACTGGGCGCCAAGGGCTGTGGCGCGTGTGACGGCCTGTTGTCCGTTGCGCCGAACGGCGATGTGTTGCCTTGCTCGGCCTGCGACGATCCGGTCGGCAACCTGGTGCGCGATGATTTCCAAACTCTGTGGCAGTCCGAGCGCACGCGCGCCTATCGCGGCAAGCGCTTTGCGCCGGCGCGCTGCCGCACTTGTCCCGACCTTAATGTCTGCCACGGCGCGTGCCTGCTGTACTGGCGCGCGCTGGGCTGTGAGGAGCTGGCGCAGCCTGCGCCGGCGCCTGCAACACTTGTCACTTCAGGAGCGTGACCCATGACACCTGTGGCTTTGACGCGCGATCAGCAAGGCCTGGTCGTTTTCTGGCTCTGGCGTTCGCTGCCGTATCCCGTGCGGATGCTGCTCGGGTTTGGTTGCATCATTGCCGGCCTGGCGCTGCAAGTCGCGCAGGCGCAGCTTTTGCCGGGCTGCCTGCTGGTGGCGTTGGGCAATGCGCTGCTGCTGGTGCGCGGATATAACAACCGGATGGATGCCACCAACTATGATGCCGCCGCGGCATGGGAGCGGGTGGGCCTGGCGCAAGTGCAGCAAATCAAAGAACTGCACCGCCGCATGAAACGCTGGGACCGCAGTGCGGTGGACATTTCCAATGGCTTGGGCGGCTTTATTCTGGTGCTGCTGGCCGGCGTGCTGGTTCTTTTCTTGGCAGTCAGTTCTTTGCCGGATACGATGAGAGCGATGATCGTCGTCAACAGTGCCATTCTGCTCCTGCCGCATTGGCTCACCGGCACGCGCCGGGTGCTGACCCAACCGTCGTTGCTAATCAAGATCGCAACCTATGAAGCCGTGCTGAAAGCGTTGCAGGCCGGGCTGCAACAGCACACCGTCGAATTCTATGTGTTATTGAAAGGCAAAAACGTGCGCATGCCGCAGGATGTGAAATTCCGTGTGCGGCTGGCCGGCCAAAAGGAAGAGTTTCTTGGTTTGTACGGCCAGGCCGCGATCAACACGGTGCAAGGCAGCAGCTTTCCCTATTTTTACGCCGTGCTGGTGGCGAAGAAAGATTTCGGGCTCGACCGCCTGCGGCAGCGCACGGATGCGCCATCCAACATGACGCTGGAGTTCACTCAGGAAGGCGATGTCGAGGTGCTGGTTGTGCGCCAGACGACGACAAAAACATCAGGCTATCACACGAAAGACAGTGTGGCCCAGGCGATCATGACGGAAGGACTGCGTCTGGCGGAAGAGGTTGCAGTCGCCCGCGCACCAACGCCAAAGAAGCAGTAACAAGCGGCACAAACGACATTTTTTGTCGTTTGTGCAGTACGGGTGGGTGAAGAAGATTGAATGAAAACACGCCGGCCCTCCTCTTCTGCAAAATCCCTCCCCCCGCCGAGCCGGGGTACTCCCTTTAGAAAAGGGAGATTACAGAGACCCCCACGTTAGCGCCTTGGCGGTACCGTGGGTGAATGACATTGAGATAAAAGCCGCACGCCGCGCACTCCTCTCAATCTTTGTTCCCACCGAGGCGAGCTCGGCGGAGAGCTTCTTTAGACCCCCACGGCCTTGCGTCGTGGGTGAATGCGGTTGAGATAAAGGTGGTCCGCCGCGCTTCAGCGGTCGCGCACGACCACAAAACCAAAGCGGCTGTTGAGCGCGGTGGGATTGCCGGCAAAGCGGTAGGTGCCGACGTCGCACAAGCTGGCGGCAAAGGTCCAGTGGCCGCCGCGCACGGAGCGCGTCACCGCGGCGCCTTGATTGCGATTGACAAAATTGCAGCCGGCGGGCGTGACGCTGGCGCTCCACCAATCAAGGCACCAGGCCACCACATTGCCGCTCAGGTCGCACATGCCGAAGACATTGCGCGCGTTCACACCCGGTCCACCTTTGGCGCCGGTGACAACCACGCCTTGATACCAGCCATTGGTACCATAGTTGACGTAGTCCCCGGCGTAGGCAGTGCGACTGGCGGTGTCGTAGGATTGGCCAAAGATGTAACTGGTGTTGCCCCAATCCTGGGTCGTGCCGCGCGGGATGTAGCCGCGTGCGCCCATCAGAAATTCATATTCCCATTCAGTGGGCAGGCGATATTTCCATTGGGCCGGGTTGGCGCCGAATTCAACTTCGTTCAACCACTGGCAATAGGCCACTGCGCCGAACCAGGAGACTTCCGTGTGCGGCTCGTTGGTCTCGCTCGAAGCGGTGTTGAAAACATAGGCGGCGCCGTCCCACGCAATCTTGGAATAGGCATTGTTGTCGTCCGTGTTGGCCGTGGCGCGAATGGCGCTCAGTTGCCAGGTTCCCGGCGCGGCCACGTCGATCAGCGGGCTGCCCTGGGCGGTGTTCATCACGCTGGTGACAACGCAGGCGGGTGCGGTTTTGACGGCGAAGCGCGTTTTCCAGGCATTGAGGAAGCGACAATATTGCGCGGCGGTGATTTCGCTGACGGAGCAGTAGAAGGGGCTGAACTGCAGATTGTCGACCGTGCCCTGCGATTGCAGGTCCCATTCGAGCACGATATTGGTGTTGGCGCCGCGCCAGGCGGCACGGAGTTGCAGATCGGGATCGGCGGCGGGGGTCAGCGTGCTATCAAAGGCAATGACGCGCGCCCGCACGGCGCTGGAGACAAACTGCGGCAGGTCCAGCAAGGCATCCCAGACGATGTGCTTGTTCGCGCCGGTGCTGACGATGTCGCCCACATCGCCTGAGCAATGCGGTGCGGGCACATTAAAGGCAAGGCCGGCATTGGTGGAGACTTCGACCATGACGGCCAAGGAGCCGCCATCGGTATCTTGCAGCGTATAATAAATATCCACCAGCGTGCTGGGCGACACCTGCTGTTGCGCAGTGACACCAGAAACCACCGGCGCGGCGGCGCGCGCGGCGCCATCGGTCAGCAGCAGCATGCCCGCGGCCAGAACAAATGATGCGCAGATTCCTGTGTTGTTTGTCATTTTACGCCACCTGTGTGCATGCGCGCGTGCGCAGCGACAACACCAGCAGACCGGCAAGCACCAGCGCCGCGACGGGCTCTGGAACCGTGTTCACGGTAAAACTGGGGGATTCCGCCGCACCCCAGTCGGCCAGTGCGGGCAGCGCGGCACAGACGACGAACAAGGTCGTTTGCAACCAATGGGCGCGGGCGATTGTACGCATCTTTGTCTCCATCAAACGGTTCCGGTTAGCGGCGGATTGCTATACGCCGTCAAATAGCAGTATAGCATAAAGTGGCACAATTGTCAAAGTTGTTGCAGTTCCCAAATCCGCACAGGCTTGCCTCACGGGCGGCTGAAAAAGAGTTCAAAAAAATGTAGTCACCCACGATCCCGCCGGCGGCGGGACCGTGGGTGTCTCCAAAGATGTCAATCGTGCGGGCATGATTCATATTGCATGGCCCTGTGCCACAAGCTGCACGGCCGCGCCGGCAGGTAGCTCGATGTGCCAGCGGTCGTCCACTTGGGTTGCCACTCCGTCGGTTGGCGCCAGCCGCGGGAACTGCGTCGCGCTGACGGGCAGCACGACCGTGGCGGCAACGGCGGCGGGCAACGCAATCGTGATGGCAAACAGCTCCGGGGTCTGTTTCCAGGCGACGCTGATGTCGCCGTGCGGCGTCGGCACGCGCCCTTCGGCCCAGGTCAGGTCAAGTGGCACGGGCGCAATGCGGGCATGCACATAGCCAGGCGCCGCCCACCACACGCCGAGCTGGTAGCGGGTCAGGAAGTACACTGGTGCGGCCGACCAGGCATGGCAATGGCTGCGCGTCCACCAGTCTCTTTCAAAGCCGGGAAAAACTTCCCAAAAAGTCGTGGCGCCCTTGCGCAGCATTTCGTCCCAGCGTTGGCGAATGATGCGCAGCATCTGTTCATGGCGTTGGTCATGCGCCAGCGCTTCGAGCACATAGAAAAGCGCAAACGGGCTGCCCACGCGCACGACGCCCTCGGGCGGTGCGACGACCAGCGTGCGCACGGCCGCGCGGCGCGGGCCGGATGCCACATCGTACAACAAGGCCAGCGCATTGTTTTGCTGGCTGACGACCGGGCTGGGCGTGCCATCCTCATGCAGGGCGTCAATGTACGCCTGGCGTGGTTCGTTCCACAAGTGCGTGTTGATCGCGGCCACCAGCGCCGCGCGTTGTTGCTGATACCACGCGACATCTTCATGCAATTCAAGAACGGCGGCGAGGCTGGCGGCGCGCCGATAGGCCTCGACCAGAAACATGGAATTATGCGCGACACACTTGTGGCCACTGTCCATGCCAGCCCAGTCGAACATATTCCACGCGGCAATGGAGAGCAGACCGCGCACATCGGTGAATTGCTCGCGGCAGTGGCGCAGCGTTGTCTTGACGGCCGGATAGATGTGCGCCAGCCAGTCGCGCGCGCCAGTGAACTGCCAGTGTTCCTCGACCATGAACACCCAGAGCAGGCTCCAGGCAGTGAGAATACTGACGTCGGTTTGCGGAATGCAGCACTCGGGCAGGGGCGCGCGCTGCAACGACTCAGCCGCCAGGGCGATGCCGCGGCGCGGCAGCGGGATGTTGCCAAACGCGGCATAATCAATCAAGGCCTCATTGCGCGCATCGCCGACCCAGAAGCCCTGTTCGTAGGTGGGGCAGTCGGTGTAGGTGTCTTCACTGCAGCAGCGCAGGGTGTGGCGGCCCACGTCCCAGATGCGCGTCAGCAGGGGATCGCTGCAGGCAAACGCGCCGTGTTCCTGCGCGGGGTGCGTGGCGAAGAGCAGGTGCACGCCATGCAGCCGCAGGGGCGCATGCAGATGGCGCGCAGTAATCTGGACGTAGCGGCAGCCGCGCCGCATAATCGAAATGTAGCGTTGGCGGCCGGCGCGCGTGATGTAGCGGAAGCCGTTTTGATTGCCCTGGGTGTAATGGATGCGGCCGTCTTCAATCGCCTCATAGCAGTTGAAATCGAGGATCATCCCGGCCGGTGCGTCAAGATCGAGGGTAAGCCAGCCGACGAGCACCTGGCCGAAATCGAGGGTGAGCTCCGGATCGCCGCTGTCGCTCGGATGGATAATTGCGCAGCCGCCGCCATCGCCGATGAGCGCCGTGACGTTGTCGATGCACGGCATGCCGGGCAGTGTGTCACTCACGGTGGTCTCGGCCCATGGCGTGCCGTGGGCATACACGTCGGCGAGCGCAATTGGGCGGGCCTGCGCGCGCCAGGGCTCAAGATCGCGGGGCGCACGCGCCGCGATGACGTGCGGCCGCACGGCCGCCCATTCCGCCAGCGGGCCAAACACCGTGAACGGACTTGGGTCTTGAAAGACGCCGTGCAACTCGACCGGCGAGTCTGTCATCGCCGCATAGGACCGATCGAAGACATAGCGCGGCCCGGCGGCGCAGGCAACAACAAGCAAGTTTTCACCCGCCTGCAAAGGCACTGGCTTGCCATTCTCAACCTGCTGCCCGTTGACGTACGGCTGCTCCTGCCAGTCAAAATAATCCAAGGCCCAGATGCGCAACGTCTGCGCCACCGGCGACGCAATGATGCAGGCAACGAAGCCGGGCAACTCGCGTGCACCGTCCTCATTCTTGCGCATCAGGTAGGGCGTCAAGTTGAACCCGAGGTGCAGATTGGCGGGCCGCACCAGGCGGGTGCGCGACACGCGGCGCGGCAGGTGGGGCGTGCGCGTCAGCGCCGGCGTCGGGCGCGGACTGAGCTGCGTCCATGGCGGCGTGCCGACCGGGCCGATGATGGACGCCGGCTGAAACCCCGCGGGAGTTGTGCCCGCGCAGAGCCATGCATCGGCGAAGGCACGCGCATCAAACGCCTCGACGAACGCCATTTGCAGCGACATGCGCGGCATCGGCCGCACAAAACCGGCGTGTACTCTCACCTGCCACGCGGCATCCGTGCCGAGCACATAGGTCCAGTGTCCGTTGTCGTCGCGTTCAAGCTGGGCCAGCAGGCCGGCGCGGCCACTGGCCGCGTACTGCATGGTGCCCTCGCCCCAATGCTGCGCAATCACGGCGAGCAGATTGGCGCCCGGCGTCAGCATGCCGGTGAGGTCATAGCTGTCGAACTGCCAATTGTGGGCAAAGCCGCGCGCCGGGCCGTCACCGAGCCACACGCCGTTGAGGAAGACGCGGTAGCGCGTGTCGGCGGTGAGGTGCAGGCGCCAGGGCGCGTGCGTGTCTGTTTCCGTCAGCGTGAATTCACGACGAGCGGCCAGATAATAATTACGCGGGGCAGGCGTGCCACCATCCCAGATCCAGGAAGCTTGCCATGTCACGTTCGCGTTGATCATTGCCACACCCGGGGTGTTTGTTTAGTACGTTCCGTGCCGCCGGGCGGTTTCATACATCGCCACAACATTTTCGGTGGGTGAGTTGTCTTGCAGGCAATGGGTGGGCGCGAAGCAATAGCCGCCGCCGGGCATCATGATGTCGAGTGTGCGCCGGCAGTCAGCGACGACCTCGGCCACGCTGCCGGTTGCGACCGGCCCGGCAGTCGAAATGCAGCCATGAAAGGCCAGACGGCCACCAAAGGTATTTTTCAGGTAGGCCGGCGCCATGTGGGCGGCTTCCGGCTGGAGCGTGTCCACCGCCGCAATGCCCATCTCGATAAAGTCTTCAAACGCCCAGCTGCTCGAGCCGCAACTGTGAATCATGACCGGCAGATTGTGGGCCTTGGCTAACGCGACGATCCGTTCGTGGAGCGGGCGAATGTTGCGCCGATACAATGCCAGGCTGACAATCGGGGCGATCTGCGTGCCCAAGTCCTCGCCCATCCACAGAAACGCAATCTGGCCTTGTGCGGCTTCGATCATGCGCTCGAGCACCTGCAGTTGAATCTCGACGCGGCGGCGCGCCAGCAGCAAGCCGGCGGGCTCATCGCTGATAAGGTCGATGAGCGTTTGCTCCATGCCGCGCAGCATGCCGTTGGCATTGATCACGTCGGCGGTGCCGGGATTGCCGACATAGAGGGCTTTGTCGCGGTAGCGCTGGCAGAGCTCGCCGATGTGTGAATAATCATAATCATCCGGCGATGGCAGCGGCCAAGCGGCAACGTCTTCCGCGCTGGCCTCTTGCAAGGGGAAATCGCAGAAATCCCAATAGCCGCCGCTTTCGTGCTCAATCCAGCGCTGGCGAATGCCCCATTCGTTAGCCATGACGCCGCGGGCCGGATCATCGGCATGGCGTTTGGGGCCACAGTACGGCGCATTCACCGCCATGAAATCCACACCCAGTGCGGCGCACAAGCCGACATAATCATCGGGCTGCAAGCCAAAATGCTGCTTGAGGCGTTGGTCAATTCCGCTGTTGGCGGCGTAATCAACCGGCACGCGATCCGGCACCTGATGGGCAAAGGCGGTCAGCACGCGTTCTTTGGAAGTCATCATATTATACTCTCCTAAGCGTTCGTCGTTCATCGTTCATCGTTCATCGTTTCCCAGACACGCCCGCTATGCGGCGGTAATTGATATGCCATTGTTGCATTGCCGGATAGTGTTTCGCCGGTCAGCCACTCTTGCATGCGCCATTTCTTTGGCAAGGCCATGCGCGCCGCCGGCAGCGCTATTTGCACCGCACTGTCGCTCACATTAAACATGCCGATGCGCGCGGGAGTGCCCGGCGCGGCCGGCGCGGCCAGCAGATGCACGTCCGGCTGGCTATACCAATCCACCACCCGCGCCGGCATGGGATTGGGCGGCAACGCGCGCAGCAGCAGGTTGCGGCGCGGGCCCGCCAGCTCCGGCATGATCTCGCTCAACAAGGTCATGCCGCCGGTGAACCAGACAAGGCGGAGCCAGAAGGCGGCCTCGTCATCACTCAGGCCGTACGCGCCCTCGCCAAAAGTTTTTATTTCGCCGGGGGTGCCATAGTCACGCACGACCACGCAGTCCGGGTCGTTTTGCCAGAGCACGCCATGCATCCATTGCCGGCCGATGGTTTGCACGGCGGCCGGTTTGATGGAGCAATTGCCGACCGTCCAGCCGGCCGGGTTCACCATGGCGGACCAGCGGCTGGAGACGTCGTAGCCGATGCGCATTGCGTCGCACAAGCCGATCGCCGGGCCGAGTGGCGAGCCGCAGTTGAGAATGAAGCGTTCGCCCGCCGCGCGCCGGATTTGCCCAAGGCCGTTGCGAAACAATTCTGCAGTTGTCTGCTGCGGATCGTGGCGGATGCCGGGCTGGATCGCGTGCACCAGAAAATCGATTTTGACATAATCAAAGCCCCAGTCATCAAAGACGCGCCGGAATGCTTCGTGCACAAATG
Organism: uncultured bacterium; assembly: GCA_964397565.1. Classification (GTDB taxonomy): domain Bacteria; phylum Auribacterota; class UBA3054; order UBA3054; family JAPLST01; genus JAPLST01. The sequence continues at coordinate 53,170 of CAYNJC010000005.1, forward strand.
CCAGCACGGCGGGCTGCGTCAAGTCGAGCGCGTACACCGTCCAAAACTCTTTGGGCGCGCCGTGGTCGTCGTGCACAAGCCAGTCAGGGTGTTCTTGAAACAGGCGACTGGCGCGTTCGACCGAAAACGGCGCAAGCCACAGTCCGGGCACCATGTCATGCGCCTTGATCATGTCCGCCACGGCGCGCATGCCATCCGGGAATTTGTGGCCGGCGTGCCAGTCACCCCAATTGCGCGGCGCGCCCGGCGCGGTGATGTTCCAGCCGTCATCAATCTGGATGACGCGCACATGCGCGCGCCAGGGCGGCTGGGCAAGAATGGCGACGTTGGCGGCGATGTCCGCCGCCGTTTCCGTGCCGTAATAGCCATACCAACTGCACCAGCCGGACTGAAAGCAGCCCGGGCGCGCCTGCATTGCTGCGGCGACCATGCCAGCATACGCGTATAGCAGTGTCTGCATGCTCGCGCCGACACCAATTAGTAACACGGGCAGTTCGAGGGCCGCGCCCGGCGCCAGCGCAATGCCTTCGCGCGCGACCGTTGCGCGCAGCGTGACCCGCCCGCTGGTTGCATCGCGTGCAAGCGCGATGCTGTTGAACGACGCGTCATGCGTCACAAAGCCCATCAGCAGCGCGGCACCGCCGGTCTGGTTGGTAAAGCCGGCGACCATGTGCGAGGCGGCGGGCGACAGGCCGGCCAGCGGCTGCACCACGGCGAGATCGCACATGCTCTGGCCTTGGGTGAAACACGCGTCGAAGGGGGTCGCGCCGTCCACGAGCTCCGCCACGAGCGGCATGACGTTCTGCAGCGGCACGGCGGCAGCGCCGCTGTTGCGCAGTTGTGCGCGCAGTTCAAGCCACGCCGGGCGCGTCGCCAACGGGCGCACGACGAGGGTGAATTCAAGATCGTCGGCGCAACGCCAGACATGCGTGGTGTCGTCGCGCTGCGTATGCAGCACGCCGGCCTGTTCGCAATCCGTTTCCACTGCCGGCCGCCCGGCGACAAGGCTGCCCTGCGCACAAGTGCAGCACAGTTGGTTGCGCGCGTCAACATGTACCTGCCAGATTGCTTCCTGCATGCTCATTGTTTATTCTTGGGTGAAAGTAACGGCCGCGCCGGCACGGCGGCGGGTGCAGCCACGCGGGCCGGCAACACAAGGATGTTTGTTGCCCCGATGATTGATTGTTCAAACGCGTGCGGTGTCGTGGAAAAATTGACGACCACGCGCGCGCCACCGGCAAACTCGCTCAATTGCAGGGTGCGATCATGCGTCAGAAAACGATGGCCGGTCATTTCCTCAAAGCCGATCTGCGCAAAGACTGGGTCGAGCATTTGATCCGTCGCGATGATTTGCGCGCGCGCCGCGTGCCACTCGGTCGTGGTGGCGATCTTGTACAGGGGTGGCACGGCGTACAACGCATTGAACAAATTGCGCTGCGGCCATAGCGCGGGGAAGGTGTTGTTGGCATCGCCCCAATACCAATAGGCCACACAGCAATCATGATAGACCAGCTCCCACAACGGCACGCGCACGGCCGGATTGAGCATGTAGCGATACGTGTTCGTGACGGGCTGCATGTTAAGCGGCAGATAGCCGGCGTTGGGATGGCGAAAGGCCGCGGGGCTGAGCAGGCCCTCGCCGTAGCACAGCGCCGGCACGGCCCAGTCACTGCCCATCTCGGAGCCGCAGACCAGTCCCAGTTCGCCGACATACTTCAACAACGCAAGGCGGGCGGCTTTGTCATCGCTGCGCGTCATGGGGTGATTGGTGCTGTAACACTCGCCAAGGGGTAGCGCCGCGGTCGTATCAATCAAGCGCGCCAAGTACGGCCCGTCGGCCAGCGTGGGCGGAATGCGCGCGCGCGCCCATTTCAGATGCTGGCGCGGGCAGAGCACATAGCCGGGAAACTCGCCGTGCTCGGTCATGCGCACCCAGCCACGCCGAAGGGTGCTGTTGGCCAGCACTTGAATATCATCCGGGTAGCCAAACACGCGATTGGGCACATGCGCCGGCTCGGCTTGCTCGGCGGGCCAGACATCGCTGTACAGATCATAGCGTGAAAAGAGCCAGCCCCAGCGCCGCACGTCATTGGTGTCAAGCATGCCCAGGGTGTACGGCACAATCATATTGGAGATGCCCTGCGTGTACAGCCAGCGCAAGTCGGCTGTGCGCTCGACTGTGCTGGTGTACTGATAGCCGTGTTGCAGCCACGCGACCGGCGCGCCACGCATGCGCGCAATCTGCGGCAGGCGCTGCTGCTTTTCCGCCAGCGTCACTAGTTTGCCGACCGCGGCCGCCGCGCGCCGATAGCGTTTGGCCAGCGCCACATAGCCGCCGTGGTCCGTAAACCAGAACGAGGCACTGCGGTCATAGCCCCATTGATTGGTCTGCGACAGCCATTCCAGCGTGATGGTACCGGCATCCGCCGGCGGGCCGCGGTGGTAGAACATGCGCGCCAAGGCGTCGTCTTCGTCGCGCGTGAAACACATTGCTGCGGCACCGGACGCCATATCCGCCACGCCAAACCAGGGCATGCACAAACCTTCGCCGCTGGCCAACTGCAACAGCATCGGCGGCAGGGCCGGGTCGGTGGTGGGAAAGAGAAAGCCCTCGCCCAGCGGCACGACCAACTCGGCCGTGGCGGACGTCTCGCACAACGCCGGCACGACCTCGAGCGGTGCGGCCCACAGCGCCATTGGCGTTGCGTGCGGCAGGTGCGCGCCGATGCTGACTTCGGGCGCGTCGCTCGCCACACGCACCGTCAGGCGGCAGGGCACATTCGCCGGCAGATACACGCCGTCGCACGCGACCTCCTGGGCGGCCCTTTGGATCACGTTGGTAATCAGAATATGGTCATTGGCTGCGAAGCTGTGCCATCTCCGCCCACAACGTGTGTCGGTCGCGCAGAACGACCAGGTCTGCGGATCAAGCGTGACCTGGAGCAACGCATTCGAAAGCAGGACGGGGCGCCGCGCAGATGGATCAACCTCGGCCGCACGGTTGCCTAAGCGCTGCAGTGCCGGCGTGCGCGCCAGGATTTTTGCCGCTTGTTGTCCCCAAAGCTGCACCTGCAAGAACCGCGCGTTGGCCGGTGCCACGCCGGTGCCGGCCACGCGCTGCCATTGCGCTGTGATCGAAAACGCCGGCAGGAGCGGCGCATACAACGTGCGCAGTTCGTGCCGGTCGGCATCCAGCACGCGCAGACATAGAAACGTGACATTGTCGGCGCTAAACGACTGGACGTTGAGCATAGCGCCATAGCGCACCACATCGAAAGGCGCCACGGCAACTGGTGCGCCAAGATTGATCATCCATGTCGCGCCCGTAGCGTTGCACATAATGCTATCAGCCGGCGTGGCGGTCACCATTTTCTTGGGTGCAGGTGCGGTGTGTGCCACCGCATTGGTGATGACAATGAAATTGGTCGCGGCGATGACCTGGCCTTCGTGCTGGCGCGGCTCGGATGAGAAATTCACCACGATGCGCGCGCCGTTGGCAAATTCGGTCTGTTGCAGCAGCCGGTCCGGCGCCAGAAACTGATGGTCCACCATTTCGTTCCACCCCGCCGCCGCAAACACGGGTTTGAGCAATTGTTCGGTGGCGACAATGCCGGTGCGGCAGGCTTCCCATTGTTGCGTATGCTGCACCATATACATGGCCGGCACGGCGTACAAGGCATTAAACAGATTGCGGCGGCCCCACAATTCGGGAAACGTGTTGTTCGTGTCGCCCCAATACCAATAGGCGACCAAGCAATCGTGATAGACCAGCTCCCACAAGGGAATACGCACGGCGGGATTGAGCTGATAGGCGAACGTTTCCGGCACCGGCGTCAGATCGGGCGGCAAATCGCCGGCGCGCGGATGGCGGAACGGTACCGGGCTGAGCATGCCTTCACCGTAGCAGAGTTCCGGCACGGCCCAGTCACAGCCAATCTCGCTGCCACAGATGAGTTTTACATCACCGACGTACTTGAGCAACGCGCGGCGCGCGGCCTTGTCCTCGCTGCGCGTCATGGGATGCCGCGGACTGTAGCACTCATAGAATGGCAGCGCCGTCGTGGTGTCCAGAAAGCGCCCGTCGTAGGAGCGCCCTTTGATCAGCGGCGGAATGCGCCGCATGGCCCATGCCAGTTGCCGGTTCGGACAGAGCGTGTAGCCCGGAAACTCGCCATGGTCGGTGCGCATCACCCAGCCACGCGCCATGCTGCCGTTGTAGCGCAGCATGATATCATCCGCTTGCTCGAACAGATTCTGCTCGGCCACACCCGCCACAACGGCTTCCTCCCGCGGCCAGAGATCGGTGTACAAATCATACTGCGTCGTCAGCCAGCCCCAGCGCTGCAGTGGTCGTAGATTATCCAGCGCTTCGCCTGACGAAAAAAGCATGCGGTCCACGCCGTGCTGGTACAGCCAGCGCAGGGCATCCAGCCGTGCGCGCTGGCCCTTCACGTGGTACAGAAAATTGAACCAGCCGATCGGTGCGCCGCGAAAGCGCGCCAATTGCGGCAGCCGCTTTTGCTTTTCCGCCAGCGTCACCAGTTTGCCGTTCGCCGCCGCTTCGCGCCGATAGCGCTTGGTCAGCGCGACGTAGCCGCCGGTGTCGGCAAACCAGAAGCGCACCGTGCGGTCATAGCCCCACTGACCCTTCTGTGACATCCACGAGAGACTGACCGCGTTGGCGGCGCGCGACACGCCATCCCGCGCCGGCGCCTCGTGCCAATACATGCGCGCCAGCGCGTCATCTTCATCGCGCGTAAACCACATGGCGGCGGCGCCCGTGCGCGGATTCGCCACGCCCGCCCATGGCATCGTCAAGCCCGACCCGTCGCCCAGTTGCAGGATCAGTGTTGGCAGGTCGCGCACCGCGGTCGGAAAGAAGAAGCCCTCGCCCAGCGGCACCACCAAGCCGCTCTCCGGCGCGCTGTCACACAAGGTGGGAACGACGTCGAGTTGCGCCGCCCAGAGCGGCATGGGTGTCTCGGGCGGCAGCGTGGCGCGCAGCGAAAATTCCGGCGCGGTTTCCTCCAACTGCACCTGCAACCGCAATGGCGCATTCGCCGGCAGGTACACGGCCGTCACATCGGCGTGGCGTGTTCCTTGCATGCGCACGCCGGTGACAACGATCTGACGGCCGGCGGGGAAGGTGTGCCAGACGCGCCGGGTGCGCTTGTCGGTCGCGGTGAACGACCATTCAACGGGGTCGAAGGTGACGGCCAGCACCTGGTTCTCGAGCGTGAACGGCCGGGCGGCGGATGCGGTAACACGTGCGACCTGGCCTGCATGCGGCTGCAGCACGGATGTATCAAGCAACAAATCGCATGTCTGATTGCCGGTCAGGCACAGTTGCACGGAACGCGCGCGCGGCGGCACCGCACAGACGCCGGCCAGGGTCTGCCAGACGCCATTGGAATAACCGGGCATGCGCGGCGCAAACAACTCATCGATGGGCTGGCCGTTTTTGTCCAGCACGCGCAGGCACAGAAAAATGTGCCCGTCGGGATGCAACGACCGCAGCTGCAAATCGGCGGCATAGCGCAGCACGCGCAGGGGTTTCACCCGGACGGGCTGGCCAAGGGCGCACACCCAGTCACTGCTGTTGGTGCATTCCCAGCGCGTCACCGCGCCGCGCGCCGGGTCGTCATAGACGGCCACCCGCGCCGCGCCGCGCACCGCGCGCACCGCAGCGGGAGACAGTGCGGCCCCGCCATGGCACACCAGCAGCAACCACGCGCCTGCCAGACACAGCAACGCCCGGCACCTCGGCACGGGCAGCCGTCGTCCACTGCGTTGATGGTTGCATTCAGGCATGCGCGTCTCGTGTCGGCGGTTACAAAAGCTGCCAAGAGCAGGCCAAGTATACCAGAATGATTACAAAAAGTAAAGGCCAGAGTTTGACAATTATGCCATTTTCTGTTATACTAAAATTAGTTATGCCTTATTTCACGAGGAATGGATGACAACCACGAGACGCTTGGTGACATTTTTGTTCAAGCGCCGCTTCACTGGACTGGCGAGGATAGAATGCGCTGTTTAACTGCACTGCTTAGAAGTGTATGCGTGTTGACCATCATCAGCATGGGGGCGCATGGCGCGGGCAATTTGTTGGTGAATCCCGGTTTTGAACAGCCGACGCTGAGTAAGGACAATGCTTGGTACGCGGGCATCAGCGGCTGGACCGTGGGCGGCGTGGCCACCTACGGCACGACCTGGACTCATCCGTGGAACCCATCCACACCCTGCCCGGAAGGCAACCAGCACGTCTGGGGCAGCATCAACCAGTTTTACCTCGAACAGGCACCCCTCGTCATCCAGAGCAACACGGTCTATCTTTTTGCGGTTGACCTGTATCGCATGGCGCCGCAAGGCGACGGCAACAGTGTCCAGGTCGGTCTTGTCGATGGCACGGCCGGCGGCTATCTCGCCGTCAAGGAATATCAGCCCACCTATCAACCATCCAAAAAAGATTTTGACTTTCTGACTGATCAGTGGACGCGTGTCACCGTCGAATTCAGCGCCGCCGCGGATCCCACGCGCGTCGGCCACTCCTTGAAAACCACGATCAACAGTTACCTGTGCGCGATTGACAATGCCGCCCTGACCACCGGCAACTATGTCCGCACCTTTTACGTGAGCTCGTCCGGCGGCAGCGATCTGAATGACGGGCTGACGCCCGGCACCGCCTGGAAGTCATTCAGCAACGCCAACGCGCGCACGTTGCTTCCCAACGAATCGCTGCTCCTCAAACGCGGCGACACTTGGAACCAGGAACTCAACCTCAGCGGCAGCGGCGCGCCCGCCATGCCGATTGTGCTCGGCGACTACGGCACCGGCGCCAAGCCGCGCATCCAGCGCTCCAATATCGACTGGGACCGTTGCGTCGTGCTCAATGGCGCATCCTCATGGCGCGTTCGCAACCTCGACTGCCGCACCGCCAAACTCGGCCTCTACCTTCGCTACAACGACGACTATTTCAACAGCGACATGCAAGTCTATTCCTGCGACTTCTTCAACATGTCCAGCTCGAATGTCTGGGACCTTTCCTCCAATAACTACGAATACGCCTGGTCCGCCGCCATCTTCCTCGGCGGCCATGTCTGGGACCCAAGCCAGAACTACGCACCCGTCCTCGACGGCCTGCTGATCAGCAACTGCACCGCCACCAGCGCCGGCCAGATGTTCATTGCCAACTGGTACTGGCCAACGGTCTACAAACGCCGCCTCCGCAATCTCCTGCTGACTGACTGCGTCGCCAGTAATTGTCTAGCCGGCTTGATCCAGCTCAACTGCGCTTCCGAATGCCGCATGACCCGCTCGCGCGCCCTCTACGGCGGCGGCTATTATTCAATGGGCACCACCGCCGGCTTCGCCCAGAGCTGCTCCAATTGCGTCATTGACGACTGCGAATTCACCGGCACGATCAAGAAAAACTGCGCCGACGGCTCGGGCTGGGACTTCGAGGGCGATTGCGAAGACCTGCGCTTCATCAACAATGTCATCTCCAGCAACGATGGCCCGGCCATCCTCTACGTGATGACCATCGCGGCCAACAAGCGCAGTACCATAGCCAGCAACACCTTCTACAACAACTGCCGCAATCCGTGGAACAGCGATGCCAATGTTGAGATGAAGTCCAGCAGCGATAACAATACCGGCTGGGTCATCGGCAACGGCCTCTACCGCGGTGCCGCCAATTATGCCGGCACGCCCGGCTTCTTCAGCACCAAGTGGGCCGGCCATGTCCTTTCCAACAACCGGCAGCTTGACTACTCGTCCGTCGCCGGCCGCCAAGTCACGTGGGAATTCAACACGCCCGGCAACTTCGAAGGCTGGGCCGGCTTCTACCAGTGGACCAACACCAGCGTCAACGGCGGCTGCTTGAACGGCGCGTCTAGCGGCATTGATCCTTACGGTTACAGCGGCGCCACCTGGGCCAACACGCATCAGTATCGCGCGGCGCGCGTGCGCATGTCCGTGACGGCCGGCGCATGGGCGCAATTGTTTTTCATCACCGAAACCGACGGCACATGGGACGGCGCAAAATCTTTGTCCTTCCCGATTACCGCCGATGGCGCCCAGCATGAATATGTTCTTGACCTGCGCACCCTGTGCCCGGCCTACCAAGGCGTGGTGACGCAGGTGCGCCTTGATCCAACCGATGCCAACGGCGCCAGCATCGCCGTTGACTACGTGCGCCTGACGGACCAATGACCATGTTTTTTCCCAAATCTGGCGGTTTGATTGGGTTGTTGCTCCCCACCGATCCCGCCGTGCCGGGATCGGTGGAAGCAGAGATTGGGAAAAAAACGCCGGCGTGCCTTTTTTATTCACCCACGATACCGCCACGGCGGCACCGTGGGGGTCTCGGCACACCCACCCGCCCAACTCGTGTGCGCGCTTGCGTTTGCCGTGGTTACTGGGATTTCCTTTGCTGTGGTGTTGGCACCGCCGCATCTGGGTTCTTTCGACTCCTGCTGCTCGCCGGCTGCGCAAGCCTGTGGACCTTGTCCGCCTTGCCGGCCGGCAACCTGCTGGTCAACGGCGGCTTTGAACAACCGCCGCTCAGCCCCGGCAACACTTGGTACGCGGGCATCAGCGGTTGGACCGTCGGTGGCGGTGCCGGCGCCGGCACCATGTGGGCCATGCCGCAATATCCGGCCACACCCTGCCCGGAAGGCAACCAGTATGTCTGGGGCAGCGTCAACCAATTCTATCTCGAGCAGATCCCACTCACCATCAAAAGCAATACGCTCTACACTTTTTCCATCGACCTGTACCGGATGAGCCCCCAAGGCGCCGGCAACAGCATCTCGTTCGGCTTGGTCGACGGCACGACCGGCGGCTATCTCGCCGTCACGGAATATCAGCCCACCTATCAGCCCACTAAGAAAGATTTTGATTTCCTAACCGATCAGTGGACCCGCGTCTCTGTCGCCTACAATTCCGCCACAGATCCCAGCCGCGTCGGCCACTTCCTGAAAGCAACTGTGAACAGCTATTTGTGCGCGCTGGACAACGTCACGCTCACCACCGGCACGTACCTGCGGGCATTTTATATCAGCGCCGCCGGCAGCGATCTCAACGATGGTCTTTCCCCCGCCACGCCCTGGCGTTCGTTCACCAACGTCAATGCGCGCACGCTGCTGCCGAACGAGTCCGTGCTCCTTCGCCGCGGCGACGAGTGGCGCCAGGAATTGCACCTGCGCGGCAAGGGCGCGCCCGGCCAGTACATCACTCTCGCCGATTATGGCTTGGCCGCGCTCGACCGCCCGCGCATTCGCCGCTATGATGTCGAGTATGACCGCTGTGCCGTCGTCGAGGGCGCCTCCTATTGGCGCATCCACGGCCTCGACTTGCGCGACGCCAAGATCGGCCTGTATTTGCGCTACAACCAGGATTATGTCAACACCGATGTGGCCGTCTATGACTGTCATGTCGAAGGCTTGACCGACCAGACGCTTGATCCGCCCAAACACGATTACGAACTGGCCTGGTCAGTCGGCATTTTCATCGGCGGCAAAGCCGGCGGGCCGGTGGGCCATCCGCTCAATTGGAGCAATGTGCTCGATGGCGTCAGCGTGTCCAACTGCACTTTCCGCCGCTGCGCGATCGGCTTTGGTAATGCCTGGTACTATCCCGAACCGTACAAAGGGCGCCTGCGCAATGTCCGCATGAGTGACTGCACGGCGATCGATTGCATGAACGGCGCGCTCATGTTATTTGACACGGATGGCGCCGTGGTCGAGCGCGTGCGCGCCATTGGCGGCGGCGGCGATTGCTGGTGCGGCTCCGCACTCGGTATCGTCCAGTCCGGCCGCAACATTGTCATCGACAATTGTGAATTCGCCGGGATTAACCGGGCCCACAGCGCCGACGGCGTCGGCTTTGACTTCGAGGGCAGCGCCGAAAATTGCGTCTTTCGCAATGTCGTCATTCACGATTGCTCCGGCGCGGCGCTCCTGAATCTCACCACTGGCGGCATCAATAGCAACATGACGTTTGCCAATTGCACCTTTTATAATAATGCCCGCAATCCGTGGAATGACCAGATCGGCAGCGAAATGTGCTGCGGCTACGCCGGCAACCTCGGCATCGTCAGCAACTGCGGCCTCTACACCAGTTGGAACGCGGACAGCGCTCTCTCGGCCAATTGGGGCGGCCACGCCATGATCAACGTGCGCACCGGCAGTTTCCAGACGGTCTACAACCGGCCGACCTGGTGGGGCTGGCAGACCGACGGCAATTTCGACGGCTGGAGCTCGCCCAATCAACTCGACGGCCTCGTCGTCAGCGGCGGCGCGCTCCGCGCCACCAGTGCTGGCGTTGACCCGTTTATTGTCTCCGCACCGACCTGGACGCCCGCGCTGGCCACCCGCTTCGCCTGGGTGCGCATGAGCCAGTCCGCCGGCACCCATGCCCAGTTTTTCTGGATCACCGAGACCGATCCCAATTGGGACGGCGCCAAGAGTGCCGCCTTTCCGATCACTGCCGATGGCGCGCCGCATGACTATTATGTCGACCTCGTCGCCGCCGGCGCCAAGGGGCTCATCACGCAAGTCAGGCTTGATCCGACTATCGTCGCCGGTTCGGCCATGGCCATCGATTACGTGCGACTGGTCGAGTCAATCAGCCCGCTGCCTACCAATGCGCCCGCGCCACGCGCCGCCTGGCCGATCCAAACGACGCTCACCGGCCAAACGCTCGACAACTGGATGCTGGAAAGTTCCTCAAACTCGCAGGCGGGCGGCTCCATTGGCAATGTCAGCGCCACCACCGTGCGCGCCGGCGATGAAACAAACAATGCCGCTTATCGCGCGATTGTCGCGTTCGATACCTCAACCTTGCCCGATAATGCCAGCATCTTGGAGGCCACGCTCGCGGTGCGGCGCAGTTCCGTCGTCGGCACTGACCCATGGATCCATGGCGGCTCCCTGATTGATGGCGATTTTTGTGAAATTGATCAGGCGGTGCCTTACTTCGGGGCGTCATCGGCCGTCGTCGCCAGCGACTGGGAAGCCACCGCCAGCCTCACCAATGTCGGCCGCTATATCATCGCGTATCAAAACGGACTGCAAGTGCGCGAGCAACTGAGCGCCGCCGCACGCGCGCTCATTGATCCCGGCGCCGGCGGCGTCGCGCAGTTCCGCCTGCGCTTCACGCGCGCAACCAATGGCAACAACAGCGCCGACTATGTCAACTTCGGCTCGGCCAATCATGGCACCGCCTCATATCGCCCCATCCTCAAATGCTCGTATTACACGTCGGCGCCACCCGCACGCGTCAGCGCGCCATTCACTGCGCCGACGGTCGGCACCGTAAACTTGCCCGCCATGCCCATGCCGGCAGTGACCACGCGCATGGCCGGGCCGCAGCCCACCAATCGTTTCATGCAAACCGACAATACTTGCTTGCGACCCCCTGCACCTGACCGCGCCCCGTGAAGTCGCTGGAACAGTATCTCCGTGCCAGCGCCGTTGCGCGCGACGTCATCACCACCTTCCTTGACGGCGCTCAGCCACACTGGGCGCAGTTCGATCCGGAGGTCGGTTACACCCTCGGGAATTTCATGCCGCGCGACGGCATGGATGGCTGCTGGACCATCTCGACCGCCCAGCCCAACGGCATGCGTACCGCGCAGGTGTACGCCAACAAGCCATGCCGCATCAACACCTATGGCAACAGTTTTACCCAATGCCACCAAGTCAGCGACGGTGAAACATGGCAGGAATATCTCGCCGCGCATTTCGGCGAGCCCATCCGCAATTTCGGCATGGGCGGCTACGGCATCTATCAAACCCACCGGCGCATGTTGCGCACTGAACGCAGCGCGCTGGGCACGCCGAACGTGCTGTTGTACGTTTGGGGCGACGACCATTGCCGCAGTGTGATGCGCTGCCGCCACGCCGTCACCTATCCGCACTGGGATTCGCGCGGCGGCGCGGCCTTTCATGGCAATTTCTGGGCGCACGTCGAGCTTGATCTGGCCACCCGTCATTTTGTCGAAAAAGAAAATCTGCTGGCCACGCCGGCAAGCCTGTATCAAATGGCGGATCCCGACTTCATGGTCGAGGCCCTGCGCGATGATCTCATGTTGCAGCTCTATGCCGCCGACGATGTGGATCCCGCCACGCTTGACCTTAAGCGCCTGCATGCGCTGGCTGACGCGCTCAATGCGCCGCGCCTCGACCTGCGCGACGCCGACCGCCTGCGCGCCTCAGCCCTGCGGCTCCGCAACGCCTACGGCTTCGCCGCCACGCAATACATTCTCGACCTGAGCGCCGCCTTCTGCAAGGCGCACAACAAACAGCTCCTGATCATTCTGCTCTGCCCGCTGGTGACCATGGAACTGTTGCGTGGCCAGCCGCGGTATGACCAGCCAATTGTCGATTTTCTTGAAGCCCGACGCTACAAGTACTTCGACATGAACCTGGTGCATTTGCGCGATTTCGCCAGCTTCAATCTGTCGGTCGATGACTACATCAAACGCTATTTCATCGGCCATTACAGCCCGGCCGGCAATCATTTCTTCGCCTATGCGCTGAAAGACACGCTGGTACAATGGCTCGCGCCCAAGCCGCTCACCTATCGCGACGACGGCACCCGCCCGTTTGATTTCAAGGGCTACCTGCCCGCGTAAGCAGCGCCGAGGGGCATGCCGCCGCTGCCGTTGCTCTGCCACCGCATACCGCACACTGAATACCGCATTCTGAACCACGTACGCCACGCGCTCCGCGCGGGGCATGCTGCTGCTGTTGCTCTGCCACCGCATACCGCACACTGAATACCGCATACTGAACCCCGTACGCCACGCGCTCCGCGCGGGGCATGCCGCCGCTGCCCTTCTTCTCACAAAGGATCCTGCGAAGCACCATGCATAGCTGCCGCTTTCAATCGACATTTTATGTCGATTGTGTCTGCGCCGCCACCTAACACCAAAAACTTTTCAACCTTAAACTCTATGTCGCCCCGGCCTCCGCCCCGCGATCTGCCGCATCTGCTCTGCCACCGTATACCGAATACTGAATACCGCATTACCGCACGGCGTACAGCCGTATGCCCGGCCCGGCCGCAATCCGCAGTTTCTTGTTTCGGTGACCGGTGATTTCGTTTGCACCCGCCGGCGCGCCCTGTTCGTCCAGCGGCACCAATCGAAACTGCTCCGGCACCGGCCAGCCGAGCTGCGCGAGGTCAATGCCGGTCTCGCCGCGCGTGTCCACCATCAAGCGGGTCTCCGCGCCGTCGCGCCATGCGCAGACCGTGCCGTCCACATCAAACGGGCCAGATTGCGTGCGGGCGGCGCTCTCGAGGCTGCGCCAGTGCGGCGCTTCGATCCGCGTGATTGGCAGGCCGCCCTCCATGAGCCGCGCCTGATGGATGCCGGGCGCAACCGCCATGAAGCCAAAGGGCGTCAGCAAGATTTTGCGCCCGTCGAACAATGCCTCGCGCGGTTTGTCGTCGAAATTCACCAGGCACTGCCCGCCGCCGGAAAACCGTGTCTCTTGAAGCATGGCGTCATCGCTCAACCAGCGGTGGTCGAGCATGCGCTCGCCCATCAGCGCGCCCTGCCAGCGCGACGTGTTGCGGGCCACGCGCAGCAGATCGGCGCGCCGCCGGTTCCAGCCAAAGCAAATGTTCTGGTCCTTCTCCACATTGGCGAGCCACACCATGGGCATCTGCGCGTGGAGGATGTTCCACAGCTCCCGCCGCGCGGCGATTTCGGGCGCGATCTCGGCGAACTGGCCGTTGGCATCGCCCCAGTACCAGGTGCTGACCACGCAGTCATGGAACACCAAGTCCCAAAGCGGGATGCGGCCGGCCGGGTTTGCGCCCCAGCGCAAATAGTTCGGCTTCAATTCCTGGCGCGTGGCCACCGTGCGCAAATGCCCGCCGGGCATCTCCCACCAGAACGCGCCGCTCAGCATGCCCTCGTTGTAGTCCAGCAGGTCAACATTCCAAGCCTTGCCATGCTCGCCGCCCAGCACCCAGCCGTGGTCAACCACATATTTCAGCAGCGCGCGGCGGGCCGCCAGATCCGCACGACGGTCGAGCGGATGCGCGGGATGGAAGTCTTCCACCAGATCCAGCGCGGGCGTCACGTCAACAAAGCGGCCCCGCAATCCATGGGATGTGTGCACCGGCTCGACGAGGCGCTTGAAGGCCTCGAGTTCGAGCGCCGGCGAACGGCGGTAGTATTGCGTCTTGCCGTCGAAAGTGAGCCAGTTCTTGACCGATTCGCCGGCGCGATCCTGCATAGCGGCATCGGCGATAGGTTCCTCAGCACTCTCGAGCATATCCACCATGTTGGAATACTGGGATTCGAGATAGTCCATGTCGCGAATCGTCTGCACCTGCTGCGGGTCAATATGCGTATCGCAGTAGAAGAGCGACCGGTCAATGCCGTGGGCGCGGAACTGGCGGGCCACCACGTCGGGTTGGCCGGCGCCCGACGCGCCCCAGGCCACCACCGCGCCGCGGAGCAGCTCGACGTTGGGCCGTGCAGTCGCCTTTTGCCGCAGCGTCTTCAGCCCGCCCGCCTGCTCGACGATCTGGCGGTAGCGCTGCGCCAGCGCAACATAGCCGCCTTGCTCCACAAAGTACAAAGTCACGGCCCGGCTGTATGCCCAGGTGTCTTTTACTGACAGCCACTCCGTCTGCGGCCAAGCCAAACCCGCCGCGTCGCGCGCAAGATGCACGACCACATCGTACGACGTGTCGTAATGCACCATCATGCCGTCGCCACGGCGCAGGTCGATAAGGCCGATCCATGGCATATCGAGGCCGAGATTGCCGTTAACCATGAAGGCCGGCGCGGGGTACGGCTCGGCCTGTGGCACGAGTTGTCCGCAGGACCGGTGGCAGAACACCAGCGCGCCATCCGCGAGCGCGGTCTCAAACTGCGTCGGATACTGAAACCCGGCGAAGCGTGCGGCGGTGTCCTGGGTATCGAGATCGAAGCGCACGGCACCGACTTCGGGCACCGTGACGCGGACGGCAAAACGGCGGGCGCTTTCAATATCGAGGATTTGCACGCAAAGGGCGGCTTCGTTCTCGCGGGTGGCGTCAACCACTCGGCAGTCCGGCATGGCCGCCGACCGCCACATGCGACCCGTGCGTTGATCTGCGATAGTCCAGATATGCCCGCCCGGGTCAAGCGTCACCGTCAGAGGTCCGTTCTGAATGTTGTAGTCAATCATTGTTGGTCTTTTGTTGTATTACTGAAGCCGTCTGTCCCTAAATTCCCGCGCCCGCACGAGAATTTACCGCTTAAGTTTTAAACTTCGCGCCAGGCACCGGGCTGATGACGCCCGGCGTGGATGCCGCCGTTGCGCACACACGCCGTTGGCGCAGTTGGAGTACAAGCTTCAGCTTGTGTAATTTGTTCGCGGCCAACAAATTAATCCACAACCATGCGCGGCACATGGTTGTAACCAGCAAGACAGTGAACCACCGATGTACGCCGGCTGCATTGCCGCACCATAATTTATTACGTTGCGAAATAAATTTCCACGCTAAAGCGTGTACTCCAACGGATTCATCCACCCGAATGCGCTCCCGGATGCGGCTCACCGTCGCTTTCCAAATTCCCGCGCCGCGCGCGAATTCCCTTAAGTGCAAAAACCGCGCCAGGCACCAATCAGGCACCAATCAGGCAGGCACCAATCAGGCAGGCACCAATCAGGCAGGCACCAATCAGGCAGGCACCAATCAGGCACCAATCAGCAATGGTAAAAGCAAAGTAAGAAGACTTGTTTTTGGTTCTGGGATTATATTTATTGGTAGAAATTTATCTTCTTCTGGATAAAGAGTATTTGAAGCAGGTGGACCTCTTAGTCTTGGTTGAGAATATACATCAAAGATATATTTATTTTGAGCAGGGCGTTTTGGAGTCCATTTAAATTCTCCTAAACATCTATATCTATTTGAAGGAGCAATGTTTGCATTATCTGTTAATCTTGTATTATCACCTAACAAAATTCTTCCATTTGAAATATATTGAGGAGTATTATCTACTCTATTAAAACCAGACATCATTGTAAATCCTTCGAAAAAATCATTTGAAGAAGGAAGGTTAGAATCAATAAAATTAACATAGTTACTAAGCATTGTCAAGTCCCACTCTACATCATTAAATAAAGAGGTTGGGTGTTGAGTGGAATCTACATAACATTTTACTGTGTTTGTTGGTGTGTCTAATGGAGATTCGTTGTACCAGAAATTAGTTGTTTCTTGTCCTGAATCATTGAAATATTTTAATTCGAAAATCATGTTTGCGTTTGCAGATTGCGCAGCAACGCCAGCCAGCAAAAGCAATCCTGCTGCCAAGTGCCACACCAGGTGCCTGGCGCGGTTTTTGCACTTAAGGATGCTCGCGCCGGTCACTGTTGCCGGCAAAGCAGCCGGCATGCTCTCAATAAAAAACGAACTATCGAGGGTGATTGGCTGCGTTGTTATTTTATGGATTTGCGCAAAGCGAGATTTTGCTATGTTAGTGTCTCTTTGGGAATCATTGGTGCGCAATGCGCGCATCGAGAAGATTTTGACACCGCCCAGTGCGCCCACGCCGATCGGCCGGTCAACCAAGCCGCGAAAGCCAGTGCTTCGCAGAAACGCCGGCGAAAGCAGCACGCCGCTGAACCCCCCGCTATAGCTGTCGGTGAACATCGAACGCATATCCCATAGCGTGCCATGCGGCGCGGCGCTGCTACGGACCGCCGCCAGTGCGGCGTGATAATTGAAGCCATGATCGGCATGCGTGACGGCCATGAAATTCTTCTTGAGCTTCAGGCTGTTAAACACTGCCTTGGTACTCATTCTGACACCAGTTTTGCCGTAGCTCATCGCTTTCTCCTGTGCGCCCGGCTAGTGCCTGGCGCGGTTTTTGCATTTTAGGGGTCTTTGCCAGTGTGTTCATGCAACGTCCAGGCGAAGTGAAGCTGGTCAAGGAGGTCTATTTGGCGCTGGGTGAGCGGCTTTGCATTGTGGGCTTTGCCGGCGCGGACGAGGCGCTGGCGGTGGACCCAGGCGCCGAGTGCGAGATCGGGTGGATACTCGTGCGGAATGAGGGTATGGCCGTAGCGCTGATAGTAGGCGGCGAGGCGCTGGTACATTTCGAGCCACGGGTCGCGAGCAGGATGGCCGGCGACGGCATCGAGTTGTGCGATGAGTGCGTCAAGCCGGTCGCGGAGTGGGCCGGGCGCATCGCGCCGGGCCTCGATGTAAGCAAAGCCGTGTGACACGGCCGTGCTGCCGATCCCGCCGAACTGGCGGCCGATTTCCAGGCGCGAGAGGCGGCCGGCGGCGTAGGTGACGGCGGCCCAGAAGAGGACGTGGCGCGCTTCGCCAAGCGGGCCGCTGCGGTGCCGCGTGAGTAGTACGTCGGAAGCAATACCATAACTGCTGGCAACGGCATTGAGTACAAGATCGAGCGGCAGGGCCTCGACGCGGCGACGCTTGGGCGCGGCACTGCTGTCTTTGCGGCCGGCGATGCCGAGGGCCGAAGTGATGGCACGGGCAAAGTCTTCACTGCCAAGAATGCTGCCGGCGATGAGGCGGCTGTACGGGTCGAATTCTTTGAGCAGGCCGTGACGGACATAGCGGGCATACTTGGCCTGTTGCTCTGCGGGTGTGTCGCCGAAATCGGCCAGGATGGTGCTGGAGGTGAGCGGCCATGCGGACGGTTCGAGGCCGATGTAGGCGCGGTAGCTGCTCCACGGAAAGGTGCGCAGCGCCGCGAGGCGCTGGCGGGCGGGGGCCGTGCGCAGGTCGTGATAGCGGGCGATGTTCAGGTGGATGTAGCGCGAGAGTTCGTGGCTGTATTGCTGGGAGTCAATGACGATGGCTTTGTAGCGGTCTTGGAAGATGTGGCCGACGCGGTCGTGGCGGGCGTTGTAATGTTTGATGAATTTGTTCTGGAAGCGCTGCATAAAGGCGCCGAGATTGGCCTCGCGGGTGACCAACAGGAGATGGAAATGATTGGGCATCAGGGCATAGGCATGCACCGCGGCGTTGAACAGTTCGCTGGATTCGAAAAGGAGGTCGAGGAACAGGCGGCGGTCGTCATCGTCATGGAAGACGGTGCGTTTCTCGTTGCCACGGTTGTAGACGTGGTACCAGAAATGCGGGCCTTCAATCCGAAGCGGGCGCGCCATGGAAAACCAAGTTGTGAAGCGAGCAAAACTGCATTACAACTGATCTCAATACTGTCCGGTTATAAGTTTGGCAATTCCAGTTGGTTAACGAAATTGGACTCATTTTGATTAGCAGAAATATGCGTAAGTGCTTCTGCAATAGACACTTGTTCGAACACGCTGACGCTCAGGTACTGCAGCAGTGTATAGAGACTCACCGGCAGGCCGAGACGCTTCTTCAAGATGGCCACCAAGACATACGTGGCGATGGCGATCCACAGCTGTATCTTGACCGCATTGGGCGAGGTGCCGAAGAATCGCTTGATGCGCAAGTGCTGCTTGACCCAACGAAAAAAGATTTCGATGTCCCAACGTTTGCGATACAAGTCCGCTACCGTCACCGCCGGCAGCGCAAAGTAATTGGTGAGAAACGCGACGTATTTGTTGCGTTTCGCGTCGAACACGGTCACCTTGCGCAGTGGATCGGGATACGCATGCCGCGAGGGAGGGCTGGTCAACAAAATCGTTTGATCGCCACGCACGCCGGTCGCTCTGTCGAGGGGACGCGCGCCGATGCGCTTGCAGGCCAGATTGTGTTTGGCGCGGATGATAAAATGTGCGCCGGCGCGATGAATACGAAACAGCCGTTCGAAATCCATGTAGCCGCGGTCCATGACATACACCGCCTGCGGCAGGGGCGTCAGTATGTCGAGCATGGTAACGTCGTGCACACTGCCCTCGGTCACCCAGATACAGGCCGGAATAGCACCGCGCAGATCGAGCAGCGTATGCATCTTGACCGCACTGGTGGTCGTGCGAAACGTTGCCCACGGAAACAATGTCAGACACAGATCGATCAGCGTCGAGTCGAACGCAAAGACAGGTTCCGTGACATCGACACCAAGATCCTCGTTGATATAGAACCGCTTGGCAATCGCGATCAGCTCCCGTGCCAGATCGGCGAACACACGCCAGTCGCGTTGCTCGTTCGCATCTGCCAGCGTGCTCTTCCGCACCGGGCCGCGAATGCCCATGTGATACAGTTTGTGCCCGTGTGCCATCAGGCAGGTGACGATGTCGCGCAGACTCTCGCGCCCGGTCAACTGCGCAAACGCCATGCAATAGAACTGGCTGAGGCACGAGAAGTGGCGCATGCGGTAGTCCCCTTGATAGCGCCGGACACATTCGTTGAACTGATACCACGGCAGACACTCCATAAGCTGGGCGAACACAATCTTGCCGGCATGCATAGCGCGCTCCTTGCTGGTGACCAGAAAGAGCATTATCGTACCGGCCTGATTTCAAATCGTCAAGTGATTTCATCTGGCTGCAACTCAGTATTCATGAGGCATTCGCCGCATTAGCCTGTTTCTTAACCGGACAGTATTGAACTGATCTATAATAACATGGTGCAGGTGTTCGTGTCAAATGTGTTTGGGAATGCTGGTGGCGCGGGGGCGATTTCTTAAGTGCTAAAACCGCGCCAGGCACCTCGGCAGGGCACCTCGGCAGCAGCCACCGCCGCGCCGCAAGTGCCAAGACGCCGACCAGCAGTGCCGCGCCCAGCGGCTCGGGCACCGGCGCGAACCACGCGCTCACGGTCATGGCGCCGGTCGGCACCAATGCCAGCACGGTGTTCGTCGCCGTGTACATCGGTGCGTCCGCCGGACTGATACTCCAGTTCACAAAGCGCGCGTCGGTGTGCGGCACCGCCGCAAGCGTCATCGGGAAATTTTGGAAATAGATGCCGGTCCAGGGATACGGGACGCGTGCCACACCCGGGGTGTTGCTTTCAAGATCAATCGTGTTGACCCGCACATGCCCGAACGCGGGATCATTCACCTCCACACTGATGTTCTGCTGGCCGGCGATGCCAAAGAAATCGCGCAGGTGCTGGCGCTGGTAGGCCGGCCGTTGCCGTGCAAATTCGCACATGACGGCAACTTGGTTGCTCCAATGCGCCATGCTCTCCGGCCGTTGCCAGCGATGAACATGGCGCGGCAGCTCCGCCGCGATGCCCTGTTGCATTTGCGTGATGATGCCGATCATGCGTTCCGCCACGAAGGTGGTATTCAACAGATCGGCAAAGCGATTGATAAAGTTGGTTTTGAAGGACGCATTCTGGAGCAAGGTGCGCAACAAGAAGGTGGACCAATCGGGATTCGGCCAGGCCGGGCCATTCGTGGCTGTGGCAAACACCAGCATGTTGCTGGCATAATCCATAACGCCGCCGAACAGGCCAAAGCCATGATCCGTGTCAAACAGCATCCAGCGCCAACGGCCGTCATGGCCATACGGGCTTTGCGGTTGATAGCCCGCCGTGCGCAGGCGCCAATAGCTGATGTTGTTGCCCGGCCAATCGGTGTTCTTGACAAAGATATTGGCAATCTGATAATCGGTGAAATTGACCATGTCCATTTGTGTCTGGATATAGTCATAGTGGGCCGACCGGGTCATGTCGTTGGTGCGCATGTAGTCACGCATGGCATTGAAGTGCGCGGCGTCGCCTTCCTCGACCACGGCGTTGCGGGTCAACAGATCCACCTGGTCTTCATCCACGCCGTAGACGCGCGCCAGATAGTACTTATCGTAGCATTCGCGAATGTTGATAAGGCCCCAGTACTCGCCGTTGATGAAATGGACGGCCGGCCGGTACGCTTGGGTGTCGAAATGCAATTGGCGCACGATGGCATGGATTGCGGCGTCACGAAACAGCGTATGCCAGAAGTCGTTACCGGAATTGCGCAACATCAGCCGTTTGAAATGGTCCTCCGATAGTTCATGAAAAAAGGCATGGTCGAGGGTCGCGTTGCCATATTCACTGCGGGCATACATGCGCAAGGCTTTCAGGCGATCCCAGCGCGTTACCCCGCCGTGAATCCGCAGGCCGATGTTCTGACTGAGCACGGCGCGGGTTGCATTGGTCTCGAAAAACGCCAGATGCGCCGGCCGTTCCCAGGCATCGCCGCGCATATGGTAATTGCCGGAACCATAAGGATTGTTCATGGCATAGTTGGCGCCGGGCGTGTAGATGCCCGTGTAAAAATCGTAGAGCTGGTTTTCCTGCATGGTCACGGCAATGACTGGCAGTGTGAAATCATTGCCGGCGGTTGCGACAAAATAGGTGTGGGTTGCCACGGCCGGCAGCAACGCGCCCGCCTTGAATACCTTGGCCCGCACCACCATGCCTTTGCGCACCGGGCTGGGCGGGATGTACTGGTGCGTGGGAAAGGTAGTGGCGATCTTGGTCAACGTGTCCGGTTCGGCCGAGCGGTCATAAATCGCGAGCGGGACGATGTTGGTAGATGAACGATAGCTGCGATAGAGCGCCGCACCGTTGGGGTCACCCGCCTTGACCGGATAATAGTTTTTGTACATGTAGCTGGTGCCGCCCACGTTATTGAGCGCCGGTTCGGAACCATCCACGGTATACACAATGACGGCAGCCGGGTCGGGGTGGGCCAGCGTCAGGGTGAAGGCGTTGGTGTAGAAGCCGCCGGGGTGGGAGAATTGCACCGGCGCGAGAATCGTGGCGTAGGCCGTTGTGGCATTCGCGGCCCACGGCGTGGGCATATCGAAGTAGAACCAGTTGGTGCTGCCATCCGCGCTGCGCCCGCGCGAGATATCACTCGGCATCGCCGTGGGCGCCAACTCGTCGATGCGCACGCCATCCGGTGACGTCAAGACGACTTCTTCACCCGCGGCGGCGATCGAGAAATTCGCATGCAACGACGGTCTTTGCACCGTCGCGCGCAATGCCAGATCAAAGGCCAGATCGCTGCTGGCCGGATGCTGCTGGTGCAGCGCCACGGCCAGCACGTTCTGCCCGGTCACCAGCGCGCCCGAGGCCATCGTGTGGTTGGTCCACGCCGGCCACGTGCCAATCCAGGTCAGCGTGCGGGTTTGATACGTCAGCGCCCCACTCGGCAGATTCTCGCGCGCGAGTTCCGTCCCGTTCAAGTAGACGACCGCACCGTCATCCAGCCACAGCCGCAGTTGCAGCGGCTCGGGCGCGACGGGAGCCTGCATCGTGAAGGTGTGGCGAAAATAGGTCGTGATATGCTTGTTGGTGGCATCGCCTCCGAAACTTATAGTGGTGGCCACATAATTTGACTGCGGGCCGTAACCCAGCGGCGCTGGCCCGCTGTTCCATGCCGTGTCGTCATAGTCCGGCAGCCGCCAGGCATCGCCCAGATCCTGCCCCAGATCGTGATAGCGCCACGCCGCACCCGCCGCCACAACTTCCTGCTCCGTCGCCACGGTCGTATTCGTGCGCAGCTTGCCCGAGGCCCACACCAGCAGATACTCACCGGCGCCGATCTGGGTTCCGATCGGAAACAGCCACTTGAACGGCTTGCTGTAATTATCCGACAAACCCCAGCCACCCAAATCCACCGGCACAGGCCCCTCGTTATACAACTCAATCCAGTCTGAATAATCGCCGTCTTCATCTGCGATCGTGGCGTTATTCGCGGCCATGACCTCGTTGAGCCGCACGGCGCCGGCCCGGCCCGCCAGCACCGCCATCCCAAGCAGCACCGCCGCCAGCACCTGCCACGGCATGATATGCCGCGCGCTACCGCTGCTGCTCTGAACACCGGAGATCATGGACTATGATAGCATGTTCAATCGACAAAAAATGTCGATTGAGCCGGCCTGCCGAGAATCCCAACGTTCAATGTTGAGCGTTCGATGTTGAATGTTCAATGTTTCTCTGTTGGGTTGCATCGTCGCGCTCTCAGAGCTGCTTAGCACTCCAGTGAATGCCGCGCTGCAGAATTTCGCGGAAGACCAGATTCGCCCATGCGAGCTGGTCGTGCCCGGGCTGGAAACAAAACACGCGCGCCTGCTTGAACGTGCGCGTCCAGGCCATGGCGTGCATGCTCTTGGGATGCTCGGCCGTGAAGAGCACCTGGCTGGTTGCATCCGGCTCGGCCATCGTGTAGGTTTCGTCCTTGAAGATGGCCGGTTGCAAGCCAGCGGTAATGGGCGACGCGGCGTTGGCGACCGGCTGCAATGTGTATTCCTGCTCGGGAAAATACTTGAACGTGCGGGTGGGGATGCCGACCACGTCCGACCAGGTGGCGTTGTCGGGATACGCCAGCAAGGCGTGGTGCAGCATGACGATGCCCTGCGGTGTCTCGCCCAGTTGCGCGATGGCTGTCTCGAGCGAGTCGCGAAACGGCGCGCTGTCCAGACTCATGTTCATGTTGTAAAACAAGAGCACATCGTAGGCGGTGCGCACCTTGCCCCAGTCGAGCGCCCAATTGTCAATCACCTGGGGATAATAATCCACGCCGGGCAGCGCGCGAAACAGCTCGTGCCACTGCGGCACGGCAAAGGGATGGAATCCTTCGATAACGGCAACTTTGAGCGGCTTCATGTGATCTCCTTGGTATTGGCTTTGATTCGGTGTTGCCTGTCACCAGACGAAGACGGTACCCAACAAGCGGTCCGGCGTGTCGCGCAGGATATCATAAATGGGTTTGCAGTCCGCCACCGGCACGACATCTTTCAGCAGCGGTTTGATCTTTACTTTGCCGCGCGCCACCAGCCGGCAAAGATTCGCCAGATCGTCATTGTCAAAGTGGCTGTTCTGCATCATGGTGATCTCGCGGCCCTGCCCCCAGTTGAACGTGTATTTCACCTCATGCCGCCCGGCGATCCAGACAACGCGCCCGCGCGTCTGGGCCGCCGCAATCAACTTGTCTTCCATGCCCGGCACGCCGGCCAGGTCGATCACCACTGCATACGTCGCGTCCTGAATCTCGCGTTGCCAGCCATCGCCCGTCGTGTTCACCGCGCGCTCGACGGCGCCGATCGCCCGCGCCATCGCCAGCCGCTCCTCGTTCACATCGCAAATGTCCACCCGTGCGCCCATCGCGTCCGCAATTTGCGCCGCCACCTGGCCGATGATGCCCGCGCCCACCACCAGCACGCGTTCGCCCATGCGCAGATCGACATGCCGGCAGGTGCGCATCGCCACACTGGTCATGCCAAACAAGGCCGCCTCGCGCCGGTCCACTTCCGCCGGCAATTTCACATTCAGCCAGTCCTCCTCCAGCACGGCATATTCGACATGATCGCAGCTCGAGTAGATCACATCCCCGATTTTCAACTTGGTCACATCCGGGCCGACGGCGATGACTTCGCCGACATTTTGATAGCCCCACGGCGCCGGCAGGTCTTTGTCGGCGCGCGCATAATTGCCGCGGATAAGATCATTGCGCTCCGAGCCGTTGGTCATGCCCGAACACAGCGTGCGGGTCTTGACCTGCTTGCCGACCGGCGCGGCCGGCTCCGGCACGTCAATCAGGCCTTTCTCGCGCGTGCCATCCGGGCGCAATTGCGTGGCGATTATTTTCATGCCATTCCCCAAACGGTTATAGAATGTACGGCCGCAGCTCCATGCCGCACCGATGTACTTGGCATAATCGTGCAGACCAGCGGGGAACCCAGTCCGGCGCGCCCGATGGCCTGCCAACATGACCCAGTGTATCAAATACGCCGTGCTAATGCAAGGTGCGTGCGACACCACGCGTGCGGACGCGCGGCGCACGGCACGTTCAGCACACTGCTCGTTGTTTTCTGATTGTGCCACATCACCCGTTTGGTTGTCTGCACAAAAGCGCCCGAAATATGTTATACTTTTCCGCAGTGCTTTGAATATCACCCCGATGGCGGGTTAACCCGCGCAGGAGCTTTGCATGACGACCGCATGCCGTCCACAGCGGCGCCCCAATATTTTGATGGTCATTGCCGACGATCAAGGCATGAACGATGCCGGCTGCTACGGCCATCCCTTGCTGCGCACGCCGGCGCTCGATGAGCTGGCCGCCAGTGGCGTGCGCATGACCCACGCCTTCTGCACGTCGCCCTCCTGCAGCGCGAGCCGCTCGGTGATTCTTACCGGGCTGCACAATCATGCCAGCGGCCAGTTCGGTCATTCGCAACCGCCGTACAATTTCAGCACGTTGCCAACAGTGCATTCGCTGCCCGCCATGCTGGGCCAGGCCGGCTACCGCACGGCCCTGTGCGGCAAATGCCATGTGGCGCCCGATGCGGTCTATCCCTTCGCGACCGTGATCAACAAAGATTATTCCGCAGGCATTGGCATGCCGGCCGAGATGGCCGATGCATGCCGCGCGGTGATTGCCGACCCAAGCGCCAGCCCGTTTTTCCTGGTGTTCGCCATGCGTGAGCCGCACCGCCCCTTCTGGTTGTCTGAACAATCGCGCTGGCGCCCGGAACAGGTCATGGTCCCCTCGTTTCTGCCCGACTCGCCAGCGTGCCGCGCCGAGTTGGCCGAGTATTATGCCTCGGTCGAGCAAGCTGACACGGGCTTGGCCCGGCTCATCCAGATTCTCAAGGAACCCGGGCATTGGGACGACACGCTCGTGCTCTACCTTTCCGACAACGGCATCGCGTTTCCCGGCGCAAAAACCAATCTATACGAGCCGGGCATCCGCCTGCCGCTGGTCGTGCGCAATCCGTTTCAGGAGCGGCGCGGGCACGCCTGTGCCGCCATGGTGAGTTTCACCGACCTTACGCCGACCATCCTTGACTTTGCACAGGTGCCGCTGCCGGACGGCGTGGTGTTGCACGGCCGCTCATTTCTCAATGCGCTGCATGAGGAGGCACCCGCCGGCTGGGACGACGTCTACGCGTCGCATTCGTTCCATGAAGTGCAGATGTACTATCCCATGCGCGCCGTGCGCGAACGCCGCCTTAAATTAATTTGGAACATCGCGCATCCGCTCACGTTCCCTTCGGCCGCCGATTTGTATCATTCGCAAACATGGCAGGCCGTGCTGCGCGAGCGCGCCACGCATTTTGGTCCGCGCACGGTGGCGGCGTATCTGCAGCGGCCGGCGTGGGAATTGTACGATCTTGAAACTGACCCGGATGAAGTGCGCAATCTCGCCGCCGACCCGCACTACCAAGCGGATTTCAAGCGCATGCAACACAAGTTGCGCGCCTTCATGAAGCAAACCAACGACCCGTGGATGACCAAATGGAACTACGAATGATCGCTCACCGCGTGTGCGCACTGATCTGCTCAGTCATGCCCCGCCGTGTGTTGCGCGCCGTGCTGGCGGCGTTGCTCTTGCGGCCCATGGTGTCGTTTGCACTGGCGCCGCCGCCGCCCGCGTCGGCACTCGATGCCAAACGCAGCAAGCCGAGCATCATTTTAATTGTCGCCGACGACCTTGGCTATGGCGATCTCGGCTGTTACGGCCAGCGCCGCATCCGCACGCCGCGCCTCGGTCGCATGGCGGCGCAAGGCATGCGCTTCACGCATTTCTACGCCGGCGCCCCGGTCTGCGCGCCGTCCCGCGCCGTGCTCCTGACCGGGCTGCATACCGGCCACGGCACCGTGGATCGTAACGACTCGCCAAATCTCCCGCTCGCATCCAACGAGCACACCTTTGCCGAAGCGCTCGCACGCCAAAGCTACCAGACGGCGTTCGTCGGCAAGTGGGGTCTCGGCGGTGTCACGCCAAGCACGGACTTTGGCAGCACCGTCACGAACGCAGGGCTCGCACACGGCGGCGGCGACACAATCCTGCCCGCGACGGCGCACGCCCTGCCCACGCGCAAAGGCTTTGCCACCTCGCTGGCAGTGATTGACCAGCAATATGCCCATCAACATTTTCCGGAATTTGTGTGGGACGGCGAGGCCGTCTCGAACATTCCGCAGAACGTCGGGCGCCCGCAGGCCGCGCGCACCGTCTATGCGCAAGACCTCTTCACCAGCCGCGTGCTTGCAACCATTCGGGGTGCTGACGGGCGCACGCCACTGTGCATGGTCGTCGCATATCTCTTGCCGCATCGCCAATTGGTGCCGCCACCCGGGCCCAATCCATACGCAGCCGAGTCGTGGCCCGCACAGGAAAAAACATTTGCCGCCATGGTCACGCGCCTGGACACCGATGTGGGCCGCATCCTCGACGCCGTCGATGCAAATCCAGCACTGGCCAGCAATACGTTGGTGTTCTTCACCAGCGACAACGGGCCGCATCAGGCGGATGGCCATCGCGCGGACTTCTTTGCCAGCGCGGGCGCGTTGCGCGGCCAAAAAAGCAGTCTTTATGAAGGTGGCCTGCGAGTGCCCGGCATTGCGCGCTGGACAGGGCATGTGCCACGGGGCAGCACGGTGAATGTGCCATGCGGTTTCGTTGATCTGAGCGCCACATTCCGCGACTTGGCCGGCGACCTTACCGCGCCAGCGGCGACGGCCGCGGGTGGCGACGGCGTCAGCCTCGCACCGCTCTTGCGCGGGACGGGAAAGCTCACGCGCACGGTGCCGCTGCTGTGGTATGCGCCGCCGGGGCTGAATCCGGCTGACACGGTGGCGGCCATGCTGACCAACCAATGGAAATTCGTGCTGACGGCGGCCGGCAACGCCGAACTGTATGACTTGCGCGCCGACCCGGCCGAGGCGCGCAACCTGGCGCACGCCAACCAAGCGGTGGTCCGCGCGTGTTATGCCACGCTCAAAGCGCAGGTGCGCCAGCCACTGCCCGCCTTGCGCGAACAGACGCAATGAATTGACCAATGCTGCCTATTTGTCAAGTATCAATGGTCATCGGTCAATTATCAATGCTGCAAATGACAAATGAAATATGACCAATGACCAATGATAAATCATACGTGACCAAATGACCAAACGCGCCATCGTCCAGCAGGCACTTGCGTTTCAGCGCCCGCCGTATGTGCCGTGGTCCTTGTCTTTTACGGCCGAGGCCGCCGCGCGACTGCAAGCGTACTATGGCGCGGGCGTTGATCTCGAAATGGCGCTCGATAATCATTTTGTTGATCTGGGCAGTCCGATTGGCTTTTTCGAGGACATTGGTGACGATTGCGTGCGCGACGTGTTCGGCGTCGTCTGGGATCGCAGCGTTGACAAAGACATCGGCGTGACGAAAGGCTGCGTCCTGCCCGAGCCGACGCTATCCGGATTCCATTGCCCGGATCCGCTTGATCCGCGCTTCTTTGCCGACATGCCCGAAATGCTCGCACGCTATGGCGACCGCTTGCGCCGCTTCTGCCTCGGCTTCTCGCTCTTCGAGCGCGCATGGACCTTGCGCGGCATGGAGAATCTGCTGGTCGACATGATTGAAGCTCCCGAGTTCGTGCATGCCCTGCTGCGCACGATCGCCGACTACAACATTGCGCAAGTGCGCGCGGCGTTGCGCCACGACATCGACTGCGTCTACTTCGGTGATGACTGGGGCCAGCAGCGCGGCCTGCTCATGGGCGCCGCGCGCTGGCGCGAGTTCATCAAGCCCGAACTGGCGCGCATGTATGCCGCCGTGCGCGCCGCCGACAAAATCGTTTCGATCCATTCGTGCGGCGATGTGGATGAACTGTTCGATGATTTGGTCGAGATCGGCGTGACCATGTTCAATCCGTTTCAGCCGGAAGTGATGGACGTGTTCGCGCTGCTGCCGGCGTATCGCGGCAAACTCGCGTTTCACGGCGGGCTCTCGACGCAGCGCACCCTGCCGTATGGCACCGTGGCGGATGTGCAGCGCGACACGCGCCGGTTGCTCGACGCCGGCGCAAATGGCGGCTACATTTTCTCGCCCAGTCACTCGGTCGAGGGTGACGTGCCGCTGGAGAACATGCTCGCGTTCGTGGAGGTGCTTCAGGCGCAGTCCGGCTATCGCCGCGGGTGATGGCCACGAAGGCATGTTTTCAGTTTTAGTTTTCAGTTTTCGGTTTTCAGTTTTTGGTTAGTTCATCGTTCATCGGTCATTGTTCATCGTTCCCAGATCCGGCGATTGGTCCTTGTTGCTGCGCCCCAACGCTTGCCTCGGTGGACGAAAAAAATGAATGATGAGTGTCCAGCACGCAGCATGTAACACTTACTATGAGTCTTGTTCTGCATTCATCACTCATCATTCATCACTCATCATTTTTGCAGCGGTCGTGGGGGTCGCGGCATGCAAAGAATGTGGGAGCCGCCTCCGTGCGGCGATTCTGCTGCATCGGGGCATGGAAGCCCCTCCCACACTCATGCAGACAGATCGGGGTATGGAGGTCGCTCCCATTACGTCAACGGCGTGACTGGCCGGCGCGCCGCGCGCAAGGCGATCAGCGCCGCCGAGACGGGCGGCAGCGTGACCGCCACCTGCCCGGCGACCACCGCCACCTGCCTTGTTTGCGGCCGGATCTTGTCCGGCTGCGCAAGCGTGTTTCGATCGTCCAACTGGTCATGGGCCAGCACGGTGACAATGGCGTGCCCGTCGTAAACGGTACTGCCCACGTCAACAGTCAGCGCCAAGGCCTGTGTGGCATCGCGATTCACCGCCTTGACCACCACGCGCCCGTCGGCGGGATCTGCCGTCGCGACGGCATCCAGCACTGGCACTTCCACGCCATCAAGCATGAGCATGGGTGCCGTCGTCTCCGCCTGCACCAGCAGCGGGCAGCGGTTCTCCGACCACAGCCGATTCACCAGATACGTCACCGATGGGTACCAGCCGCAATGATCGAAATTGATCAGCGCATTATCCCATGCATCGCCATGCTTGACATGCCGCAGCCACAATGCCGGTGACGCCATGCCGACCGCGTTGCACTGGCGTTCCAGCGTGTTGAGCAGCAGCGCGGCCGCGATGCCCGACTGATAATCGGTCGTGCCCGGATTCCATTCATCCAGGGCGATCATCTCGCGCGCACTGCCGGCGGCACGATAGGCGGCGATTTCTTTTTGAAGGTATGCTTCGATCCGCACATTGGCCACAGCCAGGCGCTCCCAGGCACAACGTCCCCAGTAGCCGTGCAGACTTACGAAATCAGCCTGATCCGGTGTGCGCCGCACGACATCCACACCAAAACAATTTTCTATGGCGGTTCCAAAGGCGTGATTCGGTTCCAGACTCGAGCCGACCAGCCAGATGAGCGCGTCGGGCTGCCGCGCCCGAATTGCCGCGACAAATTCCGCCGCCAACTGCGCATAGCGCGCTGCGCCATAGCCCCAGCGCTCGTTGTCAATGGCCCAGCAGCGAATTTGATACGGCGCAGGATGCCCATTGGCCGCGCGCAACGCGCCCCACGGTGTGGTGGCCGTGCCGTTGCAGTATTCGAGCCAATCCAGCGCATGTTGCACGCCGAGATTCATGTTGATGACCAGCAGCGGCTCTGCGCCGACCGCGCGGCAGAACGCGATGAATTCATCCGTGCCGAAATCATTGCTGTCGGTGCCACCGTCGCCGGTCCAATCAAACACGGGCGCGGGCTGGCGTTGGGCGCGCGGGCCGATGGCGTGCTTCCAGTCATACACCCAGCAAAAGCAGCCGCCCGGCCAGCGAATGATGGTCGGATGCAACGCACGAACGGCTTCAAGCAAATCGCGGCGCAGCGCCGGCGTGCCCGCGTCAGTTGGCACTAGCGAAACGGAGGCAAGATCGTACACGCCCGGCGCGGCAAAGCGCACATAAAATTCTGCATCAGCACAATCCGCGCGCGGCGTCAATTCAAATTCGTGGCTGCGCCAGGTGGCGTCAATGCCAGCGATCATGACCGCGGCGAGCGTCGCATGGGAAGTGCGCGCACGCAGGCCGGCTTCAATCGTAGGCCCCGGCGTCTCGGCGCGGAGATGCACGCTGCCGCACAAGGCGCGGCCTTGTTGCACCGCCAGCGGGCCTTGGCAGATGCCCGCCGGCGCGGGCGCCGCGGCAAACACTGCGGCGTGCAGATTCGTCTGGGCAGGCGTGGGCGCGGTGCGTTGCCGGGCAAAGCGGCAGGTTGCCGCGCTCACGCCTTCGAGTGCGTCCCAACCAAACGCCGGGATGCGCGCCACGGCACTCGGTGTGGAATCTGCCGGTAATGCGGCCACCACATGCCCCGAGGCGTCGCGCACATCCACATCGGCAAACGCCACCTGCGTGTGTGCGCTTTCCAGACCGATCCGCGTGAACGTCAATGCCGGCAGCGCCACATCATGGCGCAGCGTGCCATTGATCGTCCAGCGCAGGCGCCCGTTGCCTAGCTCGAGGTGCGTGTCAACCCAGCGGCCAACCACCAGCATCTGATCCAAATCATGCCCCGGCGTCACCATGTTAGTTTCTTCGGACAACACGCGCTCTTGTGCAGCAGGCCCCGGCTCGCGCAGCAGCACGCGCGGCGTTGTGAAGAAATTATGCAAGGCACAGCGCACCCGCGCGCCGGTCGCGCTTGCGAGCACAATCCCGCCGCCATGCTGCCCGTGGACGCTCAGCATCCGCGCGCGCACCGTGAAATGGCCGGCGGCGGGCGCTGTGGTGAACCATGCCAGTGCATGCACCGCGCGCGCTATCTGTGTCACGCAGCCATCCGCGGTGCGCCAGTCGCCCGTTTCGATTTCCAACCCGCGTGCCGCCGGCAGCGTGCGCAGCACATCGTCGGCGGGCATCGGTTCGAGCGCAAAGCGCCGTTCCGTCAGCAGTTCGGCATGCAGCCCGCCGTCCACCGAACTGAGAATATGTTCGAGAAAATGACCATAAAGCCACGGGGACATCTCACCGCACTGTTGGCGTGGGCAGACACGTATTGTCGCCGGCACCGGCGCACGTGCCGCCGCATCATCACCTTTGCCGCCACTCGTCATAAAAAACTCCTTGTCGGTTATGGCAGTGGGGGCTAGTGTAGCAGAACATGGCATAATAAGACAACAGTACCGAGTGCGTCGGTAGTCAGCGCACCGGTGCGTCAGTCTTTGCAACAGCAAACCGGAAACTGCCGACTCTTGCTCGAACCACGATACATCAAGGCAGTGGATGCAAATGGTCAAACGACAAATAATGTCGATTGTGGTAGTAAATTTATTTGGAGCAAACAAATTTATGGCGGGGCATTTTCAGCGCGCGCAGGCTTGGGTTCGTTGGGCAATCCGCGGCATCGGCGTCATCTGCGGATACTATCTTTGCGGGAATTGGATGGTTGGATGATTGGATGGGGGCAGCGGCAGCGGCGGCATGCCCCGCGCGGAGCGCGTGGCGTATCCACGCCGCTGGCGGGATCGCTGCCGCTGGCGGGACTGGCAGTTGCCTTAGCTAACCAAGTCAGCGGGCAGAAGTTTTCAGTTTTCGGTTTTCAGTTTTCGGTGGCAGAGGCAGAACAGCTGGGGCAGAGCCAGCATCCACGCCGATCCGCGCTCCAAGCAGGCGACGTGGCCATCCACGCCGCTGGCGGGATCGCCGCCGCTGGCGGGACTGGCAGGTCCTTAGCTGGCCCAAGTCCAGCATCAGCGGCTGCGGCACGGAAGCCGCTCCCGCGCTTGCTGCCAGAACTCAGGCCCAATCATCCAATCATCCGATCATCCAACCTTCCAATCTTCCAATCTTCCCGCATCCAGCATCAGCCCTTGCACGCCTTTGACGGCGCGGTGCGGCTTTGCTATACTCTGTACCATGTTTGTAGTTTTGTGCCATAACGAGTGTTCCGTCCGGGAGGCCCACCATGCCGTTTCTTGATTGGTGCATTGTCGCCGGCACTATCATCGCCGTGCTGCTGGTAGCCGTGCGCCTGCGGCGCTATGTCAAAGGCGTGAGCGGGTTTCTGGCGGCCGATCGCTGTGCCGGGCGCTACTTGCTGACGCTGGCCGACGGCATGGCCGGCTTGAGCGCAATTGGCATTATCGGCGTGTTCCAGCAACAGTATCACACCGGTTTTGGCGGCGGCTGGTGGGGCGCGATGCTGGGGCCGGTCGGGATGGTGGTCACGCTGACAGGCTTCATCATCTATCGTTTTCGCGAGACGCGCGCAATGACCATGGGCCAGTTTTTCGAAATGCGCTACAGCAAGCGCTTCCGCGTCTTTGCCGGCATCCTAGCGTGGGTAGCCGGCGTGCTGAACTATGGCGTCTTTCCGGCCGTCACGGCGCGGTTTATCATTTATTTCTGCAATCTGCCGGTATATCTGGTGTCGCTCGGCCCGCTGCAGCTCGATCTGACGCTGGGCGCGGTGATGGCGGTGCTGCTCGGCACGGCGCTGGTGGCCACGCTGCTGGGCGGCCAGGTGGTCGTGATGATCACCGATTTTCTGCAGGCGCAATTCGTCAATGTCGTGTTTCTGGCCGTGCTGGCCATGCTCTTCTTGTACTTCGGCTGGAGCGATATTGTCGCGACCCTGAAGCAGCACGCGCCCAAAGGTGCGTCCATGTTAAATCCGTTTGACCAGCGCAACATGGGCGATTTTAGCATTTGGTTTTTCGCCATCGGCGCGTTCAACGTGGTCTACACCTACATGGCCTGGCAAGGCAACCAGGCCTACAATTGCTCGGCCCGCACGCCGCACGATGCGAAGATGGCGCGGGTGCTGGCGGTCTGGCGCTCGGGCGTGACCTGGTCGGTCATCGGCTTGCTGCCGATTTGCGCGTTTGTGCTGATGCATTCGGCGCACTGCGCGCCGGCGGCCGCCGCCACCAACGCCGCGCTTGCTGCCATCGGTGACAGCACCGTCCAGAAGCAAGTCCTCGTCCCACTGGCCCTCAAGCAAATCATCCCGACCGGCCTGCTGGGCCTCTTTGTCGCCGCCATGGTGGCCTGCGCCATTTCCACCGATGACACCTATCTGCATTCGTGGGGCAGCATCTTCATTCAGGATGTGATCATGCCGTTTCGCCGCACGCCGTTCACGCCGCAGCACCACATGCGCGTGTTGCGCTGGTCGATTGTGAGTGTGGCGCTGTTTGCCTGGGTGTTCGGCATGCTCTTCAAGTTGCGTGAGTATATTTTCATGTATTGGGCCATTACCGGCGCAATCTACACCGGCGGCGCGGGCGCGGCCATCATCGGCGGGTTTTACTGGAAGCGCGGCACCACGGCCGGCGCGTGGGCCGGGATGATCATCGGCTCCATCCTGGGCACGTTGGGCACGCTCAACAACAATCTGCTCTGGCCGTGGCTGGTGCCCGTGTTGCAGCGCCACTATCCGGCCGTGGCGTGGATCCAGCGCCTGCCGGCGGAGTTTTGGCTGAACGGCATGCAGCTCTTTTTCTTTGCGTGCGTGGCGGCGGCCACGGCGTACATCATCACCAGTCTGCTGACGCGCCCGCACCCGGATTTCTCGATGGATCGCATCCTTAATCGCGGCGCGTACGCCATCGCCGGCGAGCATGCGGTCGTCAGCACAGCGCGGCAATCGTGGTTCAAAAAACTGCTCGGTATTGATGAGGAATACACGCGCGGCGACCGGCTCGTGGCGTGGTCGGTCTTCTTGATTTCAATGTATGGTTTCGGCACCTTTGTGGTGGGCACGCTGCTCGGCTTGCTGATCAAGACCACCGACGACAGTTGGTCGTGGTGGTGGGCGTTTGCGACCGCGCAGGGCATTGTGATCGGCACCGTGACACTGTTCTGGTTCCTGTGGTGCGGCTTCAAGGACATGGGCGCGCTGCTGCGCCGGCTGGCGGCCATCAAGGAAGATGCCCGTGACGACGGCACGGTGCGGCAAGCGAATGATGAGTGATGCTGCCGGAACTGGAAGGATGGAAAGATGGATGAATGGAAGGCTGGGGCAGCGCCCGCCGCAGCATCCGCCGCAGCATCCGCAGCTATGAACCCTGAACCCTGATGCCGCACTTCATGCTTCTACAATCCTTAATCATCACTCGTCAATAAGTGCGATTGAAGATTGACGATCAACGATTGAAGAAGTACAAAGTAAAGACCGGAACCCTGCTGAATATCCATTATCGAACACTCAATATCCAAGTGTGAAATATCTACGCTGAACTTTATTATTCGACCTTCCTTGTTTGATATTCGATATTTTCATTCCCTCAATCTCCTTCACGGCGCCAGGCCGTAGCGTAGGAAATCCTCGCGGGCATCCGGTAGGCCGCGCGTGCCCTCGAAGGTAACGGTCAGCGTGCCCAGCAAGTCGGCCGGCGTCTGTGGTGCCTGGATGGCGCCGTCGTCGACCCCCACCCACGTTTCGAACCAGGCCGCGCCGGCCGGCAGCACAAATATAAAATCCGCCTCGGCTTGCAGCACGAGCCCGGTACTGAAGGTGCGCCCCGCAATGGCCGGCTTGCTCCCGAGCTCGGGCTGCAGGTCAAACGCCCAACGGTGGTCGGGCTGCCACGCCCGCAGGCGCGCGCAGGCGGTCAGCGGCACCGCGCGCCCGTCAGCCAGGCGCACGGTCGGCTCGCCCAAGGTGGCCCAATCATTGAAGGGGTGGTCGCCGCCCTGGCCAACCACGATGCGCAACGCCGCAAGGCCAGTCACATCCAGGCGCACAGCCCGGGCTGGTGCGCGCCCGCGCAGCAGGCCCGTCGCCAGCAACAGCCGATATGGAACATAGCGTGCCATCTGCGCCGGCGCCAGCGCGCGGTCGCCGAGGAATGCCGCCACGGTCACCGTCGTGGCCGTGGTAAGCGATAGCGCGCCATCCACGACGGCAGGCGCGTTCGCGCCCGGCGCCGTCCCATCCAGCGTGTAGCGCAGCACGCTGCCCGACACCGCGCAACTGGCCAACACGGGCGTGCCTTCCACCACGCGCCCGCCGGCCGGATACAGGACAACCTGGGGCGCCGGCACGCCGCGCACCAGCGCGTGAAACCGCCCGTCGCGCCGGGCATCCAACTGCAGCGGCGTAGCGGCAGGGCCGGTGGCGCTGACGCGGCGCGCTTCACCCAGTGCATCAAGCGCGGCCACGGTGACGGCATCGTCCTGCGCCCAGCCCGTCAGCGCGGCCACGTTGAGGCGGCACACGCTGTCCGTTCCCAGCGCCACTTGCCAGCGATCTGGCGTGACCCGAAAGGCGATCAACCGCCCGCGCACGCCGCCGGGCGCAAACGCGCGCGGCGCCGCCGTTTCATAGCGCCTATAGCCGTCAAATTCGGCCCGCGCAACCTCGGCGCCGCCTTCCCGCAAACGCGACTGCCAGATGCCCGGCCCGCGTGCCAGATAGCCGCGCGGCGCCAACGTTACCGTGGCGGTGGCGGATGTGTGCCACGCCTGTGGCGCTTCACCGAAATTGACGACGATCTCGGTGCCGTTGTCGAACCGCGTGCGCTGCAGCGCGCGGTCGCGCGTGACAAACTCATGCTTGGTCATGCAGCTGAACGCCAGGTGGGCGGCCAGCGGGCACGCCTCGTGATAGGAGCGCATCCAGCGCTCGCGATGCACGTTCCAGTCATAATCGCGATTATCCCGCCACAGCAGCGGGACGCCGGCATACAAAATCGCAAACAGGTCTTTGCGCTCGCTGATTTCCGGCGCCGCCCGGTAATGCATGCCCGGCG
Source organism: uncultured bacterium (assembly GCA_964397565.1). Taxonomy (GTDB): domain Bacteria; phylum Auribacterota; class UBA3054; order UBA3054; family JAPLST01; genus JAPLST01. Next base: position 89,536 of record CAYNJC010000005.1, read on the forward strand.
TGTCGGACCAGTACCAGGTTGACACCACGCAGTCGTGATACACCAACTGCCACAGCGGGATTTTCGTGTCGTAGGCATTGCCGTAGCGCAGCCATTGGGGCGTGTAGTCCGCGCGTGTGGCTGCGCGCCGGATTTGCGGCGACGACCAGCCGTCGGCGACGTCATGCAGCCAGTGAAACGGCCCGCCCAACGCCCCTTCCGTCCAGTCCACCAAATCGCAACCCCAGTCGTTGCCGTGCTCCGTGCCCACCACCAAGCCCAATCGGTTGAAATACTCATAGATTTCGCGGCGATAGGCCAGATCCGCGCGGCTGTCGTACGGCCGCTGGCCATAGTGTTCCCTGAGGTTGTCCGCCATTGAGACATCCAGGAACAAGCCATTGAACCCGTAGGTCTGCAGGCGTTCGGGCAGGTAATTGGTTATCGCGCGCAGGCCAAAGGAGGATGCGCGCACATAGCGCGGCAGGAGCGGATCCGGCCAGCCCGTCATGACCGGCAATCCCGGCAATGAGCGCACGCCCACTTCCGCAATGCCGTCCGTGTTTTTGCCCGCAGTGGCGCCTTGCGCGACATCCTGCACGTTCTCATACTCGAGCGTCAGATAGCCCAGTGCGCGCACCGCCTGCAGCGACGCCGGCGTGCGCAAGCCGTGGTGCGCATTGCAGATGGCGGCGCGCAGCATGCCTTCCGTCCGCGCCTCGCGCACGAATTGCAGTGCGTCACTGGCGCCCCAGACAATCACCGCGCCTGGCAACAGGCGCACCGCCGGCTTCTTGCGCGCCTTCTCCGCCAGCGGCACCACGCGTCCCGCCGCCGCCGCTTCCGTGCGATAGCGCGCCGCCATGCCCACATACCCGCCCGCCGCGGTGAACAGCAGCCGCAGCCGGCGCGCATACCCAAAGCACAGCCGTGCCTCTTCCCAATGAATCTGCGGCCAGTGCCGCCCCGCGGCATCCGGCAGCAGATGCATCAGCGCGTCCGTGGGCGTGTCCACCAGCGTGATCACACCATCGCCGCGGGCCTCGTCTATCACGCCCACCCAAGGCATGTTGGCCGTCTGCGTGTTGCCCCAGATGCGGAGTGCCTGCCCGCCGTAGGTGGTGTCCGTCTGGTCAATGTAGGTGCCGGACGACCGGTCGCAGAAGAGCAATTTGCCCTGCTGCAGCGCAGCCGTGAAGGCCGGCGGATAATTGTTGAGCGCATATAGCGAGGCCGTCGGATCGGCACACGCAAGGTCAAATGCCAGCGCCGCATCGGCCGCCAAGGTCACGCGGCATATGCCGGTTGTGTCGGCGACGAAATCATACAAATCAAGTTCCAGTATCCGCGCGCTGATCTGGCGCGCGCCGTACAGCTTTGCCTTGCCCGCCGCGCCGTCGGCGCTCCAGGTGCGCCCGGTCCGCCGATCCAGCACCAGGTAGCGATGCCGCCGCGCCTGCAGCTCGACGCGCAACTGCGCATCCTCCAGCACCAGCGAGGCCGGCAGCCGGCGTGCCCCCGCCACCACCGCCGCGGGATACGTTGCCGGCTCGAGGCGCAGCCACGCCACGTCGAACGTGCCCTGAGTCCAGCCCGGGCAGATCCGCACCTGCTGCAAGGTTTCGCGCTCGGGAATGTTCACCGTGATTTCCTGCCACGTGCCGTCGTGGCGCAACGGGAAGCGGATGAAGTGCTCCAGGCCCAGGCGCGGGCGTTCCCGCGTGCTCCAGTACAGTTCACCGCGCCCATACACATTCGAGCAGGTGCGCACGTGCATGACCAGGCGCGCCGGGCCGCGCAGCGGCTGGGTTGCCATGATGAAGTAGACCGCCGGCGGTGTGGCCGGAATGATCCCGTGCAACACCCCGGCCAGGGTGGTCAGGGTACAGCCAAAGGCCGCGGCCGGCATCTGGCCCGGGGCCGAGAAATCCCAGGTCTGCGCCGCGCGCGGTGGCGCGCCGTGCCCGCAGGCAGTGCTTGCGATCAGGAGCCCAAGGGCGACAATCAGTTTCTTCATTTACAATGACTGCTTCTTATTATAAAACGAATGCCGCATTCGTTTTTGTCAGAACTTGTGCACGGTATCGATCATCGCCAGAATATTGTCGACCGGGGTGCCGGCTTGAATATTATGGCAGGAGCAGCAGATGAAGCCGGGGCCGAGGGCTTCGAGGCAGGCGCGCGTTTCGGCGCAGACGGCGGCCGGGTCGCGGAACGGCAGGACATCCTGCGTGTCTACGCCGCCGTGGAAAATGAGCTTGGCGCCAAAGTCACGTTTCAGCGCGGCCATGTCCATGCCCGGGCAAATGTGCTGGATGGGGTTGAGCACATCCACGCCGAGCTCGATGTAGCGCGGAATCAACGGGCGGACTGCGCCGTCAGTGTGGTGAAAGACCTTGGCGCCATGGGCGTGGGTCAGGTCACACCAGCGTTTGAAGCGCGGCTGAAAGAATTCTTCCCAGGTCGCGGGTGAAATCAACAAACCTTGTTGGCTGCCCATGTCGTCGCTGATGAAGACGGCGTCGAGCGCGTCGCCGGTGTGCGCGAAGATGTTTTCGAGCATGGCGGTCTGGATAGCATCGATGCGGTCGAGTGCGGCGGTGACAAACTCCGGTTCGAGCACCAAGTCCATCATGGCCTGTTCGAGGCCGCGCAGACCGCAATAGATTTCGAACAAGGAAATCCACGGGCCAAGCGTGGCGAATTCCTGTGCCAGCTGCTTCGTCTGCGCACCCATGGCCGCATAGTCGAACGTGGCGGGATCCGGCCAATACGGGTAGTCGGCCAAGGTCTCGCGCGTATAGCCGGCCAGCGGCGGCGCAAGCTGCTCCAGATACGCCGCCGGGCCAGATTGAATCGTCTTGAATTGCTGGCCCCAATGATTGACCCAAGTCGCCTCGGGCGCTTTCGGCACCAACGGGCCGGTGTACGTCGGATTCACCCATGCCCATTTGTCGAGGCCCAGCGCGCGCCAGAGCGCCTGTTCGTTATCCGTGTTGGTGTGCTGATACAACGCCTGCAGCACTTCGCCGACGTACCAGATATCAACCGGCGGCCGGTCAACGGGTGTGCGGTTGAGCGTGTTGAGAATGCGTTCGCGGGGTGTCATGGTTCCTGCTTGCGTGGCGGTGAAGTGTTTATCGTTCAGCGGCGCGGAACGGTTCGCCGAAGGCATTGGTGCGCACAAAGACGTCAATCACATGGGGCGTGGCTAATGCGCGATAGCGGTGGGGCCGGCGGAACGCGTTGCCCCACAGGCCATTCTTGCGGAAGTTGCGGATGTGCGCCAGCGGCACATCCACAAAGAGGATGTCCTCGGCGGCGCCGGCGCACGCCAGTTGCGTGCCGTCCACCATGTACGCCACGGAACGCCCGCCGCACATCGGCGCGGGATAGTTGGCCATCGCCATCACCATTGCATTCTCGACCGCGCGCGTTTGAAATTGCGCCAGCCGAATATCATCCAACAGGCACGCGTTTGGCACGATGACCAGTTCCGCTTCCTTGAGCATGAGCAGGCGCGCGGTCTCGGGAAACTCGCGGTCGAAGCAGATCATGGCGCCAACCTGGACCGGCCCCGCGCGCGTGTCCAGCGGCGCGGTGTACACATCCTCGCCCGGCGTGGTGGCGGCCTCGAAAGCGGCAAAATCGCAGGTGTGCATCTTGGCATAGGTGAACACATCGGTGCCATGCCGGTCTATCAGGGTGACGGCGTTGCGGGGCGCGCCCGGCCATTGCTCCAAGTAGGTCACGGCGATCGCCATGTCCAGTTCGCGCGCCAAGCTGCGAAAACGATTGACAAAGGCGCTGTCACGCGCAACGGCCTGTGCCTGCCACTGTGTTTTCACATTGTGATCTTGCGTGAAGAAGCCGGCATAGCCGATGTTCCACATTTCGGGCATGACCGCGAGATCGGCGCCCGCCGCGGCGGCGCGGCGGCAGAATGCCGCGGCCGTCACGCCATTGGCCGCTTGATTCGTGCCCTGCGCGACCATCTGCAGCAAGGCGATGCGCACGCTGCCATTGGTTGCGTGTGCCCGCACAGACGGCGCCGGCGCGGCGCCAACAGCACTGGCCTCGGGCGGCATGGCCAGAGTCATGGCCAGCAGCGTTGCGGTCACACATTGCCGCGTCATTCTGCCACCAACGTGCGCAGCCGTTGCATCTCGGCGCTGGCGTCCTTGCCCTCGACAAACGCCAGCACGCCGTGCACGCGCACGGTTGCGCCCGGCTGGCAATCGGGGATTTGCGGGTCGGAATGCATGCAGGGCAAGGGCGGATTGCACCAGCAGCGCTGGCAGTGCTGCCACGCGGTGATGATCCAGTGCGTGCCATCGGCGGACTGCGCCGCCACCACCGGCGGCCGCACCAGTTTGTTGCTGTTGGTCTGCCGGTCGAAGCCGGCCGCGCGCGCCAGCATGACGCAGTTCTGCGCGCGCAGGCCGGTCAGCGTTGCGGCCGTGCCGTTGCGCAGCCAGAGTTCCATGCGCACCTCATTTGTCCCCGGCGTGATGCGCGCGCCAAACGCGACGCCATTCGGCAGCGTGCGCGCGCTGGTGAGGGTGCCATCCGCGTTGCGTTGCCACTCGAGGCGCGGCAGCGGGATGCCTTGCGCGGCCCAGATGGACTGGACGTGCACGTCTTCATGTGCAAGATAGAGCAGTTCCAAGTTTGAGAAGATCGCCTCGGGCACATCGACGACCACATAGCTGGCATCGTCCCAGGGCGTAAAGACACTGATCTTTGTTTCGCGCTGCGGCATGACGGCGCCCTCGAAGAAGCCGGCGCGCGGATGACGCCCGCCGGGATAGGGCAGGACGCGCAGGGGCGCGCCGGCCGGGCGCGGCGCAGGCGCCTTGCCGGCCAGCCCGAATTGGCGCAGCGCGGCGGCCGCCTCATCCGGCGCCAGCCCGGTGGCCGCGCTGAGTTCGTCGGGCGTGAAGCGGTGATAGACCGCCATGTTCTCGAGCCAATAGCGCAACGCGGCTTCGTCGGTTGGCCTGCGGAACTCGGTCAACTGCCGGGCCACCTGCGTGCGCAGCCAGGCGGGCGTCTCGTCGATATTGCCCCACACACAGGGCGCGGCAAACAGCTCTGGCGTCAGCGTGGCGGTGAGCAACTCCGTCTTGAACAGCTTGGCCTCGGCCAGCGGCGTGCCTTGCGGGTTGAGAATGAAACTGTCGCCGTAGCCAATCTGGCCGGGCCGGTCGGATTTGACATTATTTGCGCGCGCCACCGCCAGTTGCAATTGGCACGCCAGGCCGATGTGGCAGTTGCGCACCCAGCGGCGATGGTCATCGGCGGCGAAGTCGACGATCTCGTTGTTGTGTGGCGTGAACAAAAGTTGCGCGCCCTGCAACTTGGCCGCCAAGGCGGGGAACGGATAGGACGTGTCGGCGCAGATGTTCACGGCGAAGCGGATGCCGTGCGCCGCCCAGACCGGTATGGCTGTGCCGGGCGCAAAGCCCAGTCCGTCGCGGTCGCCGGGCGTCAGCATGATCTTGTCATAGATGCCCAGCAGCGCGCCGTGCTGCATGACCAGCACCGAGTTGAACAATTGCGTGCCGGCCACGCGCGCCAAGCCGACCAGCACGACCATGTCATGCGCGGCCGACTCGGCGATGAAGGTCTGCAGCTCCGGGTCGTCGAGCGGGCGCGCGCCTTGTTTTACCGCGGCGGCGTTCTCGTAGCCCGACAGGAACGTCTCGGGGAAGGCCACGAAATGGCTGCCGCGCGTCTGCGCCGCGCGCACCACGGCGCGCACCGTCGCTAGATTCGTGCTGAACTCACCTTCCTGGCACACGCCTTGATAGATCGAAATGACAATTGGCTGGTTCATAGTTGTGCTGGTTGTGTTTAATTGCTTCTGCACTGCGCTCACCGGCATGGCAGTATGGGCGCTGAACGTGATCAGCAGCAGGATGCAGAATCTGTACATCGGGACTAGCGTGGTGCGGGTGAAGCCGGCGCAGCATCCAGGAAGCGGCCCAATCCAAACAATTGTTTGGGATTGTCGACGAACACCCAGGTGGCGATTTCCTCGGCCCGGGCGTGCGAGAGTGACCCGTCGGTCACTTTCTGCGCCAGGGCCGCCGCCACATTTTGGCGCGCCAGCAATTGATGCCCGTAGATGCCGTCGACAAAGCAGTAATCGCCGCCGAACGCGCTGATCTTGTTGGCCGGCACGGCATCGAGCCACTCGACCAATGCGCGCCGCGCCGCCTCCGGACTGACAATATGGCCCCAGCACATGTCGATGAACACGTTGCGGAAATTCTTGGCCAGATTGCCGACTTCCATCACATAGGGATAGCCCATGTGGAACAGGTCGAAGCGCGCATTGCGATATTCCAAAAACAAATTGGTCAGCAAGGTCGGATTCGAATCGTAAATCACATTGCCATTGCCTTCCTGCAAGCCGGTGTGAATCTGGTACACCAAGTTGTGGTCATCCGCGACGCGGCAGGTGAAGTGCATCATCCAATCACAGAGTGCTTGGGCGGCTTTGCGCGGCGGGCGCCAGTCCGGCAGATTGCAGTCGGCAAAGAACTCGTTGAAGGCGCGCTCGGCATCGGCATAGGCCACCTTGTCAAAGCGCAAACTGCGGTGATAGGCCAGGCTGCACTTGAGACACACCACGCGCGTTTGCCCATTGAGATATTTCTGCATCTGGCGGCGGACGGCTTCCATCCAATCGTTCAAGGTGTGGATTTCCACGCCCACCTCGGCACCCAGCGCGCGCATCTGACTGTAATGCGCCGGGGAAGTGAAGCTCTCGGTGTGCATGTTGTAGACCAGCAGGTCGTCTGTTTCGTGATAGGGGACGGGCATGGTATCGCGAATGATCAGCGCCACGTTTGATTTTTCGCGCAGCACCGTGCGCGCATGCCCCGGCTGCGTGTGCGCGGCTTTGAAGGCCTCGTTCAGCTGTTCGATTGTGCCGGCATTGATCGCGGCGATGCCGTACAAATCGCGCGCCGCCAGCGCGAGCGAGCGTCCGTAACCCGTGCTTTCGGCCGCGTGCCAGTACGGCTCGGCAATGCGCCAGCGCTCCGCAATGCTGCGCTGCGGATCGCGCACGGTCTGCAGCTCGCTCTCGCTCATTCCGGCTGAAATCAGATCGCATGAAAAATAATGCTGCAGCCATTCGGCCAGCACGTCCAGGCCCCACGGCCGCTCGTCTGCCGGCACCAAGTGTTCGTGCGTGTCAATGATCGTCAACGCGTTAATGTGGTCCAGCAGATTTGTATAAGCACTCATTTGCTCCCTCTTTGTTCTTTGCGGCGCTGTTGCTCCTTGGCCAGGGTGGTGGCCAACTTTGCATAGATGCCCCGCACGCGCGTGATGCGCGCTCGCAGCTCGGCCTGTTGCTCGGCCGGCCAGCGCGACCAGAAGTCCAGCGATTGCGGATTCGCAACGCGCAGGCGCACGCACTCGGCCACCGCGGCTTCAAGGTCATCCAACACGGCCAGTTGCTTTTTCAGCAAGCGTGCGGCTTCATCCACATTCCAGAAGCGGAAGCCGTCGCGCACCACATACACCGGTGACGTGTGCGCCTCGGAGCCATTGCGACCGAAGGCGTGTGCCGCCAGCCAAAAGCCGAAGCCGCTGTCCAGGTCAAGCTCCAGCGCAAGCTCGTCCTGCGTGTCATTGGTCGCGGACACTTGCGCGATGACCCGGCCCAACTGTACCAAGCGCAGCCCGCCCGGGGCCGAAAAGCCGCGCAGGCCGTAAGCTTTTACCTGGACATGCACTGGCCGGTTCGTCGTCACGCCAACTGTGCTGCCGGGCAATGCGCCGTCCACGCGCAGTTCGAGCATCGGTCCCGTGCTGACAAACGTATTGCCGCGCTTGATCGCGTCGAAATAGCGATCCGGCGTCCAGGGCGCGTTGGTGCCGCAGTAAGCATACATGCGCACGCAGCCCAGCATGCTGCCATAGGGCGTGTCGCTGCCGGCGCTGCAGGTCATGGGAAAGCCGAGATTGAGCATGTCGTAGATCAAATCCGTGCCCAGCCGATTTTGCAGCATGCTGTTGAAATCAACAATGCCCATCGGGGTGAACAGGGCGACTTCACGTTCGACCATCAGGGCTTTTTCGCCGACATGCGTGTGGCCGTACAGGCCGCCCTGCTTGTGAATTTCATTGGCCCACCAATCGTGCAACGTGTAGTGCTGCAGGCTGCGCACGCGCGCGGCCAGGTTCAGGCCGATGGCGTGGCCCAGAAGGCCGCGCGGATCTTCAATGCCCGGCACCAGCCAGTGGTCGCCGCGCTGCACGCGGAAGTCCTTGCCGAAACCGCGTTGCGGATAAAAACTGCGCATCCACGAGCCCATCTCGAGAATATTCCCAACATGAATATCAGCGGCGCACGTTGCGGTGATCAACCGGGCGGCATCGTCGCTGCTCATCAAGCGCGCGTGAATGTGTTCGTCGCCGGAAATCCAGCCGCGGGTCGGCATGTCCACCCAGCGCTGCAAGGTATAGGCGACGCGCGTCCATGCGCCGGAACGAATGCTAAACGTTGCCTGCAGCGGCGCGTACTCCAAGCCGTGCAACAGGCGCACCTCCCAGTCGCCCTCGGGCAGCGCCATCTCAAACGGGCCGGGCACAACCCAGTAGTAGCCGGCCCAGCCACCGGGCATGTAGATGGGCAGGCCGCGCCCCGGGCCGGCCGGCGGCAAGGGTGCGACCTCGTTCATGAGGGGGCGCAGATTCACGGCGTTTGGCGGTTCCCACAATCGTTGCCCGCGCGCGCTGGTCAGCCGCATCAGCACGGGCGTGGGCTGGCCCGTTTCGTCGTTGACCGTGATAGCGGCGTTGCCGAATGGTGTTGACTGCCAGCGCAGGCTGGACCACAAATAGGGCTGCTTCTCGCCGTGATTGCGGAATGCCAGATGCGTCAAGGTTTCCCCGGGCGGCACCTGCTGCAGTTTCAAGAGCAGATAGGTCGTGGCGTTGGAATAGATGTCCACCGCGTGTTGTTCGGCGCCGCCCGGGAGCTCGATGGCCGTGTCATATTCCGCCAGCATGTCAACATCTTGCACGCTGCAATGCACCGCGCCGGTACCGGTGATGACTTTGAGCACCAGCAGGTTGAACTGCTGATCCAGCGCGAGGGGCGTCATGATGTCACGCGCCGGCGCGCCCGGGCGGAAATCCAGCGTGATCAGATCCGGCAGCGCTTCAACCAAAGCCAGCACATTTGTTTCGAGGCGCCAGCGATAGAAATTGGTCAACTCCGGATCCGCGTCAGGAATGACGTTGCCGCTGATCTGGTCAATGAAGAGTAAATTCTGCCCGATGGCATCGAGGCGGACGAGCTGCGCCGCGTCCAGACGCTCGCGCAGGTGCTTATGCAATGCGCGGCCCAGCTCGAGCGAGCCGGGGAGGGGCGGTTGCATCGCGCGCACATCCGCGACCGTGGGCATGGGCAGGTGTACGCCGTGGGCAAACATGCGCGGCGTCAGGAGACCGAGTGCGAGCAAGGCAACCAGGTAATTGCGCGTGGTCATAATTTCTCTGCGAGGGCGATGATTTCATCAAACTTGCGTTCGACCAGCAAGGCGGCATAGGGATGAAGTGCGCCCGCACCAATGTTGCGCCAGCCGGCCCAGATCAATTTTTCGGACGCGGCCAAGGTGAGTTGGCGGCTGAGCAGTGCCGCTTCGGCATCGGCAAAGCGCCGGCAGGTGTCCGCGTCCCATGTCGGCATTTGGCGCGCCAAGTCGGCCAGGCGCGTGATGATTACTTCCGCGATGCGCTGGCCGTCCGCGGCGGTTGCCTCGCGCGGATCGCGCCCACCCACGCCCTTGTGTGGCGGCTCGCCCAGTTGGCTTTGGTCGACACTTGCCGGCGCCAAGTGCAACATTAAGGATGTCTCACCCCAGCCGGCGTGGTCGCCGATGTAGCCGGCGTCGAGCGCCAGAAAATATTCAGGAATGCCCAATATCGGCACGCCCAGCAGGCGCGTCATGCGCACGGCCGTCTCACGCACGACGACCTGCTGCGCCGCGCCGTAATGCCCGGTCAGGAAGATCATGGCGCGAAAGCCCTGGCGCACCGCCTCCCAGCACAGCCGTTCGAGCCAGCCGCGCACCAGCACGGTTTGAAAGGTGTCTTCCGGCTCGATCACAAATGTGTACGGCTGGTCCAAACCGCCCATGCCGCCAAACAAGGGCGGGGCCACCAATCCGCCGCCGCGCTGCGCCGCCTCGATGCACAGCAGGTGCGCTTTGACGGCATCCAGCCCGACAACGTTGTGCAGGCCGTGCCACTCGATCGTGCCCAGCGGCTGCAACAGGGTGGGGCAAGCGGCCTGTGCCGTTTCGATGGCGCGCGGCCGCAGCCATTCCAGCCGCACTTCGTTGTTGGTTGCATTCATTCATTTCTCCGTTGCAGGATAAGTAAACGGCGGGATGTGCGGATAGGCCTCCCACGGGCGCCATTCCTGGGTCAGCGGCGCGTAGACTTGCGGGCGGCGCTGGTGCAGCATGCGGTTGTTCACGCGTTGTGTGCGCAGCGCGGCCAGATCGAGATTGGCCACAATCATGGTTTCATCGCCCAGTTTCGACGCCACCGCGTCGAGTTTCCAGCCCGGGTACGCGCAAATCACCGAGCCGCAGCCGACGGATTGATTCACGCCCACGACATGGGTGCAGGTCATAAAACTGGCCGCTTGCACAATATGCGGCTCGATCATGCCGCCGCGCGCATTCACCCACACCAGCACTTCGGCGCCGCGCAGTGACGGCATCATGAAACTCTCGAAAAAATAGCCGTCGTAACAGGTGAGCAGCCCAATCCGCCCAAAATCCAAATCGACCACGCCGTTTTTCTCGCCCAGCACCATGGTGTTTTCGCCGCGCTCGCCCGGCTCGGGTGGCCAGCAATACGGCGAGCCCGCGCCAAGCGCCGCGTGCATCTTGCGGTGTGTGCCCGCAATCGTGCCGGCGCGGCTGACCACCAGCACCGTGTTGGCATACGTGCCCGACGCAGGCGGATGCTGGATCGGCTTGCCCGGCAGATACTCCCAGCCGCCGACGATCACGTTAATGTTGTTGCTCTTGGCCACCCCGCACAATTTATCGGTCAGCGCGTCCGGCAGATGAAACGGGCCCAATAAATATTCGGGCAAGACCACCAGGTCGGCCTTTTCGGCGGCGGCGCGTTGGATCCACGGCAGCAGTGCGTCGACCGTGTCCTGGCCCGGCTTCAGCGTTTCCGGTTTGATCTGCATTTGGGCCACCGCCACGCGCACGCTGTCTTTCGCTTGCGCGAGTGGCGGAACAGACGGACCCTCGGCCTGCGCCTGCCGGAGAAATCTCTCTTGGTCGCGGCGATAGCGCGCCAGCAATGCCGCCGGATCGTTGGTCATGCAATACATGCGGCCGTACCAGGTGAACGATTTGCCCGGCGGGATTTCCGGGCTGCTGCCCATGCCGGTGTGCAAACATGGATTGCCGCAATTACTCATCAGATACATCGGCTCCACGCTCCAGGTATAGCCGATCAAATGGGCGCGGTCGCGCGTGACGGCCGCCATCAGATTGTCGCTGACCGGCTGGTCGATGCACCACAACATCGGGCTGTCCAGCGCCGGCTTGGGCGTGGTGCGAGTCATGACCAGCCACGGCGTGCGCCCCATTTGCTCGGCGGTCGGCGTGGTCTTATTCAAGGGCGTCCATGCGCCATCCAGCATGGCAAAAAGCGATGCGGTGTTGTTCTTGTCGTTCAATTCGGGGCAGTCATTCAGCGCCAGGCAGCAGTTCGGCTCAACATAGGCAATGCTCTGGGTGGACTGATTGACGATGGTGTAGTCGAGTTGAACTTCATCGCCGACCGGCGTCGCGGACGCGATCAGGCGCAGCCCCTCGGGTGTCGTGAAGTCATACCAGATGCGCCCGCTGGCCTCGTCCTTCTGCCATTGCGGATACGCGCGCCATTCGTGCAGCGGGGGAATCTGCGCCATGTAATGGTCGAGATAATGATAGCCCCAGGTGGACTTCAGCACTTCCGGGATGCGCAATTCGACCGGCCCGCTCATCCACGGCGCCTGCACGTGCAAGCGAACGCGGTTCAAGTCCTGGCCGTCGCGCATGCCGGCCTGGCGCATAATTGGTGTGACCACCGGCACGGGGGTGAGCTGGATTGCAGTGTTGGCGGTGACCGGCAGCAGGCGCTGGTATGCCGCGATGCCGGCGCGCACATGGGCAACGGCTTCTTGCCGTTGCGCGTCACTTTGGAACCGGCCGTTTTTCTCAAGGTCGTTGGCGTGCGTCGTCATGCGCTTGATCCATTCCTGGACGGCGGCGGGCAGGATGCGCGGCTTGCCGTCGACGTTGATGTAGATGGCGCTGGTATGCGCCGCGTTGGGTGTCAGCAAGACATTGAAATTAATTGTCGGCGCGCAGCGCGCGACCAGCCAGCGACTCTCGCCCGCCGGCATGGTCAGGGTCAGTTCGGCGGTGCGCGCGGTGGTGTTCGTCGCCGCCAGCACGCGGCCGTTCGAGACGATTTCAACCGTGCCCAGCGGATGGCGCGCCATGGCGCGCGCGGTGATGCGCAGCGGCGTCGCCGCGCCCACATTCAGCACCTCACCGATGTCGTGCCCGTTGACGTCCAGCAACAGCAGCGGCCCGCTGGTCGTGAAGGTGCGGTTCGAGCGGATGCCGTCAATCCAGCCCTGATACAGTGCCGGGCCGGCGTTTTTCACATAGGTGCGCACGCAGCCGGTGATGCGCGCCGGATGATCGCTGCCATTACCCAAACCAATCTGCACGCCACAATCCAAAAAGCGATAATAGTCGTCCGGCTCGAGTTGGTCGAGCGCGTCCGGCAGTCCCTGAATGACGTTGACCGGCACGTCATTGTTGCGGCCCAAGCCGTGCGCTTCCGTCACGATGCCGCCCTGCGCGTGCGCCGCGCGGAAAACACCGGCGTTAAGCGGATAATCCCAGTGCGGCGCCACATTGATGCTCCCCGTGGCGATCGGCTCAATGATATTCGTGATGTTTAATATATTGATATGGCCGTAAAACTCCTCGTTGCGATACTCCTCGCCCATTTGGATATGGTAGTCATTGTCACAATACCCCGGCACCGGTCCCATCGGGAACTGGGTCGGGGCGATGAAATAGTGCGTGCCGGTCGAGTGCTTCAGGGTAAGATTGTTGATCACGCGCAGGTCTTCCGCGCGCTGCACCATGGCCAGCAGCGGCATATCCTCGTTTTCATACCAATTGTTCTTGGCCCAGTGCACGTGCGTGTCGCCGCTGACCCAGCCGCGGGCGCGCATATCAATCATGCGGCGCGGCGCCAGCGTGACGTCGCACACGGCGCCCGGCGCCAGCACAACATTGGTGGACACCGGCAGGTGTTCGTAGCCACGTTCCATGGTGACCGTTGTCCGGCCCGGTGGCACGGCGATGTCAAACTGGCCATCCGTGTAGAAGAACGGCACGGTCTGACTCATGCCGCGACCGGCAAAAATGAATTGCAACACAGGTTTGTTGATCAAGGTATCGTTGGTGCCGTGCGGCAGCCCGTACCGCATCTGCCCGGCGCTGTCACACACATACACACGCCCCGGCACGGTGGCGCCGGTGGCGTCGTCGTGCAGCCTGCCCTTGATCAAGGCCGGTGCAACCATGTGCAGGGGAATGTCAAGCTGACGCTGTTCCGGCTGGTCCGCGCGCGAAACAGCGAGGGCAAGGGCCGGCGCGGTGGCGCTGTCCACGCGCACGCACAGCCACAGACAACGCACTTCGCCCGCGCCAATCCAGACGGGCGCCTTGCTGGCGGTCGTCACGCCGGGCGCGGTCACCGAGAATTGTCCCGCGCACGCCATGGCATTTGATACTTCCACCAGCACGACATACGGCACGTCGCGCGCGAACGTGAACGGGCTATTGCCGTCGCAGCGCTGCACGCCGGTGGCGTCCCATGCGACGCGCACCACGGGATGCTGGCGGCGAATGCGCGCATAAAGCGCCTCGGTGTTGCGCAACAATGCGGCGGACAGAGCGGGATCGGGCGCGGCCGGCGCAGTCTGGCACTGGGTAAAGAGGGCCCAGGCCTGGTCAATCATTGGCTGCTGCAATGGGGAGGGCGCCACGAAGACCAGATCGCACAGCAAGTCGCAGTAATCCTGCGTGGCGCGGCGCACGGCATCCGCGGGTGCCGCCGGCGCCACGGCGTGCCACAGGAGCAGCGTGCCGAGCGTGATTGTGTGTGTGACAGTCTGAAGCCGCCGCCGCGCGGCGTTGGGTTGCGAAGCATTGCCTGCGTTGGGCATGGCCACCTGCTGGTTGTAAGTTGGGCGCTTAGAGCAACCTGCCTGCACATGCGCGCGCGCAGCGCTTGCGCGTACGGTTGGCGGGTTCACAAGGCCGGACGCAAATAGTATAGCATGTTTTGTATTTTTGTGCCACTTTGGGCGCATGGCCAGTAATTTGTTTTGCAACAAAACAAATCATGGTGCGGCGCGTTCAGCCGATCCGGAGATCGGCGTTCCCGTCGCGGTGTGCGTTTCTGCCCGTAGCCGCCGCACGGCGTGCGGCGGGCGGCACATCACGCGGAACGCCGTTCCGCGGCTACATCTACGCAGCGCCCCTTCGCGGCGCGGCGGGCGTGGCATGCTCAGCGCGTCGCCGGATTTTTTGCACGACGGGTGCGCCCGTCCGCGTCCGCGATGGGTAACGGCCGCGCCTCCACACGCGCATAGGCAATCGGCGACATGCCCATGATCGCCTTGAACTGGCGCGAGAAGTAGGCGCTGTCATCGAAGCCGGCCTGCATGGCGGCGTCCGACACGCGCAGCGTGCCCTGCAGCAGCTCGGCTGATTTCTCAATGCGCAGCCGCAGCAGGTATTCCAGCGGCGCGCAGCCGGTGGTTTGTTTGAACGCGCGGTGAAAGGTGCGGCGGGTCATGTCGGCCCGGCGGGCCATGTCATCAATGGAAATCCGATCGGCATAGCCATGCTCAAACAAATTGATGACCGAGGCGATCTTGAACAGTTGGCGCGAATGCGGCGAGCCGGAGTGGGCATAGCAGCGGCTGATCTCGGCCGCAATAATGCGGAAAAAACTCTCGATGATCGCGGGGCTGGAGGGGGCGCGATCGTTAATCTCGGCATGCATCAGGCGCACCAGTGTCAGGACATATTCGAGTTCATGCGAATCCAGATGCAGTTTGCCTTTGAAGCGCTGGTTCTTGCGATAGCGCGGCTCGATAAAGAACAATTCATTGAAGCCAGGCCAGCGTTGCAGCTCGGTCGCGATCTGCTCCAAGCGCTCGCGGTGGTAGAGGATGTCGGTGTAGCGAAAGCGCTCGCAGTCGTAGTAGCCGTGGGTCTGCGTGCCACTGACCACGAAGGCGTCACCGCGAATCAGCGGATAGCGGTCGCCGTTGACCACATGCAAGGCCGAACCGCCCGTGACAATGACCACTTCGTCAAAATCCTGGTGGTGGTGCAGCGGGCTCGGCGTTTTGTCGAGCTCGCGCGGAAAGACGGCGTACGCGCCGTGAAATCCGGTACTTTCGGTCGTCAGATGATTAAGTCGGCGTGGCATAATTGTACAAATACTGGCATAATTGTTATAGACAAAGCGACCCGCATATGCTATCATACCGCCATGATAGCATAACGGCGCTGTGCCTTGGCCTATTGTAACAATTACCGCCTGGGTATGCAACTGACCGGTGGTTGACAAGGAGATTCATACCAATGTACCGTGCGGCGCACCGGACAACACTGACCCCTTGATGCACCCTTTTGCGTTTTATAGGCGCGGACCGCGCCGGCGCGGTGTCGCGCTGATTGCCGTGCTGTCGGTGCTGGTGATCCTGGCCTTGTTGGCCGCCACGTTTGCCGTGTTGATGAACATGGAAATGCAGCAGAGCGCGGTGGACCAGAGCGCGCTCCAACTGGGCTTGCTACTGCGCGCCGGCACTGAACACGCCAAGGCGCTGCTGACGGCGCCGGAGCTGCAGGCCAGCGTCCGCGCGCTGCGCATGCAGGCCAACGGCGAGCCCCGCGCACAGGACTGGGTCTATGTCGACAATACCGTGGGTGAAACGATTGGACGCTATCAGCTGGTCATCGAAGATGAAGCCGCCAAGGCGAACATCAATACGGCGGCACGCGTGGACGACAGTCCGGGCAGCGGCTGGGACACCAGCGAGCTCAATCTGGCGCGCGCCCTGGCCCTCAGTCCGGAGCGCGTGCGCGCGCTGGTCGCGTATCGCTATGGCGTCAACGGCGTGCCGGGCGCGCGCGGCGATGACGACCACAACAACGCCGTGCTGATGGCCGATGGTCTGGACAACAATGCCAACGGCGTGATTGACGAGGATGACGAGGGCGTGGACGACCCGCGCGAGTATAAGCCCGCCCAGTTGCAGGGCGATGACCGCTGCTTCAGCTCATTGAGCGAGATGTTTCCCTTGCTGTTTGGGAACACCCGCGCCTTGGCCAACGCCAATCGCATCCGGCATGAGCTGCTGCGGCGCGCGACGATTTACGCCGTCGATGAAGCCGGCTCGCCCACCTTGCCGCTCGACACGGCGGCCGACGTCAACTGCATGAATGCGCGGCAATGGCGCGCGCTGATCACCAAGGCCAATTGGCGCAAGCCTTTTGAGCCCAATCCAATCAATCAGGCGCGCTTGGCCGCCAATGTGGTGGACTATTATGACGAGAACCACGTCTTGTCCACCTTGGGCAGCGAGTATGGCGTCGAAGCCGTCTGCTTCAATGAAGTGATGGCTAACGACGCGTCGTATTGCGTGCACACCGACATGCTGGCCGCCGAACCGAGCCACGCCTGGCTCAAACCCGGCGAAATGCGCAAACGCTATGGCAGCAGTGATGACGAACGCATGTTTTATCGGGTCAACACCATTTACGATTGCGTCCCGGATGATCTGCCCTCGCGCGGCTGGTACAGTCCGTGCAACGACTTTCTGTCCTTGTACAACTTGGACCCGCGCTTGGCCTGGCGCGTCAACCATGATGGCGTTGGCGGCAGCAGCCTGCACATCTCGGGCGGCCGCGTGTCCATCACCATGCCCAGCGCGCCGGGCCCGAATGGCACGACGCCCAAGCTGACGGCCTGGGCAACGCCGAAGCCCGTCGACTTGCCCGGCGGCAAAGCATGGTGCCGCTGGAAAACGCCGACGGCCGCCGGCGGCGGCACGTACATTTGCGGCAGCGACAGCGACTGGACCAAGTATTACGACGAAGTGCTGAAAGTGCTGGGCAAAGTCGGCAAGCGCAATGGCCAGCGGCCGCAGTTGCCGGCCAACTTCTTTGCCAACACGGAAGTGATGATTTACACCTGGCCGATCACCGGCGGCGGCCAAGTGCGCCGCGAGACCTCGAAAGCGATCGGCTGTTTTCGCATCACCAGCGGCGACGAAAAGCAGATCACCTTTGACGCGCAAGATGTCAATGGCGGCGGCTCGTTCAAGACCTTGCTGGAAGCGGCCGGCATGTCGAATGAGTTTTATGATCTCAGCCTGACCATGCGCTCGTGGGGTAATCGGTCCTTTATCGGCCTCTCGCCCAAGGCCAATCAAATGATCCTGCTGCGCGCGCGCCAGCCGATTGCCAATCGCTATTACAAAATCATCATTGGGCGCCCGGCCTTCGGCACCTACAATGATTCGTATCCCAATCGTCTGGGCGTCTCCGGCGATGTGAGTGGCGCCTTCACGGACGACGAGACGTATACGCGCCGCTGGCTCTACAATGACGGCCAGCCGGTGCGCACCAAGGCCGGTGGCTGGATGGATCTGCTGCTCACGTCGTCCGACGAAGTGGAGCGCAACAAGGTTGACCAACTGATCACGTATGTGCGCGTCGTGGCGCCCGAAGTGGTGGAAATGTACAATGCCTCGGCCACCCCCGTGGCGCTGGCCAACTGGCGGGTGGTGTGCAACACCGGCAGTCTGGCGACCGAGATTGGTCAAATTCAACATGTCACGTACTACGATGGCGCGCAGGGCCGCATGGTGGACGATTACAACCCGCAAGTGCTGCCCAACAGTCATTTTTACCTGGTCAACGATGCCACCCTGTTTGACGACTGGTATGGCGATGCCAGCGGCACGTGGGGCAACCGCGCCAGCGAGCAAGTACCCGTCTTTCAAATGGACCAGGACAACTGGGGCATCTCGTTCAAAATCCAACGCACGGAGAACCGGCCGTACGTCGGGATGGTCTTCACGCTCGAGGGTGCCCAAGCCATTGAGCGCGACAAGATGGATCTCGAAGTCGTCAAATTTGTTGACAAGGAGGGCGCCGGCACCAAAGAGTCGTGGGATGGGGTCTTTGCGCCCATCGTCGGCGAAAAGATGAAGATGGTGTCCAAGGGTGAAATCGTCACCGACAACATCGGCAGCTTTGATGTCATCTACAAGAATACATTGGCTGGCAAGACGATGATGATCATAGGCCTGCCGCACGCCGGTGGCATCGTCAGTTTGACCTTGAAGGACCAATACCGCCAGGTCTGCGCCCGCACGGTTGATTACGGCCAGCTTGATCCGCAGGATTTGGACTGCAGCACGGAAAAGGAAGACCCCACCAAGATCGTCTGGACGCGGCGCACCACGCCGACTATCGGCGGCACGGATCAGCAAGCCATAAATCGGGCCATGCGCCTGCGGCGGGACACCCGTTTTTTCATCAAAAACGGGGCGTATGGCAGTGTCGGCGAGTTGCGCCGCGTAACCGCCGGCGGGCCGTTTCAGCGCCTCGGCATTGGCAGCGGCGGGGCCGAGTCGTCCTTCGCTATTGCGTCCTTGGCCGATGCCACCGCCTGTTCGCACCTGCGCCTCGAGGCTTGTGCCGGCACCGTGACCATGAGTGGCTGGCGGGACGCGATCGACACCGTCCGCAACGCCAGTTCGCGCAGTGTGACCGGCACGCGTGGCAATTGGGAAGTGAATCAGTGGGTCGGCCAGCGGGTGCGCTTCCTGACCGGCCCGCTGCGCGGCGAGGTGTTTGGCGTTTTTGGCAATTCCGACCGCACCCTCGGACTCGCGCCTCAAGCCACCGGCGGCGCGCCGCTGTCCTCGCCCAGCCGCCGCACGCTGCAACCGCAGGCGGGTGATCAATTCGCCCTCGGGCCCGGCTATCTCAGCGCTTTCTGCTATGCGCGCAACAACAACCAAAAAGGCGAATGGCTCTGGAAGCGCGCCGTGCCCGCCCGCGGGCAGTATCACCTCTACTTGCACGGCTTGAACGACCGCATTCGCACCACCGAGTTTATTGAGGAAAACCGCAATGCGGCGCTGGATGTGGACGTCTGGAACTGGACCGCCAACCGTTTCGACCCGCTCTGCCGGCGCGCGCGCTATGGCAAGGACGACGCGCTGTATGCCGGCGTGATCACACCCGACCACGTCTCGCCTGATGGTGATTTCCGGCTGCAATTGGTGGCCAGCGATGTTACCATGGTGGATCCCGAAGAACGCCGCGCAGGCGAGACTATCAGCGACTATGCCTGGTTCAATTACGCCGTGATCACGCCCGTGCCGGTGCCGGGGCGGGTTAACATCAACACCGCGCCCGCGCGCCTGCTGGCCAGCGTGCCCGGCATCACGCCGACCCTGGCGCAGAACATCGCCGACGGCATCGACACCAGCGGCGCGGCGCGCCTGAAGCCCTACCGCGCCTTGGGCGATGTGCTGGCCGTGCGCGGTATGACGCCGGGTATTTTCGAGCGCTGCGCCAATCTGCTGTGCACCGCGTCGTCGGTCTTCACCGTTGACGTCGAAGCGCAGATGTTTCCGCGCGGCCGCGTGCGCACGCCGGCGGACGCGGCCACCGCGCCGGTGACGGCCGCACGGCATCAGCGCGTGGTCTTGCAGCGCGCCTGGAACAGCACCCCGTATCCCGTCGTGCGTGAACGCGAACAACACCTGGCCGAATAATGCCGCACCCTGCCGCCGGCCAGCGCCGCCCTAGCTCATGACGTCTACCGCGCGCACTGTCCGCTCTCCGCACACCGCCATCGCGCGCCGCATGGTCACCGTGCGCGCGGTGGCGATTGCCTGCGCGCTGATGCCGTTGCTGTCGTTGTGGGTGGTCGAGTCCGAGCTGGTCTGGTACTCGGGCCATTCCACCGCCATCTCGCTCTTTTCGCATGTGGTGACGCCGTTGTTCCTGCTGGCATTGCTGAATCTGCTGGTGGCACGGCGCTGGCCGCGCGTGGCGCTGGCGCCCGGCGAGTTGATGACCATCTATGTCATGTGGTCCGTCGCCGGCACGCTTTGCAGCCATGATCTGCTGCAAGTCCTCCTGCCGCTGATCTCGTTCCCCACCCATTACGCCAATCCGCAGAACCGCTGGGCAGAAAATATCCTGCCATTTGTGCGCCCGTGGGCGCTGGTCACCGATGCCGAAAGCACCGCCGCCATCGCGGTCGGCAATGCCTCGATCTACCAGTGGTCCATCCTCAAAGCTTGGCTGCGCCCGCTTTGCTTCTGGTCGCTCTTCCTCATGACGCTGATGGCCGCCCTGCTCTTCATGGTGAGTTTGTTCCGCCAGCCGTGGACCGAAAAAGAACGCCTCAGCTTCCCGGTCATTCAAATCCCCTTGATGATCGCCACCCGGCTGGGCGAGCTGCTGCGCAACCGCCTGTTTTGGTGCGGCTTTGGCATGGCCGCGTTCATTGATTTGCTGAACGGCATCAGCGCGCTGTATCCGGCCGTGCCGTCCATTCCCGTCATTAATGTCTTCCGCTTTGCCGATTATTTCACCGAGCGACCATGGAACGCGCTGGTCGGCACAGAGCTGAACCTGTACCCGTTTGCCATTGGCTTCGCCTTTCTGCTGCCCACGGATCTGGCCTTCAGTTGCTGGTTTTTCTTCTTGCTGTTCAAACTGCAATTGGTGCTGACCGCCGCGCTGGGCATGCAAGAACTGCCCGGCTTCCCCTTCCCGGCCGAACAAAGCGCAGGTGGCTACATCGCCCTGGGGCTGCTGGCCATCTGGCTGGCGCGCCGCCATTTTGCCGGCGTCGTGCGCACCGTCCTAGGCCGGCCCGGCGGCGTGGACGAATCGCGCGAACCCATGCGCTATCGCACCATGCTGCTCGGGTTTGTGCTGGCGTTCATGCTGCTGGTCGCCTACGGCATGGCCTTGGGCGCCAGCATGGGCTTGATGATGGTCTTCTTTGCCATCTTCTTTTTGTATGCGCTGGCGATCAGCCGCATGCGCGCCGAGCTCGGCCCGCCGGCCCACGATTTGCATTTTTCCGGGCCCGAGCTGTTGATCAACAATGCGATCGGCACCAGCCACATCAGCAAGCCCGACCTAGGCGTGTTCACCTTGTTCTATAGCTTCAATCGCGCCTATCGCGCGCACTTCGCGGCCCACGGCATGGAGGCCTACAAAATCGCGCAAAGCACAAAAATCACGGCGCGCTCGATGATGGTCGCCATGCTGATTGCCCTGGTGACCGGCCTGGTGTCCAGTCTCTGGGCGCTGCTGCACGCGCTGTATCTGCACGGCTACAGCGGCAAGCCGACCAGCGGCATGGCGGCCGAAGCATGGACACGCATGGAAAGCTGGGTGAGCATGCCGGAAGGCGCGCGCGTTCCGGCCACGATTGCCACGCTGGTAGGCGTGCTGCTTACCTTCGCGCTGGGCGCCCTGCGCACCCAATTCACCTGGTGGGTCTGGCACCCGGTCGGGTATGTCACCTGCTCGTCGTGGTCCATGAACAAATTGTGGGCCTGCTTGTTCATCGCTTGGGCGGTGAAGGCGCTGGTGACCCGCTATGGCGGCGCGAAGGCGTACCAATATATCCTGCCGTTTTTTGTCGGCCTGCTGCTGGGCGAGTTTTGCGTCGGCAGTTTCTGGTGTACCTTGGGCGCCCTGCTTAAAATGCAAGTCTACCAGTTCTGGGGCTGACCATGCGCCGGACATTATGGCTCATCGCCGCCGTGGCGGGCATGCTGCTGACTGTGCTAGTGGTCGCGCGCTGCAACCGGCCGCGCGTTGCAACGCTCGCGGCGCTGACCGGCGTGCAGAATATGGATTTGGACATGGCGCGCGTGCAGGCCGACGTGACGGCCTTGACCCGCGCACCCTCGCGGCTGACCGGCTCGCCGGGCGAACGCGCCGCCCGCACACATATTGTCCGCAGCCTGCGCGCCATCGGCGCGCGCAGCATCACGCTACAAAAGTTCCGTGTGCCGGTGCCGGTCACGCGCATGGCCGCGCTCGAGGTGCGCCGCCCTGGCGCGCCGCCCGTCAGCGTGCCCGTCCATCCCTTGTGGCCCAACCTGGCGCGCACCTGCCAGACGCCACCCGCCGGGCTGACCGGCATGCTGGTCTATGCCGGCGCCGGTAGTGAGGAGGAGTTGCGCCGGAAACCCATTCGGGATGCCATCGTCGTGCTCGACTGGGACGCCGACCTGACCTGGCTGAGCGTGCCTGAATTCGGCGGCCGCGCCGTCGTCTTCCGCGGCGTGCGGCCCGCCTCGCGCACACTGGCGCAACGCAAATACCTGACCGTGCCGGCCGACATTCCGCGCTATTACGTGGCCGCCGCCGATGTCGCCGCGCTTGACGCCCTGATGGTTCCCGGCGCCACCGCCCGCGTGCGCTGCGACGTCGCGTGGGAGCAGGCGGCCACCGCCAACGTGCTGGCCAAGCTTTGTGACGGCGCCACCAACGCCGCCGCCACCGATGCGGATCAAGCGCCGCTGGTACTGCACGCGTATTATGACAGCATCAGCGTCGTGCCCGACCGGGCGCCCGGCGCGGAGCAAGCGTGCGGCGCGGCGCTCTTGCTCGAGCTCGCGCGCCAGCTCGTCGCGCAGCCGTCGCCGCGGCCCGTCTATGTGCTCTTCACCAGCGGGCATGGCCAGGCCCTCGCCGGCATCACCCACTTCGTCCAGGGCGTCCGCGGCGGCGCCACTATCCGCCCCGGCCTGATGATCGGCCTGGATATTTCCTCGTGCGCCAGCACCTTCGGCGTCTTCACCCTCGGCCAATTCCGGCCGCAAAACGAAGCCTTCGTCACCCATAAATACAGCACGCTGGGCCGCGAATTGTTCAGCATGGCCCAACGCTGCGGCCAGCCGGCGGATACCAACGCGCTGCTCTTGCCGTCGTTTGTCGATGGCATCAACTCCAGTTCCGGCCGCGGCTGGTGGACGTATTTCCCCTACATGAATCCGATGGAAGGCGAAGTGGCCAACCTGGCTGGCCTGCCCAGCATCACCTTTGCCACGGTCAACGACAACCGCTCGTTCATTGACACGCCCGACGACACGCCCGCAAATCTCCGCCCCGATTTGCTCGCGCGCCAGCTCACCACGGCGGGCGGCACGCAGGCCGGCCTGGTGCGCCTCGTCGCCGCGCTCACCCGCTGGCAGGGTCCGTTTCTCAGTTCGCCGGTTGACGACAATTGGTGCAGTGTCAGCGGCCGGGCCGTCTGGCTCGATCAGCAGCGCGACTATGCGCCCAATCAGCCGCTGGCCCAGGCCATGGTGTTTCTCAAGCAGGGTGACGGCGCCAAATATTTCTGCGGCACGCGCGGCATGGTGTCGGTCATGACGGATGCCCGCGGCCGGTTTGTCATTCCCGGCCTGCGCAAATTGAACTTTCTGGATTTGAACCCCACCGCCGCCACGCCGCCGCAGGGCGTGCTCGAAGCCTACGCCGCCGCCGCACCCGCGTTCCTGGCCGCCAATCCGGAAGCCGGCGCGCGCTACCAAGCCATGGCCGGCGGCGCCACCAATGCGCTCGTGGCCGACGGCGCCGTCCTGTTCGCGCTCGACATGGCCCGCCCGGATGATTATCCCTGGGCCTTTCGCGCGCTGGGCGCCGAGGAGCATATCAACTTGGTGCTGTTCCCCTGCGGCACCGTCACGCTCAGCGGCCTGACGGATCCGCGCAGCTATGTGCCGCTCTCCGACCTGCGCGTCATGGAAGCGGCCACCAAGAGCCCGCCGTTTCAATTCGGCGCCAGCATGTCGGACTTGGCCGGGCGCGATCCGTCGGAGAATATCGCCACCGTCTGGACCCAGCCCACGCTGCGCATTCTCCTCACTGGCGGCGTCGGCTTCCAAGGCCGGCGCTTGATGCTGATCAACAACACGCCCGCCGCACCCGAGGGCAAGGGCTTTGTCTTGGCCGAACTGAAAACGCTGCCATCCATGGTGCTGCAATGCGCCCGCGACATGTGGAACATTGACGCCAGCCGCATGCAAAAGCTGACCCGCAACGGGGTCAACAATCCGCGCGTGTCCGCCCACCACGCCGAGGCGGCGGCCCTGCTGCGCGATGCCGCCGCGGCCTTGGCCCGCCTTGATTACGCCGGCTACCGCATCGCCGCCGAGCGCGGCTGGGCGATCGAAGGCCAGGCGTACACCGAGACCATCGGCATGGTCAACAATATGATTCACGGCGTCCTGTTCTACCTGGCGCTGCTGCTGCCCTTGTCCTATTGTGTCGAACGCCTGCTGATCGCGTCGGAAACAATCATGCGGCGCATCAACTGGATCGGCGCCATTTTCGCCACCAGCTTCGGCATTCTGGCGCTGGTGCATCCGGCCTTCCGTTTCACCCTGACGCCCTTGCTGGTGCTGCTGGCATTTGTCATTTGTGCGATGGTCATCACCGTTGGCGTGCTGATCGTCGGCCGCGTGGACGCGCTGCTGCAGGCGCGCAAGCAGGCGGCCGGCGGACGCCATGACGACCAGTATCGCCGCGCCGGCGTGGCGGTGCGCGCCCTCGACCTGGGCATGTCCAACATCCGCCGCCGGCCCCAGCGCGGCCTGCTCACCGGGCTGACCGTTGTGGTGGTCACGTTCATTCTGCTGTCATTCACCTCGCTCGTGCCGGTCGTCAGCATTTCGCGCCTCGCCCATCCGCGCGGCGTGCCCGCCTATGTCGGCCTGCTCAGCCGCGACCGCGCCTGGAATGCGCTGCCCGAGCCGCTGTGCGATTCGCTCCGCCGTACCTATGCCGGGGTGACCGGCGCGGTCGTCGCCGCGCGCGCCTGGTTCTACTCCGACGCCGTCGGCCAGTTTAGTGTGATCGACCTGGGCGCCGTCGCCACCGAACGCCGCACCACCATTAGCGCACTCGCCTGCATGGAGCCCGGCGATGCGCGCATCACCAGCGTGACCAACACGCTGGTCGCCGGCCGCTGGTTCACGTCGCCCGACGAGGCCGCCATCATCCTTTCGCGCCACACCGCCGCCCAGCTCGGTTATTCCACCTATGACATCGGCCGCGTGGTGCGCGTGTTCAGCAAAGAACTGCCCTTGATCGGCATCGTGGACGGCCCCGCCTTTGACCGCGTTCGCGACCTCGACGGCGAGCCGCTCACGCCCGTCAACATGGTCATGCAGCAGGCCTCGCGCGCCCAACGCGCGCAAGCCGGCCAGGGCGGGCAACGCGCCGACACGCTCGACGATTATGTCCATTATGCCATGGATCAAATTGCCATTGTGCCGTTCTGGTATGGCGCCGAATTGCGCGCCACCGTGCGCAGCATCGCCATTCGCCTGCCGGCCGGCGCCGACGTGGATGGCGAAGCCGCCGGCTATGCCCGCCGCGCCAACCTCACCATTCTCGGTGCCGACGGCGCGGCCGTCACCCTGTATGCCGCGCTCAACACCAGCCAACTCAGCGCCGCATGGCAGATTGTCGTCCCAATCCTGCTCGCCACCGTCATGATCCTGGGCACAATGATGGGCTCGGTCTACGAACGCCGCGGTGAGATCGCGGTCTACAATTCGGTCGGCCTCTCGCCCACCAATGTCGCCGCGCTCTTCGTCGCCGAAGCCGCCGTCTACGCCGTCGTCGGCGCCGGCGTGGGCTATTTGCTCGGGCAAAGCGTCGCCAAACTGCTGCACCTCACCGGCTGGCTGCCCGGCCTGACCTTGAATTACACCGCCGGCAGCGCCATTCTCGTGACCATGCTGACCATGCTGATCGTGCTGGCCTCGGCCCTGTATCCCGCGCGCCAAGCCTTTATGGCCGCCATGCCGGATGTCGAAAAAGAAGTCGATGCGCAGGCGGTGCAGCAGGGCGACGCGCAAGACGCCCTCTGCATCTGGTTGCCCTTCGTGGCCACGCCCGGCCATATTCTTGCGATGCAAGCGTATCTGGCCGAGTTCCTCGACAGCGTCCAAGGCGTCACCATCGGCCAACTGGCCGTTGACAATCTGGCCGCGTCCGTGCCCGCGTTCGGCGGCAAATCCGCGCCCACCCTGGCATTTCGTGCCTGGCTCTCGCCCTTTGACCTGGGCGTCAGTCACGACGCCGAATTGGCCATCCTCTGGCGCGCGGAACACGGCGTCTATCAGTACCATCTGTCCGCCACGCGTTACAGCGGCGACCGCCAGAACTGGCGCCGACTCACCCCGCGCTTCGTCCAACTCATCCGCAAACAACTGCTGATGTGGCGCATTCTCGGCCCGGACGAGCAACGCGCCTACGAGGACGCCGGCAGCCACATGTTCAACCCAGAGCACGCTTCCGCATGAGCGCCACCATCCCGCCACCCGCACCCGAATTCGAACCGCTCGAGCACGGCCCGTTCGTTGACGGTTTTTCCAAGCGCACCGTCATCGGCGCGCTCTTTGTTGCCTTGGTAATGATGCCCGGCGCGATCTACATGGGCTTGGTCGCCGGCCAGTCGCTCGGCTCGGCCGCCGAGTGGGTCACGATCATCTTGTTCGCCGAACTGGCCCGCCGCAGTTTCACCCAGCTCTCGCGCCAGGAAGTCTACGTGCTCTTCTACGTCGCCTCCGGCATTGCCGCCGCCACCGTCGCCCACCTGGCCTTGTCCGGCGGCCCGTTCGCCCTCGCCATTTGGAATCAGTACTTGCTGCAATCGCCCGAAACCAGCGCGATCGCCAATGCCATTCCCGACTGGGTTGTCCCGGCGGCGAGCTCGCCCGCCATTCTCACGCGCAATCTGGCCCACCTTGATTGGTGGTGGAGCAAATCGGCCGGCATGCTCTCGCCGCTGCTCTTGATCTGCTGCGCCTACGTGCTCGGCCGCCTGGGCTATTTCGGGCTGGGCTATCTCATGTTCCGGCTGACCTCCGATCGCGAACGGCTGCCATTCCCGATGGCGCCGATCGGCGCGGAAGGCGCGACCGCACTGGCCGAATCAACCGAGCGCCAGACCGGCACCGACGCGCCGCCGCCGTCGTGGCGCCGCAAAGTCTTCAGTGTCGGCGCTATCTTGGGTATCGTCTTCGGCTGTGTCTATGTCATGCTGCCGGTCGTAAGCGGGTTGTTCCTCAGCAAGCCGATCATCATCTTTCCCATTCCCTTCGTGGATTTCACCGCGCGCATCGAGCGCCTGCTGCCCGGCAGTCTGGTCTCGCTCAGCTTTGATGCCACCCTCTTTCTGGCCGGCATGATCCTGCCGTTTCGCATGGTCATCGGCACCTTTTGCGCCATGATTGCCACCACCGTGATCGCCAATCCGCTGCTGGTGCGCGCCGGTGTCTTCCGCCATTGGCAGCCCGGCAATACCTTGCTGGTCAATCAAATGGTGATGGGTTTCGATTTCTGGATGAGCGTCTCGATCGGCCTGGCCATCGCCGTGCTGCTGATCGGCATCTGGGCCGTTGTGCGCGCCGTCACCCGCCGCCGCGCCCAGCGCCGCCCGTCGGATTTGTCGGACAGGTCGGACTCGTCGGACGCTGGCCGCCGCGCCTCCCGCGCCCGCGGCGATTTCCCGGTCTGGGTCGCGCTGCTGCTCTTTATCGTCTCCGCTGCATGCCTGTGCCTGATCTGCAAACGCCTGGTGCCCGGCTTCCCGCTCTGGATTGTGCTGCTCTTTGGCTTCATCTGGACACCGCTCAATTCGTATATTTCTGCGCGCCTGATCGGCATCACCGGCCAAGGCCTGAACACGCCTTTCCTCAAGGAAACCGCGTTCATCACCAGCGGCTACAAGAGCATTGACATCTGGTTCGCGCCGATCCCCATGGCCGACTATGGTCCCGCGGCGCAACGCTTCCGCGAACTCGAACTGACCCGCACCAAGTTCACCTCGGTCATCAAGGCCGAGCTGTTGATGCTGCCGGTCGTCTGGATCAGCAGTTTCATCTTCTGGTGGTTCTTCTGGCACATGCAGCAGATTCCGTCCAGCGCCTTCCCCTACGCCGCGCGCATCTGGCCGATTGCCGCGCGCCAGGCCTATCTGATTTTCACCGCCAACAGCACGGCCCAGCCGCTGCTGCTCAACGCCTTGCGCCCGGAAGTCATCGGCGGTGCCGCCGGCGTGGGCCTGGCGCTGTACGCCGGCATGGGCATCGTGGGCCTGCCAATTCAATTTTTCTACGGCATGCTCGCCGGCGTCTGCGCGCCCACGCATGTGGCCATCAACCTGATGATCGGCGCGCTGCTCGGCCGCTATGTCTTCCGACGCAGGTTCGGCGAACAGCGCTGGACGCGCTATGTCCCCGTCGTCGCGGCCGGCTTTTCGTGCGGCATGGGCTTGGCGGCCATGGCGGCCGTCGCCATTTCCCTCATCGTTAATTGCGTCAAAGAGCTGCCGTATTAACAATATGTCCCATACGTCCCATACGTCCTCTTCCGGCATCTTCGCCGACCACGCGCCGCGCACCGTAACACTGCCGTGGCGCCGCACTTTTGGCATGTGCCTCGCCAATGTCCGGCATCGCCGCGGCCGCGCCGCCTTGACCTTTGTCTGCATTGCCGTCGTGGTCGCCTTCTTCGCCTCGTCCATGGCAACCCAGCACCTGCTGTCCTCGTTGCGGCGGTCGGCCGATGTGCACGTGGCGGCCGTTCTGGAGCGGGCCAACATGGCAGCCCACGATGCCGCCGCCACCGCGCGCCAGCGTGACCAGCAGGTCTGGCTGCTGGCGCTCTCGGCTATCCTCTGCCTAGTCGGCATTACCAACACCATCTTGATGAGCGTCACGGAACGCGTGCGCGAAATCGGCACGCTCAAATGCCTGGGCGCGCTCGATCGCTTTATTGTGCGCCTGTTCTTGATTGAAAACACCTGCCTCGGTTGTGTGGCCAGTGCGCTGGGCGCCTTGCTGGGCTTTGCCCTGGCGGTTTTTCAAACCGGGATGATGACAGAGTTCTCCGTGCTGACATTCGGCGCCTGTGCGCACGCCCTGGCCTACAGCGGCCCGCGCGCCTTTGTCCTCGGCACGCTCCTGACTTTGTTGGCGTCCCTCTATCCCACCTGCATCGCCGCGCGCATGCGACCGGTCGATGCCATGCGAGCTGATCTATGACCACCCGTCGTGAAATTGTCCGCACCCAAACGGTCCGCAAAACGTATGTCATGGGCGAAGAAACCGTGCATGCCCTGCGCGGCATCAGCATGACCATCTTCGCCGGCGAATACATCAGCATCATGGGGCCATCCGGCTCCGGCAAAAGCACCTTCTTCAACATGGTCGGCGGCCTCGACAAGCCCACCACCGGCGAAGTCTACATTGATGAAGTCGACATCGCCCAGCTCGATCCATTCGAACTGGCCTGGCTGCGCTGCCGCAAGATTGGCTACATTTTCCAGACCTTCAACTTGATTCCGGTCATGACCGCGCTGGAAAATGTGACCCTGCCGATGGTCTTCGCCGGCACGGACCCCGATGAGGCGCGCGAGAAAGGCGCCGCGCTGCTGGCCCTTGTCAGCCTCGGCCAGCGGCTTAATCACAAGCCCGCCCAAATGTCCGGCGGTCAGCAGCAGCGCGTCGCCATTGCCCGCGCCTTGGCCAACGATCCGGCTATCATCCTGGCCGACGAGCCGACCGGCAATCTGGATCTCAAGACCGGGCATGAGGTGATTGAATTGCTCAAGCGCCTCAAAGAGGAACGCGGCGTCACCATCATCACCGCGACGCACGACATGAAAATGCTCGACGCCAGTGACCGCGTCGTCTGGATCACCGACGGGCAAGTTTCCCGCATTCAATCGCGCGACGAGCTCGACATCAAGGTGGGCTCGATCGACGGCCTGCAGGAAGCCTGACATGACGGGCATGAAACGGGTGCGAATATTGTTGCTGTGCGGGCTGGCCGCCCTGTGCGCACGCGCGTATGCGCAGCCAGGCATTGAAACGGTCTGGGATGGCATGGCGCACTATGCCGCCACCATCGTGGCCACGCAAGGCATAACCGCCTGTCAGCGCTACACGCGCGCCGAGGGCGTCATGCGCCCGGCTTTGTTCATGCATCCCATGTTTGAGGAACCGGCGCACATGGAGTTTGCGGTGCAGTTGCCGCTGTGCGCGCCCGGTGAACGGCTCGTGCTGGCCGGGTATGCCGGCCTGTCGGACGGCATTAGCGACCGGCCCATTGACGGCGTCGGCCTGGGCATCGCCGTCAATGGCCGCCGCTTGCTGCGCCAAGCGGTGCGCACGTCATCATGGGTGCCCGTCTGCGTTGATCTGGCGCCGTGGGCCGGGCAGCGCATCGCGCTGACGTTGTCCGCCGATGACGGCGGCGCGGGCAATCTTGTCGCCGATTGGGCCCTGTTCGGCGAGCCGCGCATTCTCCGCCTGCGCGACAATGAACTTGCCAACAACCTCACGCGGGTCCTGGCCGGGGGCTTGCTGCTGGACTTGACCGGCGGGTTGGCCGGCGCGACCGTCCACCTGACGCCGCTGGGTGTCGGCCGCACCGCAGCAGGCCCGCCACTGATCATGCCGCTCGCCATCACCAATGGCGCATGGTATAGTGATTTCGATTTCAGCAGCCTCAGTAATGCCGACGCCGTGCTCGTCGCCGTCTCGAACGCCGGGCTGCGCGCCGCGCGGGTGACACCGTTGCCGCCGGCGTGCGAACTGATCGCGTTCGGCCCCGATCGCAGTGTCCTTTTCGCCGGCGAGCCCTATGCGCTGTGCGCCACTGTGAAAAACACCGGCAAGGGGCTCGCCCGCAACCTCCGCCTTGTCTGCAGCGCGCTCACGCAAACTGTGGCGCGCCTCAATCCCGGCCAACGAATAGTTGTCTCGTGGCCGATGCCGGCAAACAGCACTGCATGTCGTTTGCAATCGACATTAAATGTCGTCTGGCAGCCCGATCCCGCTGGTCCGCCGCGCACGATGACAACCAATTGCATGTACCAAGTCTGGCCGGCTTTGCCAAATTTCCCCAGCACCATTGCCACAAGCTCTGCGGCGCGCGCGCTTGGCGATGGTTGGCACTTGCTGCAAACGCCGCAACTGCGGGTACTCACCTGCGCCAACGGCGCTGGCCCACTCTGCTTCTACGCGGCCGCCGGCACCAGCTATGTGCGCGTAGCCACGGCGCCGGCACTCGCAGAACTCTGCCTGGGCGACACGCCTGAAGCGCTGCCGCGTGGCACCGTCCACATTGGAGAAAAGACTGCCTTGCACTTCACCTTTCCCGTTGCCGGCGATGCGGGCCGCCTGCAGGTCACGCTCGCGCCCGACCGTGTGCCCGGCTCGCTGCGCGTGGTGCTGCGCCTTGATGCCCGCCGCCATCTCAGCCTGCGCGCCTTGCGCGGCCCGGCCGTCATGGTGGGGGACGGCACGACCGGCGCGCGCAAAAACGCCGCGCTGTTCCCCGGCCTCGAATATCTCGACCGCGATGAACCGTCGTCCTCCACGCGCAACTTTACGCCCGAACTGGCCCTGCGGCTGGTGCCGGATCCGTATGAAGTGACCGTGCCGCTCATGGCGGTGGAAACGCCCGACGCGCTGGTGGCCTTGCTGTGGGACCAGCGCCAGCAATGGGCGCCCGGTCGTCACACCCTTTCCGCCCTCTTCGCCAGTCCAAATTTCCTTGATGCGCGGGCCAATCATCGCCTGCAACTCTTTGTGCCGGCCGACACGAATCTGGTCCCGAAAAACGCCACCATGGCCACGCAGCCCTTCGCGCTCAAGGCCGGGCAGTGTAGCGCATTTGCACAGACCCTGCTGCTGAAGCAGCACGCGCAGGTGCTCGACGCGCTCGATGCGTGGGTCGCGCTCGTGCCCGGCGAATTTCCGCCACCGGAGAAATGGCCGCGCACGTTGCCCGAGGAAATCGCGCTGTCGCGCTATGCCTTCTTGTATACGCTGTGGGATGATGCACAACAGCAGTCGTATCAGATGACGGGCAATCCCAGCGCCAATCTGCCGGACGTCGCCGCGCTTTTGAACATTGACAGCCTGCTGACGGGCGACACCAACGCGCGTGCCCGCGCCGAGCTCATCTTCGCCCGCACCGTCGCCGCGGCGGACCCCGGCGCCTTGGCGCACGGCGGCGGTCATATCCTGCGCATGAGCATTCCCTTCATGTATGGCCATCTTGACGACGCCTGGCCGGCCTATCGCGAGATGGCTACGCGCGTGATGGACACGATCGGCCCGGATGGCGGCTGGGCCTACTATCCCGCGCCACACTGCAAGATGCTGGGCGAGCCCGGCACGAAGACACTCGGCGTTTCCGGCTGGTGGTGCCTCGTGCTTTGGCATTGGGCGCACATGACCGGCGACCCGCGTGCCATCCGCGTCGGTCGCGATGCCCTCGCGCAGCTCGACACCTATCGCGTGCCGACCGGCGCCTCCGGCTGGGAAGTGCCGGTCGCCTCGCCCGATATTCTCGCCGCCATTTTTGCCATGCGCGCGTTTGTGTATGCCTACGAGGTTACCGGCGAGCGGCAATATCTCGCGCGCGCGATCCACTGGGCGCGCGCCGGCCTGCCGTTCATTTACCTGTGGGACGATTCGGCCAAGCCCGGCATGCGCTATGCCGCGCTGGCCTGCTTCGGCACCACGTTCTTCACGCACTCGTGGCTGGGCGTGGCCGTGCAATGGGAAGGCTTGGTCTATGCCGATGCCATTCTCGCATTGGCCCGCCACGACCAGTCGCACCCCTGGCGCCGCATTGCCGAAGGCATTCTCGCCAGTGCGCTGTATCAGCAAGTC
Source organism: uncultured bacterium (assembly GCA_964397565.1). Classification (GTDB taxonomy): domain Bacteria; phylum Auribacterota; class UBA3054; order UBA3054; family JAPLST01; genus JAPLST01. The sequence continues at coordinate 122,426 of CAYNJC010000005.1, forward strand.
AGCGATGATGATCCCGCACACAAAGGCGCCTATCCGGACAGTTGGGGCGCGCGGTTCAGCCAGCGCATGCCGGCCTTTCTCTCGCCGGAAGGCATCATGGGCGTGCTCTATCAGTTGCAGAACGTTCCGCTGCACCCGAACACGGCGATTGTGCACGTCAACGGTGCGCCGGTACACATCACAACCGGCGGCGCCATCACGCGCGCGGCGGCCAGCAACGAGGTGGTCGCCTTTGAAGTGACCTGGTTGCGCGGTGGCACCACGTGTGCGGCCGTACCCTTCATTGCGCGGCCGGCGGCGGTGCTGATTGATGGCGCGCCGGCGCGCATGGGCACCGACCTCGACGCGCCTGGTGTCCAAGCCCGCTATGATGACCAAACCCACACCTTGTTTCTGCGCCTCACCCACTGCGGCCAGCCCGTGCGCGTCACGGTGCACGGCGTCCAGCGCATCTCCCAACCCAATCCGACGGATCCGCCCGATCCGTCCAATCCGTAACTGGTAACTTCTTATGCCCCTCTCTGCCTTCTGGATCTGGCATCCGCAACCCGACTATTGCGCGTATCATCGCACGATCGTCGCGCGGCGTAGCTTTCGCCTGCCGCGCACGCCGCTGGTCACCGCCAGCATGGCCGTCACCGCCGACAGTTGGTACCGTCTGCGGGTCAACGGCACATGGGTCAATGACGGTCCCGCGCGCTCGTGGCCCGCGCATTATTCCTATGACGTGCTGGACCTGCGCGCCTATCTTGCGCCGGGCGTCAACACGCTTGAAATCACCGCCTGCTATTTTGGTTGCGGCTCGTATCATCAAGACTGCCGGCAAGCCGGTCTGCTCGCCCAACTTGATCTAACCTTCGCCGGCGGCCGCACGCTGCGCGTTGTTTCCGACGGCGCATGGCAGACCGCCGCCGCCCGGGCGTGGGTGCCTGACACGCCCAAGATTGCGCAACAAATGGAGCCGCAGGAATACTACGACGCGCGGCATGACGCGCTGCGCTTTGCAAACGCGGCCGTGCTGTTCCCCGCCCGCCGCGGCCCGTGGAAAGACCTTACCCCGCGTGATTCAGCCCTGCTCACCCGCGTACCCGTCTCTTTCGCGCGCTTTCTCCACGCCAAGCTCGTCCGCAAAGACTGGTGCGCATGGACCTTTCCCGTCGCGCGACTTTTGTACCCCGGTGTGGTGGAGATGAACGCCAGCGTCTCGCTGCCTGCCTGCGTCGTCACCATCGTCCACAGCACGCGCGCGCGCACCGTGCCCATCGAATCGTACTTGCCCTCCATTTCTGCCAACGGCGCACTCGCCATGAACCGCGCCGTGCGCCTCCGCAAAGGTCCCAATGTTCTCGTCGCTTGCATGTGCCACAATGGTCCGGGCAAAGATCAAGGCCTGCGGTTTGCTGAACCTGACGGCCTGTCGTTTGAAAACCCGCTCGACCCGCGCCATGACAATCCGTGGGCCTTCGTGCCGTTTGAGGAATTTCTACATCAAGGGCATGACCTGACCTACAACACCTGGTTCCCCACACCGGAATGGTCGGCGCTGCTCGCCAACATTGACGCGACGTATCAGCGCGTATGCACAACCGTGCGCGATGCCGCTTCGTTCAAACGCGAGCTCGGCGCGCGGGCGCGCCTCGTGCCGCGCGACGAAATGTGCCTGCACGACCCGGCCTGGCAGTTCGAAGGCCGCCGTGTCTGCGGCGACGCAGCCGCCTGCGTTGAGCAGCCCGCCGCGCTGATGCACGACAACGCCGCCGTAACCACGATCCGCCCTGACGCACGCGGTGACGTCGAATTGCTCTACGACTTGGGCGCGCAAAACATCGGCTACTACGCGTTCGAGCTCGGCGCCGCCGCCGGCGCCATCATCGACATCACCGGTGTGGAGTACATCGCGCCCAACGGCCGCGTCCAGCACACGATTGGCTGCAAGAATCTCCTGCGCCATGTCTGCAAAGAGGGCATCAATCGGTTTCTGTCCGTCAAGCGCCGCGCCGGCCGCTTTGTCTTTATCACCCTGCGCAACCAGACGGCGCCCGTGCGCATCCGCCTCGTGCACCTGGTCGAATCAACCTACCCGGTCAACACGATCGCCACATTCAACTGCAGCGATGACGCCCTTGTGCGCGTCTGGGACATTTCCTCCCGCACGCTCAAATTGTGCATGGAAGATTCTTTCACGGATTGCCCGCTGTATGAACAAACGCTCTGGGTCGGGGACGCGCGCAACGAAGCGCTCTATGCTGCAACCGTGTTTGGCGCCCACGATTTGATTCGCCGCTGCCTCTTGCTCGCCGGCCAATCGCTGGAATACTACCCGCTGGTCAGCGCGCAAGTGCCCTCCGCGTGGGACATGCTGCTGCCCGCCTGGAGCTTTCTCTGGGGCATTGGCATCTGGGATTATTATTTCGCCACCGGCGACCGCGCCTTTCTCAAGCAGATCTGGCCCGCCGTCATGCAAAACCTGCGCAATGCGGCCGGCATGCGTGATGCCCGCGGCCTCTTCAGCGGGCCGTTCTGGAATATGTTCGATTGGGCCGCGGTGGATGATCGCCATTGCACGGTGTTGCATAACAGTTTGCTGCTCGTCGGTGCCGTGCGCGCGGCGCGCTGGTGCGCGGATGTCGTGCGCGATGCCCGCGCCGCCGCCTGGCTCGACACCCTCGCTCATGAACTCACCACCGCCCTCAACGCCCTCTGGAACCCGGCCACGAACACCTATCCCGACAGCGTCCATGACAATACTATGCTGAGCGACAAGACCTGCCAGCACACCAGCTTCCTCGCCCTGCTCTATGACGTGATCCCGCCAGAACACGCGGCCGCCGCGCTGGCCAACTGCCTTGCACCGCCTGCAACCATGACGCGTGTCGGCTCGCCCTTCGCCATTCAATATTTGTACGAAGCACTTGAGAAAGTTGACCGCGATGATGTCATTCTGGACTCGCTCGCGGACAACTTCCTGCCCATGCTCCAAGCTGGCGCCACTACTGTCTGGGAGCAGTTTCCCACCGGCGTGCTCGGCACGGCTGACTTCCCGACCCGCAGCCATTGTCATGCCTGGTCCGCGGCACCCTTGTATTTCCTAAATCGGATTGTGCTCGGCATCCGCCCGATCACGCCTGGCGGCGCAGCCTATCAGATCAGTCCGCATGTTGCGCGCATGACCTGGGCGGAGGGCGGCAGTGCCGGCGCGCGCGGCCCCGTGTATGTCCGCTGGGAAAAGTCCGACGGCGTGCTGCGCATCACCGCGTCCGCGCCTAAGGGCGTGCGCCTCGCCTACCAACCCAACCCGACCCACCACGGCCTGCAGGTCGCCTTCGCGCAAGTCCCGCCCGACCATTTCTTCCGCTGAAAATCATCTGTCTGATCCGTCCGATCTGCGTCCATCAGAACTTCCCATACCCGGGGTCCAACAAGCCCGACATCGGCCAGGTCGGCTTGCGCCGCTCGACACTGTAATCCGCGCCAATGTCGACGTAGGCCATGCCCAGTTCGCCATACCGCTGGCCATTCAGGGTCACATCCAGCCCAATCATATGGCGCGTCGGCGCCGCATCCCGCGCCGGCTCAACCCGAAACGCAACCTGGCCGTCACCCTGCGCCGGCAGCGTCACGGTCGCCGCGGCCGGCGTCGCCCGCCAGCCGGCCGGCAGCGTCAGCACCAGCCGCGCGGTCCCTTGCACCGCCAGATGATTGTGCACCCGCGCCGTCAGCGTCACCGCCAGTTGATTGCTGACCACATTCCGGAATGAATCCAGCCGCGCCCAGTGCACGTCATAGCCCAGGTTCGGCTCGGCCTGTCCGATCAGCGCCGTCAGCGCGGCGTTGCGGGTGCGCACCCACGCGCGCAGCGGCGGCACATACGCCGCCTTCCACGGATGAATGCCCCAGTGGCCCGTGGCAATGTAGTCCGGCTTGGTTTTCTCGAGCACCGCGGCGCAGCGCATCGCGCCCGCGCTGTCCGAGATCGGATTGTAGTTGCAGCAATCAATACTGCGCACATGACGGTAATCATCAATCGCGTCGCCGGTGAACAAAATGCGCTGCCCATCCACTTCGGCCAGCACGGCTTGATGCCAGTAGGTGTGCCCGGGGAAATCATAGAAAGTGAAGCGCAGGCCGTCGAGGGCGAAGCCCTCGCCATCCTTGAAGCTGCGCGCCACGCGCATGCCCTGTGGAAACACACACGGCCGGTGTACACGCAAGGGCTCTTCCAAGATCTCGCGCAATTTTTCGTGCGTGTACAGCGCCGCCCCATAGTGCTGCAACACCGCCGGGGCCATCGCCAGATGATCCGCATGATAATGGGTGATCAGCACCACCGCCACGCGCTGCGTGCCCATCTGGTTCTTCAGCCATGTGCCGAGCAGTTGCCCGTCCGGCGCGCGATCCACGCTCGGATCAATCACCACGCCCAGCCCGTTGCTGCCGCGCAGCAGATAGGTGATCGCGCAGGTTTGCAATGCCTGCACCTGTGGCAGGGTCGCGCCCACCCCACCAAAATAGTTGGTGTTCGCCAGCGCCGCCATCATCGTCGCCAGGTTCTGCTCCAACAGTTCGATGCCCGCGCCACAGTTGCCGAACGGCACGCCATGCGCCGGCAGCAACAAAGTCGGCTGCTCCGCGCGCAAGCGTGCCAGGCTCGCCTGCAGCTCCGGCACACGCTTCAACGCCGGCGGCCCTTGAATGAATTCCTCATAGGTTGATTGCAGCGCGTCCAGCTCCCAGACCTTGCCCGGCGTGCAGATCGCGTCGCCGCAGAAGACATACTTCTTCCCGCCGCGCTCCAGCACAAATGCCAGATGCGGAGCCGTGTGCCCCGGCGTCGCCAGCACGCGCAGGCGCACATTTTTCCAGACAAACACTTCGCCGTTGGTCAGCACGTGCTGCACGGGAATATTCCGCAAGGGCAGGAAATACTTGTCGCCATAATCAAACGCGTTCAGCAATTCGCGGTCATACCACTGCGTGGCCGCGTCCTCAAACTGCGCCCGCGTGCCGTCCGGCACGGCGATTTTCGCGCCCGCCGCCGCCAGTGCCGCATCGCCCTGGCACAGGTCGCGATGGGCGTGCGTGTGCAGCACCCACGCCACTCGCTTGACCCCGATCTTCTTGAGCGCGTTGGTCACCGCGCCGCTGCCGGCCTCAATCAACAAGGCCTCGTTGCCCGAGCGAATGCAATAGACATTGCCCGCATCGCGGAACATGAAAATGTCCGGCGCGATCTCGCGCAATGCCGGTGGCGCGGATGTCTTATCTGCGCCCCATGCCGCCAGTGTGCCGACGGTCACTGCCGCCAGGCCAATTGTAGTGTTCATCCACGCTAAACCTCTCTTGTATATTTGTGCCATGATTCTCATAGCGCATAGTATAGCAAAAAAGCGCCGCGCCGGCAAGGATGCGAGACGCCCACAGGCGGGATTGTGGCTGCATATAATTAAATGAAAACTCGCTGGCAACTGCTGCAATCCCCCTTTCGTAAAGGGGGCAGGGGGATTTTGCTGCTGTTGCTTTCTTCCTGCTTTCTGCAAAATCCCTCCCCCCGCTATGCGGGGTACTCCCTTTAGGAAAGGGGGATTATAGAAACCACCATGATCCCGCCAAGCGGCGGAGATGCCCATCCCAGGACTGCAGCGAATATTATCCGCAGATTACGCAGATGCCGCGGATTATCTCAAAGCAGACCAGCACTGCATCATAATTTGTTTTGCTGCAAAAGAAATTACCATGATTTGCATGGTTTGTCATGCCCCGCTGCATCGGCGTAATCGGCGTAACCTGCGGATAATTCCGCCTCCGCGCCGCGCCGCATGGCACCGGCTCCATGCGCAGTGTTCAGTATTCGGTAATCAGTATTCGGTGGAAGAGCAGAAGCCGCAGCGTTCGCCGCACGGAAGCGGCTCCCACTCTCCTTCAGCACACTGAATACTGAATACTGAATACCGCATACCGAGTAAGATTGCGCCGCCGCATTCTATGATTTCCTTTGCGAAAAGGAAATTAATGGCACAATCGTACAAATCGTGGCACAATTGTTCTTGCAATCCAAGGGGCGATATGCTACACTGCTGTGAGACGATTTCGTCCGCCCTGATGCGAGCGGATTGTACAACACCATTCAAACACTTCACAAGGAGAACACAGTGAAAACACTTCTGATCACCCTGATGGCCGCTCTGGCATTGCTGCTCGGCGCGCAGCACACCTTCGCCCTGCAAAGCGTTTACATCAACAACGCCAGCTTCGAAAGCCCTGCCGGCAACCCCGATTGGACCTACTCCCAAGTCACCGGCTGGAATAGTAACATGCCCTATGTGGGGGTGTGTGCCAGCGGTTTCGCCGACAACGGCCAGCGCCCGGACAAGACCCAAGTCGCGTTTCTCTTTACGTTTGGCGGCACCGTCAACATCCGTCAGAGCATCAGCGGGCTCGACCCCGCCAAGAAGTATTGCCTCCAGTTCTGGCATAACGCGCGCAACTACACGGATCTTTACAATACCAACATCTGCATTTTTGATGTCACTTGCGGCGGCCTAACCTTGGGCACCATCACCAACAGCGCCGTCGGCGGCGCCAATCCCTATCACTTTGCCAACTTTATCTTTACCCCGGCCAACAGCGGCGCCAACGACCTGCGCATCCGCAACTTCCGGCTGCCGGATGTCGGCGGCAATGGCCAGCTCTCCGCGCTCTTGCTCGACGGCATCACCCTCTTCCAACTCGGCCACAGTGCCACCGTGCCCGAAATTGTCGTGAAGAATCCGAGCTTCGAGGCCAGCGGCGAACAAGGCCCGGGCGGCGGCTGGGGTTTCATTAATGTCACTGCAGGCTGGGCCCCGCTCAACGATGTCATGGCCGGCTGGACGTATTATGACGGCGGCTACAACAACGGAGCGTTCGGCACGGGCACCAACGGCAGTCCCTTCTTTGGCGGCTGGGTACCCGTACCCGAAGGCCAGAGTGCCTTCATGGACAACAAGAGTGAATTCTGGTATGGAAATTCATCCAAGCAAACCATGTTGAAGCAGACCATCAACGGTTTGACCGCCGACGCGTGGTATTACTTGAGTTATAACTACCAGGCGCGGCCGGGCGTCAACAACATGTACAGCCCCTCGAATTTCACCGTGAAAATCGGCGGCGTTGAAGTGCAGCGCGATGCCCAAATGCCATGGGGCAACACGTTCTTTCCGACCACGGTCACCTTCAAGGCAAGCGCAACCTCAATGGAACTTGTGTTCGGCACGTCCAACTCGGTGGATGGCTGCTCCATGTGCCTTGACGACGTGGAAATCTGGCAGGTGCCCGAGCCGCTGGCGCTCTCGGCGCTTGGCCTCGGCCTGGCGGCGTGGCTGGCTGGCCGGCGCGCGCGCTAACCTTAACGTTCCATTGCTGGCGCCGCGCATGCCCGCGCGTGCGCGGCGCCAGCCAACTTTGCTCACTGTTTTCACTAAAGGAATCGTATGAAAACCATGACCGCACTGCTGATTGCTCTGACCCTGATCCTGGGCGCACAGCACGCTTTGGCTGCCAAAAGCGTCATCGTCAGTAACTCCAGCTTTGAAATTGGCACGTACTTTGGCGCCAGCCCTTGGAATGGCAGCGATCTCACCAACGCATTCGGCGCTGGCTGGCAGAACAATTTTGGCAGCGGCCTGCCCAATTGGATCGGCAAAGACGATGGCACTGGTCCGGCCGACAATGGCAAGCGTCCCGATAAGACCTGCGTTGTTTACTTGAGCGCGTATTCACCGAACGGTGTCACGCTGTACCATACCAATGTTCGTCAACCCCTTAAATTTGACACGACCAAGAAGTACGTCCTGCAATTCTGGCATAACGCCAGCGCGCAAAGCAAGAACCAGTCGTGTGTCTTCGATGTCACCTTGCAGGGCATCAGCGCGGCGGGCAGCCAGTCGCTCAGTGGCGGCGACTTCGGTTTCACCAACACGGCCGTCGGCGGCAGCAATCCCTACCACTTCAAGCAAATCACCTTCACGTCACTGTGGACTACTGCGTATTTGCGCTTCCGCAACTGCGCCACCACTGCGTTGAATAATGAGTCGACCTACCTCTTGCTCGATGGCATCACGGTCTTCGAGCTCGATAAGAAAGATGAAGTCATCATCAAGAATCCAAGTTTCGAGGCCAGCGGCTACCAAGGCCCGGGCGGCGGCGGCATGGGCTTCATTAACGTCACTGCAGGCTTTGCCCCGCTCAATGACATCATGGCCGGCTGGACGTATTATGACGGCGGCTACAACGCCGCTACGTTCGGCACGGCCACCAACAGCAGTCCCTTCTTTGGCGGCTGGGTACCCGTGCCCGAAGGCCTGAATGCCTTCATGGACAGCAAAAGTGAATTCTGGTATGGCAATTCCTCGAAGCAGACCATGCTGCAGCAGACCATCGAGGGCCTGACAATCAACCAAGACTATTGCTTGAGCTACCGCTATCAGGCGCGGCCGGGCTTTAACAACATCTACAGCCCCTCGAATTTCACGGTGAAAATCGGCGGCATCGAAGTGCATCGCGACGACCTCATGCCGTGGGGAAATGAGTTCTTATCGGCGACCAATAGTTTCAAGGCGGATGCCACCTCAATGGAGTTGGTGTTTGGCACGTCCAACTCAGTGGATGGCGCCAGCATGTGCCTTGACGATGTCTCAATCTGGCCGATTCCCGAGCCGCTGGCGCTGTCGGCGCTCGGCCTCGGCCTGGCGGCGTGGCTGGCGGCGCGACGCGCGCGCTGACCAGCATGCGGGAGCGTGACCGCGAGTATGTAAAAGGCAAGGACTGTGGCCATCGTGAAACGCTGTGCACGGCGCATTGATGAGTGACGATCAACGAGTGACGAAGATGGAAGTGCAAAACGTTTACCTTCTGACCTCCGTGCTCGTCACTCGTCAATTGCTGTTTCTTCCATAGTAACCAAATGCTGTCGGGAGTTTGTTATATGAAAAAAACGTTACTGCTGGGTAGTCTCGTGATGACCGTGATGCTGTGGGTTTTGCCGGCGCGCGCCATACAAAGCTTCTACATCGTCAACGCCAGCTTCGAGTCGCCGACGAATGTCAACGACAGCCTCGGTTTCACCAACATTATGGGCTGGACACGCAGCAATAATCGCTCCGGCCTCAATCCCACCGCCAGCGGCTGGGGCGCCTATGCCGACACGGGCAAGCGGCCCGATAAACGCCAAGTCGCCTTCCTCAACACGGAAGATGGCACCTTGGACATCAGCCAGACCCTCACCGGTCTTGACACCTCCAAGCAGTATAATCTCCAGTTCTGGTATAATGCGCGCTACTGGACCAATGAGATAAATACCAACGTCTGTCATTTCGGCGTCTTCTTTGAAAATCAAATGCTGGCGGCCATCACCAACACGGCCCTGGATAACTGGAGTGAGTTTTATTACTTCACCAATCTGGTCTTCACGCCGGCGACCAGTGACGGTGCGCTGTATTTCCGCAATTACCAGATCGCCACCAATGTCTTCTCCACCTTGGCGCTCGACGCCGTCTGCCTGTTTCAGAACAGCCGGCCCAACAGCCTTGTCGTCATGAATCCCAGCTTTGAGGCCAGTGGCGAACAGGGGCCGGGCGGCAGCGGCCTCGGCATCATCAACGTCACCGAGAACTGGGGCCAGCTCTGGGACTTTTTGGCCGGCTGGGACTACTGGGACGGCGGCTACAACGTCGCGGCCTTCGGGGTCGGCGTCAACGGCAATCCGTATTTCACCAGCGCGCCCGTGCCGGAAGGCCTGAATGCCTTTTTTGACAACAAGGCGGAGCAGTACTACATCACCTCCGAGTATCAAACCAAGCTGCGCCAGACCATCCACGGCTTCGACGTGGGCGCAGTGTACGAGCTGAACTACCGTTACAATGGGCGCCCAGCCCAAGAGTGGGCGCCCGGCTTGTGGGTGCGGCCCTGCTCCAACTTCACGGTCACGATCGGCGGCACGATCGTGCAGCAGCAGGACCTGCTTGAATATGCGCCGCAATTCTTTGCGACGACGGTCACGTTCGTGGCTGATTGGCAGTACATGGAGTTGGCCTTCGGCACGTCCAATTCGCCGCAGAACAGCGCCACCATGTGCATTGACGACGTGGAGATCAGCGTGGTGCCCGAGCCGGCGCTGCTGCTGCCGCTGCTGCTGCTGCTGTGCAGTTTAAAGTTGAAAGGTTGAAAGGTTTTATGTTTCAGCGATTACTGGCGCACCGACTACCGATGCACCTTGCAGGTTGCAGAGCTGCTTGGAGCTGCTTGGAGTCCCGCCACCGGCGGGATTGAAAAGGTGAAACGTTGAAAGGTGGTAGGTTTGACAGAACAAACGCGGAGCGGCCGCCGTGCCGCGATGCTGCATCTGCTGCATTCGCCGGATGGAACCGGCTCCCACATTGGAGCGCAGCATTCGCCGCGCTGGCTAACTCTGCCGCTGCACCGAAAACTGATAACCGATAACTAATCTTAGGAGCTCTCATGAAAACTCTGCCGATCCTTGTAGCCGCCGCTGTATCCTTGTCGCTGCCGGCCCACGCGCTGCAAAGTGTCTATGTGCCAAACGCCAGCTTCGAGTGGCCGGCCAGCAACCCGGACTGGACCTACAGCGCCATCACTGGCTGGGACAGCAATGCCTATACCGTCGGTGTCTGTGGCAGTGGCCAAGCGGATAATGGCAATCGGCCCGACAAGACCCAAGTCGCGTTCATCGACACGTTCGGCACCGGCACGGGCGGCTACGTCCAGATCCGGTCCGCGTCGCTGGCCTTTGACACCAACCAGGAATACTGCCTGCAGCTCTGGCTGAATGCGCGTGAAAATCCGAGCGCGTATTCAACCAATTTCTGCATCTACGCCCTTTATGTTGGTCAGAATTTCTTGGGCACGTACACCAACAGCGCGGTCGGCATCGGCAATCCGTATCACTTCCGGAGTTTTGTCTTCAAACCGCTGTTTCCGGCCGCCCGCGTTGTGATCCGCAACATCCGCTTGGATGATTCGGCGCCGGGCACCGGCACGCTCTCGTGCCTGCTCGTGGATGCGGTCTGTCTCTACCAGCGCAGTCGCCCGAATGAAGTTCTCATCCAGAATCCGAGTTTCGAGGCCAGCGGCGAGCAAGGCCCAGGCGGCGGCTGGGGCTTCATCAACGTCAATGCGGCGTGGGCGCCGATCAATGATGTCATGGCCGGCTGGACGTATTATGATGGCGGCTACAACAGTGCCACCTTTGGCACCGGCACCAACAGCAACCCGTACATCAGCCCCGCCACAGTGCCAGAAGGCCAAAGCGCCTTTTTTGACAACAAGAGCGAAGAGTGGTATTTCAACTCGGATCATCAGACCATGCTCAAGCAAACGATTGAGGGGCTGACGGCGAGCGAGGTGTACAATCTCAGCTACTACTACAACGCGCGGCCGGGCATGAACAACATCTATAGTCCCTCGAATTTCACCGTCAGGATTGGCGGTGTTGAGGTGCAGCGGCAGGATTTCTTGCCGTGGAGCATGCCGTTCTACTTTACAACCGTCACGTTCGCGGCCGACTGGACCAGTATGGACTTGGTCTTCGGCACGTCCAACTCGGCGAGTGGCAGCAGCATGTTGCTGGATGACGTGGAGATCTGGCCGGTGCCCGAGCCGGTGCTGCTGCTGCCGCTGCTGCTGTTGTGCAGTTTAAAGTTAAAAGGTTGAAAGGTGTTAGGTTCGGCAGAACAAACGTAGAGCGGCCGCCGCGCCGCGCCGCAGCAATCTTTGCCACGAAGACACGAACGGCTGATGCTGGATACTGGATGCTGGACTGAAAACTGCAAACTGAAAACCGAAAACCTCTGCAATGGGAGCGGCCGCCGTGTCGCAGATCTGTTTCTGTTGTCCCCCTTTGCAAAACGGGGTTGGGGGATTTCTTGCCGCTGCTCTTCACCGCTACTGGCGCATGCGCGTCAATTTAAGCGGCTGGATACCTTGTCTGCGACAGGCGCAGTACGTAGACGCGGCGGCTCGCCGCGTTTTCCGATTGCCAACCGCAGCGCAAAGAAAGCGGCGAGCCACCGCGTCTACGACAAAGGCAACTAACATTGCCGCGCAGTCGCCGTTGGCGGGATTCAAAACAGCCTTAGACCTAAAACCTTTTAACCTTTAAACTTAAAACTCGCCGCCGCTGCACAGGCGTTGCAGCGCGGCTTGCAGCACCGTGCGCTGCAGGCCCGGGCCAACAAATGCCAAGGTCGTCGCGGCTGGCAAGGTCGGCAGGTCGGCGCACGGCCGCAGGTCGAGCGTGGCCAGCGTGCCATCCACCCAGATATCACCGTCGGGCGTGCGCAGCCGGCCCTTGACGCGCCAGATGCCGTGCTGGTGCGCGCGCCACCACTGAGCGAAGGCATCACGCGGAATCGTCCAGGCTTCCGCGAAGGTGACCGCGGCGATCGGCTGCGGCGGGTGACCACCGAACGGGCGCAGGTCAAGGCGCGGCAGCTGAAAGGTGGGCAGAGCGTCAAGCGCGACGTGGGCATGCGTTGCGCGCAGCATGGGCGCGTGCGCATTAAGCGTGCGCACCGTGCGCTCGACCGTCGCCAGCATGGCCTCGTCGGCGGTGTCAATTTTGTTGAGGACGATGACATCGGCGCGCACGACTTGTTGCTGCGCCGCGCGCAACGTGTGCAGCACTTTCAGGATGGTGTGCGGATCAACCATGCATACATTTGTACGCAAGTATACCGTGGCGCGCACGGGTGGCGCGCTCAGCATCTTGAAGACTTCCTCGACATCGGCGACGCCGGTGGCCTCAACCCAGATCTCATCGGGGTTGATCTCGCGCACAATGCGTTCGAGCAAGGCAATAAAATCGGTGCGCAGACAAATGCAGAAAATGCTGCCGCGGCTGAGCTCCCACTTGTGATAATCGCCGTCGGGCAGTTGCACGGCATCCAAGCCGATATCCGCAAATTCATTGATGATGACGGCCAGTGTGCCGTGCGCTAGCGCGGCGGCGCGCTGCTCGAGCAGGTGGCGCAGAAATGTCGTTTTGCCCGCACCAAGAAAACCGGTGATGAGCGTGAGCGGGATCATGCCGCCTTTGATCCTTGACCTTTGACCTTCAGCAAAAAAGCACCAGGCACCAGACTAGGATCGCCAGCAGGACAGAACAAAACACGGCGGCCGAGCCGCAGTCTTTAGCGATGCCGGAGAGCACGTGATGGTCGGGACCGATGCGGTCGACAGTGGCTTCAATCGAACAGTTCAGCAGCTCGATGACCAGGACATGCGCCCAACTGCCGATCAGCACGGCGCGTGCAACGCCGGTGTGCCCCAGCCAGCAGCCCAGCGGAATGGCAACAATTACCAACACGCCCAGTTCTGCTTGAAAGGCCTTTTCGCGCCAAGCCACGCGCAGTCCCGTGAGCGAGAACCGCGTGGCCGCGATGATGTGCCGCCAATGGTTAACGAAAAAATCACGCACGCGCGTCAGGGCGTGATGGCAATCATGCGCCGCACCACCTGCGCCGGCGTGTTGGTTTCGAAGGGCCGGCGGTAGACCAGCACGACCGTGGCGGTGCCCGGTGCGATGGCCTTGAAGCGCGCCGTCATTTTTACTGGCGCGCCGTACAGCCCTTGCTGTTCGGTGTCGGACTGATAGTCGAACATGCCGAGTTGTTGGAGCCGGGTGGTGTCGAGTTCGGTCAGTTCCCAGACATAGCCAGTGGTGGGATTGGCGTCGAGGGTGATCTGCACCTCATCGCCGACCTTGACGGGTGTGGCGGACGCAGTATTCGTCTCGCTGACATCGTGTACCGCGCTGCAGGCCGCGAGCAGCACGATGGCGACAAGCAATCCGGCGGCGTGCCGGTGTGTGCGATATAACAAGTTCATTGTTCGCATGGCCGTTCCTTTGCATGAGATGCAACAGTATAGCACAGCGGTGACAAATGCACAACCGGCTACAGTCAGCTACAGTCAGCGCGGGGCCGGCGCGTAGAGGGCGTCAAGCGCTGCGGCGTCGGCCGGCAGCGGTGCAGCCAGGGCATGATGCCAGACGCTCGATCCGCCGCTGGCATAAAACGGCTGATACAGAAACACGCGCGCGTCGCCGAAACCGAGCATGGCACTGCGCAAGATGGCCGTGCCTTTGCCGGTGCTTTCCACCACGAACGGGGTCAAGGCGGGAAACAGGCGGGTGGCGTATGATTGCGGGGTGGCGCGCCACATGCCTTTGCCGCGCAGCAATGCCGCTTGTTGCGCACAGAGTGCGCGGCCCGTGCGCGTGACATTGCTGACACTGAGCGTAAAGGCGGGCGTGACCTGCAGGGTTTCACTGACTTTGCGCGCCAGCATGTCATCAATACTGTACTCAAGGTGATAGTCGAGCCCCGCGGCACGCGCCGGGAAGGCTTGAAACGGCGTCACCAGTGGCTGTGCCAGTGATAGCAGCGCGGTGTCGGCATCGTGCTGCACGCGCAATCCTGGTGCTGCATTGGTCACAGTCAGCATGACTGTCAGATTGGAGGGCGCGCAGGCGAAGACGCTCAAAGCGACCTGCGCATCGCGACCCGCGCTTTGCAGCGCCAGGCAGGTCAGCGCCGGATTGGTGAACGCCATAGCGGTGACGACCAACGGAAACGCGCCAGTGCCGCGCGGCGAGCATTCGGCGACAAGCACCGGCCGCCATTGGTTGGCGCTGCGATACAACACCGCGGCACACGGCCGCGCATCCATGCTGCCGAACTGCGGCACGGCACGCACGCCATCCAACAGATACAACGTGTTGGTCGGCACGGCGAGCAGCGTGCCCATCCCGACGGCGATGGCATCATCGGTGCCATCCTGATTCAGATCGGTGTAGCGCGTGCGGTCGAGAGTGTGAAACTGGATGACGGATTGGTCGAAGGCGTCAGCGCTGCGCGGCGTGGCGGGGATGGTGCGCGTGGCGCGGCGTACGGATGGGCGCAGCAAGGTTTGAACATCGAGCGGCGGCTGGGTCATGGGCACCCAGCCCAACACGGAGAATTTATCAAACATGCCGCCGGCTTGCAGGGCCGCGACATACACGCATTGGCTACTGGGGCTGTGCGCGGCAACGAAACGGTTTTCCTCTTCATAGGTTAGCAGCGACAGGGCCAGGTCATGCGTTACCAGCGGCGCGAGCGCCAGCCGGTCAGCACCGTCGAGGCACCATTGATACACGACCCCCGCGCACGTGGCGGCGGCCAGCATGTCGCCGTTGCGCGCGAGCGCGGCGGTGGCGACCGGCGCCGGCAAATTGGTGGAAAACGCCACGGTGCCGCGCGCGGCCGGGCGGGCCGCATACAGGCGCAGCTCTGTGCCGCGCCAGACCGCAAACCACGATCCGTCATCCACGACCGCAAGCCCGTCCCACTGGTTGGATGACTGGACCAGCACAGTGCCGCTGGCGGTGTCATACAAACCAAAGCCGTCGCAGCCGCTGCGCTCATCGTTCCAGCACAGCAAGGCGGCGCCCTTCTGCAAAAAGGCGGCGCGCGGATAGGGCTGGGGCAGGCGCAGACGCGGCTCTTGCTTGGCCGGAGGATACGGGCTCTCACTGGCGCCGGTCAGCACGCGCACGTTACACAGGCTGTACTCGGTGGGCGTGGCACTGCGCACAAGCGTGTGATTGTCGGGGCTCCAACTGACGGGCAAGCCGCCGGGATTGGTCAGGGTGCCCAGCAGGCGGCTGGTGCGGACATCCCAGACATCCACACGCGCGACGTCCGGTGGCAATTGGTAATGCACGGCAGCCAGCGCATAATCACGCGTGATGGCCACGCCATAGATGCGCACGGCGCGGGCGAAGGCGCGGTACAAGGTGGCCAGCACTTCGCCCGCGGAAAAGTCGGCGACATCAAAATCATAGACACTGGCGGGCGTGCCTGGATTGCGGATCACGCCGATACTGCTGTCGGCCGCGACGGTCCATTCCTGCACGCGCGGCAGGCGCGCGACCCGTTTGCCAGTGCGCGTTGCATAGACCGGCAAGGCCCCGCTTTGGCGCACCGCCAGCAACGTGCCGTTGGCGCACATGCCGTACTCATCGAAGTCCTGCAAATGCAGGACACAGCTCCACGTGGCGAAATTGAGGAGGTACGCGGTGCGCGCGGTGCGCGCCACCAACGCATCATAGCCGAGTTGCGGATCCTCGCCACGCAGGAGCAGCATGCCATTCCAATATTCTGCCGGGGTCATGGCGGGCAGGTTCTGCGCCCGCACTTGCGCGGAGAATTTTTCGTAGACCGGATAGGCCGCAAAGCAGGTGAGCGCCTGCTGCAATGCCGGGCCAAAGCCACGCTGCGGAAAGCGCAACTGCAACTCAATCGCGCGGGTCACCGCCTGCATCGCCGTTTCCTTCATGGGCGACATGGTGAAGCGCGAACGGCCAATGACATCCAGATCAACCTGCGCCAGGCACAGGCCATAGGTCAACCAGAAGGCGGCGTTGGCGCTCTTCTGGCAGCGCGACGCCAGCGCATCCACGCCGCGACTGACCAAATCCTGATTATCCATGCGAATGCCAGTCAGTGTTTGCGCCAGGGCCAGGTCGTACTGCCGCAGGCTGCCGTCAAAGGCGTCGTCGTTGTTGCGCGCCACAAAAAAATCCAACAGCGCGGGCGTGGCGTTGGTCAAAACATAGTGAGTAATCAAGCGCGCGTGCAGCAACGCATCCGGCTCCGCATCCAGCGCGCCGGCCAGCTGCGTCGTGGTGCAGGCAGGCGGCAGCGGCTCGGCCAGCAGCGGTTCGAGAAACAAGGCCGCCGCGCTGGGGCCGCAGGCGCAGGCCAGCCCCAGCAGCGCGCGCAGGATGTGGTGGTGATAGGTAGTCATACAAGTTCCTCTGCGTGCGCGGTATGCCTGCGAAGCACGTCAGTGCCGGGGATGCGCGCCGTCATACGCGCGCTTGAGACGTTCAGGCGTAATATGGGTGTAAATCTGGGTGGTCGACAAGCTGGCGTGCCCGAGCAATTCTTGGACGCTGCGCAAATCCGCGCCGGCATCCAACAGATGGGTGGCGAAACTATGCCGCAAGGTGTGCGGCGTCACGCGCTGCGCCAGCCCGGCCGCCTTGCCCGCGCGCGCCAACATGCGCTCGATGCTCAGCACGCCCAGGCGTTTGCCAAACCGATTTTTAAAGACCGCATCTTTCGACCCGCGGCCGCAATACTTGGCATCCGCGAGGTAGGCCGTCACGGCGGCCCGCGCCGGCCCACCCAGCAAGACCAAGCGCTCCTTGCGGCCTTTGCCCAGCACGCGCAGCACGCCGCTGCGCGTGTCCATCTGCGCATGCGTCAGGCCGGCCAATTCCGAGACACGCATGCCGGTGCTGTACAGTGCCTCGACAATGGCGCGATCGCGCCTGCCCTTCAGGGTGGGCGCGGCGAGCACGGCCAGCACGCGTTCGACATCCAGCAACGTGAGGAATTTCGGCAACGGGCGCGGCAGTTTGGGTGTCTTCACGTCGCTCATCAGCGGGGCCGCCAGCACCCCCTGCCGAAACAGGAACTTGAAAAACGAGCGCAGTGAAGACAAGTAGCGCGCGACCGAGCGCCGCGCGCGACCGGCGCTCATCATGGTCGCCAGATGCGCGCGCACATCAACAATGTTGATGGACTCGACCGCCGGCGTCGCGCCGCCATGCGCCTCGCCAAGGAAGCGCGCGAACTGGCTCAGATCACGGGTGTAATTATCAAGAGTATGGGCGCTGTAATTCTTTTCGGCGCTGAGATGGCGGACAAAGGCGTCAACGGCGGCACTGAACGTCATGGCGTGTACACATAGTTGATCTCGGCCTCGGCCAGGCGCGGCGCCTGTGCATCTTTGACAGACAGGCAGGCTTGGTCGGCGCTGATCGGCCAGGCGATGCCCAGCGCCGGATCATTCCAGAGAATACTACGCTCGTGGCCCGGCGTATAATAGCCGCTGCACTTGTAGTGAAACTCGGCGCGGGCGCTCATCACGCAAAAGCCATGCGCAAAGCCCGGCGGCACATACAGCGAGAGCTGGTTTTCGGCCGAGAGCAGGCAGCCGACCCACTGGCCGAACGTCGGCGCGCCGCGGCGCAGATCCACGGCGACATCAAACACTTCACCGCACACAACCCGCACCAGCTTGCCCTGCGCATGCGGATCAAGCTGGTAGTGCAGGCCGCGCACGACGCCGCGCGCCGAGCTGCTCATGTTGTCCTGCACAAACTCAAGGTTGATCCCGCGCGCCGTAAAAAAATCGCGCCGGTAACTTTCAAAAAAATACCCGCGCGCATCACCATGCACCGTCGGCTTGATCAGCAGCACATCCGGAATTGTTTGTGGCAGCAGATGCATACCTTTAGCGCACGGCTTGCACCAGATCGGCTAATTTCTGCACCACCTCGGCGTCCACCACGCCGACATACGGTTGGCCGGTGATCATCGCAAAGAAGCCGTCCGGGGTGGCCGCGCCAATGCATAGTTCCGCCTGATCGCCGCGCTCGGTCTCGACCCGATA
Source organism: uncultured bacterium (assembly GCA_964397565.1). Lineage (GTDB taxonomy): Bacteria > Auribacterota > UBA3054 > UBA3054 > JAPLST01 > JAPLST01. The sequence goes on from CAYNJC010000005.1 coordinate 140,927, forward strand.
GCGCTGCGCCGGCGTCGCCAAGCCGTACTGCGCCAGTGCCGCAAGCGGCACTTTCGCGACCCAGCGCAACACCGGCACGGGCAGCACTGTTTTCAACGTCACCTCGAGATCGTCTTGCAGCGAGGTGACGGCATCCGCGCGAATCAGTACCCACTGATTGCTGTTCTTGATCAGTTTACCCGACCAATCCGGCAGGGTTGCGTCGAGTGCGGTAATGCGCGCGACCGGCAGGTCGAGCAGCTCACCGGTCAGGAATGGCAGCTCATTGGTGGCGAGCTGGGCGGCGACCGTTGCGTGCGCCACGGCGACATACACGCCCGGGCTGCGCTCGGCATAGCACCACGGCCCCCGTGGCGCGCTGAGCGCCAGGCTGAGCGGCTGCTCGATGTCCTTGCAGGTCACCACCAAGCGCAGCCAGACATTGCTCAATGCGGCGCGCGCCGTCGCCCCCGCGGCGAAGTTGGTCACCGGCAGGTCAAGCCAGGCATACACATAATCCGCCACTTTGGCGGCGTCAATCAAGGGCGAGTCCACGCCGGTGATCTGCCAGTCGGTTTCGCGCGCACATTCGAGCGTATCATCGCCGACAGTCTGAATCAGGCGCAGCGGATCGTGATAATCGTAGGTCACGAACAAGCGCTGATCGCGCAAGGTGTCAAAGGGCCGCAGCAGCGGCGCGATAGCACTTTTCTTGACGGTAAAGAACTGCGGATACTCGCCCCGGCGGGCGAGGTACAAGCTTTTCGGCCGCAGGCCCTGCTCGTCTTCATAATCGTCTGGCCCGCTGACTTCATCACCGATCTGCAACCGCTGTGAGGTCGTGCCTTGCACCACAGTGAGCGTCAAGCGCGGCGTGCCAAACGTGGCGGGCGGGTCACAAAAGGTGGCCACCGATAATTTTTCGAGATTACCGAGCAGCGTCTCGATCTGTTTGTGATCGGCGGCATCCGCCGTCGGCTGGATCACCCGCCAGGTGGTGTCATTGCCACGCTGCAGCTCGAGCGTGCCGTCCGGTCGTTCGAGCTGCAACCCGCCGACTTGATACGCGCGCAGATTGAAGACCGCGCGCCGGCGCACATCGTTGACGCCACTGTCGGTCGTCAGCCGTAACGCTTCTTTGAACTCATGCGGCGCGAAATATGCCTCGGCGCGGCCGGGCACTTCGACGTACACCGCCCACTGACTGGGCACGTCAAAGCCAAGGTGCAGGATGAGATTCGTGTCCAGCACATCAAATTCGGCGATAATATCGGGTTCTGTCAAGCCGGCGGCCGCGCGATCAAGCTGGGTGTAATTAGTCCCGCTGATCTGGCGTTGCAGATCCAATTTCTTGACCTGATCCAGGATCGCGCGGATTTTCGCGTCATCGGCCGGAAAGCTAACCGGCGTGCTGACGTTCCAGCCGGCCACGTCGCGCGTGATCACAAATTCTTCGCGATTGGTGATCGCGCCGAACTCGTTGGTGCGCTGCGCCACGATAATCCGCAGGCCCGCGACCTTGTCCTGGTCAAACGTTTTGAAAATGCGTTTCTCGACCAGGTGGCGCTCGGCGGTCGAGGGCTGATACCGATCAACATACCACAAATAGGCCCCGACCACGGCGACCATCAGCAACAAAATCAAAGTGGTGCGAAATCTCATTGTCTCCCTGGGGGACGAGTCATTATTACAAAGGTCTTAAACGCAGAGTACGTATCAACGAAGAGACAGGAAGAGAGCAGAGAGAGGAAAAATGTGCATGCTGATTGTCAACGCTCTTCACTCGGCAACGCTCTCTTTTCTCTTCGTCAAAATAGTGTGGGCATGACTTAATAACCACGGCGGGTGGGGTGTTCAACGCCGGCGCGTCAGCCACACCCCCAAGCCGGCCACCAAGGCCAGCGCGGGGATCACGCCAATGACCGCCACGGTGACGACGGTTAATTGCATTTTGTCCAATTCAAGGCGCTTCATTTCGACCACGGTTTTTGTCCCGATCGCGACCAGAAACTCGCGCTTCAACAGCCAGTTCACCGCGTTGAGAAACAGATCGCGATTGCCGCCTTGCACAATCTCGCGATTGGTGATGAAATCCGAATCGCCCATCACGACCAGGCGCATGCCGCTCTTCTTGTTTTCGACGGTGACGCCCACGCTGACCGGCCCGGCCAAATCTTCGCCTTCGTCAAAGCGGAAGGTGTCGCCCTCGGTTTTGCTCTCGCCCCAGCCCTTATTGCCGGTCATGATCAGTTCATCGGCCACATTGACGCTGTTCTGCGGGTCGCGCACGGTGATCGAGCGCGCCAGAAAAAACATGGTGAAGGTCTGCAGCCGGCGCGTAATCGGATGATCGCCGTAAAGGCCAACCACCAGCTGCAGCGGGCTGGCATACGGCAGGCGCCGCTCGGGATCCACCACGACGTTGTTGCCCACCTGCACGTTGAACTCGGCCAGCAGGTCTTCGAGCCCGCTCTTGAGTTCCGGATCCAGTAAGAGCAAGGCGCGCCCGCCGTCCAGCAAATAGCGCCGCAGCAGGTTCACTTCCGCCTCCAGAAACGGTTTGGTCGGGCCAGCGACAATCAGCACGTTGCAGTTGCTCGGCACCAGGGTTTGCAGCGTGACCAGCTCGAGCGGCTGGGCTTCAAGATTGTCGCGGGCAAGGAAGCGGCGCGCTTCGCTCAGGCCATCCGCGCCAAACACAAAAATGCTTTTCTCACCGTGCTTGACCGTGAAACGCGCCGTCAGTTTGACTGGATGCATCAATTCGAGCAAGGCCGAGGTAAAAGCCTGTTCGGCTTTGAACAGGCGCATCTTTTTGATCTGCCCGCCGGTGTTGTAATCGTGATCAAAGCGGAAATCGGCCAGGTCCATTTCGGTCAGGACTTTTTTCTGATCGCCATAGACGAGCACGACCGTGTCGGGCGCATCCACGCTCAATTCACGCACCAGCGCGCGCAACTTGGCGATGTCCCGAATCGAGTCCACCATGGTAAACGAGACGCGCCGTGAAACGTCGCCATAGGCCCGCAAGAGCCGTTCGAGCTTGCCATACAACTCAGAATCCTGCGGATTGCTGAACACATACACATGCACGTTGGTGGGCAGTTCGCGCAGCACGCTCTTGGTCTTGTCCGACAAGCGGTACATATCGCTGGTCTGCACAAAATCGTGCCGGTACGGATACTTGTTCGCCAGCCAGTTGGCCATCACGACCAGGACGCCGGCCAGCGCCAGCGCGACGGCCACGTTGGCGCCATAGGTCAAACGGCGTTGCAATTGACTGCGCATCTTACCTCCACTTGTGCGATTCGACGCTTTTCACCGTGGCAAAGAGCAGCAGCAGCGTCACACTTATAAAATACACAAAACTGCACGAATCGAGCACCCCCGCGGAGAATTCCTTGAACTGCTCCAAGACGCTGACATACTGATACAGCGCGCGCCAACCCGGCGACACGATGTTCTGCATGAAATTCAGGGAGAACAGCATCAGGATGATCACGAACGAGACGAAAAACGCGACAAATTGGCTGCGCGTGCACGACGAGACCAACAAGCCCAGGGCCGTCAGCATCGCGCACAGCAGCGCGGTGCCGATATAGCCCGAAAAAACCACCCCGTAATCCACCGTGGCGTAGCGCCCGAGCACCACCACATACAGGACCGTGGGCGCCCACATCAGCAGCAGAAACGAGAGGGCCGCCAAGTATTTGCCGAGCACCACTTGGGTGTCGGAGACCGGCGCGGTCATCAGCGTTTCAATCGTGCCGGTGCGGTATTCCTCGGCGAACAGGCGCATCGTCAGCGCGGCCGAGATCGCCGCCAGCACAATCCAGTAAAAGAAGGTGCCGCCAAACATGATGCTGAACACATCCGTGTCGATTTTGACCATGTCGGGCAGATTCAGCACGCGCACCAGCAACCAAAACACCCAGCCCAGCACGCCCAGAAAGACGCACATCACGATGTAACCAGTCGGCGTCAGATAGAGCGTCAGCAGCTCGCGTTTATACAGTGTCCAGAAATTTCGCATGAGAACAACCCGTGGCGCTTACCGCGCGGTGATTTCAACAAAGGCATCTTCGAGCGTCGGCTCGTGTACATCCAGCAGGCGCAGGGCCCAGTTCTTGGCGCGGACGGCGGCGCCGAGTTGCTCGCGCGGGTCCGTGTCGGGTAGGGCGCAGCGCAGCGTGCCGTGCGCCCAGCCGCCCTGCTCAGTCAGAGTAACCTCGGTGGCGCCCGGCAGCGCGCGCAGCAGCAGGTCAAGTTCGCGCGCCGGCGCCTTGACCTCGCAGCGATAGAGGCGCTTGGTCGAACTGCGCAAATTGGCCATCGTGTCTTGCGCGGCGATCCGGCCTTGGTGCATGATGATCACCCGCTGACACATCATTTCGACTTCCGACAAGATATGGGTCGAGAGGATGATCGTGCGATGGCGGCCCAGCTCCAGGATCAGTTCGCGCACGCGCCGCACTTGGTTCGGATCCAAGCCGATGGTCGGCTCGTCCAAAATCAACAAATCGGGATCGCTGATCAAGGCGTCCGCCAAGCCGACGCGCTGGCGATTGCCCTTGGAAAGCTGGTCATTGATGCGCGTGCGGACTTCGCCCAATTCGCAGGCGTCAATCACGAAGCGCAGCCGCTCTTCAAGCGCCTGCCCGCGCAGCCCCTTCAGCTTGGCGCGATAGCGCAAGTACTCGCTGACGCGCATCTCCGGGTACAACGGCACATTTTCGGGCATGTAGCCCAGCTGGCGGCGCACCGCGGCCGAGTCCGTGAACACATCGTAGCCGGCCACGCGCACGCGGCCCGAGGTCGCCGGCATGAAGCAGGTGAGCATCCGCATCGTGGTGGTCTTGCCCGCCCCGTTGGGCCCGAGCAGTCCGACAACTTCGCCCGCCTGGACGGCGAATGAAATGTGATCCACCGCCAGCACGGGGCCGTACGTCTTGACCAATTGTTCAACTATAACCATGAGTACTTTACGGTTCCTGTAATTACGCTCTAAATTGTATCCGAACCGGCCAGAATTGTCAATTGACCACGGCGCTTAGGCGCGCTTCTTGAACATGCGCTTGGGCGCACCGCACATGGGGCAGCGCCAGTCGTCGGGCAGGGCTTCAAACGCGGTCCCGGGCGCAATCGCGGCGTTCGCATCGCCCTTGGCCGGGTCATATACATAACCGCAAACTTGACAGAGATAGGTGGGTGTGGTGGGCATGGCGGGCAGGGTGGTAAGGAGTGCAACCAGCGTGGGTGGCTCGATCCGATACGGCGAGCCGTGCCCTTGAAAAAAGCCGTGTGCACGAATTAAATGGACACTCAGCGTGGACCAGCGCGCGGTCGCGCCGGTGCTGCGCTGCGTTAGGGTGGTGGTTGTTTTTGCAAACCGTTCCGGGCTGGGCCATGGGCAGACCAGCAGGCCGCGACTCTCCTCGACGAGGGCGTCAAGGTCCGGCGCGATCTGCACCGGCATGCCTTGCCCGGCGCGCGCGAGGGTCGTCACCCGCTCCATACGCGCAGCCAATTCCGCAGTCGTCATGCCCAGTGCGCGTAAAGTGGCGGCGTCCGTGTCGATGATCTCCGGCAGTGGGCGTGTATCGGTGCCCAGAAAACCGCCCGCCACGATTTGCGACGAGTGCAACAGCTCCTCGAGTTTCTTCAGGTCTGGTGCTTGCTTCATGGGACCTCACAAAATGAAGTTTCATGCAAATGTCGCATATCATAGTGCCATTTGTGCCATGGTCACGCGAACTTGTCGTAATAAATCTTTTGCTGCGGCATGCCCAGCTCGGTCAGCACCCCAATGCAGGCGTCAATCATGCCCGGGCTTCCACACAGATAAGCTTCGTGGCTGGAGAGGTCGGTATACGCGCGTGCGACAGCTTGGGTGACCAGTCCGGTTTCGCCGTGCCATGCGGTTTCCGGCCGCGCGACCACCGGCACAAAGGTGAAGTGCGGCAGGATCTGCTCGCATTGTTTCATCCAGTCTTGTTCAAACAATTCACCCACTTGGTTGGCGCCGAAAAAATAGCAGGCGGCGCGCGTGCTGCCGATGTTTTGCATATGCTGCAAGATGCACTTGATCGGCGCCATGCCCGAGCCGCCGGCGATCATAATCATCGGCGCGGTCGTGTCCGCCATGCGAAACTCGCCGTACGGGCCGTTGAACTTGACCGGGTCGCCTTCCTTCAGATACTCGAAGCAGTAGGTCGTGCAAATCCCGCCGGGCACGAGCCGGACGATCAACTCGATCGCCTTCTTGTCGCGCGGATCGGACGCAATCGAATAGGCCCGGTAGACTTCTTCGCTGCTTTTTGGATACACCGGCGCGAGCAGTTGCACGTATTGCCCGGCGATAAAGCTGATCTCCGCGGGATCAAGCAACCTGAAGCGAAACTCACGAATGTCGTGCGTTAAAGGGCGGATGCGTTCGACCGTGCAGGTAAATTCGCGGACAGACAGCAGTTCCGACGGCACTTCAATCTTGATGTCATTACGGACTTTAACCTGGCAGGCCAAGCGCACATTCGCGGCGCGCTCCGCGGCCGAGAGAAATGGCGCTTCGGTCGGCAACAGCGGCCCGGCGCCTTCCGGTATTTTTATTTTGCAATAGCCGCACGTGCCGCGCCCGCCGCAGGCGCTGGGTACAAACAACTTCTGCTCGACCAGCGTGCCCAGCAGCGCCTTGCCGCCTTTGACCGTGAACGTGCGCGTGCCGGCGTTGATGTCCACGGTGCAGTCGCCGTAATTGCTGATGAACCGTTCTGCAAACACCAGCACCCCAGCCAACGCGGCTGCGATCGCGCTGACAATCCCGACGGTGGCAAGGAAGGAGAGCATGGGCCCGGGGGCAAAGGTCTACTGCGCTTGCAGCACGCCGGTGAAGCCGATGAAGCCGAGCGCCATCAGCCCGGCGATGATCAAGGTGATGCCCGGCCCTTGCAGCCCTTTGGGAATTCGATTGACGGCCAGCTTCTGGCGAATGCCGGCCATCGCCACAATGGCCAGCATCCAGCCGGCGCCGCTGCCAAAGCCATAGCCGATGGTTTCAAGGAAGGTATACTTGCGGATGACCATGAAGAGGGCCGCGCCCAGAATTGCGCAGTTGACGGTGATTAACGGCAGGAAAATACCGAGTGAGTAATACAGCGGTGGTGAATAGCGTTCAATCACCATCTCGATGAACTGCACAAAGGCGGCGATCACGATGATGAACAAAATGAAGCGGTAGAATTCAATCTGGAGCGGCACCAGCACGAGCCAATACATGGCCCAGTTGAGGATCGTCGTGCAGGTCATGACGAAGACGACGGCGGCGCCGAGGCCCACGGCGGTTTTCACTTCGCGCGAGACCGAGAGGAACGAGCACATCCCCAGAAACGTGGTCAGCAGAATGTTGCCGGTGAAAATGGCCGCGAAGCAGACGACCAGCGCACTGCCAAATTCGTGGGAAAGATTCATGATGGTTTCTCCTCTGTGGCAGAACCGAGCGAACGCAAGATCCAGATTGCGACAGCCAGCATGAAGAACGCGCCGGGCGGCATCACCATGATGACCCACTTGTCCCAATGCGGCCCCGCGAAAAAGGGGATTGGCATGCCCAGCAAGGTGCCCATGCCGAGCAACTCGCGCACGATCGAGATCAGCAGCAAGACGGCCGAATAGCCCGCGCCGCTGGCCAGGCCGTCCAGCAGCGAGATGCCCGGCGGATTGCTGATCGCAAACGCCTCGCTGCGGCCCATCAAAATGCAGTTGGTGATGATCAAGCCGACAAACGGGCCGAGATTCCGACTCATCTCCGGCCAATAGGCGCGCAAAGCGATGTCGACGATAATGACGTAAAACGCCATGATCAAGGTTTCGACCATCATCCGAATGTTGCGCGGCATGGCGTTGCGCAGGAGCGACACGGTCCAGGAACTCAAGCCGGTGACGATCGTCAACGCGACGCACATGACCAGGGTGTTGAGCACCAGGTTGGTCACCGCCAGCGTGCTGCAAATGCCCAGGATCTGGCGGAAAATGGGATTGCTGTACCAGAGCGCGTCGAGGGTGACGCTGCGGGCGGTCGATTTTGGTTGGGCCGGGCTCATGGCATGGTCAAGGCGCGGTGCGCGCGTTGATGAGCGCCGCGCGCCACGTGGCGACGGCGTCATTCAGCAGGCGTTCCAGCCGCACCGATGTTTGCGTGCCGCCGGTCACGGCTTCCACGTCGTGCGGGCCCAGCGGTTCGCCTTTGCGCCGAAATATAATTGGCGCGACGCCGGCGGCCAGCGTCTTGCCCTGAAATTGTTTGCCAAACCACGGCTGCGCTATTTCGGCGCCGAGGCCGGGCGTTTCACTTTGTTCATATATCTGAAATCCCAGCACGGTCGTCTTGTCCGGCGCAATCGCAATGACACCCTTGATTGTGGCCCAAAAACCTTTGCCGGCAAACGGAATGGCATAAGCCTTCACGGTCGCACCGTCCATCAGCCGGTACGCGCCGGCAGCGGCGCTGATATTGGTGTTGATCACGGCCAGGAAGCGCTGATGAAGAGCCATGCCGCGCAAGGTCGGTGCGCTGTCCGGCGCGACGGCACACAGGACTGCTTTTTCAAACGAGATCTGGGTGTTGGCTTGAATCCGTGCGCGAGTGTACTGCGACAGGCCGATCAGCAGCGCCGTCGGAATGGCCGTCACCAGAAACATGAACAGCACCGGATACCAGGCTTTGTCCTTCATGCCGCGGCTCCTGCGCTGGCCGGCGCGCGTTTTTTCTTCAGCTCGATCACGGCGTAGTCAATGATCGGCGCAAACATGTTGGCCAGCAGCAAGGCAAACATAAAGCCGGCCGGAAAAATCGAATAGGTGCGAATAACCAACGTGAAAATCGCGATCAACATGCCATAGATGACGCGCCCCGGCCCGGTCTTTGGCGCACTGACCGGATCGGTCGCCATGAAGAAGGCACCGAACAAAAAGCCCGCACCCAGCGTTGGCGGCAAGGCGCCTACAAACGGCAGACCGACCAGCCAATGCAGCAGCGCGTTCAGCGCCAGGTAGGGGAGAATAACCGCCAGAATGATCGTGCGATTGGCCGTCTTGGTGGCGAACAAATACAGGCCGCCGATCAGAATCAAGAGCGCGCTGGTTGCGCCCATCACGCCGGTGATGTTGCCGAACAACAAGGTGGTGAGCGGCGGCACCGGTTTGCCGGCTTTGACCAAGCCCAGGGGCGTCGCGCTGGTCAGTGCATCCGGCCCGGGCGCGCTGCTCCATGACCGCAAGGCGCCCCAGGCGCTGGTTGCGTCGAACCGGCCGGCGGTGTACGCCTGCACGGCATCCGGTTTCTTGTATTCAGCCGAAGGCGAGCGCCAGAGGCCCTCGGCCGGCAGCGCCCACGCCGCCGTCAAGGCCAGCGGAAAGCAAATATAGATGAAGCAGCGCCCGGCCATGGCCGGATTGAAGATGTTGCGGCCAAATCCGCCAAACACCTCCTTGCTAAACACTATCGCGAAGGCCGCACCGATGATGACCACGTGCCAGGGCACGGTCGGCGGCAGAATCAGCGCGAATAAAATGCCGGTGACAAAAACCGCCTCGGTGACCGGCTCTTTGCGCCCACGGCAAAACAGGTATTCGCACACGAACGCCGTCGCGCACGAAACCGCCACCACCGCCAGGCAGCGCCAGCCAAAGTAATACACTGCGCCGAACAGGCACGGCAGGGTGGCAATGACCACCTTGCGCATGATATCCTGTCGCTTGAGAAGTTTCATGTAACGCCGTTGCCGCATCCCGCTGCAGCCTATTCGCAGCGCGCGCAGAGTTCCGTGCCGATGGCCTCACCCAGGGCGAAGCACTTCATCAAGTCATCCTTGGTCGGGACAAATTGAACTTTGACCGGCTCGGCCACCAACTCGATTTTCATGCTGGTCATATAGTCGTGCAGTGCCTTGAACGCATTCTGGCTCCAGCCGAACGAGCCAAAGATACCACCAATCAAATTGGCCGGCTTCAGTCCGCGCACATACGTCAGCACATCCGCCATAGTCGGAAAAATTTCATTGTTCATCGTGCACGAGCCGACCACCAGCGCGCCGGCGTTCAGCAATTCCGTGATCACGTCGCTGCGCGCCGCGCCGTGCATCGTCAGCACTTTCACTGACACGCCGGCGTGCTTCAGCCCTTCGGCCACCACGCGCGCCATCAATTCGGTGCTGCCCCACATCGAGTCAAAGATGACCACCGCTTTTCTGTTCGGCCGCTGCGCCACCATCCGGTCGTACTGTTCGAGCACCCAGCCAATGTCCTCGGGCGTGCGGTAGAGCGGGCCGTGGTCGGGCGCGATCACGCGGATCGGCAACTGCAGCGCACGCAACCCGGCCAGAGCCTTCTCAACAAAGTGCGAGTAGGGCAGCACGATGTTGGCGTAATATTTCTCGAGCTCCCATTGCAGAATGTGGCGCGGATGTTGATCGGCAAACAACTCGGCGGTGGCGAGGTGCATCCCGAATGCGTCTTGCGCAAAGAGCACGCCCTCCTTGTCCAAGAATGAAATCATGCTGTCCGGCCAGTGAATCATGCGTGTCTCGACGCAGGTCAGCGTCATGTTACCGAGCGCAATCTTCCCGCCATTTTCGACGGCGGTGAGCGGCGTGCCAAGATGGAAATGCTGTTCGAGCGCTTTGACGCCATTGATCGAGGCAAACACTTTTTCTGGTTTCGCCAGTGCGATGAGTTCGGGCAAACAGCCGGAGTGATCCATTTCGGCGTGATGCGAGACGATGTAGTCAATCTCGGTCGGATCAATCAACGAGGAAATGCGCGCGAGCAGTTCCGGCAGCATCGGTTTCTTGACCGTGTCAATCAGGGTGATTTTGTCGGCCAAGACCAGGAAGGCGTTATAGGTCGAGCCACGCTCGGTGCGGTAGCCATGGAAGTCCTGCAACGACCAATCCACGGCGCCAACCCAGTAGACTTTGTCGGTAACTTGTTGTGCCAAGAACGGCTGGGGCATCATTTTCATACGGTCGCGTCGTTGAGTTTCGTCAGATAAAAAGAGGTGGCAGCCACCCGCAACCCAAATCAACGTTACTATACCAAAATCATCTTCGAGATGCAACCAAACGGCGGCGGCCCGCTCGGCCGTTGTACGGGCGGGTCAAAATGTATTTTGCTACAATAGCTAGCGTAACCATCCCGGAAGCTGCATGGACTATTCAACAATCCTCGGTGTCCGCCTGGCGGTGACCGATTACGACGGCCTGTGCGCGCAGGTGCGCGCGGCGGTCGGCGGTGCCGGGCAGCTCTGCCTGAATTTCTGCAATGTGCACGTCACGATGGAGGCGCAGCGGCATGCCACCTTGCGTGCGGCGCTGAATGCGCCCAACGCCGTGACCGTGCCCGACGGCATGCCGCTCGTCTGGGCCATGCGCATGTGGGGCGCGCCGATCCACACGCGTGTCTATGGTCCCGACTTTTTTGACCTCTGCTTCGCCCGCACCGCTGAACTGGGGTGGCGCCATTTCCTCTATGGCAGTACGGACGCGACCCTCGCGCTGCTACAGCAGCGCCTCCACGCGCGCTTTCCCCAGGCACGCATCGTGGGCGCGTATGCCCCGCCGTTTCGCCCGCTCAGCGCGGCCGAGGAGCGTGCTGATGCCGACCGCATCAATGCCAGCAGCGCCAATATCGTCTGGGTCGGCTTGGGCGCGCCCAAGCAAGAATTATGGCTACAACGCATGGCGCCGCTGTTGACCGCGCCGGTGCTTGTCGCCATTGGGGCGGCCTTTGATTTTCATGCCGGCACGGTCAAGCAAGCGCCCGATTGGATGCAGAATCATGGCTTGGAATGGCTCTATCGCTTCATCCAGGAACCGCGCCGGTTGTGGCAACGGTATTGCTATAATAATCCGCTGTTCATCGCCGCGGTGCTGCGCGAACGCCTGCGCGGACGGCGTGCCGCATGATCCGCATCGCGCACATCACCGATTTCCATCTACGGCATCATCTGCCGGGGACCAGCACCGCGACCAAAATCATCAGCCGGCACATGCCGGATATTCTGGCACGCGTGGTCGCGCGCATTCGCGCCCATAAGCCGGACCTGCTCGTGGTCAGCGGCGATTTGGTGGATGTCCCACCGCACGGGCTGCACACCCGCGCGGTGCTGCGTGCCACCGAGCAAGACCTGCGACTGATCCGCCGACTGCTGGCGCGCGCGGGCTGCCGTCTCTGCGTGGTACCCGGCAATCACGATCATTTTCACAAGGTGACGCGCGTCTTCGACAACCTGCCGCGCAATTTCATCTGCGCCGGCCATCGCGTGGTTTCCTTTTGGGATGAAGAAACGGATTTTCATGTGCCGCGCCGCCTGCTGGCCGAACGCGCGCGCTATCTCGCCGCGCTCGAACAAGCTGACCTCCCGCAGATTCATGTCCAGCATTTTCTGATCAAGCCGCACATCGGCGGCTATCCGCATAATTATGCCGAGGCCGACAGCATCGCGGCGCAACTGGCCGCGCACGGCGCCGTGCGACTCGTAGTGTGCGGACATGCGCATGCCGGCACGGCGCTGGTGCGCGACGGTGGTGTGTGCTATTCTGCCGTGCCGGCCCTGTGCGAAGCACCGCATGCATATGGCATATATGAACTGGATGGGCGACGGGTGCGGCGCCAACTTCATTCACTCGGCCCGGCCTTTCCCGCCGCGCGTCCGGCCGTGTTTTTTGATCGCGACGGGACCTTGAGCATGTTGCCGGCCTATTGGTTCGGTCCGCGACGCATGCGCCTGATTCCGGGCGTGGCGCGCGCGCTGCGACGCCTGAAAGACGCGGGCTTCGCACTGGTGCTGGTTTCAAAGCAATCAGCCGTCGGCCGCGGTTTTGTCACGCCGGAGATTGTCGGCGCCGTCAACGATCGGTTAGCCGAATTGCTCTGGCGCACGGCCCGCGTCGCGCTCGACGGTGTCTATTGCTCGTATCATTGCCCGGACGCAGTCCTACCCGCATTATGCGCGGACGATCATCCGGACGCCAAACCGAATCCCGGCCTGCTGCTGCGCGCCGCGCGCGAACTGCAGCTCGACCTGACGAAGTCATGGATGGTGGGTGACCGCCCGTATGATATGGAAGCCGGGCGGCGCACCGACGTGCGCACGATCCTGGTCACAACTGGTCTTGGCCGCGCGTTGGCGCAGACCATACCGGAGGGTGCGGTGGACGCGCTTGTTGCTGACGTGCCGGCTGCCGCCGCGCACATTCTGTCCGCCACACGAGAGTGAATACGCTCACCACGAACAGGACCGTCATGCTGCAACTATCCAAGCACATCATTATTCCAAGCGCCGAAATCGAGGTGCGCGCCATTCGTGCCCAGGGCGCCGGTGGTCAGCATGTCAACAAGGTCGCCAGTGCCATTCATTTGCGGTTTGACATCAAGGCCTCGTCCTTGCCCGATCATTACAAGGAGAAGCTCTTGTTGCTGAACGACCAGCGCGTGTCGCGCGACGGGGTGATCATCATTAAAGCCCAGCGCTATCGCAGCCAAGACCAAAACAGACAAGATGCGCTCGAGCGGCTGCGCGAGGTGATCAAGAGTGGTGTCGCCACACACAAGAAACGAAAAGCAACCAAGGCCACCAAAGGCTCGCACACCCGCCGCTTGCAGAGCAAAGTCAAGCACGGGCAACTGAAAGTTCTGCGCAACAAAGTGTCGCGCGACGCGCTGCTGCAGTAGTTTTCGGTTTCCAGTTTTCAGTTTTCAGTCTCCGGCATCTACTTTTCCAGCTTGCCACACTCTCACTAACCAGTATCTTGCATTGTCTTCTCCGTATCTTTGTGGTTCTTTCCATGAGTTGTATGTGTTCCGTTCTTTTTTCATGTGAGCGGGATACGCAAATCCCGAAAGAGGGTCTCTAACTGGACATTGGACATTTCTTGTTGAATATTGGATATTTCTCTTTCTCAAAGCACACCCTGAACCCCGCCCCCCAACAAATATGGTATACTACTCCCATAACGCACACAAGGAATTCAGAATGAACCCTCGGAAAAAAACAATGGTTGTGCTCGCTGTGGCTGCCATGCTGTGTTGCAGCGCGGCGTTCGTCAAGGCTGGCGAGACTGCGGCGGTGTTCACCATTCCGGTGATTGTCGTGAAATATTTCCCGACCAACGATGGCAAAATTGACATTAAGGTGACGGGGGATTGTGGTGCCAGCCTTGAGGAAACACGCGCAAAGACAGACCGGTGCACCGCGGAAGCCGTCCATGCGCTGCAGGAAGGTTCGCGCTATCATGCCTACCGCAATCCCAAGGCCCCCGCGAGCGTCCAGTACACGATCCTGAAGACGATCGAGTTTCTTGAACCGCTGCCGACCGTCAAGCGCCGCTCGGCAGACGCGCCCATGACCGACTACAACCGCATCATGCAGCGGATCAACATTCAGGAGTGGGTCGAGCAACACGGGGTGAAAGAAGTCTGGATCTGGGGCTACCACGGCGGCAAGGTCGGCCTGTGGGAATCCAACATGGCCGGTCCGTACGGCGACATCAGCAATAGTAGCCACGATCCCAAAGATCTGCCGGTGCTCGACCGCACCTACACGGTCTATCATTACAATTACCAGCGGGGCACTTCGGAAGCAGTTGAAGATCACATGCATCAGTTTGAAGCGCTGTTCAATTTTGTGGATGGCCGGGAACGCACGCCGCATGATCAGTGGAACCAATTGTTTTTCTGGGGAAAGTTTGTCGGCAGTGATATTAGTCACAAAATCATCCGCCCGGGTTGCGGTTGGGCCCATTATCCGCCCAATGCGGAAGGAGATTACGACTGGGCCAATCCGCGCTATGTTGCGACGGACATTGCGGACTGGAAACCGGATGGCAGTGGCGCGAAGACAAACATTAACTGCAGCACCTGGGGCGGCACGGGCCTGGGCTGGTTTGTCTACTGGATGCAATCCCTGCCCGGCAAGGATAACGGCTTGGTGTATCAAGGCCGGCCGTTGACGAATTGGTGGCTGTTTGTGGGTGATTTCGACACCGCCATGAAAAACAAGATCGGCTTGTTGGCCCCGGCCCCGGCCCCAGCGAAGCCGGCGCACTAGTGTAGTGCATCAGAAATCCCTTGAGCTATGACGGCGCAGATTAGGCCGGAATGCAAGGCGGCACGAAGAGGCGATGCCGAAGCATCGGCGCTGAGTTCCAACGCCGCAGGCTGGCCCAAGGTGCGCCGCCTGAACAGGTTGCATCCCTCTTCGCGCCGCTCGGCGTTGCGCGGCATCGCACGTACCGGCTGGTACGCGCTTCGCCCCGCGCCTTGATCGGCATCGAATATGGACGCAATCATATTTTACTACTGCGGCCATCTTCTGGGTGTCTTGCTAGGGTCACGTGGTGTTATGCATGATTGATCACCTGTTCAATTTTCTCGTGGCGGTGTTCACGCGCAGCGACCTGTGGCTTATCGTCGGCCTGCTGCTTGCCTGGCTGGTGCCGCGCCGGCTGGTCCGTGGCACCGGCGTGTCTGCGCATCAGATCGACGGTTTGATTGGCAGCTGTTTGGTGACGGTGTTTGTATTGCTGTTGGCGGTGACCTTGCTACGCGATGGCGTGTCCGCGGCGCGCCCCTGGACATACTGGCTGAGGCCGCGCGGCGACGTGTCGGTCGCGTTTGTTGCGCTGGTGGTAACCACCGTGCTGTATGCGCGCGTGCGCCGGATTCCGTGCGCCACGCTTGCGGATGCCAGCACGCCGGGCGTGCTGCTGCTGCTGCTGTGCGCACGGCTCGGCTGCTTCATGCGCGGCTGCTGCTGGGGCGATGTGTGCGTTGATCCAGCGTTGCTCGCGCACCAGCTCGACGCGGCCACACGCGCGCGGGTGCACAGCCTTCCCTGGCTATGTATGACAAACTGGCCGTTGGCCGTCACCTTCCCGCGCGGCACACCCGCGTACGTGGATCAAGTCTGTATGGGACTCATGCCACAGCCCATGCTTCGGTCGTTACCGTGTCATCCGGTGCAATTATACGAAGCCGCACTGGTGGCGGTGCTGGCCGTGCTCTTGTTGTGGTACTATCCCCGCCGGCGCTTCCCGTGGTGGGTAGCCAGTGTGGGTCTTGGCGGCTATGCGGTCATCCGCTTCTGTCTTGAATTTCTGCGGGCGGATCACCCGGCCGTCTTGTGGGGGCTGACGCTCGTGCAGGTCATCAGCGCGCTCTGCGCTGCAACGGCCATGATTTGGTGGTGGGCTGCGGCGCGAAAGCGCTGACACCGCACCCGGTCTGGCACAGCGCAGGGTTCAGGGTTCAGGGTGAAACCAATATCCAATAACTGGTTTGCGGCGAACAAATTACCTGCGCCGTGAAAGGAACGTGGCACTCCTGTGCCGTTGAAGGGATGCGGGCACACCGCTGCCCACCGCTGTGGCCAAGCCGCACGGCTTGGATTGCAGAACCTTCCACGGCGTGCGCCGTGGCCCTGAGCCCTGAACTCTGAACGCGCTCAGTAACGGCGGCGCGGGCTTTACGGTTTCGGTTTTTTGGGCTTGGGCAGTTTGAACTTGCTGATTGAAAGGGCGCTGCGCGATATCTTGAGCATCACGGGCACATTGCTCGAAGTGTGCTGGTCGCCGTCGATGTTGAACGTGACGGAGCCAAAGCCCACCCCGCGTATCGGCTTATTGGTGTTCGTGCCGCTATGGATCGAGGCAAACATGTTGGATTGCATGAGCAGGCCGTCACGATTGTCTTGCTTGTGGCGGTAGAGCAGCGACAACATCTGTTTGTTCAGGGTTGCCATAAAGAGGCCGACCGGCGGTGAGCTGGTCGTGCCATACTGCGAACTCGGCTGGTATTTGAACTTGTTGCGCTTCTTGCCGCTGATGACGCCGGCCGAGCGCTTGATGACATACTGAAACGAATCGGTGCTGGCAAACAGGCTGAAACTGAACTGGGTGATCGAATCGAAGGTTGTGTGGGTCGTGGGACATTTCGCGCGCAACTGCGCCAGCGAGGACGCCTTGTAGAAATCCGGCTTGCCGTAGGACAGGCGCGCCTTGGCGCTTTTCACATCCAAGTCGGGCGACTCGGCCGGCGCCGCGCGCGTGCCCGCGACGGCATACATCACCGCCTCGATCGGAATGGCCGCGCCAGGCGCAACCGGCTGGTCCTGTTGCAGCGCAAGCGGGTGGTCTGCACTAATGGACTCGATCAGCCCAAGCTCGTTGCATCGCAATGTGAACTGGAGGGTGACGGCGGCAGCGGAGACACGGTCGCGACACTGGATGGTGCAGACATAGCGTGTGCTGCTCGCATTGGTCAGTGTGCAGGTGATGACATCGAGCTGTGGGTTATACAGCGCCACCAATCCCCGATGATACTCCTGCACGAACGTCGTCACATTTTGCGTCATTGTGCAGCAGGCCAACAGCGACAAACCCACACTCACGGCGAGGGCGCCAACGGCCAACATGGCACTAACACGCTTACAGATGGAAAAGCACTTGCGATTCATGGCAATCTCCCAGAGGGATAAAAAACGTTGACTCCATAAATAGTATACCACAAAAAAACACCCCTGTCAAATTTCGTGTCATATGCGGATGGACTACCCGCAGTAAAATCCGCCGTTACTGGCGTAGTGACGCGCTGGCGTTTTCCGCGCATTGCCTGCATGCGCGGCAATCGGCACACTTCTGCCTGCCACCCATCCGACTGCGCCGCCGGCTTTGTTGCGTGCAATCTCCAAATTCGTGTGCGGCAAACGAAGTTACTAATGAATGCGCTTTCTACTTTGCCGCGTCCTTGTAGCCGCCCGCGGTGAGGGCGGCTTCTGCAGCCGCGGTCATCCGCGCCGTTGACGGGATCCACGCCGATGACGGGACTCCAAGCAGCTCCAAACAGGCGCCCGCGGCCACAATTGGCATGACACCTAGTAAGCGCATTCATTAGTATGCGCGCAATCGCTCCCGCCCGCGGCCGGGATCATTTGCAGATGACGCTGTTTGTCGTTTGTCGCCCACATACCGTGCCGACTGCCAACGCATGCCCCGCGCGCCTCGCTGGCGCACAAAGCAAAACTCAATGCCCGAGTCGCATCTCTATTGGCCACAGCCGCTACCCAGGGCGTTGCCCTGCCCCCATGGGGCACCACGGACACGCACAATCGACTTTTTTTGTCGATTGTGGTCAACGCCCATGGTCGTCTGTTGGCGCAAGCGCGGTACGCCGCGATCTGTACAAAAAAATGCAACTAACGAACCGCTTTTGCCCATTGCGTCTCAGATTCTTCCTATTCCGCCACCAAGAAAAAAATCGAGAAGTGGGTACAAGCACAGCGTGACAAACACAAACAAATACCCCAGCAATAACAGCAGGATGATGGAGTTGATCAACAAGCACACGGAGCTCCGCCTGATTAAGCGATCTTTGACAAGTAGCGCGGCAATGACCATGCTTACGAAAAACGCATAAGCCCACGCGGGAATCGCAACGATCGCGCCGGTCAGCAACGGCAACTCTCGCCCTACTCCTGGAAACATCTCGGCGACCTTCATCTTGAATGCAAAGGTCAGCCAGCCAATTGCACTTGCAGCCAAGACATCAAGAGTCAGATAGATTATATTCACGATGCGCAAGGAGCGCGGTTCACTGCGCGGTTGCATGTGCTGATCTGTTGACGCAGGTGTGTTCATTATGAAAGATCCACGATTATGTTGTGGCTTTTTCTGCCGCGCGCACGGCTTGGCGTGCCAGCGCGTCAGCGCGCTCGTTGCGTGCGTCGCCGGCATGCCCGCGCACTTTCTCGAAGGCAAGATCAGCGAAGGTGTCCATCACGCCGCGAATGCGCGCGACCAGCGCGGTGTTCGCGCGCACCTTCAGCGTGCCGGTCAGGACGCCAATCACATAGGTGCTGTCGCAATAAATGCGCACCGGCAGGCTCTTATCGCGAATCGTGCGCAGGGCCAGTTCCACCGCGGTCAGTTCGGCAATGTTGTTGGTCGCCGCGCCGATGAACTCGGACAATTCCTTGACCCGCTCTTTGAAGACCAGGATCACACCGCAACCAGCCGGGCCGGGATTGCCGGTGCAGGCGCCGTCGGTATAGACCTGAATAACGCCGTCTGCTGGCGTGGGCCTCGCGCTCACATCAGCTCGGAGACCTTCTGCATCAGTGCCTCGTCCATGTCGAAGTTTGCGTAGACGTTTTGGACGTCATCCAGTTCTTCAATACTTTCGATCAGGCGCAGAATGGCGACGGCGTCCTTTTCCTCGGTAATTTTGACGGAGGAGGCCGGCAGCATGGTGATCTCGGCGCTGTTCGTCGCGATCTTGTTCTGTTCGAGCGCCTGCTTGACGGCCTCGAAGGCCTCGACCGACGTGGTGATTTCATAACCGTCGGCGCCAGCCTGCAAATCATCGGCGCCGGCATCGGTGACGATGTTGAACAACGCCTCCTCGCTGGCGGCGGCTTTCTCAATCGTGATGAAGCCCTTGCGGTTGAACTGCCAGGCGACGGCGCCGGCGCCGGCCATGCTGCCATTGCGGCGGTCGAGCGTCGTGCGCACTTCGCCGGCGATGCGATTGCGATTGTCGGTCAAAATCCGGATCATCAAGGCCACGCCGGCCGGGCCGTAGGCCTCGTACATGATTTCCTCATAGACGACGCCGGGCAGCTCGCCGGTGCCCTTCTTGATCGCACGCTCAATATTGTCGGCCGGCATGTTGGCGGCCCGGGCCGCCAGCACGGCGGTGCGCAAGCGCGGATTCATCGCCAAGTCGCCGCCGCCCACTTTGGCCGCCAGCGTGACTTCCTTGGACATCCGGCTGAAGACTTTGCCGCGCTTGGCGTCGATGGCCGCTTTCTTGTGTTTGATCGTCGCCCATTTGGAGTGGCCACTCATACCCGTTCCTCAACGTCGCTCGTTACATTGCATGATTTATGCCGCCGCGCCACTCAGCGTCAGTTGCACATCATTGCACAATTGTTGGATTTCGTTCCGACTGGTAGTCGCCGTCCCCGTTTTGCCGACCACAATGCCGCCGGCGATATTCGCCAGTTGACAGGCCGGCCACAACGCCACGCCGCCGGCCAACGCCGCCGACAGCACGGCGCAGACCGTGTCGCCCGCGCCAGAGACATCATACACATCATGGCTCTTGGCCGGCCCGCAGCGCTGCACCTGGCCGTCGCGGTTGCACAACGCAATGCCCTTGTCGCCCAGCGTGATGACAACCTGTTCGAGGTCATGCCGCTGTAAAAAGTCCCGCCCAATTTCGGCCAGATGTTCAGGCGCGTCGGCGCTGCTGAACGCTGCGCCGCTTAAAATCCGCGCCTCCTCGAGATTGGGCGTCGCGACCGTGCCGCGATAGCGGATGGCATGATAGCGATTGGGATCGACAATGATCGGCACTTTGGCAAACTTGACGATGTCAAAAACTTCTTCGTGGATCAAGCCCTTGTTGTAGTCTTGAACGACAATCGCGTCACAGGCCGGCAGGGCGTGTTCGAGCGCGTCGGCAAAACCGGACTGGCGTACGGTGGTGTGCGTCAAAATTGCATCCCAGTCCACCCGCACGACATGCTGCGCGCGCGCCAGGATGCGGGTTTTGCGGGTCGTGTGCGTGTTGGGCGCGACCATCAAGTAGGTGCAGTCCACATTCTGGCGTTCCAGCAAGCCGCGTAGATGCTGGCCGTCGCGGTCGTCGCCGACAATGCTCAGCATGATCGGGCGCGCGTCGAGCGCCGCCAGGTTCATCGCCACATTCGCCGCGGCGCCCGGCATGTCGGTCTCGCGCGCCACCCGCACGACCGGCACCGGTGCTTCCGGTGAAATCCGCTCGACCTCGCCCCAGACATAGTGATCGAGCACCACATCGCCCACCACCAGCACGCGCTTGCCTTTGATGGCTTCCAACTCGGGCAACATTATTCTTCCTCGTGTGTGCGCGACTTCTGGTACGCCTCGATGACGTGCAGGGCGGTCGCGTGCGGCACCTCGGCATAATGCGCGCGCTCCATGGTGAACGAGCCGCGCCCGCCGGTGATCGAGCGCAATTCGCCGCAGAATTTGAACATTTCGGCATGCGGCACATTGGCCTTGATGACCTGCAACGTGCCGCGCGTGTCCATGCCGGTAATGTGCCCGCGCTTGCCGTTCAAGATCCCGTTGATGTCGCCCATGTATTCCTGCGGGCAGACAATTTCGACGTTCATGATCGGCTCGAGCAGGACCGGCTGGGCTTTCTCGAAAGCCTGGCCAAAGGCCTTCTTCCCGGCGATCTGGAAGGCAATGTCCTTCGAGTCAACCGGGTGCTCCTTGCCGTCATACAACTCGACCACGATGTCCACAACCGGACAGCCGGCAATGACCCCGCCACTGATCCGCGAACGGATGCCCTTGTCGACACTCGGAATATAGCTGTTCGAGATCACCCCGCCGACGATTTTGTCCACGAATTCATAGCCCTTGTCGCGCTCGTTGGGGCGGATCCGGATCGCCACTTCGCCGAACTGGCCGGAACCGCCGCTCTGCTTCTTGTGGCGATAGCGCACATCGGCCGTGCCGCGGATCGTCTCGTGATACGCAACTTTCGGCAAGGTCGTCACCACTTCCACTTTGAATTTCTCCTTGAGGCGTTTGAAGACGACATCCAAATGCACATCACCCAAGCCGGACACCAACAAATCATGCGTCTCGGTATGGCGCTCGACAATGATGGTCGGGTCCTCATCGCGCACGCGGTGCAGGCCTTCGGCCAATTTTTCTTCGTCACCTTGCTTGGCCGACTGCACCGCCAAGGTCAAGACCGGGCGCGGAAATTGGATTGGGGCGAAGGTGACATGCGCCGCGCCGAGCGTGTCGTTGACATGCGTGTTTTTCAATTTGGTGACAGCGACGACATCGCCGGGCGTGGCCTTGTCGACATGCAACTGGTCCTTGCCCTGGATGATCAGAAGATCGCCGAGGCGCTCTTTGTGGTTGCGGCTGATGTTGTGCACTTCCGAGCCCGACGAGATCGTGCCCTGGTAGACGCGGAAATACGTGATCTGGCCGACAAACGGATCGGTGACGGTCTTGAACACGCGCGCGGCCGCCGGCAGCGTCGTATCCGGCTTCAGTGCCTCGCCCTCGGCCACCGCAACCGGCCCGCGCTCACGCGGCGAAGGCAGCACGTCCACGATCGCGCCCAGCACCCGGTCAATTCCCAACTCTTTCGTGCTGGCGCAGACGACCACCGGGAAGACCCGGCAGGCATTCACCGCCGCGCGCAGGGCCGGCGTCATTTCCGCCACGCCCATCTGCGCGCCCGCAAAATATTTCTCCATCAAGGCATCGTCCGTTTCGGCCACGGCTTCGACCAGCTTGATGTAGCACGCCTTAAACAGGGCCGGGTCCGCCTCGCCGGCCTGATTGGGCAGCAACTCGACCGCCCCGCGAAAGCCGGCCGCAAAGCCCAGCGGCGCGACCAGTGGCACGCAGCCGCTGCCGAACGTCGCCACCAACGAGTCCAGCGTTTCCTGAAACTGGGCGTTGTCCTTGTCGGCCTTGGTGATGACCACCATGCGCGGAATGTTGTGCAGCGTCAGCAATTCCCAGATCTTCTGGGTGCCGACTTCAACGCCGTGCAACGCATCAATCGTCACGATCGCCGCGTCGGCAATGCTGACCGCCGCCACCACTTCACCATAAAAATCAGCATAACCGGGCGTGTCGCCCAGAAAAACATTGTGCGCGCGATAAGTCAGCAGCAAATTTGAGCCGTGAATGCTGAGCTGCCGTTCCTGTTCCTCCGGGCTGGCATCCGAGACCGTGTTCTTGGTGTCAATCGCGCCCAAGCGCGAGGTCATCCCGGCCGTGTGCAGCAAGGCTTCGACCAAGGAGGTCTTGCCCGACGCCGCATGACCAACGATCACTACATTCCGCACAGAATCCAGGGGAACATCCTTCATTCGCATCTCCCAAGTTGCGCCGGGTGGCGCCGCAGATTACATAACGGTTAGTACAGCAGTGAATAATAGTAGCAAAAAGAGCGCGCATTTTCAACTGCCAGAACGCCGGCCGTCTGAAATTCCGCGCTACGGATACGCGCAAAGCTGACGCGGCCACAGCTGGTGTGGGTGATTGACGCAGAGGGGGAGCGGCTTCCATGCCGCGAACGGAGCGCCGATCACCAGATCGCAGCCTTGTTGGCGGGATATGGAAATTCCGCCTACCCTCAGCGGCACCGGTATGCCGCGCTCCCTTCGGCTTTGCGCAGCGAAGGGAACGCCGATCTCAAGATCGGCTGAAGGTAGCTGCGATCTTCCGATCGCAACTGCTTGCGCCTGCGCGGGATATGGAAATCCCGCCGCCCCTCAGCGGCACGGGTGTGCCGCGTTCCTCTCCGCGCTGTGCTGCCTCTGCCACCGAATACCGATCACCCGTACGCCACGCGCTCCGCGCGGGGCATCAAGCTAGCCCTGTCTCTCGCAAAGCCACCATACTCAAACTTGTGCCAGCAGCTCTCAACCACGGATTGTAGGGATGCCACGGATCAATCATCAGGAGGGTGTTCTTCAGTGGGATCACGTGCGCCACTGCGGCCGCATAAGGCCTGTGCGCAGCAGTTTGGTCTTTTCAGGCCACGCGCCCGTTCCGCACGCGCCACGGCGCTTCACACCACGCTCTCATATAGGGGTTGTTTTTCAGCAGAATCAACTGTCAATGCATGACCCTATTCTGGCCGTTGCATGAACCTGCCGTGGTCTTGCCATAACCAAGGTAATCATCTCCACCTGCGTTGGTCAACATATTTAGGTGGTAAATGCACGCCTGACCCTGATCAGTCCTAAGGCTCTTCAACCACGCCAATGTCGTTCGTGACGAAGGGCAGCCGCATTTTGTGCTTGATGTGCGTCGCAACTTCACGCAGATTGACGGGGGTGGCTTTACTGGTGCGCAATTGCGGGGCAGCGTTCGTGTCCGCCTCCTGAAGCGCGTCAACATAGTTCTTATACAACAAGAGCAAATTCTCCGCCGCAAAATGGGCGGTACCATTAGTGCCGTCAAACGCTTCAATCATCAGATCATAGCCCGTAAGAACGCCGCGATGGAAAAGCACGTTGGCTGCATTGATGCGCACATGGAGCGGTGCCTGCGTGTCATCAACGATGCCTTGCAAGATTGCGATACCGCCGGGGATGTCAAAGGTGGTTTCAATCAGCATCCTGCCGCACTGTCTGAGCAGCTCGGTGTTAGACCCAGACTGAGCCGCACAGGCGTGAATGACCCGCGTCACTGCGCTGCTGTCGGCGGGCGTCACCAGATAGGGCAGCAGTTGCAGGTCGCAGATCTTTGCCACATCGACGGACTCCTGCGCCACATTGCGCAAATAGGGGCAGGCTGCGCGCGTATGTTCCACTACATACAAGACGTTGGAAACCACCGGCGCAAGCCCTCTCGTTACGTGAAAGATATTAGTTAATTGCTGGGTTTCATACGTCATTCTCTTGGGTATGGTACCTGCGCTCAATGTTGCACATGCAACAAAGCAGATCATAACAGCACAGCATAGTTGCGGTACTGAGTGATTGGTTCGTGTCTTCATCCATTCTCCTTGTGCCAAACGGGGTCAGGCGTGCAATGTACACTGTTTATGACAGCCGCGCCATCATTCTCTTCA
>CAYNJC010000006.1:0-73273 GCA_964397565.1 uncultured bacterium
GCAGGCGCCCGCGGCTACAATTGGCATGACACCAAGTAAGCGCATTCATTAGTAACCGTTGACCAATGAAGAATGGAAGACGGCATCACGCCTTCTTCTCTTCCGCCTTCTCTTCCGCGCCGGCTGCCGGTGCGGTCTTGGCCGCGTTCATCTCGTCGACATAGTTCAACTGCAGTGACGAGAGCGCGCTGCCCAGCACGTCTGCCTCGGCCTTGCTCAGATTGCCGCGGGTTTTCTCGCGCAGCATGGTCAGCAGCTCGATCGTGCCTTGGACACCCGGCAAGTCTTTCTCGATGGTCTTGGTCATCGGGTTCATCACTTTGCCCAGCTGCATCATGCCGGATTGCAGCAGACTCAGGACAAATTGCAGGAACATCGCCTCGTGTTGTTGTGGGCCATCGGTAGTCGCCATCGTTTCTCCTGGGTGTTTGGTTATGAACGCAAGAAGATTGTAGCAATTCCGGGCCGCGCGGGCAATCGCTTGCGTTGCGCGCCCGTTTTCGCTACTATAACTCACTTATGAATCAATTTGCATTGACGGATCAGCAGCGAGGCGCCCATGAATACTGACCATGCAGACGTGATCTACGATGGCAAGACCTACACGTTCCCGGTCGTCACCGGCACAGAAGGCGAAAAAGCCGTGGACATCAGCACGTTACGGCGCGACACAGGGCTGGTGACCTATGACAACTCGTATCTCAACACGGCCGCGTGTCACAGCGCGATCACCTACATTGACGGCGAGCGTGGCATCCTGCGCTATCGCGGTTATCCGATTGAGGAAATTGCCGGCACGCACACCTTCGTCGAGACCACGTATCTGCTCTTGCATGGTGAGTTTCCCACCGCAGAGCAGCGCGGACTGTTCTCGCGCAAATTGACCGAGCATTCCTTGGTGCATGAAGATATGATCCATTTCTTCGACGGCTTTCCGCGCGGTGCGCACCCGATGCACATCCTCTCGACGATGATCAACGCCTTGGCCACGTTTTACCCGAATGTCGACCTGCTCTCATTGCAGGAGGACATTGATTCGAGCGCGACGCGCCTGATCTCGATGGTGCGCACGCTGGCGGCGTTCGCCTACAAGAAATCAATCGGCGAGCCGATGGTCTATCCGCGCCACGACCTTTCGTATTGCGCCAATTTTCTGAACATGATGTTTCATTCGCCGGTCACCCCCTATGCAATTGACCAGGACATCGTGGATGTGCTGAACCTGCTGCTGGTGTTGCACGCCGATCACGAGCAGAATTGTTCGACGACCACCGTGCGCATCATCGGCAGCGCGCAAGTCAACCTGTACGCCACGATTTCGGCCGGGATCAGCGCCTTGTCCGGCCCGCTGCATGGCGGCGCCAATCAGGAAGTCATGCGCATGCTGCGCGCCATCCGCGACAGCAATGCCACGGTTGATTCCGTCATTCGCCGCGCCAAAGACAAGCGCGACTCGTTTCGCCTGATGGGCTTCGGCCATCGCATCTACAAGACCCACGACCCGCGCGCGCGGATCATCAAGGAGGCCTGCGCCAAGGCCCTCATAAAGATGCGGGTGCGTGACCCACTGCTCGACATTGCCGTCGAACTCGAGCAAAAAGCGCTCGCGGATGAGTATTTTGTCAGCAAGCATCTGTATCCCAACGTGGACTTCTACAGCGGTATTATTTACCACGCGCTCGGCATTCCCGAAAACATGTTCACGGTCATGTTCGCGCTCGGCCGGCTGCCGGGGTGGATTGCGCATTGGAACGAAATGTTGCGCGACGAGCAGCGTAAGATCGCACGGCCGCGCCAAATTTACGTCGGCCCGCCGCTGCGGCATTGCAGCGCATCACCACGGTAATCCTGGAGATTCAATTCATGGCTGGCCTGCTCGACACACTTCCCCGCATTACCTCGGCCCGCAGCCGGCGGTGTTCCAGTTATGACCGCCGCGGCGGCAATGCCGACAGCATTCGCATCGCGCCGGGCGCCACGGTGACGCTGGCCGAGATCGCCGGCGCCGGCGTCATCCGCCATCTGTGGTTCACGTTCAGCCATAAAGATCCAATGTGCCGGCGCAACTTGGTGTTGCGCATGTATTGGGATGGTTGTGCGCAGCCGTCGGTCGAATGTCCGGTCGGTGATTTCTTCGGACAAGGCTGGGGCGAACGCTATAATTATGTGGCGTTGCCCGTCTGCGCCGCGCCGCAGGACGGCCATGCGCTGGTCAGCTATTTCCCGATGCCGTTTGCGCGCGGCGCGCGGATCGAAATCGAAAACCAATCGGTGCAGCCGTGCGACGCCTGCTTCTATTACATTGACTACGAGGAGTGCCGCCCACGCGACTGCGCCGACGGACGATTTCATGCCTGGTGGCATCGCTCACTGCATCAGCCAGCATCCGGCGCGCAACTCGAGTGGGGGATGGGCCAACACGCGCACAATTTGACCGACCAGCACAATCATCTGCTGGTGGACACGCGCGGGCGCGGCCACTACGTCGGGGTGCAGTACTATGTGGACAGTCCGACGCCGCTCTGGTACGGTGAAGGCGACGACATGTTTTTCATTGATGGTGAACCGTGGCCGCCGTCGCTGCACGGCACCGGCACCGAAGATTACTTCAACACGGCCTGGGGCCCGAAAGAGCAGTTCACGCATCTGTACTTTGGCGCGCCGCGGATCAATACGGGCCAGTCCGACTGGTTCGGCCGCACGCATGTCTACCGTTTTCATGTGGAAGATCCGATCCGTTTCAGCCAGTCACTGCGTGGCAGCATCGAAATCGGCCATGCCGACTGTTTGCAGAGCGACACGGTGACCGTGGCCTACTGGTATCAAACGCCGTGCGCGCAGTTGCCGCCGCTGCCGCCGGCAGCGCAGCGACAGAACATGCCGGCGCTGAGCGCGCTCGAACTGCAACGCTGGCGCGCGGCGTTTTGCGCGCTGCATGGCAAGGCTGTCTGGGGCCACGAAGACTGGCCCGCGGTCGTCAAGCGCGCGCTCGAACGGCGTTTCTTCAAGAAATCACTGGCGCCGGCGCGCGCCCGCGCGGCCGCCGCTCACGAGCTCATTGCGCAGCAAAAGATGCTGCGCCGCCGCACCAAACGTTCTGCGTAATACTGCATCACTTCATCACCCACGCTCACTCTTATGAATGGCCCACTCTCCCAACTTGCCACGCTGACCACCGCGCGCACGCGCCGCATCTCCAGCTATGATCGCACCGGCGGCAATGCCGACTGCGTGCCGATCGCGCCGGGCGAAACGATCACGATTGCCGAGATCGCCGGCGCCGGCGTCATCCGCCATATCTGGTGCACGATCGCGCACAAGGACGCGATGCATCGCCGCAACATGGTGCTGCGCATTTTTTGGGACGGCAATGAGCGGCCCTCGGTGGCCTGCCCGATCGGCGATTTCTTCGGCCAGGGCTGGGGCGAAGAGTACAACTTCATCAGTTTGCCATTGTGCGCCTCGCCGCAGGCCGGCAAAGCCCTGAACTGCTATTTCCCGATGCCCTTTGCCGCCGGCGCGCGCATTGAAATCGAAAACGAATCAAGCGGGCGCTGCGATGCGTTCTATTATTATGTTGATTACGAAACCATGCCCGCGCTGCCCGCCGACATGGGCCGCTTTCACGCCGGCTGGCGCCGTTCGCTGCATTTGCCCGCCCAAGGTGTCGAGAACGAATGGGCCGCGCTGTACTCGCCCGTCGAACCCAATCTGACCGACGCGCACAATCATCCCATTGTGACGACGCGCGGGCGCGGCCACTATGTCGGCGTCAATTATTATGTTGAGTCACCCTCGCCGATCTGGTATGGCGAAGGCGATGACATGTGGTTTATTGATGGCGAGGCGTGGCCGCCGTCGCTGCACGGCACCGGCACGGAAGACTACTTCAACACCGCTTGGTGTCCGCGCGAATTGTATCAGCATCCCTATTTTGGCTATGGCCGCATCAACACCGGCCAGACCGGCTGGCTGGGCCGCACGCACGTCTACCGTTTTCATCTTGAGGATCCGATCCGCTTTGCCAAATCATTGCGCGGCAGCATCGAAATCGGCCACGCCAATTGCGTCATGGCCGACATTGTGA
This sequence comes from uncultured bacterium, assembly GCA_964397565.1. Lineage (GTDB taxonomy): Bacteria > Auribacterota > UBA3054 > UBA3054 > JAPLST01 > JAPLST01. The sequence continues at coordinate 4,088 of CAYNJC010000006.1, forward strand.
CGGTGGCGTATTGGTATCAACAGCCGTGCACAGCCGCGCCGGCGCTGCCGCCGGCAGCCCAGCGGCAAAACATGCCGAAGATCGGGGCGCTCGAAATCCACCGCTGGCGCGAGGCGTTCCGGTATCTGCACGGCATGAAGAATGTCTGGGGCAATGAAAAGCTGCCGCTCAAGACGGAAAAGGAATTACGCCGGCGCGCGGCCAAGAAACCGCTGACGACCGCCGCGACAAGACAGGTTGCCGCGCGAGCGCTGGCTGCGCAAAAGAAAATGCTCAAGCGCCGCGTGGCGAAGAAGCGCTGAACACCCAAATTCGGTGACGCGAACAGAATTCGCGGCCTGAAGCCGCTCCCACTTTCACAAGCATTTTCAGTCGCGTCACCGGATCTGGGTAATCGCGCGCTCGACCGAGGCCATGTCCTTGAAGCCGCTGCCGGTCAGCAGCAGCACGGCGCGGTCGTGGGCGGCAAGTTGGCCTTGGGCGCGCGCGGCCAGCAAGCCGGCATAGGCGGCGGCGGCGGCCGGTTCGACAAACACGCCGGTCGCGGCCGGCACGGCGCGCAGCGCGGCCAGAATCTCGTCATCCGTCACGCGCAGGGCATAGCCGTCACAGGCGCGCAGGGCGCGCAAGGCCAGCACCGCGTTGCGCGGCGCGCACACGACCAGTGAATCGGCACAGGAGGCCGCATCCGCACGCAGCGCCGCACAGCCATCCTCGCCACGCTCCCACGCCGTGACCAGCGCGTCAGCGCCCGCCGGTTGCACCGCCACCAAGCGTGGCATGCGCGCAAGCCAGCCCAATTGCTGCAAGTCGTAAAATCCCTTAAAGATGCCGGCCAGAATGACGCCATCGCCGGTCGGCACGAAAATCTGCTCGGGCACGTCAAAGGCACATTGCCAGGCAATTTCCCACGCGGCCGTTTTCTTGCCCTCGATCGTCCAGGGATTATAGGCCGTGTTGCGGTTGTACCAGCCGTGCGCCAGCGTGGCCTGCAGGCTTTGTTCGAAGCAATCGTCATAGCTGCCGTCGACCAGATGCAGTGCTGCGCCAAAGGCGGTCAATTGCAGCAATTTCGGGCGCGGCGCGTGGCGCGAGACAAACAGATGACACGGCAAGCCGGCCGCCGCGCAGATGCCGGCCAGCGAGCTGGCGGCGTTGCCGGTCGAGGCACACACAAGGGTGTCGGCGTTCCTGGCCAGCGCCATCTGCACGACCAGCCATGACGCGCGATCTTTGTAGGAATGGGTTGGCTCGACCGTTTCGTCTTTCAGCAAGAGGGTGCGCAGACCGGCCTGCTGCGCCAGGCGCGGACTTGGATACAAGGGCGTGTTGCCGACGTCGAGCAAGCGCGCGGCGTGCGGCAGCGGCGGCAACAGGGTTGCCGCGCGGGCCGAATCCGGCGCGTGCGTGCGGCCATACTGGGCGTAATCGTAGACACATTCAAGGACGCCCAGCAGTGGCAGGCCGGGCTGTTGCCGGGCGGCGCAGACGGGGCAGACATACAACGGTGCCTGCGCCGCCGGATAGTCGCGGCTGCAGGTAACGCAACGCAAGACATATTCAGCCGGCGCGCCCATGGCTCTCAAGAAACAGTGTGCCGTCTGGCCGGGTTACACGGTGAAGATTTCCTGCTCTTTGTGCTTCAGCACGACGTTGATTTTCTCGATGAAATCGTCGGTCATCTTCTGTACTTCTTTTTCGGCGTGGCGCAGGTCGTCCTCGGTGATCGTGCTGTCTTTCTGCAATTTTTTCAGCCGGTCGTTTTCTTCGCGGCGGATATTGCGCACGGCCACGCGCGTTTCCTCGGCCATGTGCTTGATGTGCTTGTCGAGATCGCGCCGGCGCTCTTCGGTCAATTCGGGAATGGGCACGCGCACCAGGCGACCGTCGTCAATCGGGGTGATGCCCAAGCTGGATGCTTGAATCGCCTTGACAATGCCGGCCACGGCATTTTGATCCCAGGGCTGGATCACGATCAGGCGCGGCTCAGGCGTGTTGATGGCGGCGATGTCGCGCAGCGGCGTATGCGTGCCGTAATATTCAACCTTGATGTCCTGCACCAGCGCCGCCGAGGCCTTGCCCGTGCGAATGCCGGCCAGTTCGTGCTGCATGTGTTCGAGCGCCTTTTGCATGCGGGCGCGCGCATCTTGGAGAACTTGGGTGTGTGTCATAACCAGCAACTCCTGTCTGAAAATGATGAACAAAACGTTACGGCCCTAGTATAGCAAAAACGCCGGCGCAATGCGCGGCGCGGCGCGCGCGTGAAGGCGACTGGCCGGAAGAATGCAGTAGCCGTGAGCATGCCGGCGGCGGCCCGGCGCCGCAACGGGGATCGCGCGTCCTTTTGACGCGTGGCCACGAAATGGTGTATACTAGTTATGCGTGCAAGATAGCGGAGTACTGTTTTTGCTGACTAACCATCAACGCCCCTAGTATGCACCTGCACATCGCCACGCTCAGGCTGAGCATGTTTGTTATGCTGGCTGTATGCGCGACGCATGCCGCCACAGCATTCACCTCGAATGGCATGCCCTATCTGGCTACCAGCCATGGCACGTACAAGCTCGGCAAGCGGCCGTATCCGCCGGGGACGCGCGCGCGATTTATCGCCGAAGGCCGCGCCCTTGGCGCGCTGCCGGCGGATTTTGTCGTGCGACACACTCTGCGCGGCGCAGCCGACAACGGCAGCGGGCTGCCCCCGATTGGCGACCAAGGCGCGGAAGGCTCCTGCACCGCATGGGCCGGCGCGTATGCCGTCAAAACCTATTACATGAAAAAGGCGAATCCATCCTTGAATCTCGCCTTGCCGCAGAATCAGGCCTCGCCGCGCTTTGCCTACAATTTGTACAATGGCGGCGCAGATGACGGCGGCTATGGCCATGAACCCTTCGAGGTGTTCATGCGCTATGGCTGCGCCTCAATGAGCGCGATGCCGTATGTTGAGGGCCAATACACCACCTTACCCACCTGGGCAAAATTCATGGACGGATTGTACCGGCGCACCACCAACTATGTCTGGCTGTGGGATTGGAAGCCCAGCGCCGCACAGATTACGCAGGCCAATGCCTGGCTCGACAATGGCGGCGTTGCGGCGGTGGGTGTGTACGCCACGCCCAGCTTTGACGCCTGGAACGCGGGTGATCCGCCGTGGGTCGGCTCGGCCTGCACCATTGACGACATTGATCACATGGTCTGCGTCTGCGGCTACGGCCCGGGCTACTACAAGATCGCCAACTCATGGGGCCCGTCCTTCGGCAGCAATGGCTTCATTTATGTCTCGAGCAATTACTTTGTCAACTATTTCTCGGATTTCATGTTTCCCTTGGAAGGCAGTTACACCGCCGTCACGGCCTATGCAAAACTGCGCGTGAACCACACGCGCCGCAGCGATCTGCGCAGCGCGCGCGTGTCGGTACACGGCACGCCCGCCTGGAACTTTCCGCCCACACCGGCGGATTACCCCGGCGGCAGCTCCTACCCGGCCGACACACGCGACAATCTCGAGATTGCGACCGACCTCACCTTCGCCAATTGGGCCGTGCCGTCCAGCGTGGTGACGGGCTACGTCGCCGATCTGGTCTCGCCGTACGTTGGCACGCTGACCTGGTTCAGCGTGGTCTATCACGGCGACGAATTCACGGCCAGCACGACCCCGACAATTGTGCCCGACAACAGCAGCGCGGGTGCCAGCGCGCGGGTCGTGGTGATCATTCCGGAAGCAAGCTGCGCCTGGGCGCTGCTGCTCGGATGGCATGCCCGGCGCCGGCGTTGCTGTAAAGTGGGAGGGGCTTCCATGCCCCGATGCAGCAGAATGCCGCGGTTGCTGTAATGGGAGGGGCTTCCATGCCCCGATGCAGCAGAATCGCCGCACGGAGGCGGCTCCCACGTTCTTTGCATGCTTCCACCGATCCCGCCGTTGACGGGATCGGTGGGGAGCAACACTACAAACAAACCGCCGGATCTGGGCTATGCACGGCGCTTGCAGTCGTGACCGGGTTATGCTATATTTGTCGAATGCAAACATGGTATCGTGGTGACGTGATTTTCAGCACTGGCAGAGCGCACGGGGCGCGCAGGCGAAACGTGTGGCGAAGCCGGATTGTCGGCGTGAGTCTGTTGTGCGCACTCTGCCTGAGCGGCTGCGGCAAGAAACCGCCGGCACCGGAGCCCGCGCCGCCCATCACGACAAATATTGGCTTGGTCAAATCCGACGGAGCCGACCGATTCGTGCAGACGCCGGAGGGCGTTTTTGTGCTGAACCAGCCGGCATCATTCAACTTGTTTTTCTCCAATCCTGCGCCGGCCCTTATCTTGTTCTACTCACGCACATCGGTGCCGTGCGTCATGATGAGCGCCCTGCTCTCGCGGACGGCCACGAATTATCTTGCGCGCGTGCGCTTCGGCCGGGTGGACTTGTCGGACACCAACAGCGCCGTGTTGGAAGCGCAATGCGCCGTGCGCGCCGTCCCCACGCTCCTCTTTGTGCGCAATGGCCGCGAGCAGCATCGCTTGGTCGGCAAGACCGCGCGCGACCGCTTGGATTATATGATCGAACGCAAATTGCTGACACCCTGACACACCGCATATGCCCATCTACACCTACGAATGCGCCGCATGCAATACAGAGAATGATATCCTCGTGGCGTCGGTCGCCGAGCGCAACACGCAATGTTGCCCGCAGTGCGGCAGCGCGCGCCTGCGCCAGCGCTTGACCACGTTTGCGGTCGGCAAGGCCAGCGCGGCGGCGCGCGCTTGCGCTTTGCAGAACACCGGGCGCTGCCCGCCGGGCGCGTGTGCGGCCTGCCCGTCGCAACGCATGCCATGAACCATTTTGCATTGTATGGCATGATCACGTGGGCGCTGGCCGGCATGCTGGCGGCAGCATCGCCCTTTCGCGCAACGGCCACGCTCGAGCGCGGCAGCGCGACAGATGCGCTCGCCACGGTGCGCATCGTGATTCCATCCAAGCATCATATTTATGCAGACGCTTTCACTGTCGTCGCGGCGGGCGGCGTCGGCATTGCGCATGTGGAGTTGGCCGCGCCCGTCACCAAGTATGACCCGCTCAGCGAAGAAGAGCGGGCCATGTATGAGCATGATATTGTTGCGCAGTATCTGCTGACCGGCGCGCTGGTGTATCCGCTGGACGTGACGGTGCGCTACCAGGGGTGCGACGAGACCACCTGTTACATGCCGGAGGTGGCGGTGCTGTCGCTCCGCCAAGCAATGGTCAACGGTCAAGGGTCAAAGGTCAAAGACAAAACAGAAACAGCATCTGACAACATGGCCACATCGACAACGACAGATGGCGCGGCAGATCCCGGTGCGGAGGCCGCTCCCTTGCTCAGTAATCAGTGTTCAGTGATCAGTGATCGGTCCGGAAGCAGCGGCAGCATGCGCGGCACAGAAGCCGCTCCCATGCTACAACTGCTGGATCAGTTTCGCGAGCGGACGCGCGGCGTTGGGTTTATGCCGGCCGACAAATTTCTTGCGTTTCTGGCTGCGCGCGCCCCTGCGCCCGCCAACGAGGCCGGTGGCGCCCTTGCCACGTTTTCTCAGCGCGGGCTGCTGCTCTCGCTGTTGCTGATTCTGCTGGGCGGCTTGGCGCTGAATTTGACGCCGTGTGTCCTGCCGATGATGCCCATCAATCTGGCGATCATCGGCGCCGGCACGCAGGCCGGTTCGCGTCTGCGTGGTCTTGCGTTGGGCGGCGTATATGGCCTGGGCATCGCCGTCGCCTATGGCGCGCTCGGCGTGGTGGTTGTCTTGACCGGCGCGCAGTTTGGCGCGCTCAACAGCACGGCGTGGTTCAATATTCTGATCGCCGCCATTTTTGTCGTGCTGGCCTTGGCGATGTTCGATATCGTTCAGATTGATTTCACCCGCTATCAGCACGCCGCCGTCGGCGCGCGCGTCAAGCGCGGCGGGTTTGTCACGGCCTACCTGGTCGGCACGGTCGCGGCGCTGCTGGCGGGCGCATGCGTCGCGCCGGTTGTCATTCAAGTGCTGGTGCTGGCCACGACGCTCTATGGCCGTGGCGTGCATGCGGGCTTGTTGCTGCCGTTTGTGCTCGGGCTGGGCATGGCGTTGCCGTGGCCGCTGGCGGGTGCGGGCCTGGCGTGGCTGCCCAAGCCGGGCGCGTGGATGGTGCGCGTCAAGCAGGGCTTCGGCGTGCTCATTCTGGCGATGGCGCTGTGGTACGGCTACGAGGGCTATCGCCTTGCGCGCGGCGCGCCGGTTGCGGTCGCGGACCGCATCTGGCGCACGTCACTCCCCGCCGCGCTGGCCGAAGCGCAGCGCACTCACAAGCCTGTCTTGATCGATTTCTGGGCGATGTGGTGCAAGAATTGCCTCGCGATGGACACGGTCACATTCAAAGACCCGCGCGTGCGCGCCGCTCTGAGCGCTTTGGTCCCTTTGAAACTACAAATTGAACAATTTGACGACCCGCGCGTCAAACCGATTATAGATCACTTCAAAATCATGGGGTTGCCTACCTATATTGTGCTTGAACCACGTCAGGAGCAGTAACATGAAAAAACTCATAAAATGGTTGGTGCGCCTAACCGCGGTGCTGGTGGTTGTGGTCGTGGTCGTCGTGCTCGGCGCAGTCGGCTTGAGCATGACCGAATGGTTTGTCAAGAGCATCGCCTTGCCGATGGTCAGCGACCAGACGCCGTATAACATTTCGTTGACGCACTGGCGCTTCCGCCCGTGGTCGTCGCTGGCATTTCAAGGCTTGGTCGTCCGGCAAAAGGACATCCCAGCCGGCCGCGACAACACGATTGCGGAGGTACGCGCCTTTGTTGCCCGTTATTCGCTGGCATCGTTTCTGCGCAGACATCCCGTGCTCGATTCGATTGAGATTGACACGCCGGTTATCGGCCTGACTAGTGTGCGCGCCCAAGCCGGCCCCGGCCAGCCCGCGCCCGGAGCGGGCCCGGCGGCAGCTCCCGCGCCTGGAGCGGCGCCCACACCCGCGCCCGCCACCACCACGCGCAAGCCCAGCCGCCCGCCTGCGCTCGGCGCCCTGGCTCTGCCTTTCACCGCCAAGACTGTGCGGATCAGCAATGCCGAATTCTCGTATCAAGACAATGCCGGCATGCGCGTTCAAGTACGCGATATGAATCTGAACGCACATGACCTCGGTCCGTCCCAGCGCGGCACGATTGATTTCGCCGGCACGGTCAGCTATGCCGACGGCAAAGAGGTCGCGATCGAGCGCCTGCCGCTTACCTTCAACGCCGCGTGCACCTTGAACGAATCGATCATGCCCAAGGCGCTGGTCAGCAGTCTGGCGATTTCGAATGTGCTGGGGCGCGTCGGCACGATGGATCTGCGCTCGCTGGCGACCACCGTGAATCTATCTGTCCAAAGTCTGGATGCCAAGCAATTCACGGTCGAGCGCGCCGTTGCGCACGTGGACTGGCTCGATCAAGCGCTGGCGCAGGTGCTGGTCACCGGTCGCTTCAATCTGCAACAGATTACAGCAGAGGGCATGATCAATGCCAGCTTGCGCCCGAGCCCGCTCTGGCAGGTCTTCGTGCCCAAGAAAACCGGCCTTGATATCAGCAGCACGCGCGCCGACCTGAATCTCATGGTCAATGCCGCCGAGAAGGGCCAGACCCTGACGACGAAAGGCACCTTCAATGTGCAAGACCTCAAGCTCACGCCGCCGAAGGCCTCGCCGCAAGGCATTGCGCCCATGAGTTTCGCCGGCGCCTTTGATGCCAGTCTCGATCAACGCGACCAGACGTTTGTCCTGCCGCAGCTCAACGTCAACATTTCGCAACGCAGCGTACAGGTGGTATCCATACGCACGGAATCGCCAGTCTCGCTGAGTTGGGCGCCGGCCGGCACAACGTCACGTCTGCGCGACGACAGCGCGCGCGTGCGCCTGGATATCAACCAGCTGTATCTGCCGCAGCTCAACGCCTTCCTCGGCAATGACAAGACCAGCATTAACGATGGCGAGTTGAGTGCCAATCTCGTCTGCGACATCGTCAATCGCGGTGAGCGCATCGGCGTACAGGGCACGATCGCCGCGGAAAACGTGGAACTGCGCAGCGGCAAAGCCAACTGGCGCAAACTCACGATTAAATCGCAGATTGTGACCGAACTCGAAGCCATGTCACTCTTCAATGTGCGCAAGCTGAGCGCCGAGACGCTGCTGGACAAGAACCCGGTCGGCACGCTGGCCGCCGGCGGTTTCTACGACCTGCGCGCCGGCAGCAATCGTCTGGCGCTGGCAGTCGCCAAGCTGTCCAGTGAATTGGTCCGGCCTCTGCTCGATCCGCAGAACAAGAATCGCCGGCTCGACGGCTTGGTCATGACCCTGCAGGCGCTGACGGAAAACAGCGCGCCGAAACAGAGCCCGCAGAATGTCGGCATCAATCTCACGATCGACAATCCGGCCCGCCGCACTGCCGCCGAATGGGACTCGCTCGCCTGGGATGTCAATGCCACCGTCTCGCCCAAAGAAGCGGTCATCAACACCTGCACCGTGCGCGTCAGCCCGGCCGCCTGGCAGAACAATCAACTCGCGCTCAAAGGCACGGTCCAGTTCAAGTCCAGCGCGACGCCCAGCCAGCTCGAACTTAGCAGCAAACAATTTGACGCCACCGTCCTGCTCGACACCTTCATGCCGGCCAAAAAGGCCGCCGGCAAGACCGAGCTCTACCGCAACCAGCTGCCGTGGGACCTTGACACGCTGTACGCCGCTGGCAGCGCGAATGACGCCGTCCCGGCCCGGCCCGTGGCGCGCGCCATCGCCGCCAGCGAACCGGCGGCGATGAACTTGCAGGGCCGCGACCTCAACCTGGCCGTGCGCTGCGACGAGCTGCGCGCGCGCGAACTGCTGCTGCGCCCGCTCCACCTTGACGTCGCCGTCAAGGACAACATCGCCTCGCTCGTCTCGCGCGAGGTGCGCCTGAACAACGGCGAGATCCGCCTGAACGCCAGCGCCAATCTGGCCGTGCCCGGCTTTACCTACACCGCCACCGCGCTTGTGACCAACGTGCCGTTGCGTCCGCTGATCAACTCCTTCGTGCCCGAGCAGCGCAACAAGGTCGACGGTCTGCTGGCCGCGAATCTTAGCCTGCGCGGCGCCGGCGTGACCAAACCCAGTTTGCAAAAGGCATTGTATGCGCAAGCCCTCGCCACGGTTGACAACGGTACGCTGCTCAATCCGATCATCCTTGGCGAAATCGGGCGCACCTTCCACATTCCCAGCATGCAGAGCATCAACATGGCGGATATTGTTGCGCCGGTCGCGGTCGAAAATGGCATGGTCAAGCTCAACGATGCGCGCCTTGACAGCAGCTCGTTTCATGCCACCATGCGCGGCACGATGGATTTTGACCAACGCCTGGACATGCTGGTCTTCCTCGGCTTGAGCGGCGCGGAAATCATCAATCTCTGTTCGGCCTTCGGCGTCACCATGCCGCTCACCAAAAACGTGAATCAGATTTACAATTTGCCCGTGCCCATCCCGGTTCGCGGCACACTCAGTAAGCCCAAGGTCGAGATAACCTACACTCAATTTCTCACTGATGTGGTCAAAGCGGTCGGGTTGGATCCGACCGGCGTGCTGCGCGGCGTACTGGATTATATCCCCAAGGGCCAATCGCCCAAGGTGGACCAAGGCATTAAGATACTCGAGGGCCTTTTCAAAAAGTAGTTGATCATGTACGACGTGCCGCGTCATGATGCGCCGGAGTCCGCCTGCCTGGTTGGCTTCGATCTGCCCGCCAATATCATCGCCGACCAAAACGTCAGCTTCGCGGAACTGACCGCCCTCGCGCTTACCGCCGGCGCACAGCCCGTCGCCGAACTGATCTGCAAACGCGCCGCCATTCATCCCGCCTATTTCATCGGTAAGGGCAAGGCCGAGGAATTGGTGCGCCTGTGCCAAGAGCACGACCTGCATCTCGTCCTCGTTGATCATGACCTCGCGCCCGGCCAAGCCCGCAATCTCGAGCGCATGACCAACGCCAAGATCATTGACCGCACCGGCTTGATTCTGCAAATTTTCGCCCAGCGCGCCCGCTCGCGCGCCGGCAAACTGCAGGTCGAACTGGCCCAGCTCGAATACTTGCTGCCGCGCCTGACGCACCTCTGGTCGCATTTCTCGCGCCAATACGGCGGCCTTGGCACGCGCGGCCCGGGCGAGACCCAACTCGAAGTGGACCGCCGCCGCGTCCAATTGCGCATCCGCCGTTTGCACGAGCAGCTCGATGCCGTGCGCAAACAGCACGCGGTCCAGCGCGTCCGCCGCCAGCGCGCCGACATCCCGCTCGTCGCCTTGGTCGGCTACACCAACGCCGGTAAGTCTACCTTACTGCGCACCCTGACCGACGCCGACGTGCTGATTGAAGACAAGCTCTTCGCCACTCTCGATCCCACCTCGCGCATCTGCCAGTGCCCCACCGGCGAACGCTTTATTTTCACCGATACGGTTGGCTTCATTCGCAACCTGCCGCATGGCCTCGTTGCCGCCTTCAAGGCCACCCTCGAAGAAACCGAGCGGGCCGATGTCTTGCTGCACATCGCCGATGGCACGGCGATTGACCTGGCCTCACAGATCGCCGCCGTTGATGTGGTCCTGCGCGAGATCGGCGTGGACCAGAAACCGACCGTGCTGGCGCTCAATAAAGTGGATAAGCTCTCGCATCGCGAACGCCGCGAGTTGCACGCCGCGTATCCCGAGGCCGCCATGATTTCGGCCCAATATGGCTATGGCTTCAACGACCTGTTCTGCAAATTGCGCGCGCGCTTGCCGGCCACCATGACGCGCCTGCAGTTGCGCATTCCCTTCCAAAAATCACTGCTGGTCAGCCGGCTGTACGAGCACGGCGAAGTGGTGACCGCGCAATATGCCGAGGATGCCGTGCTGGTGGACGCGTATGTGCCCGAGCACATGCTGGCCGATCTGCGCCGCTATCGCGCCAAAGAAGTGAAATGAAAAGCATCAATCGCCGGCAGAACATCAGTTTCATGCGCAAACAGCGCCCACAACCGCCGCCGCGCGCCAAAGGCGCCACGACCCAGCGCGGACCTGCGGCGAAAGGCCGCTCATCACCCCGGCCACGCTGACCATGCGCACCTGTGCCCTGCTGCTGTTCTGCACCGCACTGCTGCTCAGCGGCTGCGCCCGCCGCCCAACGAAGCCGCCGCGCTCCCCCAATCCGACAAATCTTATCCGTCCGATCCGTCCAATCCGTCGGATCAGCCCGCCCCAGCCCGCCCCGCCGGCCGCCAGCACCAGCTTGGTGCTCGCCGTGCTCGGCCCAGGCAGTCTGCGCGGGCGCATTATTCTGGCCAACGGCGCGCCGGTGACGGGCGCATGCGTCTGGGCCGAGCAATTGACCGGCGCGGCAGTGCAAGACTGGCAGCGCCAATTGCGCACGCCGCTGAAAGCCGCGCCGGGCAGCGTGTGCGTCTCGGACGCCACTGGTGAGTTTGTCATATCCACCGTGCCGCGCGACGCGGCATTTGTCGTCAAGAGCGCGCCGGCCATGCTGCCGCCGGCGCTGGCTGGGCCGTTCGGCGGCCAACATGCCGTGCCAGAATATGTGACGCTGACCATCCCGCTCGATGGCGGACGCCTGACCGGCACCTTCACCGATGACACCGGCGCGCCCTGCACCAATGTCATGATCTTCCACACAAAACGGGCGCATGACCCAAACTGGGAGCATGATGAGCGTTTGCCAGTGATGCTGCAAGTTGATGCAGACGGTTCGTATTTGACGGAAATGCTGGCACCGAACGAATACGAATTCACGTTCTATGCGCCATGGCATTTGCCGCTCACGCGCCGCGTCCTGATCCGCCTGGAAAGCGACGAGGCGCTCGATCTGGTGTTCCACGCCATGCCGATCCTGACTGGCATTGTCGTGGACGCCAAGACGCAACTGCCCGTCATGGGCGCCGTGGTGATTAACACCGACAATGACAGGGGGGATTTCACCAACTGCGAAATCATCCAGACGACTCGCATGGACGGCCTGTTCACCTGCGTCATGCAAAAATACCTATGTGTTTTCTGTTTCCATGCCGACTATGAAAGCGAGATGTACCAATACCATGGCGCGCAACCGCCCAGCAATATTGTCATTGCCTTGACGCGCGAGACCGGCACCATCTGTGTGCGCGTGCAAACCCATGCGGGCGCGCCAGTCACAAACGGAGGGGTGCGGCTGGATCCCACCCCGCCACCCGTGCAAGACAGTTCTTTCTTTACTACTCGACTGCGCGGCGGCTCGGCCTTGTTTGAGCGCATTCAAACGCGCTATGCGCCGTATATCGCGAGTGCGTTTGATCTCGTGAAATCGCCGCCCATCGCGCTTGCGCCGGGCGAGTACAAGGAAGTCTGGCTGACGTTGCCGCCCATGGGCGCATTGCACTTGCGCTTCTCCGCACCGGTCATCCGTGGCGGCGGCGGCCCGCGTGACGAGTGGCGGGGTGTCTACGCCGTGTGCCATGGCGCACATGGCATGCGCGAGTTTTATACCACCGAGATGACGCCCACCCTCTGGCCCGCACGCGACATGCTGACCGGCATCTATCGCACGGTCGTTGACGGCGATTGCGTCACCCGCTGGGAAACCAATGTCGAGATTTTTGCCAGCGCAACCACCGTGCTCGATGTGCCCGTGCTGACCCAAAATGTCGGCGTCATCGAGGGCAGCATCACCACGCGCAATGGCTTGCCGGTTTCCGGCTATATCACGGTGGACGGCGGCACCTTTCATCGCAGTTTTCCGCCAGACATGTTTCCGGATGGGCGCTTTGCCATTCGCGGCCTTGATCCGCAGACCGCCTATGATCTTTTTCTCACGCCGGCACCCACCAACATTTATGTGCGCGCCGTGTTGCCCGGCGGCCCGCCGCTGCAACTCGTGATTGACCCCATGTACCGCCTGACCGGCACGGTCAAAGATGAAAACGGCACGCCGCTGCGCGCGCGCCTGGGCTTCCTCAATCTCGAGTGGAACTGTGACGGCGCGTTTCAAGTGTTTCCGGTCGCGTGCGGTCGGCATGTGCTGATTGTGGAAGCCGATGGCTATGCGCGCGCATTTCAAGAAGTGGACGTCCAGGACGGCGACGTGGATGTGGGCGACATCATCCTGAAAGACCGCGGCGTCACGCTGCGCGGCAGTGTCACGGACACGGCCGGCAATCCATGTTCGAACATGCCGGTTCAAGTCCGTGCTTATTACGACGAGCGTGCCCGCGCCACTGGCAATTCGTGCTGGGGCGCCTGGCCGCGGCTGATGGGCACGCGCGAGTTTATGGTGCCGGCCGTGCCGCGCAATGTGCTGATCACCATCGGCGTTGGCCTGGACACGCCGCGCGAGCTCGGCCGGCTGACGGCGGACACCGATTGCGGCACGCTGGTCATCAATCCGGCCGCCGCGCCGTGAAATCTGCTATTCCGCATACGGCTGTCCGGCGGTTCTTGCTCCCCACCGGGCTTGTCCCGGTGGAAGCAGAGATTGGTAGCAAGGCTGGCGGTGCGCCGCGTGCTCAATCTTCTTCACCCACGCCGCAAGGGCGTGGGGGTCGCCGGCGCCAGCAGTGCAGTGCGGCCTCGCCGTTGGATGTGCCAGGCATCGCCACAAAAGCGCAGACTGCCGACATCTTGGCGGCCGTCAAAGAATCCCGCGCCGACAAAGCCCGCAAATGAACGCCTTCAAAAAAGTCCTGTCTGGTCTCACTGCGTTGTCTTGGCTGCTTTTTCTCTTTTTGGACTATTACTGGCAGATTGTTATCACCAAGGCAGTATGCGATCAGAATGCAACGTATGGCGAGTTGTATGGACCATTGTCTTTTCTTCGACCAATTGTTTTGATTGCGGCGCTTGTCTTGACAGGCGCGGCACTTTGCATGCTCTTTTTTTCTCAAAACAAGCAGGAACTGCCGCATGAGTGACAACCGCGCACGCAAAGCACTGCGCGGCCAGCCGACCGATTGCATCCCTTTGTTCGATCAGCCAGGCCATCCCGGGTTTCTGAAGAAACTGACCGGCATCGATCCGTTCGAAAACACAGAACAGGCCATCGCCAAGGCCGTCGCCCTCCTCGATATCGACCTGCTCGCCGGCAGTGTCGCGCGGCAGACACAGGCCACGGCCGACGCGCCGCATCTGTACGGATTGCACACAACCGCGTGGCGGCACGCCGGTGCACCCCGGGCCGACCTCTGCTCGTATGATCCGGCCCGCGACCGGCCGGGCGATCCGGCCGGCATGGACGACCACGCGTGTCAGGCGTTCCTGCAGGCGCGCCTGGACCGCGACCGGCGCTTGGTGGGCCAGACCGCCCTGCTGATCGGGTTCACGTACACCACCTGCATCCAATATGCCGCCGAGGATCTGCATTGGCCTGATTTCCTCATGGCGACGCTGACCGGGGAGAAACATATCCCAGCCCTGCTTGACCGCTGCGAGGCCGCCAGTGCAAAAATCTATCACGCCTATGCCACGACCGATCTGGAAGTGATGTTCACCCATGATGACATTGCCATGACGACCGGCCTGATTTACAGTCCGGCATGGCTGCGCGAACATCTCCTACCGCGGTACCGGCGTATTTTCGCGCTGCTCAAGGCCCGGCAGATCCCCATTCTTTTTTCGACTGACGGCCGGTTTGTGGATGTGGCTCAGGACTTGGTCGCGGCCGGCGCGGACGGGTTTTTTCTGGATACACCGTGCGTGACGCTGGAAGAAATCGTGCAGCTGTGCGGCAAGAACCTGGTCTATTTTACGGGCCCGGCGCCGGCCACCATGCGTTGCGGCACGCCGGCCCGCATTCGCGAAGAAATCCGGCTCATGGCGGAGACCGCCCGGGAACTGCCCCGCTTTTTCTTTCACATGGTGGGCGGTTGGACGCACGACACGCCGATCGCCAATGTCCAAGCGTTCTATGAAGCGTGCCGCAAGTGGGGCGCGCGCTGAGAGGAGACGCAGAGCATCAGACTAGGGTCATGCACTGACAGTTGACAATGGGGAAAATTTGCTCGCGACGAACAGATTTATGGCAAGGCAACTTCCGCGCGGATGCAGGCATGGGTTCCGTGAGTCATCTGCGGCAGCGGCGTAATCTGCGGATAAATCAGCTTTCAGTTTTCGGTTCTTGGTTTGCAGCATGAAAGGCTTGGTCATTTGTGTTGATTCGCGGCAATCTGGGGCGGAATATCTGCGGTTTGGCAGCGGCGGCACGGTCGCCGGGCCGGCGACCCTCCCGCAGAATGCGCTGAATGCTGATGAACTCTCGGCGTACGCTGCGTCTCGGCGGTGAAATCGCGGCAGTGCTTGGGCAGTGGCACGCACGCGGAACGCCGTTCCGCGGCTGCATTAGTGCAGAGAGCCACAGCCGCCATGTTGACGCGCCGGCGCAAGGGTGTTATACTAATGCGGGAGTAGTTTCCGCAAGTTCACGACAGCGCAACCAACCAGGAGGCGCCATGGCATTCGATCCCGCACGGCAGATTCAAGACTATCTCGTCTTCGGCGAGTATGGTGATGTGAACCCCTCCATCTGCGATTCCGCCACCTACACGTTTCTGAGCGCCGACCAAATGGAGGAGCGCTTTACCCATGACATCGAGGGCTGCTTCCTTTACTCGCGCCATTGGAACCCCAGCACGAAATATCTGGCCGACGCCCTGGCCCGCATGGAAGACGGCGAGGCGGCCCAAGTGATGGCCTCGGGTATGGCCGCCATCAGCGTGACCTTGCTGCAGTTGTGTTCCCGCGGTGATGAGATCGTGGCGGGGCGCACGATATATGGCGGCACCTATGCCTTGCTGAAGAACCTGCTGCCGCGCTTCGGCATCACCACCCGCTTCGTTGACTTGCTCGACGCCGCGGCGGTGCGCGCGGCGATCACGCCCCAGACGCGCGTATTGTACTGTGAATCGATCAGCAATCCGCTGCTGGAAGTTGCCGACCTTCCGGCGCTCAGTCGAATCGCGCGCAAACACGGACTGCAGTTGGTGGTCGACAACACCTTCAGTCCGCTGATCCTGTCGCCCTTGCGCCTGGGCGCCGATGTCGTCGTCTACAGCATGACGAAGTTCATCAACGGCACCAATGACTGTGTCGCCGGCAGCGTGATCGCCTCGCACGCGTTCATCGCCCGCTTGTGCGACATCAACGGCGGAACCAGCATGTTGTTGGGGCCTGTGCTTGACAGCATTCGTGCCGCCAATCTGCTGAAGAATCTGCACAGTCTGCACATTCGCATGGTCAAGCATGGCGCGAATGCATTGTACCTCGCCGGCCAGTTGCAGCAGGCCGGCTTGTGCGTGCATTACCCCGGCCTTGCCACGCATCCGCAGCACGCCTTGCTGACGCAGATGATGAACCGCGGCTTTGGCTTTGGCGGCATCGTGGCCGTCGACGTCGGCACGCACGCGACTGCCAAACGACTTATGATGCGCATGCAGCAAAAAAAAGTTGGCTATCTGGCCGTCAGTTTGGGCTATTTCAAAACGTTGTTCAGTTCGCCCGGTCAGAGCACCTCGTCAGAAATGCCGGCTGAGGAACGCCACCGGATTGGGCTGGGCGACGGCCTCGTCCGCTTTTCGGTGGGCCTCGATAATGATATCGAACATACCGGCGCGGTGATCAAGGCGTGTCTGAAAGAGGTGGGCATCCCGCTTGACGGCCCCGCCCGCGCACACTAACCACTATGTGTTCGAGCACAACGCGAATGATCGAGTACGCGGAGATTGACCAAACGGATCGGGACTTGATGCGCGCTGCAGCGGCAGTGCTTGAGAAAAACTATCGTGATCCCCGGCATACCGTTGGCGCGGCGGTCCTGTGCGCCTCCGGCACGGTGTACGTCGGCGTCAACATCGAGTCGTGCGGCTATGGTCCGTGTGCCGAGCCTGCCATTGGGCTCTTTTCGTGACGCGGGCCACACAACATCCGTCCGGTCGGCCATCTTGGCACAATAATCTCCCGCGGGCCGCGTCATTAATTATAAGCCATGCATGAAGATGCAGACAATATTCGGGCGTATCTGAAGGGTAACATGAGCGCCTTTCACCAGTTGTACACGCGCTACGAGCGCCCACTGCTCTTTTACATTCGCGCGATGGTGCGCCCGGTGGAAGCCGCCGAGGATGTCTTTCAGGAGACCTGGCAGCAGGTGGTCAAGAAACTGCCCGGGTTCCGCTTCAAAGGCGCCTTCCGCAATTGGCTGTACACGATTGCGCATCACCGCGTGATTGACCATGTCCGCAGCGCCACGCGCCAGCCGCAGGTCTCCCTCGATGAGCCCGTCGAGGTCGGGGCCGCCACCACCCTGCATGAGCTGCTGGCCGATCCGGCGCCCGATGTGGTTACCGCCCTCAGCGTCCGCGACCTGTATCACAAGCTCTGTGCACTGGTTGAGCACTTGCCGCCGGCGCAACGCGAGGTGTTCTTGATGCGCACGGACGCCGGCTTGAGTTTTAACGAGATTGCCGCGCTGGTCGACGCGCCGTTGAACACGGTGCTGGGTCGCATGCATTATGCGGTCACCCGCCTGCGCGCAGAACTGAAGGATGACTATGACACACTCCACTGACACCGCCCGGCAGGTCCGCAGCGCCCTCTGGCGCGGCGCGCCGCTGCCCGACGAGCTGCTGCTCGAAACACCGCCGGCAACCGCGCCGGTGCGCAACGCGATCTATGCCGCCGCACGCACGCAGGCCGCCCAACTCGCCGCGCGGCCGCAACCGGTCTGGGCCCGCGCCTGGCAGAGCCTGCACATTCTGGTGCGTGGCCAGCTTGGCTATGGGGCTTGGGCCGCCTGCGCCGTTGGCATTTTCATGGCCTGCGTCTGGCTTGGCAACGGGCGCGCGCCGGTTGCCACGGCCCAGCAAAATCCGGTTGACGAATTTGTCACGAGCGCCCTGGCGCTCTGTGATGAGGCCACCCTGGCGCCCTTGACCGAACAGTCCGGCCTTGATCTTGAAGACGATGCACTCCACGCCAATTTGCAGGAAACGGCCAGTGCCATTGCCTGGCTCGAAGATGATCTGCACGTGGACGTGTTTGCCAGTAACAATTAGCGGAGTCCACCAATGAATGCGGCCAAAATCCTCACGCGCGCCGGCCTGACCGTGCTGGCGCTGTGCGTCACGTGCGCATGGGCCGAACCGCCCGCGCCGCCAAATCCCGCGCCACCCCCGCCAAACATGGCAGCACCAGACCCGCCGCCACCGCCACCCCCGCCGCCACCGCCACCCCCGCCAGATATGGCAGCACCAGACCAGCCGCCACCGCCACCCCCGCTCGGCGAGTTTGGCGGCCCCGGCGGCCACGGCAGCACCGGCGGCTTCGGTCGTATGTGGCCGCACCCGGGCGACAGCCCGGTGGCGTGCCCGATGGCTGTGCCGGACGTTCACATGCAGCATGCGCGCATGCGGCAGTCGGCCGAGTGGTTGCGCACCAACAACCCGAAGGAGTTTGAACGGCTGCAAGCATTGCACAAAGAGAATCCCGAGGCGTTTCGCAAGGAAATGCGCAAAGCCCTGCAGGAGTATGCTAAGAAAGAACATCCAGAACAATACAAGCAGTTTGCGAAAATGCGCAAGTCCGAAGAGCGATTGCGGAAGCTGGCGCAGCAGTGCTGCGCCGAGCAAGACCCCGCCAAGAAAACCAAACTCGAGCAGGACATGCGCACGGAACTCGAACAGCAGTTCACTGAAAAACAGGCACTGCGGCAGCAAGAGCTCGAGGCACTTGAAAAACGCCTGACTGAATTTCGCGCCTCGCTGCAGTCACGCGAGCAAAACAAAGAAGCCATGATTGATATGCGCATCAAAGCGCTGACCGAGGGGCCCGACGCCGTGAATTGGTAGGCCGATGGTTTGACCCGCCACGTCAACTACTTTGACCCTATGCGTCAGGTTTCCATGGATCGCGCCCCGGCTGTTTTTCACAATTGCATACATTGCAACAACATATAGTGCCGCGCGGGCTTTGGCACTGTCCTTGCTAATTTAGTAATTGATTGCGATGATATTAATCAACTCTAACCAAGGAGTACCGTATGAAACGCTTCGTCTATAGTCTCAGCCTGCTGTGCGTGCTGAGTGTTGCCACACTGCTTGCTGATCGCATCCCGCCGCCGGGCGGCGGCCCCGGCTGGTGGAACTCAAATCTGTTCATCACGATTCTGCGCCCGCCGATGCCGGTGTTGTTCACCACCAATTCGCCGATGGTCTTTCGCGGCCAAGTTGGCCCGTTTGACAAGGTTGAGAAAGTGCTTTACAGCTCGAGTGCCGGCGACGCCGGCGAATGCGCCATCACGCTGACCGGCTGTTTCTTCCGCACGAACGCGTTTTTCACCTCGCCGCCGATTGCCATGGCGCCGGGCTCGAACCTGATCACCTTCACGGCCGTGCCGCTTGACCCCGCGGTCAATCCCGCCAGCGATCATGTGATGGTGTTTTACAACGCGCAGGGCCTGAATCAACGGCCCGTGATCACGACCCGGCCGCCGCGCGTATGGGGTTCCAATGAAGTCTACAGCTACACGCTGGTGGCGACCGATGCGGACAGCGATCCGCTCGCGCTGGCGCTCACGACCTACGGCCCGGTGCTGGCAACCGCGACCGAGTTGAGTTACGGCACCTGGCAGATCGATGCCGCGCTGACCGCCACCAATCGGATGCCGCGCCTGCGCGTCCGGTTCCGCGCCATCGTGACGGATGGCATTACCCGCCCGGTCTGCCAGCAATGGCCGGTCGCGTTTGCCCCGTGCGGCTCGAACAGTTGGCACGGCGGCGCGAACATTCGCCCACGCGACGTCCGCTAAACACGCATGCACTGATCTAGCAGAACAACAAGGGCGGGAGCCATTCCCGCCCTTGTTGTTTGTCGCTGGAGAGCAGGAGCGACTGCGGCGCGTGCATCGCGATCAGCTGCCTTGTACTCATAAATGCGCCTGCTTGGTGTCATGCCCATTGTGGCCGCGGGCGCCTGCTTGGAGCTGGCTTGGCTAGCTAAGGCACCAGCCTAGTCCCGTCAAAGGCGGGGATCCCGCCAACGGCGGCAATCCTGCCAACGGCGCGGATGACCGCGGCTGCAGAAGCCGCCCTCGCCGCGGGCGGCTACAAGGACGCGGCAAAGTAGAAAGCGCGCTCATTAGTAACCGCCGGGAAAGAGGGGATGTTGTGTGCTGTGCTGGTGCGTCGGGTGCGCCGCCCCGCGTGGCGTAAGCAACTGCGCCACAAAAATGCCGAGTTTGCTATTATGATATAGATTGAGCGTTGATTAATTGCCTGTGGAGTTGCCTGCGCATGCCGGCTCTATGGTCTGGTGAATGGTGGACGCGCCTGCTGCGGCGGATGCTGCAGCCGACCGCGATCATGCTGCTGACGGCCGCACTGGTGCTGCTGTTTGCGGTGACCGCCGTGCAACAGCGCCGGCGCCAGCGGCGTGATGCGCTCGAAATCATGCGCACGACCGCCGATGCCCTGGCCTACACCATCGCGATGAGCAGTGAAAATGCGGCCGACGCCATGCGCCGCATTGAAGATGAATTGCTGGACAGCTTGGGCGTCAAACTGCGCCTGCTGCTGACGCTCGATGACGCAGCACTACGCGACCCAACCAATGCCGCGCGCTACACTGCCGCCACCGGTTTGCGACTGATCCACACCGATGCGTCGGGCCGGATCATGGTCGCCGCGGTCGTCGGCGATGCGGTCTTGACCAACAGCGCGCCGGCCTGGCTGCCGCACGCTGCCGCGAGCGTGCCCGACGCCGGCGACTGGGCGGTCTGCGCCGTGCGCGACGGCCTGCTGATCACCTCGTACTGGCGCGGCGTGGTCGGACGCACCAGCGCGGGTGGCCTGCTGTGCCTGGTGCCGCCGGCATCGGCGTTTTCCTATCGCTACGGCATGGGCGTCGGGCAAATGATGGCGCGCCTGGCGGCCTTGCCGAATGTTGCCTATGTCATCTGGGAAGATCGCGAAGGGCCCCTCTCGGCGGCGGGCGATCTGCACGCCGCGGATGATGGCACCGCCCGCGTGCGTGAGTTTGCCGTGCCGGCGACGCGGCATGTCGCCGCGATCTCAAATGCCGTCTTCAAGATCGGGTTTCGCACCACCGAGCTGGATCGGATTGATCGCAGCAGTTTTGTGCGGGCCGGCATCTCGATTCTGGTGGTCGCGCTGGTCGGCGGGCTGCTGGTCAGTATGACCCGCCTGTGGCAACGCTTTGAGAACGAGCGCGCCCAGCACGAACGTCTGGCCGCGCTCGGCAAGTTGGCCGCCGGCATCGCCCATGAAGTCCGCAACCCGCTCAACGCGGTCGCCTTGACGCTGCAACAATTCGCCACCGAGCCCAATGTGCGCGAATCCGAATACGCCGAGCTGCTGCGTATTGCCAGCGATGAAATTCAACGCGCCAATACAACCTTGGTCCATTTCCTCGACTACGCCCGCCCGCCCAAACTGGTGTTGCGCCGCGTCAACCTGGCCGGGTTGTGCGACACGATCGCCCAACTGATCCAAGCCAGCGCCAATGCGCGCAACATCACCATCGCGCGCGATCTCGCGCCGGTGCCGACGTGCGTCCTTGACCAAGCCCAGATTCATCAAGCGTTGCTGAACCTCGCCCTCAATGCGCTCGACGCCATGCCGTACGGCGGCGTGCTCACGCTGCGCACCCGCGCGACACGCACGCATGTCGACGTCGAACTGTGCGATACCGGCCTGGGTATTGCCCCGGCCGATCGCGAACGTATTTTTGATTTGTACTACACCACCAAACACAAAGGCGTCGGCTTCGGCCTCGCCTTTGTCCATCGCACCGTGACCCAGCACCATGGCCGCATCACGGTCGCCAGTAACCTTCCGCGTGGCACCCGCATGACCCTGACGTTTCCGATCACCGCGCCTGGCCACACCGGCGCCGCGGTCGCCCACCCGGAGCCGACGTGAACGACCAGGCCCGGATTCTGATTATTGACGACGAAGCCTCGCAGCGCAAAATCCTGCAGCTCTGCTTCGAGAAACGCGGCTATGCCGTGCAAACCGCCGCCACCGGCGAAGACGGCCTGCAGTGCTGCGCCACCTTTCATCCGCATGTCGTCGTCACCGATTACTCGCTGGGCGGCATGACCGGCTTGGAAGTCCTCGAACGCATCAAGCGCGATGCGCCGGCTACGGAAGTCATCATCATCACCGCCTTTGGCGAAATGGAACTGGTGATCCAAGCGCTGCGCAGTGGCGCGGCCGATTTCATCCTCAAGCCCATTGAGCTCGACAGTCTGCTGCAGGCCGTGCAGAATGCCGCGGCGCGCGCCCGGCTGCTCTCCGTGCCGCTCGCGCCAAGCCCGGCCGGCGTCGCGCCGCTCGCCGATCTGATCACCGCCGACGCCACCATGCAGCATATTCTTTTGCTGGCCGTGCGGGCCGCCCAGTCTGATGCCTCCATCCTCATTCGCGGCGAAAGCGGCACCGGCAAGGAACTGCTGGCGCACGCCATTCACCGCGCCAGCTTGCGCGCCGGCAAACCGCTGGTTGTCGTCAATTGCGCGGCCTTGAATGAAAACCTGCTGGAAAGCGAATTGTTCGGCCACTGCAAAGGCTCATTCACCGGCGCCCTCAGCGACCGGGCCGGCCGGTTTGCCGAGGCGGACGGCGGCACGATTTTTCTTGATGAAGTCGGCGACCTGCCGCTCGGCACGCAAGTCAAACTGCTGCGCGTCCTGCAAAACGGCGAGCTGCAGCGCGTCGGCGAGAATCGCACGGTCACCGTCGATGTGCGCATCATTGCCGCCACCAATCAGGACCTTGAGCACATGCTCAGCGCCCGCACGTTCCGCCAGGATTTGTATTATCGGCTCAATGTCGTCAGCTTTCGCCTGCCACCCTTGCGCGAACGGCCCGACGACATCCTCCCGCTCGCGCAGCATTTCCTGCAGCGCTATGCCCAGCGCCTGCAACGCCCGGCGCCGGCCCTCACTGCCCGCGCCCATGCCATGCTCACCCGCCATCCGTATCCTGGTAATGTGCGCGAACTGGAAAACATAATTCAGCGCACGCTCGTGCTGACGCTCGGCGATGAGATTGACACCGTCACCATCAGCACCGATGCGCATCCTCAGTCATCCGCCGCGCCGCCGGCGGAGATCGAGCCGGAGGGCAATCTCGATACGATGATTGATACGATTGAACGCACGACCATCGAGCGCGCGCTGCAAACCGCAAATTTCAACCAATCGCAAGCCGCGCGCACCTTGGGCGTCACCTTGCGCGCCTTGCGCTATCGCATGCAACGGCTGGGCCTCAAATGACGCGCGCCGGCCGCGGCATCCGCCTGTGCGCGCTCTGCCTGTGGAGCATGGCGCGCGCGCTGCCGGCCGCGGCCCAAGATACCAACGATGCCGCCGCCGCAACGCTCAACGCCAGCGGCTTGGCGCAAATGGCGCGCGGCGATTACGAACAAGCCGCCCGCGATTTCCAGCATGCGCTCAATCTGCGCGTCGCTGCCTATGGTTCTAACAGCGCCGTCGTCGCCGAATGTCTCAATAATATTGCCCTCACCTGTTTGCATCGTGGCCAGTTTGCCGCCGCCCTTGAACCGCTGCAGCACGCCTTGGCCCTGCGCGCAGCAGTGACCAACGCCGATCCACGCCTGCTGGCCAACACGCTCAACAACCTGGCGTCTGCCTATGGCCGGTTGGGTCGCTACGCCGACGCGGAGCCGCTCTTCCTGCGCGCGCTCGAATTGCGCGAACAGACCGCCACCGGCACGACCATGCAGATCGCCGAGTCGCTCAACAATTTGGCTTCCGTCTATCATGTTCAGGGCAAATATGCCGAGGCCGAGCCACTCTACCTGCGCGCCCTGCAAATTTTGCAGGACACGCTCGGGACTAATCACGCCATCGTCGGCGCCGCTTTGAATAACCTTGGCACGGTCTGCCGTTATCAACACAAATGGCCTGCCGCCGAACAGTATTACACGCAGGCGCTCGCGGTCCGGCGCGCCGCGCTGGGTGAGCATCCCGACACCGCCCAATCATTGGACAATCTCGCGCGCCTGTACACCGCAACCGGCCAGCTTTCCAATGCCGCGCCGTTGCTGGCGGCCGCCCTGGCCATGCGCATGCAAACCCTCGGCAGCAATCATCCCGATGTCGCCGAATCGTTGATGAGTATGGCCGCGGTGGCCGACCAACGCGGCATGCTGACTAATGCTGAGGCACTCTATCTCGATGCGCTGGCCCTGCGCACCCGCGTGCTGGGCGCCGACCATACCGACACCTGCGCCACCCGCGCCGCCTTGGCGCGCTATTATGCGCGCCATGCCCAGCATGATGCCGCCGCCACTCACGCCTGGGCCGCCATGCACGCCATCGAATCGGCTGCCCTCCAGGCCGGCGGCGAATCTTATTCCGCCTGGTTCCGCCAGCAGCAGCGCGGCATGTGCGACGCCTTGCTCAGTGCCGTCGCGGCCGAACAGGCGGCCAACGATCCGCGCGCGCAGGCCTGGTCGTCGAATGTGTTTGCCGCCATGGAAATCGCGCGGTCACGCGCTTTTCTCGACCAGCTCGCCGCCGTCTCAGCCGTCGAACTGGCCGGCATCCCGCCGGACGATGCGGCCCGCGTGACCACGCTCCAACACGACCTTGAAAGCACCGCACGCGCCAAAACCGCCACGCTGCGCAAGCCCGCCTCGGCCACTACTGCCACAGACCTGGCCGCGCTCGAGCGCCGGCTCTCGCACCTGAATGCGCGCCGCACGGCCATTGAGCAGGAACTTTGTCAAAAGCACCCGCGTTACGCCCTTTTGCGCGCGCCCACCTTGGTCACGCTCGCCGCGTTGCGCAACGCCGTGTTGGCGCCCAATGAACTGCTGTTGAGCTTCTGGGAAGGCAGCAATGCCCTGCACGCCTGCATTATCAGCAGTGCGGACTATCGCGTCGTCACCCATCCGATCGCCCACGCTGCACTGAAACAAGCGATCCTCGCCTATCTCACGGCCTTGCAGCAGGAACAATCGCTCACCCAATTTGTGCGTGCCAGTCACGCCTTGTACGGCCACGTCATCCACCCGTTTTTGCCGGATATTCAAGCCATCAGCAATTGCGCCGCGCTCTATATTGCGCCGCACGGCATGTTGCACACCATCGCTTTTGATGCCCTGCTCGCCAGCACCAATGGCGCCACTTGGGCTGATCTGGATTATCTGGCGCGGCGCGTGCCGATCGCGTATGTCCCGTCCGCGACGGTGCTCGCCATGATTCGCCAGAATCACGCCGCCGGCCGCTTCTGCGCCACCAACCGCCTGCCCGCCCTGCTGTTCGGCGACCCGGCCTATCCGCCGGCCGAGCCGCTGCTCGAACCGCTGCCGGGCACCCGCGAAGAAGTCATGGCCATCAGTCAAATTCTCTATCAGACGCCCACCAACCAGCACACCTTTCTCGGCCCGCAGTGCAGCGAGGCGACGGTGCAGCAACTCAATCGCGCCGGCGTGTTGCGCACCGCGCGCGCGCTGCATTTCGCCGTGCATGGGTTTTTACCCGGTGATTTGCCCGGCGTCACCGAGCCATGTCTGGCACTGACCAGCCCGGACCCCGGCACCAATGATGGCTGGCTCACCATCAGTGAGATTCTGACGCTCAATCTGGATGCCGATGTCGTCACGCTTTCCTCCTGCGATTCGGGCTTCGTCGGCGCGGCTGATCGCGCCGAAGGTGTCTCCGCGCTGGCCCGCGCATTTTTCTATGCCGGCACGGCGCGCATGATCGTCAGCTTGTGGAGCAGTGATGACGAGGCCAGCATTGCGCTGATGCGCGCCTTCTACCGCAATCTCGCCGCCGGCGACAGCGCCGCCCAAGCCATGCGCAAAGCCAAAACAGCCATGCTGCTCACGCCCTACAATCATCCCGGCTTGTGGGCCGGCTTCGCCATCGCCGGCGAGCAGCGCTGATCCCTCTCGGCGTTTCGGAAGGGACGCGGGCCCCCGCGTCCAATTTTCCTTTTCTCAGATGCTGCCCGCCCTCTGCGCATGCATGGATGAAGGGTCATCCTCCATTGCCGCGTTTGCCTGCAGCCCTTATCCCCGCGCCTGCCCTATATTCAAGATCAGAAGTCGCAATCTCACTCACCCCACGATCCGCGGAACCGGCCGGCCATGGAGCGCCGCGGAAGTGCCCGTCCGCGTTGCTGTGGTTGTTAAGCGCCGTTTTGATATTCCGGATAGAGTTTCTTCATACAGGCGGGGCACATACCATGACTGAATTCCGCTTCCGGGTTCCTAATAAGATAGTGCTCAATGGGCCGCCAATTGTTTTGCGTATCCCGGATGCTTTTGCAGTTTGTGCAGATCGAGACAATCCCTCGCAATGCCTGAAGCTCCATCAAATAATCGGTTAAGCGCTTGTTCTTATCACCCAGCACTTGGTTCAGATAGATGGTTTCAAGGTCTGTCTGAATAATATGGCGGAATTTCAAGATCAATTCCTCAACTATTTTTGCATAGGGATTTTCCTTTCTGTCCAGGACGCAAATGGTTCCAAAAATCGTTCCGTCCGGCATAAGCACAGGAAAGCCCAGATATGAAATCATGTTTGACTTGACGTCGGGATTCGTATTCCATTTTACATCTGTCAACGCATTTGCCACGAGGAGTTTGTTTTTCGTTTTGATGACGGTTTCGCAATACAGCCCGGAACCCCAACAATGCTCCTTGTCGCCGACATGGTAGGGGTTTCCATTGCTCTTGCTCGCCACAAGCACTTCAATGTCAGGATCGTTCAACCGCATAATCAGGGCGGCTGGAATTCCAACTATTTCGGCCAGTATATCCACGATGCTTTGCCATGTCGCCAGTGTGGATTGTGGCACTTCTAGCTGCATTTCATTGTTGACCATTTTCTTGATCTCCCAATTTGTTGTTCTACATTCCACATAATTATATCAAATCAGCATGGCAAATACAGACAACACGGATTGTCAAACGCAAAGTGCTGAAAAGCAGGCAAGTCGCCAGCCTTGCTGCAACCCACACACGCAATTCGTTTGCTGCAAACGAATTTGTGCACAATCGATCCCGCCTGCGGCCGGGATCATTTGCAAATGATACTTTTTGTCGTTGGACGTGGCACCGCAGCGGTTCACATTCTGCGCACAATCCTTGTCGCGATGGAAAACAGATGGCTTAAGCAACGTCATCCGCGTACGCCCCGCGCCCCGCGCGCGGCATGCAGCCGGCTTGGCTAGCTAAGGCACCAGCCACCTAAAATTGTTTGCATGAACAAAGTTACTAAGATCGTCAACCGCCCAAATCTTTCGATTGAAGTCATCTTTTACTGTGCAAAACGGGCTTTAAAGCTCGCAATCGAGCTCTTTTCAAGCATATAATATTACCGTGCAATGCCTTGCTGTGGTCCGACCCCAGACCCCCAATGGCCCAAACAGTATGGCTTCCAGTGGGCTGGTCCGCACGGCGTAGTGAGCCGACGCGCGGATCGGCTGCGACCCCAGACGAAGAAGCCCGCGACCACCGCCAGCAGCGCCGCGCCGGAAGGTTCCGGCACGACCTGAATGACGGTGGCGTAGGGAGCCACGCTCCAAGAGGTATCGTTGGTGTTCAGCAGATGGTAGTTGATAGTCATGGCGCCAGCACCCACGGTGGCGAGCGCGAAGCCGAAGTTGCTCCCATTGGTGTACAGCACGTCCACGCCTGCCTCATGGTTGGTGTAGAGCGTATCCAGCGGCGCCGCGCCGCCGTTTCCGGTCATCAACTGAATTATCTTGTGCCCCGCTGCATCGGCCACGCCGGCGACGCTCAAGCCATGCACATGGCCGCACACATACAGCTGGCAGCCGTTGCTCCCCAGCGCATTCCAGAAGTCGGCGCGACGCTGAAACCCATCCGCCTCCGTCCCGAAAAACTGCTCGCCGAGAGCTTGGCCGGTGCTGATGAACGCCGGCTCATGCACCATGACGACTTTGAACGGCGTGTCGGTTGCCTGCAATTGCTGCACAACCCAGGACTGGTCCAAGCTGTGATACCCCATATTCTGGGGGCTGATGTTGGTGTACTGGTTGTAGTTGAAGTACTGATCCACGGCGACGATGGTCACGTTGCTGTGCGCAAAAGAGTAGCTGAAGCCACGCTGGTCATCGTCCGGCCCATTGTTAGGGCCGTTGGTGGGCAGGGCCGCCCCGAAGAGATCATAGTAGGCCTGCTTCAATTCCGCGACGGGCGGGAAAACGTCAACGATTTCGTTTTCATGATTGCCCCGCACGGGGTAGATCGGGATGTTCGCTGCCAAGACGGGATGCATCGCCGTCTTCCACGTGCTGAATTGAGCGACGAAATCGGCATAGCTGCTGCCGATTAATTCGCCACTGATCAAGTCGCCGTTCACCAGCACAAAGGACGGCTTGGGCGCAGTCAGGCCGGCAATCTTCTCGGCCATGGCGTTGAGGTTGGGACTGACGCCGGCGTCCTGGCCGTTATCGTTGCCGCGGGTATCGCCCATGATGACAAACGACCAGTCGGCGCGCGCGCCTGACATCAGCAAACCCAAGAGCAAGCCTGCGAATAAGAGTTTTGATTTCATATTGGAATCCTATGACAGTCTGGCCGCCTCCGCCGCGCGTGCGAGCCCAGCAGGCCCGCCACCAGCAAGATAACGCCGGAGGGTTCGGGGAGGGCGAAAATGGTGGTGGTATAGGAAGCCTTCGACCAGGTCTCATCCGAGGAGTTGAGCAAATAGTAATCAATAGTCATCTTCTCGGTACCCACGGTGGCGAGCGCGAAACCGTAGTTGCTGCCATTCGTGAAGAGTACCTCAACTCCCGCGTCGTGGTTGGTTGTGATGGGTTCGAGCGGCGCGCCGCCGTTGCCGGAGATGAGCTGGTAGATTCCGTTTCCTTGGTCGTCGTGGATGAGGCCGACACCGAGGGCATGCACATGGCAGCACAGGTAAAGCAGGGCGCCGTTGGCGCCGAGGGAACCCCAGAAGTTGGTCAGCCGAGCTTCCGCATCGGCGCCGGTGCCGAAGAAATGTTCTTCGCCGGGATTGCCCGTGGTCATGAAGACCGGTTCGTGGGCCATGACGATCTTGTAGGGCGTGTTGGCAGCCTGGAGTTGCTGGCTCAACCACGACTGGTCAATGCTGTGATAGCCGGACTCGGAGGTTTGGTTGTAGTAGAAGTACTGATCAAGCGCGCAGAAGGTTGCGTTGCTGTGGGCGAATGACCAGGTGAAGCCGCGCTGGTCGTTGGTCGGGCCATTGTTGGGGCCGTTGGTGGGCATGAAGGCGCCGACGGCGTCGTAGTAGTCCTGTTTCAGTTCGGGGATGTGACTGTTGTTGTCGTGGTTGCCGCGGACGCTGTAGAGCGCGATGTTCGAGGCGGTGATCGGGGACATGGCCGTTCGCCAGTTGGTGTATTGCTCGGAGTAGGTCAGCGGGCTGGGCGTGAGGATGTCGGGGCCGTCGATCAGGTCGCCGGTCACCAGCACCAGGTCGGGATTCAGCTGGGCGATCTTCTGCGCAATGGTGTTCAAGTAGAGGCTGACTCCCGTGGTGGTGGTGATGCCGTCGCCACAAGTGTCGCCCAGGATAGCAAAGGACCAATCGGCTCGGGCACCGCCGGTACCCCAACCAACGACCACGACCACTGCCACGACCCGCATGATTTTCAGTGTGTTGATCTGCATCGTGGTTTCTCCATTTATTTTTGTCAACTATCATCAGCTGCGGCGATGGCGCAACCACAGCAATACTTCACAGCCCCTGCCAAGTCTTCGGTGGCAAACGGGACTGTGCGCTATTTCATTAAAGTCCTTTCCGAAAAGCGTCAACAAGAGATTTGCCATGAAATGCGTCGATTTTGCCGGATGGTCGGCAAGCGGTGCTCTTCCCGGTAGAGTCGGCGAACCAGCCGGCCTGCGCTTCAAGCGCTGAAGGCATTGCATTTCCTTTGCTTGCACCGCCATCGGTTTCCCGGCCACGGTCTTAGGTTACCAACGCTGCGATAAATATAGCAACTTCTTTCCGCAATTGCAATGGGCTTTTGAAGCCGATCCTTTCGAGCTGCCGATGGCGGGTCTGGCGAGCCACAAACGCAGCGATCCCACCGTCGGCACGTACGCCGCGCGCTCCGCACGGGGCAGGCAGAGACAGACTTGTCTCTCACGAAGGCACAAAGACACGAAGAAAAATCCATTGCTGAAAAGCAGGCAGGTCGCCAGCCTGGCTGCAAGCCACATTCCAAAATCGTTTGCTGTAATCGAGGGTACACCCAAACAGGCAATACCACATACCCACCGCCGGGTCCGGGCCTTGCCGGCGCGCTTGCCTTCCTCTCGGTCTTATGCCACAATGGGACGGACAACAAGAAAATAACTACGCCGCTTAGTTGGAACGAGATTCGTCAAAACGCCATCCGCTTCGCACGCGACTGGGCGAAGACGCGCATGCAGAATCCTTCTGGGACGAGTTCTTCGCTGTGTTCGGCATCCGCCGCCGCACGGTCGCATCCTTCGCGGCGCCCGTCAAATCGCTCTCCGGCCAGTAGCACTAGATTGACCTGTTCTGGCGCGGCGTACTGCTGGTCGAACACAAGAGCCGCGGCAAAGACCTCGGCAAGGCAGAATCCCAGGCGTTCTCCTACATCCAAGACCAGAAACGCGAACGCCGCAATGACGAAATCCCGCCGATGGCGGCACTCCCAGCAGCCAAAGACTGCTGCCACTTGACCCGCCGCGTCAAAGCGTTTGACTCACTGCGTCACATCCCCTGCATGCGCCTTTTCGAGCGATTTTGTAAACTATCTTTTATGAACATGTTGCATAATTCCAGCACTCATGGCACCGAATTTGCTAAAATATATATGGATTATTGTCTTTTTGCTGCTAACCAACGCTGGATGCCAGCCATGACCACCAAACTTCTTGCCGCGACCATCAGCGCCTCCGTCGTGCTCGCCGCAACCGCCTTTGCTGATCCGCCGAATGCGGTCGCTGTCGCAATCCTCAGTCCGGAGAACAACGCCGTCGTGACGACCTGCCATGTGCGCGTTAGCGGCACGGCCGACTCCGCCGCCGGCATTGCGCTGGTGTTCGTCAATGGCGTCCAGGCCTGCGGCACCACCAATTGGTGCGCCTCCGTGCCGCTCAATCCCGGCTCGAATTTTATCGTCGCCGTGGCGATGGACAACGAACGCGCCAATGGCATGGACAGGATTGTCGTGCTCGGCGCCGGCGGCCCGCCGCAGCAGGATCGCATTCCGCCGGCGATTACCGACATTGCGCCGCCCAGCGGCTTTACCACCAATGACGCCGTCGCATTGCTGATTACCGCGCTCGACAATGTCGAAGTAGTGGCGGTCAAAGTCAACAATCAGCCGGCACTGGCACTCGGCAACGACCTCTGGAGTTTCAACGCGCCGCTACACCCGGGCGAAAACAAATTTGACGTGGTCGCGCTCGACGGCGCCGGCAATTGCGACCGGGCCATGGCCGTCTATTTCCGCACGTGTGCCGTCACGAACGACACCATCCCGCCGACCATCACCGCCGTTGAGCCGCCCAGCGGCCAGACCACCAACGCGGTTGTCGAGATGCTGATCAATGCGCTGGACAACGTCGCTGTGACCGACGTCAAAGTCAACGGCCAGCCGGCCACCGCGCTCGGCGCCGATCAGTGGAGTTATCAGGCTGTCCTCCGCCCCGGCGCAAACACGCTGCAGATCTCCGCCGGTGACGCCGCCCACAACGTTGGCCACGCAGAGGTCACCTACATCCGCACTGCCGGTGATGCGACGGACGCCGTGCCGCCGGTGATCACGGATATCACCCCGCCCAGTGGTGTCGTCAACGGCCGCGACGTCGAGATGCTGATTGCCGCCATTGACAATGTCGGCGTCACGCGCGTGCAGGTTGAAGACAAATCCGCCCAGCACGTCGGCAGCAACATATGGGCGTTCCGCGCCCATCTGGAACAGGGCCAGACCATGCTGCATGTCTTTGCCTTCGATGCCGCCGGCAATGTCGGCCACAGCGGCGTTGCGTATGTGTTTGACCAAGGCCCAACCAATGACATGATGCCGCCGTGCGTGGTCAAGATTGAGCCGCCCGCGGGCGTGGCCATGACGAATGCGGTGGATATGCTGATCACCGCCATTGACAATATCGGTGTCACGGCGGTGCAAGTCAACGAGGCCGTCGCCACCAGGCTGAGCAGCACCCAATGGACGTACCAAGCCCAGTTGCGCCTCGGCCAGAATGCCTTCCACGTCGATGCTTTCGACGCCGCCGGCAATATTGGCCGCGCGGGCGTTTGTTATTACTACGGCGTGCCGTGCTCGAACGATCTGCGCCGGCCCGTCATCGCCGATGTGCAGCCTCCCTGTGGTCCCACGACCAATGCAGCGGTGGATCTGCTGATCACGGCGTTTGACGATGTCGGCGTGGTGAACGTCATGGTTAACAGCAATCGTGCCACCCAGGTCGAAAGCAATCTGTGGGCGTTCCATGCGCCGCTGGCACTCGGCCCGAACAACTTCACCATCCTGGCCGTTGATGCTGACGGCAACACGGCGATGGCGCGCGTCAACTATTTGTGCATGGCACCCGACGGCACGGACAGTGTGCCGCCGCGGCTCCTCAGTGTGTGTCCTCGCGCCGGCGTCGTCACCAACAGCCCGGTAAACATGTCCATCACCGCCGCGGATAATGTCGGTGTCACCAGCGTCACCGTCAATGATGACGCCGCTCTCGCCCTCGGCAGCAACCATTACGCCTATGCCCTCGCCCTCGCCGCCGGCACCAACCTCGTCACCGTCATTGCGCGCGACGCGGCCGAAAATACCGCCACGGCGACCGTCGTGTATGTCTATAGCGCCGGCGATACGGTGGCCGCACCCCTCGTCATCAGCACGACCTCCGATGAGCTCATCGGCTACCTCAACCTGCCCTACGAGAAACTGCTCGAGGCGGACGGCGGCGACGGCACCTACTTTTGGACCGTCAACGGATTGAAGCCCAATTTGGTTTCGACCCCCGATGGCGAAATTTCCGGTATCCCGATTGTACTCGGCCAGCATGCAGTCGAGATCGAGGTGTCGAGCGCGGGGCAGACCTTCACCACAAACTTGCTGATGGAGATTCTGGATGAGCCTGTCGGCGCAACCATTATCAGCGACAGATCTGCCGATGCCATCGCCCTGCAACCCTATGCCGCGGCGTTGGCGTTGGCCGGCGCACCGAACGCGCAAGCATGGCAGTTTGAAGCGCTCAGTGGCCTGCCCACCGGCTTGATTCTGCAGCCCGATGGACGCCTGCTTGGCAAGCCGGTCGCCGCCGGCGCGTATGCCCTGCAGATCCGCGCAACGCATGCCAGCACCAGTGTGACTAAGAGCATCCCGCTCAACGTCGTATCGGACACCGCCGGCGATCTCGGCGCGGTAACACTCGAGAAAATGACGATGAAGATCAATTGGGCCCGGCCGCTCGCCGACAAGGCCACCGCCGTGCTCGCCTTCACCATGCCGCGCGATGCAGATCCGATGCAGCAGCAGTGGATTGTCAAGCTCGGTAACTATCCCGTGCCGCTCGAGAATCCCGTCCGTACTGCTCATGGCGCCCTGATCACGTTCGCCAATCGCCCCAGTGATGCCAATTCGTTGGTCATCTCGGCCAAGGCGCGCATCAACGCCCAAGGCCGCGTGCGTTTGACCGTTGCGGTTCGCAACGCCAGTGTGGCCGGCGCATTGGGCGTGCAAAATCAATCAATGCGGCGCGGCGCAAGCTGTCTGCCGGCGACAATGAAAATCGGCACGCGTGCCGGTCATGCTGTTCGGATGCTGCGCCTAGACGGCGCCGCCGGCCGCGCAAGCTACTTGCGCACCGTGCGATAAAGCATCTTCAGCGCGCGGCGCAGTTCTCTGCCTGCGTCGCGCGCATCACCTTTGGACGATGGTACTGATTATGAACCGCTTTGCTCTCGCGATTGTTAGCGCCGGTGCCGCGTGCGCGCTGCTTGGGGCGAGTGCCACTAATCAGCTGTCTTCCGCTCCTGCACGCCCTGCACCAGCGCCCCCGGCGCTTTCTTTTGAAAAGGTGCTGTATGTCTCGACCGGCACGCTCAAGCACACGGACAAACCCGCGCCAAACAGTTCGAATGCGCCGGCCACGGCCGTCAGTACGACGCAATCTGCCGCCGCCGATCCGGCCAAGCAGACCACGCCGCCGCGCCCGCGCCGCAAACGTGGCGCCGCCGCCCTCCGCTATCTTGATTTGGATGGCGACGGCGTCGCCGATGTGCGCGACCTGTAATAGCAGCAACAGCGGCATGGCGCTGCACCGCCGCGCGTGGTCATAGGCCACAATCCTCATGGCGGGATTTTTGGAAAGAACTACCGGCAATGTCAAAATTCAGTTATAATGTCCTATGCTACGTTCAATAGAAATGTCCTCTGATGCTACAATACGCTTCTCACCAGGAAAACCGAGGAGCGCTAATGAAGGAGGACCTAACAATGAGCGGAAAAGAAGTAGACCGATGGCATGCAGTGCGCGACGTCATCGAAGGGAAACTGCGGCAGAGTGAGGCGGGGCGACTGCTGGGGAGGAGCCCGCGGCAGATACGACGGATGGTCGCCCGCGTGAGGCAGGAAGGCAAGGCCGGGGTGATCCATCGGCTGAAGGGGCGTACATCCCCGCGGCGGACCGCACAGAAGACGGTCGCGGCGGCGCAGCAGGCCATTGAACGGCAGTACCAGGATTTCGGACCGACGCTGGCGCAGGAGATGCTGGCGCGGCGGGACGGGATCAGACTGAGCGTAAGCACGGTGCGACGGCTGATGATACGCACGCAGCAGTGGAAGGCCAAACGCGGGAAACGGCGGCACCGTGCCTGGCGGGAACGGCGGCAATGCGTGGGGATGCTGGTGCAGGTGGACGGCAGCGAGCATGCGTGGTTTGAAGAGCGGGGAGCGCGCTGCACGCTGATCATATTTGTGGACGACGCCACCGGGCGGATCATGGAAGGATCGTTTGAGGAGAGCGAAGACACGCTGACACTGATGCGCATGACACGAAAATATGTGGAACGGCACGGCCGGCCGGTGGAACTGTATCCGGACCGGGACTCGATCTATCGGGTGAACCGGGCGGCAACGATTGAGGAGGAACTGCGCGACGACCAGGCCGAGACGCAGTATGTGCGCGCCGCAAAGGAGTTGGACATCATGGTGCGGTGCGCGGGGAGTCCGCAAGCCAAAGGCCGGGTGGAACGGGCGTTTGAGACCCTGCAGGACCGCTTGGTGAAGGAGCTGCGGCTGGCGGGGATCAGCACGCGCGAGAAAGGCAACGTCTTTCTACGGGGCTATCTGGCGCGGTACAACCAACGCTTTGGCGTGGCGCCGGCGGAGGAAGTCGATCTGCACCGGCCATTGCTCAAGGAACACCGGCTGGACGAGATCTTCACGATCCGCACGCCGCGGGTGGTGGCAAACGACTATACGGTGCGCTGCCGCAACCGCGTCTTTCAACTACTCAAGAACCAGCCGGTGCGGGTGTGTCCGCGCCTGCGCGTCGAGGTGGAAATCCGGCTGGACGGCAGCATGCATCTCCGCCATCGCGGCAGGTACTTGAATGTGAAAGATATCAGTGCGGCAGTCCGCGCCTCGCGCGCGCGCGCGTGCCCCACGCGCGATGCTTTGTGTGACGTGCTTGATGACACTGGCACAACCGGACATTTCTATTGAACGTAACCATAGGACATTTCTATTGACTTGCAACAAAGAACTACCGGCAATTGACACCCGTGCGCCGTTTCGCTATACTTTACCTTGTAGATTTTTTGTAACTTACAATGAGAGACCGACGCAATGGCCTGGCATGAACACCGAGAGAAACGTCTGCGGCAGTCAAAGATCCGCCGCACGCGCAATGTGGCGCGCAAAACAGCCGTCAAGAAAGCAGTGAAAGCCGTGCGCGCCACCGCCGCCACAGGTGACGTCACCGGCGCCGCCACCAAGGTGCGCAGTGCCACCACGTTGATCGCCAAAGCCGCGAAAACGGGCACGCTGCACAAAAACACCGCCGCGCGCCGCATTTCCCGCGTGGCCAAAGCCGCCAACAAAGCCGCGCCCAAGGCGAAGTAGTCGCGACGGTTGGCGGTGGTGGTGGCAGCGCATGCTGCACGACGCACACAATGATGTTGGCAGACGACCGTGCCGGTCGTCTGCACATTGGCAGGGTGGCTAGGCCGCCCTTTTTTATTACATGCAGTTTCTCACCGCACAGACTATTCGCGCGCTTGACGCGCACGCCATCGCGGCGGGCACGCCCGCGGACGTCTTGATGGAACGCGCCGGCTATGGCGCGTTTTGCTTTCTTACCCGCGTGGCGGCCCCGCCGGCGCGGCGCATCCTGCTGCTGGCCGGCAAAGGCAATAATGGCGGTGATGCCTTTGTGATTGCGCGCTATTTGTTTGAGCACGGGCGGCAGGTGCATGTGCTGAGTTTGGCGCCAGAATCAGCCGTGCGCGGCGATGCGCGGCTGAACTGGCAACGGTTGCAGGCGTTGGGCGTGCCGGTGGAGATCGCCGCGGACGAGGACGGCGTGCGGGCTGGGCTGGCGCGCTGGCACGGCGACCTGATCGTGGATGGCATTCTCGGCACGGGCGCGCAGGGCGCGGTGCAGGGCGTGCCGCGCGCGGCGATTGACGCGCTCAATGCGCAGGCCGCACCGGTGCTGGCGCTGGACATTCCCTCCGGCCTTGATGCCACCACCGGCGCGGTACTTGGCGCCGCCGTGCGCGCCACCTGGACGGTCACCTTCGGCCACGCCAAACGCGCCATGCTCGACACGCAGGCCGCGGCGTTGTGCGGGCGCGTTGAAGTTGTTGACCTTGGCTTGCCGCGCGGCGCGCAGGATGCGCACGCCGGTGTTGCGTGGGAATGCCTCTCGGCGCGCGAAGTTGGTGAACTGCTCCCGCGCCGCACGCTGACCGACCACAAAAATCGCCACGGGCATGTGCTGGTGATCGCCGGCAGTCGCGGCATGAGCGGCGCCGCCGCTTTGTGCGCGCAGGCAGCCTTGCGCGCTGGCGCGGGCCTCGTGACGGTGGCGACACCGAGCTCCGTGTTGCCGCTCATCGCGCCGAGCATCCCGGCCTGCATGACGCTGTCGCTCGACGACGACGGCGCGGGCGTCCTGACCGAGCGTGGCGTGCAGCAGCTTTGCGCGCAACTGCCGAAATTCACCGCGTTGGCGTGCGGCCCGGGGCTTGGTCAGGCGCCGGCAACCGCCGCTGCGCTTGCGCTACTGCTCAACCACGTGCGCGGTCCACTGGTGTTGGATGCCGACGCGCTCAATCTGCTGGCGAGCCATGCCGCGCTGTTGCAGCAGCTGCCCGCGCAGGTCGTGCTGACGCCGCATCCCGGCGAGTTTGCGCGCCTGTGTGGTGGCCATGTGTGCGGCACGACGGATGCCGAGCGCGTGGCGGCCGCACAGCAGTTCGCCGATGGGCACCATCTAGTCCTGGTATTGAAGGGATTTCACAGTGTGATTGCCGCGCCCGGCCTGCCGGCCACGATCAATCTCAGCGGCAATCCGGGCATGGCAACGGCCG
Source organism: uncultured bacterium (assembly GCA_964397565.1). Lineage (GTDB taxonomy): Bacteria > Auribacterota > UBA3054 > UBA3054 > JAPLST01 > JAPLST01. The sequence continues at coordinate 41,707 of CAYNJC010000006.1, forward strand.
GCGCCGGCGATGTGTTGACCGGCGTGATCGCGGCGTTGTTGGGGCAAGGCCTGACGCCGCGTGACGCCGCGCGCGGCGGCGCATATATACATGGACTGGCCGGCGACATCGCCGCCGCGCATACCGGCCAGGCCGCGCTGACGGCGCCCGACCTGTCGGCGCGCCTGGGCAACGCCTGGCGCTACTGCGGATAGCGCGGAACAGAACACGGACAGACACGGACAAACACGGACAAACACAGACTGAATCCAGAGCGACTGATTCAGATGTTCGTGGTGGTCCGTGTTTGTTCGTGTCTCTGCCGGCGGTGCTGGCCGCCAACGGTGCGCTCGCCCTGCTGAACCTTTGCATTTACTAATGAGGGCGCGTTCTACGTTGCAGCATCCTTGTAGCCGCCCGCGGCGAGGGCGGCTTCTGCAGTCGCGGTCATCCGCGCCGTTGGCGGGACCGCCGCCGTTGGCGGGATCCCCGCCTTTGACGGGACTAGGCTGGTGCCTTAGCTAGCCAAGCCAGCTCCAAGCAGGCGTCCGCGGCCACAATGGGAACGCCAACAATTTGAGAAAAACGGTTAGCAGACCGTTTTACAAAATGAATGCGGCGCATTCATTTTTCTCCTTGCGCGGACTTGTCAAACATGCGCTGGGCCATTTTCATCTGGGCGGCGCGCATTTGCAGCTGTGTCTCTTGAAATGCTTGGAACTTTTCGAACTGCTTGGGCGACATGAAGGCGCGTGCTTTCTCGAGCGTGCTCGCGGAAACACGCTCTTCCTGCTGCTGATACTTGGCGACGGCGTCACTGGTATACTGGCTTGGGCGCGACTTTTGGGCATCGAAGTAGTCGCCGCTCTTGCGCAGCTCCTCGCGCGCGCTGCCCATGGCGCTCACTAGTTTGTCTTCGGTGGCACGATCAAGCGTGACATCCGTGCCCGACAATTGCTGACGGAATTGGCTCAAGGCCATGCGCTCCTGCTCGGTTTTCTGATAGTCTTTGTAGCGCGCATAGTTGTCGTCGCCGAGCATGCTCTTGATCATCGTGTCGACCTGCGCCTGTTCTTTCTCAATCTGGGCCATGACGTCTTTTTCTTGCTGTGCCGACATGCTGCCTTCCATGAGTTGCGCGCTGAGGGCGACGGCGCCCATTTGGCGCTCGACCAGTAATTCACGAAACGCGTCGGCGTCTTCGTTTTGCAGGCCCAGGTCCTGGATCAGGCCGGCGTACATGGGTTCGAGCGCCATTTTCATCTGGGTGCGCAGGGTGTCTTTCATGGCCGGGTCTTTCATTAGCGTGGCGAGCGACTGGGCAAAGCCTTTGGCGCTGTCGTCTGCTTTCTTGGCGGGTTGTGCCGCCGGCGTGCGTGCGGCGACTGCAGCAGCGACGACCTGATTGCTGACGCTGGTCGTCTCGAGCTGCTGCACGGCCTGTGCCAGCACGGCCGCGCGATTGGTGGCGGCGTCATGTGCAACCTGCAGCGTTTGCACTTGTTGCTGCAGGGCGGTGTTGTTGATCGTGATGGTCTGGGTCGTGTCCTTGGCGCTGACCGTCAGCGATTGCAACTCGTCCAGTTTGCGCTGCAGCGCAGTCGCTTTTTGTTGTTGATAGAGAAACAGGGCCGCGAACAGCACGGCCAGAACCGTCAGCATCGTCATGGTAAAGCGCGTCATCATACTTGCTCCTTGTACATGTGATTGTGGCTTAGTATAGTCTTTCGCAGTAGAATTGTCATGCCCAGTGCCAGGGCGCACACGCCCGCTTCGGGCACCAGCACGATATTAGTGCGCGTGCAACCGCCGGCGGTCACCAGCACGTTGGACACCAGCATGGGCGGATACCCGGCCGCGGCGACGCGCAAGTGATAGGTGCCGGCGTCGAGCAAGCGGTGGAAATCGCCGCAGGCGGGGTCGGTCATCACCTCGGAGTTGTCTTTGTCGTAGCCGGGAATGCTGAGCAGCGCGGCGAGCGGGGCACCGAGCGGATCGGTAACCACGCCGCGCACGCCCCGTAAACTTTCCTCGATGTAGCCCAGCAGGGCATCGCGACTGTAATTCCAATACGCGGCAAATTGCGCTTCGGGCAGCAGATAGGTGTCGGACACTTCGATCGTCACTTCACGCCCGCGCCCAAAATAGGTGAAGTAGTCCTGGCGCCCGCCATTGACTTCATACCAGTCCCAGCCATTGACAATGCCGTCGTTTTCGTCCGTCATGTAGCCGGCCGGGCTGTTCGAATGGGCCGTCTCGACGTAGGTGCGCGCAATGCGGATGAACCAGGCATCGTCGGCATGGCGCCGCGGCCACGTGTCCCACGGATAATTGAAGACCTCGGCCCCGCCGTGAAAATTGGCCGAAAGGGCAAAATGCTGATTGGTGGCGAGCCGGATCATCGCCATGGTTTCCGGCTGCCAGGCGTTGCCGTCGGGATGCAGACCGACTTTGGGATCAGGAAAATTGCGATTGAGGTCCACGCCGTTGGCATTGTAGCGCCGCGCGCTGCCGACGGTGCTGTTGCCGCCATAATAAGTGCCGTCGGGATTGGCCAGCGGATTAATCCACAGTTCGACATTGGCAATGATGTTCGACGCGCGCGCGACGCTGCCGGCATTGGTCAGCAAATAGTCGATCAGCCGCGACAGCAAGATAAAACCGGTGGTTTCATTGCCGTGCATGGCCGCACTGTATAGGACTTGCGGCTCGTCCTCGCGGGTCCAGACATTGTCCGACAGGATCGCACAGAGCAACTGGCGGCCTTGCACCGAATTGCCGACATTAGTAATACGGCAGAGCGCCGGATAGTCGTGCGCAAAACCGTACATCATCGAGGTGTAGGCGCCATAGGTCGGGTACACATCCCAGGCGCCTCTGGCTTGCACGGCGCGCGGGTCGTCGCTCATGCGCGGCGTGACCAACGTGCTGGGATGCGGCAGGATGGTATAGGGAATCGCCAAGGACTGGAAGCGCGCAAACTGCGCGGCAGTGGCATAGGCAACGACCGTCGTGCCGCGCACCGCATCAATCGAGATCAGCGGGGTGAGCGTGGCCAGTTGGGTGCGCGCCGTGACCGCAAAGGAGAAAAACCACTCGCCGGTATCGGCCATGCTAACCGCGGCGCACAGCAGCACCAGAATGAGCAGACGGGTCAGGACACGCATGAAAAACCAAGTGAAGTGAACAAGGGGCGCAGCGCCGGCGGCGGAGTGTGCAATCGCGCCTGCGGCCATTCGAGGCGGAGGGGATAGTTCTTGCGCAGGGCGTCAAAATGCGGGCCGCGCTGGTCGGGCGGCAGATCGAGTTGTTGGCGCAGGCGTGCAGCATCAGCCACGATGTCGTACACATTGCGCGCCACGTGCAGCAGCGCGGCTTCCGGCGCGGCCGCGGCCGGCACGGTGATCTGCGGCGCCGGCACGCCGGGCGGCAGTTTGGGCGCGCACCAGTGCGGCGGCAGACCGAGAAACGCGCAGGCCGCGCGGTAAATGATCTCGGTCGCACGCACTTTGCTGGGCCAGGAATAGCCGGCGATGTGGGGCGTGCCGATGCAAACGCGTTGCAGCAGATCATTTGCCACGTCCGGCTCGCCTTCCCAGACGTCGATGATTACCGATAGGTCGTTTTTGTCGCGCAGGCGTTGCAGCAACGCGGCCGTGTCCACCACCGGGCCGCGGCAGGTGTGCACCAAAATAATCTGCGGGGCGAGGGCGTGGATGCGCCGCGCATCAAGCAGATGGCGGGTGGCGTCGGGGCCGGCGTCGGTCAACGGCGTATGCAGCGTGACAATCTCGGCGTCCAGCGCCGCGTCCAGCGAAACGCCTGGAAAATCCGGCTCGGTCCGCTGGCGTGGCGGGTCGTTCAATAAAACCGTTATGCCCAGCGCCGCGGCATATCGCGCGACCAGTGCACCAACGTGCCCGGCACCAATCACGCCCATGCGTTTGCCGCGCAGCGTCAGGCCGTGCCGTGCCGCCAGCTCGAGCAGGCCGGTGATGACATACTCCGCAACGGCCTCGGCGTTGGAGCCGAGCGCGTCCACCGCCTGAATGCCGCGCCGGCGCAGGTAGGCATGGTCAAGATGGTCGCTGCCGCTGGTGGCGGTGGCGACAAAACGCACACGACTGTTGCGCAACAACGCCGCGTTGACTTTCGTCACCGAGCGCACGAACAGGATGTCCGCCTCACGCACCTGGGCCGGCGTCATGGCCCGCCCGGCGCACGCGCGCACGTCGCCGAGCTGCGCAAAAGCCTCACGGCCACACGGAATGTTCTCGTCGTAGAGGATGAGCATGCCGTTGATTATAGCAAATTGATGAATCCGCTTCTCTGCGTGCATTGTGCATTGCCGTGCTGCAATGCCAACGTTCAGCATAGGTTCGATCCTGCCGGGGCGTGCGCGGATCTTGCTGGTCGTCTTTCTGGGGCACGGAGGTGCGTTTGACAATGCGCCCGCGGCTTGCTATAATAGCTACAATGATAGTTGTGCGCCCGTAGCTCAATTGGATAGAGCGTCTGGCTACGGACCAGAAGGCTTGGGGTTCGAGTCCCTTCGGGCGTACCATTTTTGCCGAGAATTGGCGTGTGATATATGTGCCTGGCGCAAGGCCGCGCACGACCAAGCTCATTATGTGCGGCGCGGCACGCAGGTCGCGCTGCCGTCTATGTTACAAGGAGACACAATGGTTACTCGCGTTTTTATCCTGACCGGTGCGGTCGTCACGCTCATGACCTGGTCATTGTCAGCCGCCGATGCGCCGGCCGCGCCGCCGGCCGAGGACGTGCTGCAAAAAGAAGCCGGCGTGCTTGGCAGCCCGACTGCCGCGCCGGCCACCGGCGAAATGAGCTACACTGATCGGGTCAGTTATTGTCTCGGTCTCGATACCGGCAGTGGCATGCGCCAGAACGTGCCGTTTGTCAATGAAGCATTGGTCGTCCAAGGGCTGCGCGACGGGCTCTCGGGCGGCAAGCCACAGCTGTCAATGGACGCGCAGCGTCAGACCATGATGGAATTTCGCAAGCAGATGATGGCCAAACGTGAAGAGGCGACGGCCGAACGCGAAAAGAAAGTTGAAGGCTGGAAAAAGCTGGCGCAAGTCAAAGCCAAGCAAAACAAGAAAGAGGGCATCGCATTTCTGGAAAAGAACCAGAAAAAAGAGGGCGTCGTCACCACCAAGAGTGGCCTGCAATATGAAGTGTTGAAGCCAGCCGCAGGCCCGAAACCGAACCAGACCGATGTGGTCAAAGTGCTGTACAAAGGCACCTTGATTGACGGCACGGAGTTTGACAGCTCCGAGAAGCACGGCGGTGAGCCGGCGGTTTTTCCGCTCAATCAAGTCATCAAGGGCTGGACCGAAGCGCTGCAACTGATGCCGGTCGGCAGCAAGTACAAATTGTACCTTCCGTCCGATTTGGCGTATGGCGAGGAAGGCCAACCGGGTTCGGATATTTATCCTAATACCGTGCTGGTCTTCGAGGTCGAATTACTTGGCGCGGAACCCGCACCGAAAGAATAAGCAACCGCACGCAATTGTTTGCGCACGCGCCCGGACGAACATCCGGGCGCGTTTTTTTATTGTGGAGGAAAACAAATGCGGCACGCATTTGTTTTATAAAACGGTTTGCTGAAAACCGTTTTTCTTCAAAAACGGGCCAGGTCTCCGAGTCGTGTGGCATGTCAGGATTGCACTGCCAGTGCGCGCATGATTGCGGCCACGTGTTCCATTTTCGTGCCCGGCCAGAGTGGCGCGCACAGGTATTGCGCCGGCGCGCTGGCGCACAAGCGATGGATGACCGTCGCGCGCGGGACCCGGGTCAGCAGCGCGGCCACCACCGTCGCGTAGGCATCCAGCGTCAGGGTCGGCACACGCCCGGCGCGCCATTCGACTTCGAGCGGCGTGTCGCGCATAACTTGCAGATGATGCAGCTTGAGGCCGTGGGCGCCGGCGCCCACACAGCCTCGCACACTGGCGTGCATGTCATCGGTTGTCTCGCCCGGAAGCCCCAGAATGAGATGGGCAACAATGTGCGCGATCCCGGCCTCGCGCAAGCGCCGCACGGCATCCAGCACGCAGGCCGCATCGTGCCCGCGCTGCAACCATGCCAAGCTGCGCTCATGCAGCGTCTGCACGCCGAGTTCGACCCAGAGGTCATGCTGGCGGCTAAGCGCCGCCAGTACCGCCATAATGGCATCGTCAAGGCAATCCGGCCGGGTCGCGATGCTTAACGCCACGACGTCTGGCTGCGCGAGCAATGCTTCATAATCGCAGCGCAACACCGCCGGGTCGCCATGCGTGTTGCTGCCACTTTGCAGATAGGCCACGAATTTTGTGGCGCGGCCGTGCGCGCGCGCCTGCGCGATTCCGCGCTGCAATTGCTCAATCGCCGTGCCATGCTGCTGTGCGGCCGGAGGCTCGTACGCGGCCGGCAGGCAAAACAGGCAACCCGGGCGCCCCGCCGCGCGCTGTGGGCAGACCCGGTGCAGCGTCAACGGAATGCGCACGACCTTGGCGCCATAGCGCTGGCGCAAATACTCACGCAGGGAGGTGTACGGCAAGACGGACGTCATAGGCGGTGCACTGCTATTGTAGCAAACCATGAGGTTTTTTTGCGATGAAGCACCGCGGACACTCGACGTTGGACGGTGGGGCAGCGCTCATGCCACGGCGTGCGCAGCCACGCGACGCCCGCTATCTCTTTTGATTTGATCGGCAGCCAGACCTGCCGCCGCGCGAAGAATGCTATACGATCTCGCACGTGGCTGATCCGCTGCTGCCCGTCACCGCGCTGTTTTGGGGCCGCTCGGCCTGGGCGACGGGTGAAGGCATGGATGACCCCTGCCCGCACACTACGTCGCTGAATTATGTGCTGGACGGCGCGGCGACGTTGACCATCGATGGCGCGAACAACGCCCGACGCCTATCTGCTCCCGCCTGGTGCGCACAGCGCGTGTCACGTCACCGGCACGCGCCGCGCACCTTGCCCGCAAAGAAAAATATCTGCCGGAACGCCTGGATCGCGCCTTCTGGAAAGTGCGCGGCGCACTCCACGAACCGTGGACGGTTGCCAAACTGGCGCGCGAAGCCGGCTGCTCAATTGTCCACTGCAATCACACCGTGCAGCACATCAGCGAGCGTGTCTTAACGACCCCTATTATTTCAACACGGTCTTCAAGCGCGTGCTGGGCGCCAGCCCGACCCACCATCGCCGCCAACACCGCATCCAGCAATGACCAGCTGGCGCAAGTGTAGCCGCCGGCGTTGTTGCTGGCTGTGGGTGCTATCGTGGACCACGGTGACCAGACGTTCAAGTCTGAGAAAACGACCACAAAAACGTACAAAACACGTGCCGTGGCGGCACCGGCGTTAGCACGCGCGGGCTCTGCGGCAGCACCAGCCGGCCAAGCCCAGCAGCAGAATGCTCACCATCACCGGTTCGGGAATATATTTCACCATAAAATTATCAATCACCACATTGCCGTCGGCGACCACGCCGCCGCTGCCATTGAATTTGCCGTGCCAGAAGAAGGGATACAGCGTCTCCATGGCCGCCGCTGGTATCGCGCTGTTGGTCGCAACCCAGAATGCGCCGTTCGTGTACACTTGATACGTCGCGTCGCTCTTTACCAGCATTTTGATTTTGAGCGGTTCGGTCAAGGGGTATTGCACCAGAAAATTCGCCCCGGGCAGCTCCGCACTTGTGTTTGCTATCACCGACGCGTAACTGGCCGCGACCCGCACGTTGGGGGTATTGCTCGGTTGAACCGTCAGTTTCACATAGTACATATTGGTGTAACTGCCCGGATCACTCACGTCGGGGCCGGCCGCCAGCGCCAGCTTGATCTCTTGGTTCAGTCCCCACTGGTTGCCAAGATTGGCCATCGTGGCCGTCAAGTCCAATTCCGCCTCGACTTGCCCGTTGATCAGCTTCAAAAAGACCGGCGTGCCAGCGCTCAAGGGCTGCAAACCGGTCATCACTTTGTTGTAAACCACAGGGTTATTCGTGCACGGGCCCACATAGCAGTACAACTGATTGTTCGAAATGATGTACTGATCGGCCGCATCCGGTCGCGGGATCACTTGCCACTCGATTTCCACGCCGAGATTGGTGTAGCTCCAATTGGCCGAGGGCGCCACAATCGTCCCGTCCGCGCCCGTGAAATTGTCCTGCCATTGTGTGACTTCGCCGGCCTGCGCAAGCAATGCAACCACCACCACCATGCTCAACCCAATCGTCAGTGCTTTCATGTGGTCTCCTGTGTGTTTTTGCGAGTTGTTAAGCAAACTTACTACCATAGCATAGTATATTTGCACACGAAAATCAACAGCAAATTCGACAGGGCAAACACAACGGGCACGTGCCGGCTGATGTATACACATTTTCCGATATGTGCGCACCAAGCGCGCCTCTATATCTTCAACGGCAGGGTTACATGATGACGAGCTTCAGCGCCGCCAGCACCAGCACACCGGCGAGCACCCGTTTGATCGTTGCCGCGCTGAAATGATAACAGGCGCTCGCCGCGCCGAGCCAGCCGCCCAGCACGGCGGCGGCGGCCCACAACGGCAACGCCGGCGACAAGTCCGCCAGCGCTGCCGGTCGCGCCGCCAAGCCGGCAATCGAATTCACCAGGATGAACAACGCCGAGACGCCGGTCGTTTCGCGCGGTGTCGCCCAGCGCAGCAGAATCACGACCGGACTCAGAAAAATACCGCCGCCGATGCCGATCAGCCCCGACACAAAACCAATCACACCGCCGCTCACGGCGGCTGCCGTGGCGCCGGGTGCGCGGATTGCGCTCGTCGCGTTCGCGTCACGCGGCCAGAGCAAGCGCACCGATGCGAACAACAAGGCGCAGCCCACCAGGATCCTGTAGCTCGTGTTCGGCATCTGCACCATCCCGCCCAGAAATGCGCAGGGGATTGACGTCAGCGCGCACGGCCAAAAGACCCGCCAGGAGAAACAACCCGCGCGCAGGAATTGCCAGGAGGCAATGCTCGCAACGACAACGTTTAACACCAGCGCCGTCGGTCGCATCTGCGCCGGCGCCACGCCCAGCAGGGCCATGGCCGCCAGATAACCCGATGCGCCGGCATGCCCAACACTGGCGTACAGCGCCGCAATCACCAGCACCAGCAGGGGCATCATTGTGGTCGCGGTGGTCATAGTCTTGAATTGCTAACAGTGATAATTGTTTTTTGGCATAACAGCCGCCAGCCTCTCTCCAAATTTGTTGGCCGCCAACAAATTTACAGCCCGGGATAGTTCGGCCCGCTGCCGCCTTCCGGCAAGGTCCATTCAATGTTTTGCAGCGGATCCTTCACCTGACAGGTCTTACAGTGCAGGCAATTGGCGGCATCTATTTTGATCTCCGTGCCGTCGTCCGCCAGCGTGTACACTTGCGCCGGACAGAACCGCGTGCAGGGCGCGCCGTATACCGCCAAACACTCGCGCACACAACGGTCGGGATCCTTTATTTTCAAATGACACGGCTGGTGCTCGTCATGCGTGATGCCGGCATGAAACACGTCGGTTAAACGATCCAGTGCGAGCGCCTCCGGCATCTCTAATGGCACCTGCTCCTTCGCGCCCGGTGTCGCCGAAGTATCTTTCCGCAAACATTCGTGATCCGGATGCATGCGCAAGCGGCCCGGCACCACCCAGCCGCCCAGCAGCAAACTTGCGCCCGCCGCCAGCACGCCCGGCACCGCGCCCCATGCAAAACAGGCGCGCACATTGCGCACCCGCTGCATCTGGCGCCAGCCACTGGTCGCCCGCAATCGCTGTGGGTAGCCGGCCAGGCTCGCAGGCGTTACCGCGCCCGCCGCGAGCGCCTCTGCTACGGTGTCGCCGGCCGCAATGCCGGACTGAATCGCAAGGTGGATGCCTTTCAAGCGCACCGCGTCGAGCAAGCCCGCGCCGTCGCCGACCAGCAGCGCGCCCGGCGTCACTAATTCCGGCACCGCAAACAGGCCGCCCTCCGGCAGCATCTTGGCGCCATAGCCCACCACCCGCCCGTCGCGGATCAGGTCGCGCACCAGCGGATGCGCCTTGAACTTCAGAAATTCCTCGTGCGGATTGAGCCTGGCGTTGCGGTAGTCCAGCGCCACGACCAGCCCCAACGCTACTTCCGTCGGCGAAATGCCGTAGACAAAGCCGCCGCCATACGTGGCATAGTCCAGCGGATAGCCAAAGGTATGCACAATCGCGCCGGCCCGTTCCGGCCGCGCCGGTGTCTCAATGATTTCTTTGATGCCCACCGCATAGGCCTGTGAATTCGCATCCGCCGCCAACGCATGGCGCTCGATCAACCGCTGAGTCAACACGCCGCAGGCGCCTTCGCCCAAGACCGTAATCCGTGCGCGGATCTCCGGCCCGGGCTCGAAACGGTCCGTCGGCTGGCCATCCTTGTCAAGACCCTTGTCGCCGACCCGCACGCCCACCACCGTGCCGTTCTCTTCCAACACCTCGGCCGCCGTCATTTCCGTGTAAATCTCGGCGCCGGCCTGCTCGCACAGTTGCGCCACATATTTGCACAACAAACCAAGTGACACAATCGGAAAGCCCTTCGCCCGCAACGCCGGTGGCAGAAATGGAATGCGCAACGCGTGCCGCCGCGTCAGCCGGTAGAACCGTTCCTGGCGCACGTGCGACGCGACCGGCATGGCCGCCAGCTCTGCCTCCGTCAACAGCTCGCGCAACGGCACCGGGTCAACCACCGCACCCGACAAAATGTGCGCGCCGACATGCTTGCCCTTTTCGAGAATCATCACGGTGGGCTTCGACTGCGCGGGGCGGCGCAACAGTCGCAGTACCGTGCTTAATGAGGCGACACCGGCGCCAACACACAAAACATCAACTTCTATTTGTTCGCGTTGCATAGTTCCTTGCGTTAGGTTCCACTACAAATATCGTTGGGATAGTGTACCACATCCGCGGCGTTTGTTTCAAGCGCCCCGCCCGCGTTGCTGAGAAAAACCATTGGCGACAAATGGTTTTGTACTGATTTGTTCGCGGCGAGCAAATCATCGGTCTTCAAACACGCCGATGCAACGGCTGGTCACATTGGTGTTGTTCGCCGCCGCCGAGGCGCCCTGCGGCGCGTAGCGATCCGGGCATCCGCCATAGTCGGAGAAGATTGCCACATTCGTCTCGCTGGGCGGCTGCCAACTATTGCCGGCCGCTTCCGCGCCGACAAACACATAGTCATCTGTCCCGGCGAAATCCTCAAACTGCGCATAACTGCCGATGCAGGCCGCGCCCAGTGCCAGACCGACACTGTGATACGCATCATTGCCCGCCGCATCCTGCAGGCATGTCACCGACGTGTCCCACGCCGCGCTTTGACATGCGGTCACGCGCCCGAGATACATGTCATCGCCGGCACCGTCGAGTAATGCGCCGGCCGCATCGTGTGCCGCCGCGCCTTGACAATAGCGTGTCGCACGATAGCAATCATTGCCGCGCCGGTCCACCAGCATGCCCGTGCCAAGATAATAGCCGACGCCCTGCGCAAATTCGCCGGCCGTGTAGCGATCGTCGCCGGCGCAATCGAGCAACAGACCCAGCCCGCCGCTGGCTATCAGGCGAAAGCCCACGCCCGCCCCTTGCGCAAACGAGTTGTACACGCCCGCCATGCCGTACACGCTGGGCGCGCCGGGCGTCGCGGCATAATAATCATTGCCGTCCAAATCCGCAAGGCAACCCTGCCCGCCGGGCAAACCAAGGCCTTGCGCGAAACGCTGGGCGTGATACACATCATCACCGGCCTCGTCAATAATCATGCCGCTGCCAAACAGGCCGACGCCCTGCACAAATCCTTCGCCAATATAGGTGTCATTGCCAGCCATGTCCCACAGCATGCCGATGCCGAAAAAGCCCGCGCCAAGGCCCCAGCGCGGACAACTATAATAGTCATTGCCGGCACAATCCATAATGACATCAACACCGGCGATGCCCGCCGCAACGCCCGGCCCGCGCGTCGCCACGTATTCATCATCGCCGGCCAGGTCGAGCACCAGCGACAGCGGGCGCGCCGGCCCGGCCGTGCAGCGATCGGCGTAACTGTCATGCCCGCCGACATCAATGATCGCCAATGGTTCCGGCCCGTACGTGTTGCGCTCAGGTCCGCCCACAACAATCGTGCCCCAGCGACTGGTGATCACCGCCAGCAATGTGCCGCTGCAGCCGGGGCTGGTCAGTGCGGCGGTCGGGCGCGGGAGTTGCTGCACGGCATTGATCAGTGCGGCAATGCCCTCCGGCCGCAGCCACCGATCAAGGCGTTCAAGCGCCATTAACTGTTGACTGCCATTAACTTTTAGTGCCGATTGCAGCACCCGCCAGTTCGCCAGATAGCGCGTTGCATTGGTGTCATCCTGCAAGTAAAACCAGGTGTCCATCGCGGTGGCAAAATCGTCCGGGCTGGCGCACAGCGCGGCGACCTGCGCCGTTGAAAGCGCGGCAAAGGCGCGCACCACGTCCGCGCCGGCGGCGTCAAGATCCGCGACAAAGTCTGCCAGGGGATTTCCCACCGGCGTGGCGCGGTGCAGGTGCCCGTCACGCTGCACGCACGCCAAGGGTTGGCGCGCGCGCGCCGCCTGTTCGAGTTTCCACGCTTCGAGGTGCGCGCACGCCGACAGATCGCCCGGCCATTGCATGACATGATCGAGAATCGGCGTGTGCCAGGCATCCTGTGCGCGTTGCGTCGCCGCCACCAGCCGATTGGTGACGACCGGCAGCGCGGTCGTGATGGATTGCTCCCATGGCCTAGCCATGCGATCTGGTGCCATGCCTATGCATTGCCGCAATGCGCGCGGCGGCGCGACCGTCAGCGCCACGAGCTCGGGTGCGTTGGTCGGCAGCGTCGCACCCGGCAGCGCGCGCGCCACCGCGAGCCGCGCCGTCACCGCCGTCGGCCCCGGCAAGCACGCCGTGTGTAACACGCGCAGCACATCATCGGTGTTGGTGGCGAAATCACTGGCATTGCAGGCCAGGATCGCATCGCCCGGGCGGATGCCCGCCTGATCCAGCGCTTCACCCGGAATCACGGTCAACACGCGAATACAACGCGTGGCATTGCTGCCTTGCGCTTCGAGCCAGCCGCCGAGTGGGATTGCATTGGCCGGCAACGCCCACGCCGCGCCGCTTACCGCAAGGCACAGTGCCGCCAGACAAATCCGCGCTCCCAGCTGTTTTGTTGTACGTGTCGTCATGGTTCCATTATAGTGAAATGACCGCGTCAGTGCCGCTGATGCAGAGACTCCCTGAAATCCCGATAGAGGGAAGAGGGTTGTGCCGTGACGTGCAGCCCCTGGCGTGGTTGTGCGCCGCGCGGGTGCGGCGGCGGCGCGCTTGCCAATCTCTCCTTCCATCCGGCCGTCGGCGGGACCGGTGGGGAGGATAGCGTCGCCGGCGCGCAGAACAGCATCCGCACATCATTGCGCCCGGCGTAATGCTATACTAGGCGCGTGACCTCACGAACGCGCCATGTTCAACTGCCCGGCGGTGCCAAGCCCGCGCGCCCTATGCCGCGCGTGCCGCTCGATCATAACCTGACCAACGCCATTTTGGAAAGCATTTCCGAGGGTGTCTTCACCGTCGATCACGCCTGGCGCATCACCAGCTTCAATCACGCCGCGGAGCAGATCACCGGCATACCGCGCGCCGAAGCCATCGGCCGTCCGTGCGCCGAAGTATTTCGCTCGAACATGTGCGAAACCGCCTGTGCCTTGCGCCACACGCTCGGCACCGGCAAACCACTCGTCGGGAAAACAGGCTATATCATCAATGGGTCTGGCGCCCGCATTCCCATCAGCATCACCACCGCCGTGCTGCGCGATGCGCGCGGGCGCGTGGCGGGCGGCGCCGAAACCTTCCGGGACCTGAGCGAAGTGGACGCCCTGCGGCAGGAATTGGCCGGGCGCTATCGCGTGGGCGAGCTGGTCAGCCGCAGCCCGCTGATGCAACGCATCTTTGAGGTTCTGCCGGCCATTGCCGCCAGCCCCAGCACGGTCTTGGTTCTGGGCGCGACCGGCACGGGCAAGGAATTGATCGCGCGCACGATTCACGCCTTGAGCCCGCGCCACGCCGGCTCCTTTGTGGCAGTCAACTGCGCGGCGCTCCCCGATGCGCTGCTTGAATCTGAACTGTTCGGCTACAAGGCCGGCGCCTTCACCGGCGCGGTTCAGAACAAAGCCGGCCGCTTTGCGCTGGCCAAAGGCGGCACAATCTTCCTGGATGAAATCGGCGCGGTGACGCCCGCGCTGCAAGTGCGCCTGCTGCGCGTGTTGCAGGAGCGGACGTATGAGCCGCTGGGCGCCACGCGGGCCGAGCGCGCCGACGTGCGCGTCATTGCCGCCACCAATACCGACCTTGTCGATGCCGTGCGCCGCGGCGCGTTTCGTGAAGACTTGTACTATCGCCTGAACGTCGTGCGGATCGAGTTGCCGCCGTTGCGCCGGCGCACGGAGGATCTTCCACTCTTGGTCGCCCAGTTCATCGAGCATTTCAACCGCCTGCATGGCAAGGCGGTCCGTGGCATCGCGCCCGAAGCGCTGGCGTTACTGATGGCGCATGACTGGCCCGGCAATGTGCGCGAGTTGGAGAATTGCATCGAGCGCGCGTTTGTGTTGTGCCGCGGCGATGAACTCACCTTGGCGGATCTGCCGCCCGAGCTGCTGGCGGGCGTGGCGCATCCGGCCGCCACGTCCGGCCTGCGGGCGGCCCGCGCCGCCTTGGATGCGCACACGCTGCGCAGCGCGCTCGAACGCTGCGGCGGCAATCGCGCGGCGGCCGCGCGCGCGCTCGGCCTGCACAAGACCACCTTCTTCCGCAAGATCAAACAATTGGGCATCGCCCTGCCCGTGCGCGACGGGCGGCGCAAGTAAAGAGCGCCGGGACGGGCGGCGCGCGGTCCCCCTGTCTGCCGCAAGTACAGTAGCTTTTATGAGTCTATTATCGCACAATACAGTAGCATAAATAATACTATACTATCGCCACGCGGCGGCAGGCAAAAAGCCAACATGCTCGTGCGCAGTGGCTTGCGGGCGCGCCGCGGATCGGCGCGGCGGATGGCGCGGAATGTGCCTCTCCATTGTTGATGAAAGCCGCCTTTGCATGTTGGCAGGAGCGCATCGCGCCCGTCTTTGATGTGGCGCGCCAGGTGCGCGTGGTCGACACCGCGCCGGACGCGGCGGCGGGCGGCACGCTCGTCGCGCTGCCCGAGGGCGCGGCGCGGCGTGCCACCCGCCTGGCCGAATTGAGCGTCGACACGCTGGTCTGCGGCGCGATCTCGCGCCCGGTGGAGGAGTTGGTCCGTAGTCACGGCGTGCGGATTATCGCCTTTGTGGCCGGCGCGACCGATGCGCTGATCCAGGCTTGGCGGGCCGGCCGGTTGCACGAGGCGGCCTATGCCATGCCGGGCTGTTGCGGGCGGCGCGGCGGCGAACGGCGCATGCGCCGCCGCCGTTGTGGCGCCGGCCGGGGCCGGCCGGGGAGCATGCGTGAAGCATGATAGATTTCAGTTTTTAGTTTTCAGTTCACACAACCATAAGGAAACAGGATGCCACAAGGAAACGGAACAGGACCAATGGGCGCGGGCCCAATGAGCGGGCGCGCGGCCGGCTATTGCGCGGGCTTTACCACGCCCGGCAACGCGAATGTGATGCCCGGCTGCGGGCGCGGCATGGGCTTTGGCCGCGGCGCAGGGCGCGGCGGCGGCGGCGGGGGCGGGCGCGGCTGGCGCAATATGTTTCATGCGACCGGCCTGCCGGGCTGGCAGCGCGCCGGCGTTGTTGCGCCCACGCCGGCACAGGAGCAACGCGCGTTGCACGCGCAGGCCGACGCGCTCGCGCAGCAGCTCGCCGCGCTGAAACAGCGCCTGAACGACCTCGAACCTGACGCACAGCAGTAATCTTGTTGATGGCGCAGGACGTGTTACGCAACGCGCCCTGCGCCACCGCTCACCTCACCGTCACGTAAGGAGCAACGTATGGAACCGACCGCACGACTACCACTGATTGGCGAACCCGCCCCGGCGTTCAAAGCCGAAACCACGCAGGGGCCGCTCACGTTTCCTGATGACTTCAAAGGCAAATGGGTGGTCTTCTTCTCACATCCGGCCGATTTCACGCCGGTCTGCACGACCGAATTCATGACCTTTGCCGTGATGCAGCCGGCGTTCGAGAAGCGCAACTGCAAATTGCTGGGGCTCTCGATTGACAGCACCTACAGCCATATCGCCTGGTTGCGCACGATCAAAGAGAAGATCGTGTACAAAACCATGAAGGGCGTCGAGGTCAACTTCCCCGTGATCAGCGATCTGACGATGGAGGTCTCGAAGGCCTTCGGCATGCTGCAGCCGTCGGCCAGCTCGACGCAAGCGGTGCGGGCGGTGTTCATCATTGACCCGCAGGCCATTGTGCGCGCGATTCTCTACTATCCGCTCAGCAACGGGCGCAACGTGGATGAAATCATGCGGCTGCTGATCGCGATGCAGATGTCCGACCAGCACAAGGTCGCCACGCCCGCCAACTGGCAGCCGGGCGACGATGTCATTGTGCCGCCGCCGGGCTCGTGCGGCACGGCCAAACAGCGCACGGAAGCGCCTGCGGCTGACACCACGGTGCTGGACTGGTTCATGACGTTGAAGAAATGCCCGAAATAATCTGGATAGTGAACGTTTGACATTGAACATTGAACCTTCAATGTTCAATGTTGAAATTTAGGAGAATCAGATGATGACGATAGCAGTAACGACGACGGGCACCACGCTGGACGCGCCGCTGGACGCGCGCTTTGGCCGCGCATCGCGGTTTCTCATGTATGATCTGGAACACGCCACCTTCACGTTGCTGGACAATGCGCAACGGCTGGAGGCGGCGCAAGGCGCGGGGATTCAGTCGGCAGAAGCGGTTGCGCGCGCCGGCGCCGGCGCGGTCGTCACCGGGCACTGCGGGCCGAAAGCGCTGCGCGTGCTGGCGGCAGCGGGGATTAGGGTGTACACCAGTGACGCGCCGACGGTGGCGGCAGCGCTGGCACAGTATCGCGCCGGCACGCTGAGCGCGCTAACGGCCGCGGATGTCGAAGGACATTGGTGAGCGCAGCGGCGGCTGGCACCGGCCCTGCCGGCGCGCGGCGCGCATGCCGGATTGTGATTGCGTCGGGCAAAGGCGGTACGGGCAAGACGACTGTGGCGGTCAATCTGGCGCGGGCGTGCGGCGGGCCGGTGCAGGTGCTGGATTGCGATGTCGAGGCGCCCAACGCGCACTTGTTTCTGCGGGGTACGCCGCAGGGCAGCACGCCCTGCATGGTGATGGTGCCGGAGATTGACGCGGCCGTCTGCGACGGCTGCGGTGAATGCGCGCGTTTGTGCGCCTACAACGCCATTGCGGTGGC
Organism: uncultured bacterium; assembly: GCA_964397565.1. Lineage (GTDB taxonomy): Bacteria > Auribacterota > UBA3054 > UBA3054 > JAPLST01 > JAPLST01. Next base: position 59,080 of record CAYNJC010000006.1, read on the forward strand.
GGGCACACGGACGCTGATCTTTCCGGAATTGTGCCACAGTTGCGGCGGCTGTGTGCAGGTGTGCCCGCGGCAGGCCATCCGCGAAATCCCGCATCGCATTGGCGACGTTGAAACGCAGCAGGCCGGCCTGATCACCTTGACGCTGGGGCGGCTGGATATTGGCGTGGCGATGGCGCCGCCGCTGATTCGCGCGGTGCAAGCCCGTGCGCAGGGTGGCCGGCCGGTGATTATTGACGCGCCGCCGGGCACGTCGTGTCCCGCGGTGACGGCGGTACGCGCCGCTGAATATGCCGTGCTGGTGACGGAGCCGACGCCGTTCGGCCTGCATGATGTGCGCCTGGCGGTGGCGATGACGCGCACACTGGGCGTGCCGTGTGGCGTGGTCGTCAACCGTGCCGGCAGCGGCGACGAGCGCGTGCAGCTGTTTTGCCAGGCCGAGGCCATCCCGCTGTTGCTCGAGATTCCGGATGACCGGCGCATTGCGGAGGCGTATGCGCGCGGCGCGCTGATTTTTGACGCGCTGCCGGAGTATCGCGCGGCCTTTGTCATGTTATGGGACCGCGTGCAATCCATCCATCACAAACCTCATGAATGACACGTGGATCATGCTGCTGAGTGTCGGCGTGGCGGCCGGGCTGCTGGGCGGGCTGCTGGGCATTGGCGGGGGCATCTTGCTGATGCCGGTGCTGCGCTTTGTCTTGCACCTGACGCCGGCGGATGCGGCGGGCACGACCGTGCTGGCGGTGTGGTGCACCACGCTGGCGGGCGGCATCAAGCATTATCGCCTGGGGCATGTGCCGCTGCGCGCGCTGGTGCCGATCATCATCAGCGGCGCGGTATCTGCCTTGATTTGTTCGCTGCTGTTCGCGCGCTGGGCACGCGCGGGATTCTGGCTGGACATCGGCATCGGCGCGGTGTTTACGGCGGTGGCGTGGCGCATGCTGTGGGAAGCCGTGCCGCGCGCGCCGGAACAGCGGACCAGCGCACCAGACGCACTGCCCTTGCGTGGCAGCCTGCTGCGCAAGGCGCTGCTCGGCGCGGGCGCGGGCATCCTGCCGGGCTTGTTTGGCATCGGCACGGGCGCGGTGTTGGTGCCGGCGTTCCGCTATTGTTTCCGTGCGCCGATCAAAGTCGCGATTGGCGCCTCACTGGCCTGCTTTTGCGCCAATGCGTTGATCAGCGCCGCGTTCAAATATGCCCAGGGGTATGTGCGGCTGGACGTGGCCTTGCCGTTGTGCTGCGGGTGCGTGCTGGGCGCGCAGATCGGCGCCATCATCAATCATCGTGCGCCCGCGCGGCTGCTGGGCTTCTTGTTTGGGCTGCTGTTCTTGTATGTGGCCGCGCGCTTTCTCTACACCGGCATTGGGGAGTGCCTGCAATCATGACGAACTTGCTGGAAACCTGCCGGGCCCAGTGTGGCAAGCTGGTCGAGCAACACGGCCTGTGCGACACGCTGGTGACCGTGACCGCCGCCGTGCTGGCGCCTGCGGCGGCGATTGGCACGCCCACCCGCCGTGATTTTCCCATTCTGCAGGGGCGCGAGCAGATGATCGAGGCGGTCATCAACGGCGCGCGCGGCCAAGCCTTCACCGACAGCCCGCTCAATTTCGCCGGCACGCTACGCGACGTGCTGGCCCTGCCGCTGACCGACAACGGCGCGCGGGCAGTGGTGCTGGCCGCGCTGAACGCGCTGCTCTGCCATGTGTGTTTGGTGACCGACACGGTGCATTGCAAAGACGACGCGCCGGAAGAATGTGCCACCGCCATGGCCGAGAAAGCGCGCGATACCGGCGCGCGCACGGTCGGCTTGATCGGCTTCAATCCTGCCATTGCCGAGGCGCTGGTGCATGTCTTTGGCGCCGGGAACGTGCGCATCACCGACCTCAATCCGAACAATATTGCCACCACCAAGTTTGGCGTGCCTGTCCACGACGGGCACGCGTACGGCCACGACCTGATCAAGGGCGTTGATTTGATTCTGGCGACCGGCACGATGGTCGTCAATGGCACGGGCGAGGCCTTGCTGCAAGCGGCGCAGGCGGCCGGCACGCGCTGTGTGCTGTATGGCGTCACCGGTGCGGCAGTCTGTCATTTGGCCGGGTTGGAGCGCTGGTGCTTTCAGGCACAATCCGGCGTGTCCGCGCCGCAAAGGAAGACCCGCACATGATCCAGGAATTAGTCGTGATCAGCGGCAAAGGCGGTACGGGCAAGACCAGTGTCACGGCCTCGCTGGCGGTACTGGCACACACGGCGGTGATTGCCGATTGCGATGTGGACGCGGCCGATTTGCACCTCGTGCTGGAACCGCAGGTGCACGAGCGGCATGCATTTCGCGCCGGGCATGTGGCGTTGATTCGCCAGACCGATTGCATCGGCTGCGGCGCGTGCCTGGCGCAGTGCCGCTTTGAGGCCGTACGGATGCAGGGCGTGGCGGCGGGCGCAGCCACGTTTTCCATTGATCCGATTGCCTGCGAGGGCTGCGGCGTCTGCGTCCATTTCTGCCCGGTGCAGGCGATTGATTTTCCCGAGCGCGGGTGCGGCGCATGGATGGTGTCCACGACGCGTTGCGGGCCAATGGTGCATGCGCACCTGGACCCGGGCGCAGGCAATTCGGGCAAGCTGGTCGCGCAGGTGCGCGCCGCGGCGCGCCGTATTGCCGAACGCGACCAGCACGCGCTGATCATCGTGGACGGCCCGCCCGGCATCGGCTGCCCCGTGATCGCCTCGCTGAGCGGCGCGACGCAGGTGCTGATTGTCACCGAGCCCAGCGTCGCCGGTGCACACGACTTGGCGCGCGTACTGGCGCTGACGCGCCATTTCCGTATTCCGACCGCCGTGTGTGTCAACAAATGGGACCTCAGCCCCGCCCTGGCGCAGCAGATCGAGGATACGGCGCGGCAGGCGGGCGCCAGCATCGCCGGCCGCATCCGCTATGATCGCGGCGTCACCCAGGCTCAATTGCACGCGCGCGCCGTGGTCGAGATCGCCACCGCCAGCGCCGCCGACATCCGCCACGTGTGGGACAGCCTGTCTAACCTGCCCAAGCAGACGACGCATGCGTGACACACCCACAATCGCCACGTCCACTGCGCCCCACGCGCACATTCGTCACCATGTGCTGGTGCTGTCGGGCAAAGGCGGCGTCGGCAAGAGCACGGTGGCGGTGAATCTCGCCATCGCGTTGCAGATGGCCGGCCAGCGCGTGGGCTTGCTCGATGTTGATATTCACGGGCCCAGTATTCCGACGATGCTCGGCCTCGAGGGCACGCGCCTGCGCGGCACGGAAGAGCTGCTGCAGCCGGTCGAGCACGACGGTCTGCGGGTCATGTCGCTCGGCTTCATGCTGACGGATCAGGATGACGCCGTCATCTGGCGCGGCCCGTTGAAAATGAAGCTGATTCGGCAATTTCTCGAACAGGTGGCATGGGGCGATCTCGATGTCTTGGTGATTGACGCGCCGCCGGGGACGGGTGACGAGCCGCTCTCGGTCTGCCAAGTGCTCGGCGCGGTCAGCGGTGCCGTGATCGTTACCACGCCGCAAAAAGTGGCAGCGGTGGATGTGCGCAAAGCGATCACGTTTTGCCGCACGCTGCAGGTGCCCGTGCTGGGCGTGGTCGAGAACATGAGCGGCTTTGTCTGCCCGACCTGCGGCACGCGCACGGCTATTTTCCCAGCCGGTAGTGCCGCGCGCATGGCGCGCGAGATGCACGTGCCATTCCTCGGCGCCATCCCGATCGACCCACGCATTGCCGCGGCGGGCGACGAGGGCCGCGCGTTCGTGCGTCAGCCCGGCGCAGGCCCCGCCGCCGATATCATGCGCAGTATTATGCAGCCTGTGCTTGCCTTGGACACACCTGATGCAGTATCGCACTAACCTAATCATACTAAGGAGATGCCCCACATGATCATTGCTATTCCGCTTGCCAACGGCCGCTTGGCGCTGCATTTCGGCCACTGCGAACAGTTTGCGCTGGTCGATGCCGATGAAAAAAACAAACAAATCCGTGTGCGCCGCGACTTGGCCGCACCGGCACACGAACCCGGCTTGCTGCCGCGCTGGCTGGCGCAACAGGGTGCCAACGTTATTATTGCCGGCGGCATGGGACAGCGCGCGCAAGCGCTCTTCGCCGAGCACAAGATCGCGGTCGTGATCGGCGCGCCGGCGGAGACGCCCGAACAACTCGTGACTGCCTATCTGGCGGGCACACTCGTCACAGGCGACAACGTCTGCGACCATTGAGTGCGATGCGCCCGCCCGTTGTCGTCACGGTGCTGGTGGACAATCTGGCCGCACCGGGCCTGGCATGCGAGCACGGCCTGGCGCTATGGATTGAGACCGCCGGATTGCGAATTCTGTTTGACACGGGCCAAAGCGACGCGTTCGACAGCAATGCCCGCGTACGCGGCATCGCGACCACAATGGCGGATGCGCTCGTGCTTAGTCACGGGCATTACGATCACACCGGCGGGGTGGCGCACGCGTTGGCGCGCGCGCCGGGCATGCAGATCTATGCGCATCCAGCGGTCACGCGGCCGCGTTGCAGCATTCGTGACGGCGTGGCGAAAGACCTGCAGATGCCGGCCGATGCCCGCCGTGCCTTGGCCCAGCATCCGCCGGCGCGGCTACACTGGGTGCGCCAGCCAAGCATGCTTGCGCCGACGGTCGGCCTCACCGGCCCGATTCCGCGTACGACGGCATTTGAGGACGTTGGCGGCCCGTTCTTTCTCGATGCGGCCGGCGCGCAGCCGGATATGATCGAAGACGATCTGGCGCTCTGGATCGCCACGCCCGCCGGCTTGGTCGTCTGTTGCGGCTGCTGTCACGCCGGGCTGATCAACACACTGCAGTACATTTGCCGCGTGGCCGGCGCCACGCGCATCGCGGGCATTATCGGCGGGCTGCACCTGTTGCATGCCGACGCGGCGCGCATGGCCGCCACAAGCGCGGCCTTGCGCGCCTATGCACCGCGGCAGATCATCGCCTGTCACTGTACGGGCGCGCAGGCGCTACAGGCATTGCATACCGCTTTTCCCGAACAGGTCACGACCGCCCGCACCGGCATGTGCTATGCCTTCACACACCGCGGACCGGCCAGCATGGCAGCGATAGAGATCTCCGCATAATCATATGCCGGGCGGATGCCCGCCTGATCCAGCGCCTCACCGGGAATCACGGTCAACACGCGAATACAACGCGTGACATTGCTGCCTTGCGCTTCGAGCCAGCCACCGAGCGGGATTGCATTGGCCGGCAGCGCCCACGCCGCGCCGCTTACCGCAAGGCACAGTGCCACCAGACAAATCCGTGGTCCCAACTGTTTTGCTGTACGTGTCGTCATGGTTCCATTATAATGAAATGCCCGCGTCGGTGCCGCTGATGCAAAGACCATCTATAGATTGCTTGCATTTGCTCTGCCATTGTTAGCTTCGTGCACTGCGTGGTGAAATGGCTGCCGCTACAGGCGTCACAAGTGCGCGGCGTGTCAAAGTTATTGTATAATGGCCGCAGCCTTTAAATGAATGGAGCCGAGGATGCACCGTCTGCGCGTTTTTGTCTGCTCGAATACACACTGGGACCGCGAATGGCACACGCCCTTCAGCGTCTTGCAGATGCGTTTGCAGAAATTGTTTGACCAGCTCATTGCGCTGCTGCTGCGCGATCCCGCCTACCGCTGCTATAATTTTGACGGCCAGACGATTGTGCTCGAAGACTTCCTCGATCTACGCCCGGAAATGGCCGAGGTCGTGCGCGCGCTGATCGCCCACGGCCGCATCACAGTCGGCCCGTGGTACGTTCTGCCCGATGAATTTCTGGCCGGCGACGAGGCGCTCGTACGCAATTTGTTGCTCGGCACACAGCAAGCCACGGCGTTTGGCGCGTGTTCGCGCACCGGCTATCTGCCCGACACGTTCGGCCACATTGCGCAGATGCCGCAGATTCTGCGCGGCTTCGGCATTGACAGCGCCATCCTCTGGCGCGGCATTTCAGACGCGACCCTGCCCAACGAATTTGTCTGGCAGGCGCCCGACGGCAGCCGCGTGCTGACTCAGCGTATCAATGAGCGCGTCGGCTATGGCATCGGCTGGTTTAGCCAATGGCTGATTCATTCGACGTTTGGGGTCAAGCGAGATCCAGCCGTGTTGCAACAGCCGGCCGCCAAAGCCGAGTGGTTTGTCAGACTCGTCGAGTACATCGCTGCGACTGCCACGACCGAGGTGGTCTACTATCCGCATGGCGTGGATCACGCCCTGCCGGATACCGACACGTCCGCGTGGCTGCAGATCGCGCGCACGCTGCGGCCCGCGTGGGAGATTCAGCACGCGTCCTTTGATGAATGTTGTGCCGCCCTGCGCACGGCGACCCGTGCTACACCCCTGCGCACGGTCAGCGGCGAGTTGCGCAGCGTCAATCAGGTGCCCTACACGAAGGACCGACCGATGCCGGAAAACTATCTGCTGAATGGGATTCTGGCCACGCGCATGGACGTCAAGCTGCAGCAACATGCGTGCGAACAAGAGTTGCAATTCGCGACCGAACCGCTAGTGGCGTTCGCCCTGTGCCATGCCGACGACGCGGCCCGCACGCGCATCACGCGCGTGCTGCAGCGCGCCTGGCGCGAACTGCTGCGCAATCAGCCGCATGACAGCATCGGCTGCTGCAGCACCGATGAGGTCCTGCGCGACATTGTCACCCGTTATCGGCATTGCGCCCAGTATGCGCGGGTGGCGCGGGAAGACGCGCTTGAATTCTTGTTTGCGCAACGCGAATTTACCCCAACGCTGCAGACCAAACGCCTGCAATTCACCGTGCTGCACGCCGCGCCGGTTGCCACGCCCGGCGGCGCCGTCGCGGATTTCCACTTGCCGGCCGCTGCCGGCAAACCCGCTGCGTTCGCCCTGGCCGACACGAATGGAAAACCCATTCCGACCGTGCTCGAATCGTTGTCTGAAAAACAAGAGTTCGCCATTCGCCTGGGCTGGTATGACGACCCGGTCTACACCGCGCGCGTCAGCTTTGATGCCGGCATGCAACTTGGCTATGCGCTGACGCCGCTCACGCTTATGCCGGGCAAGCGCATGTCACAACGCCGCTGGCGCGCCGTCAAAACCACGACGCTCGAGAATGATTTTCTGCGCGTGCAGATCCACCGTAACGGGGCCGTCGATCTGCTCGACAAACAGACCGGCACGACGTATCGCGACATCCTCAGTTTTGAGGACGGTGGCGACGCCGGCGACACCTACACCTTCTCGCCACCGAAGCACGACACGGTCATCCGCGGCCTGGGCGCCGTCACCGTGCTTGAACACGGCGGTGCCACGCCGGTCGTGCAGCGCGCACGGCTGTCGTTGCAGCTCACGCTGCCGTGTGCGCTGAATCCGCCGCACACGGCGCGGATGAAGACGCGGGGCCTCGTGTCAATCATGCTCGAATTCGCGCTGTGGGACAAGCATGCGCGGCTCGATCTGCACGTCACGGTCGAGAATGTTGTTCGCGATCATCGTCTGCGTCTGCTGGTGCACACGGGCGCGAAGACCACGCAAGTCTGGTCCGAAGGTCATTTCGACATTCAGCAGCGGCCACACGCCGTGCCGCCACCGCCTAAGGACGCCTGGATCGAATCCGGCCCGACCGAGTTCAACAACAAGCGCTTCGTCGCCGCGTTCGACGGCGTGCGCGGTCTGGCTGTTCTGCCCCAAGGCTTGCAGGAACACCAATTGCTGCCGGCCCAGCGCGGCGCATTGGCCATCACGCTGCTGCGCTGCGTCGGGCATCTTTCACAGGAAAACATGCAAGCCCGCAAGACCAATGTCGGCCCGTCCATCGCCACACCGGACGCACAGATGCAGGGCACCTGGCAATATGCCCTCTCGATTTTGCCGTGCAGCTCGGACGCGCAGCTCGGCGACGTACAGCGCGCCGCAGCGCTGGTCAATGCCCACACCCTGACATTTGCCGGTATATTTGCCGGCAAAGCCCGCGCCCTGTCGCTGATCGAAGTGGACGGCGCGGCGGTCTCCGCCATCAAACCTGCGGAAGACGGGCACGGCATTATTGTGCGCCTGTGGAATGGCCTGGCCACGCCGCGCCGCGCGCATATTTGCGTCCCCACCGTGAAAATCCGCGCGGCAGAACCAGTCTTGCTCGATGAATCGCCGGACGTGACGGCGCCGCCGGTCAGCGTCCAGCCGCATGCCGTCGCGCTGCCGCTGCCGCCCAAAACCATCCGCACTATCCGCCTAATCCTTTGATCCTTGATCCTTGACCTGCAATGAAACGCCACGGCTATTCCGCCATGCTGCTCAAAGCGCCACCGGCTGAAGTTATTGTATAATAGTCGCAGCCTTTAACGAATGGAGCCGAGTATGCATCGTCTGCGCGTTTTTGTTTGCTCGAATACGCACTGGGACCGCGAATGGCACACGCCCTTCAGCGTCTTCCAGGTGCGTTTGCTGAAATTGTTTGACCAGCTCATTGCGCTGCTGCTGCGCGATCCCGCCTACCGCTGCTACAACTTCGACGGTCAGACGGTCGTGCTCGAAGACTTCCTCGATTTGCGCCCGGAGATGGCGGACGTCGTGCGCGCGCTGGTCGCCCAGGGCCGCATCACGGTCGGCCCGTGGTACGTCCTGCCGGATGAATTTCTGGCCGGCGACGAGGCGCTCGTGCGCAACCTGCTGTTCGGCACACGCTTGGCCAGCGCGTTCGGCGCGTGCTCGCGCACCGGCTATCTGCCCGACATGTTCGGCCACATTGCGCAGATGCCGCAGATTCTGCGCGGCTGCGGCATTGACAGCGCCATCCTGTGGCGCGGCATCTCCGATGCAAGTCTACCGAGTGAATTTGTCTGGCAGGCGCCCGATGGCAGCCGCGTGCTGACCCATCGCATCAACGAGCGCGTCGGCTATGGCATCGGCTGGTTTGGCCAATGGCCGATCCACTCGACGTTTGGCATCAAGCTTGACCCCGCCGTGTTCAAACAACCGGCCGCCAAAGCCGAGTGGTTTGTCAAACTCGTCGAGCACATCGCCGCGGCCGCCACGACCGAGGTGGTCTATTATCCGCACGGCACAGATCACACCCTGCCAGACGCCGACACGTCCGCCTGGCTGCAGATCGCACGCACGCTGCGGCCCGAGTGGGAGATTCAACACGCGTCCTTTGACGAATATCTTGCCGCCCTGCGCGAGGCGACCCGCGAGGCAACCCTGCGCACCGTCAGCGGCGAACTGCGCAGTGTCAATCAGGTGCCCTTTACCAATGACCGGCCGGTACCGGTGAATTGTGTGCTGAACGGGATTCTGGCCACACGCATGGATGTCAAGCTGCGGCAGCATGCGTGCGAACAAGAGCTGCAATTCGCGACAGAGCCGTTGGTGGCGTTTGCCCTGCGCCATGCCGATGACGCGGCCCGCACCCGCATCACGCGCGTGCTGCAGCGCGCCTGGCGCGAACTGCTGCGCAATCAGCCGCATGACAGTATTGGCTGCTGCAGCACCGATGACGTGTTGCGCGACATGGTCACGCGCTATCGGCACTGCGCCCAGTATGCGCGGGTGGCGCGGGAAGACGCGCTCGAACTCTTGTTCGCGCAGCTCGGTTTCACGCCGACATTGCAAACCAAACGCCTGCAGTTCGCCGTGCTGCACGCCGCGCCGGTTGCCACGCCTGGCGGCGCCGTCGCAGATTTCCAGTTGCCCGCCACCGCCGGCAAGCCCGCCGCGTTTGCCCTCGCCGGCGCAAATGGCAAACCCATTCCGGCCGTGCTCGAAACAATGTCTGAAGAAAAGGAGTTCGCGGTGCGCATGGGCTGGTATGACGACCCAGTCTACACGGCGCGCATCAGTTTCGATGCCGGCGCGCAACCTGGTTATGCGCTGACGCCACTCACGCTGGTGCCAGGCAAGCGCATGCCGCAGCGCCGCTGGCGCGCCGTCAAATCCGCGGCGCTCGAAAACGACTTCCTGCGCGTTTGCATCAAACGCAACGGCACCGTCAATCTGCTCGACAAGCAGACCGGCACTGCCTATCGCGACATTCTTAGTTTTGAGGACGCCGGCGACGCCGGTGACACCTACACGTTTTCACCGCCAAAACGCGACACGGTCATCCGCGGCCTGTGCGCCGTCACCGCGCTTGAGCACGGCGGCGCTACGCCGGTCGTGCAGCGTGCGCGACTGTCGCTGCAACTCGTGCTGCCGTGCGCGCTGAATCCGCAGCACACGGCACGGGTGAAGACGCGGTGCCCTGTGTCAATCATGCTCGAATTCGCGCTGTGGGACAAGCACGCGCGCCTGGATCTGCATGCCACCGTGGACAACACCGCCAAAGATCACCGCCTGCGCCTGCTGGTGCACACCGGCGCGAAAACCACGCAGGTCTGGTCCGAAGGCCATTTCGACATCCAGCAGCGACCGCACGTCGTGCCGCCGCCGCCCAAGGACGCCTGGATCGAATCCGGCCCGACCGAGTTCAACAACAAGCGTTTCGTCGCCGCGTTCGACGGCACGCGCGGCTTGGCTGTCCTGCCCCAGGGCATGCAGGAACATCAATTGCTGCCGGCCCAGCGCGGCGCATTGGCCATCACGCTGCTGCGCTGCGTCGGACATCTTTCGCAAGAGAATATGCAAGCCCGCAAGACCAATGCCGGCCCGCCCATCGCCACACCGGACGCGCAGATGCAGGGCACCTGGCAGTATGCGCTCTCGATTTTGCCATGCACCTCGGCCGCGCAGCTCGGCGACGTGCAGCGCGCCGCGGCGCTGGTCAATGCGCGCACGCTGACGTTTGCCGGCACATTTGCCGGCAAAGCTCGCGCCATGTCGCTGATTGAAGTGGACGGCGCGGCGGTCTCTGCCATCAAACCCGCGGAAGATGGACACGGCATCATCGTGCGTCTGTGGAATGGCCTGGCCACGCCGCAGCATGCGCACATGCGCGTCCCCGGCGTGAAAGTCCGCGCGGCCGAACCGGTCTTACTGGATGAATCGCCGGACACGGCGGCGCCATCGCTCAAGGTTCAGCCGCATGCCGTCACGCTCACCGTACCGCCCAAGACAATCCGCACGGTCCGCCTGATCTTTTAAGAATTCTTTCGCCGCGAAAGAAGTAAGGGATTGGTTCTTTTTGACCCTTTTGCGCTTTGTGGCTGCGCAAAAACTGCCCGGCCCAGCGGACGCGGATTGTCGGGTGTGCCACGCGGGTGTTTTTCATAACCAAATGAAACATGTGCAGTTATATAGTTCAGACAGGACATTGACGCAATATGGTACCACAATACATACTATTGGCACGCGGCCTGCCTTTATCTTTTTAGTAGTAACACCTAACCCAACTGGATGCCAACAATGAAAACAAAGCTGAGTCTGACCATAGCCGGGACCCTCGCCCTCGTCGCGCTTTCTGTTTATGTCTATGCCGGCGGTGCAGGCTGCGGCAGCAGTGGCGCCTCCGCCAACGATCAAGCCGTCTGCAACGCGGCTGCCACAGCGCCCTGTAGCGCGGCCGCTAAGGCAGCCTGCGGCGACAAGTGCGCCAAGGCTGGCGCGGTGCCCTGTGACAAATGCCTGGCCAAAAAAGTTGCGCATGTGACCACCGATCAATTGGCCGACTTACTCGGCACGGTTGTGGTCGTGGATGCGCGCACCGCCAAGTATGACGATGGCAAGCGCATTCCGGGCGCAATCTCTGTGCCCGCCGACGCCACGCCGGAACAAATCACCGCAGCCTTGCCGGACAAGAGCGCCAAAGTTGTCGTCTATTGCACCGGCCCGAAATGCCCGGCTAGCGCCACGCTGGCGAAGACGCTGGTCCAAAACGGCTACACTGCCGTACACAAGTACCCTGACGGTATTGAAGGATGGGTTGCTGCTGGAGAGCCGACCACCCAAGCAACGCCGGCAGGGAAGTAACACAGCATCGTAGCTAACCCTACGGTAAGCGCGGACCCAACAAGCCCGCGCTTTTTTTTATTGCCAAGGATCGCGTTTCAAGTTTCCCGCGTCACTTTCCTGCGTCCGGCGTGCCCAGCAGCGCTTGCAGCGCGGCGCGCACATCTTCGCAGCCAACCAGCTTGACGCCCTGCCATTGCAGTTGCGCCTTGCCCTTCTCGCGAAATGATTTCAGGTTGTGGGCCGGCAAAATGCACTGCGCAAAGCCCAGCCGCTTGGCCTCCATCACGCGCCGCTCGATTTGACTGACCGCGCGCACTTCACCGCCCAAGCCGACTTCGCCGATCACGACCGTGTCGTCCGGCACCGGCCGGTCATAAAAACTTGAGGCGATCGCCGCCACACACGCCAAGTCAAGCCCTGGCTCGGTCAACTTGATCCCGCCCGCCAGACTGACGAACACATCCTGCGTGTTGACATGAATTCCGACGCGCTTCTCCAGCACCGCCAGCAGCAGCGTGATCCGATTCGCATCGACGCCGACCGCCTTGCGCGCCGGCATGCCGAAGGGCGAGCTCGCCACCAGCGCCTGCACCTCGATCAGCAATGGGCGCGTGCCCTCGAGCGCCGTGCCGACGGCCGAGCCGCTGCGCTGCGTCTGGCGTTGCGCCAAAAAGATTGCCGACGGATTCGGCACCTCGATCAACCCGCGCCCGGTCATCTCAAACACGCCGATTTCATCGGTTGAGCCAAAACGATTCTTGACTGCCCGCAAAATGCGATAAATGTTGTGGCGCTCGCCCTCGAAATACAAGACCGTGTCGACCAAGTGCTCGACCACGCGCGGGCCGGCGATTGCGCCGGTCTTGGTCACATGCCCGACAATCAGCACCGCGACATTGTGCTCCTTCGCAAAGCGCACAAGCTGCGCAGCACATTCGCGCACCTGGGTCACGCTGCCCGGCGCGCTCGGGTATTCGCTGTCGTACATCACTTGAATCGAATCAATCACGACAGCGAACGGCGTGACCCGTGCGACTTCTTCGAGGATCGCGCGAATATCGATGGCGGCCATCAACAAAATGTGCGGATTGTCGACCTGCAGCCGTTGCGCGCGCAATTTTGTCTGCGCCAGCGATTCTTCGCCGCTGACATACAACAAGGGCGCGTCCGCCGCCGCCAGTGCGTTGGCGGCTTGCAGCAAGATTGTGGATTTGCCGATGCCCGGATCGCCGCCGACCAGCACGACCTGGCCGGGAATCAAGCCGCCGCCGAGGATCCGGTCGAACTCCGCAATGTTGCTCTGCCGCCGCGCGCTTTCATCCAAAGAGACATCCTTCAGCGCAACCGATTGCGTCACCACACGCGGCGCGCCTTTCGTTTTCGTATCCGGCACAATTTCTGACAGCAACGTGTTCCATGATTGACAGGCCGGACATTGGCCTTGCCATTTCGCGCAGGCATGCCCGCACTCCTGGCAGACGTACTGCGTCTTTATTTTCTGTGCTTTCATGTAAATTCTTTCGCAGCAAAATAATTTATAATGTTGAATGTTCGATACTGTGCATCCAGTTTCAAGTTTCCAGTTTCAAGTTTCAAATTCATCGCCCGCGCACGCCATTCCACAGCAGTGTCTGCGCGCGCAACGCCAGACGCATGCCCGTCGCACGGCACAACGGCGCAAGCCATGTTGCGGCGCGCAGATGCTCCGCGCGGGTATGCGCCAGTGGCATCAAAAACAGCCGTTCGCGCGGGATCGCCAACGCCGTGAGGCGTTGCGCTGCCGCCTGGGCCTCGTCCGCATCGCGCACCACCACTTTTACTTGCACGCAATAGCCGCGCTGCACATACGCAGCCAGCACGTCGTCATGCCACACCGCCAGTTTCGGACTCAATGACAGTAAGTGTGGATTGCAGTCGACAAATAGTGTCGCGTTCGACTCAACCGTGACAATTGTGCCGATGCGCCGCAGCCCGGCGCACAAGGCGATCAGTTCATCGCCAGCCAGTGTCGGCTCGCCGCCGGTAATGACCACGTGCGCCGCCGGCGCCTGCCGCGCCTGCTCGATCAGTTGCGCGACGCTACACTCGCTGCCCGCAGTTGCATCCCAAGCATACTGGGTGTCGCACCAGCCGCAGCGCAGATTGCAGCCCGCCAGGCGCACAAACAGCGACGGCATGCCCAGCCAGATGCCTTCGCCCTGTAATGACGCAAATGTCTCGATGATTCGCATGCTGCCTATTGTAGTCCTTCCGCATGGTGGTGTCAAAGAGCGTTCTGCAATGTTTTCAGTTTTTGGTT
>CAYNJC010000006.1:73373-145632 GCA_964397565.1 uncultured bacterium
TGCAGTGTTCGGTTTGCAGTGTTCGGTTTGCAGTGTTCGGTTTGCAGTGTTCGGTTTGCAGTGTTCGGTGGCAGAGCGGGAGAAAATTCGTTCGCCGCGAACGAATTTATAATATGCTGCATACTTCGATATTCGGCATGCCTTGTTCAATATCTGCTATTCTCCATGCCGATTGCCAATCGCCGGTCAAATCACTACACTAGTGCCATGAGAATCGCACGCCATGCCGCATTGTTGCTTGCTCTTGTCTGCGCCCTACTCCCGCTGCCGTGCCAGGCATGGTTTCCGGTGGGGAAAATGAGGCGAGTTCGCTGCTCGAAGAATTGTAAGAACCTGAACTTGGCTCTCTCGATTGCGCAGCAATGCGGCATGACAAACATTACCAGCCTTGATGCGCTGATGCCTGCCATCATCAAAGTGATGCCAGTATGCCCAGCCGGTGGCACATACGTTTTAGGAACCAATGGCACCCCAAAATGCACGTTGCCGTGGGACCAGCATCGGTTCCGGCCGTTTAAGGGCGCAGTTGTTGCAGTTCATTGCATTACTGGCCTGGCGTTGGCAATTCCGCTTCTTCTGTTATGGCGGGGATGCAATGAGCGCCTTGCGGCGACTGCCTGCTCAAGCGTGGCCTTGGCGAGTGTCTGCCTCGCAGTGATGCCATGGCTGATTCTGGCACTCATGCTCATTGCGCCATGGCACAGACTCCTTAATGTGCTTCCGGGAACACCGGTGCTGTTGGTGCGACTCTCGGATTCGGTGTGGTGCTGGCTTTTGGGTTTAATCTGTTTGTCCGGCGTGTTCAGTGTCATATATGGAAATGTCGCACACAATAGACTGCGGCAGACGGCATCATCAACATGGTCCGGTGTTGCTGTACTCGGTGAAGTACTCGGCTTTGTTTCCCTTGCGGCTTTCATGTGGCAATTATTCGTCATAGCCACGGAAATTACGTTCATCAACGTCCTGTAAGCGCACGTCAATCTAAACAACAATATCACCGCACGACCCCATCTCGCCGATGAGCACACCCAACTGGGCGCGCGACGCCGTTTGGTACCAGATCTTCCCCGAGCGTTTTTGCAGCGGCGATCCGCACAACGATCCGACCGCCGCCGCGCTCGAACGCACCGACATTCCCGGCTGGCAGCCATCGCGCTGGACGCGCGACTGGTATGCGCTCGATCCATGGGAACAACAGCTCGGCGGGTTTTTCAAGTCGGTCTGGCATCGGCGCTATGGCGGCGATCTGCAGGGCATCATCGAGCGGCTTGATTATCTGCATGACCTTGGCGTCACTGCGCTGTATCTCACGCCGGTCTTTTGGGCGCGCTCGTCGCATAAATATGATGGCAATGGCTATCATCACATTGATCCGCACTTCGGGCCCGATCCGGCCGGTGACCAAGCCATGATCGCCACCGCACACGAAACGGATGATCCGGCCACCTGGGTCTGGACGGCGGCTGATCGGCTGCTGCTCGACTTGATTGGCGCCGCGCACCAACGCAATCTGCGCATCATTCTCGATGGCGTGTTCAATCACACCGGGCGCGATTGCTTTGCGTTTCAGGACCTGCGCCACACCGGCCAGGCGTCGCGCTATGCCGGCTGGTATGACATTGAGCGCTGGGACAAATCACTGCCGGACGGCTTTGCGTACAAAGGCTGGTTCGGCCACCGCACTTTGCCGGAGTTGCGCAAGGAAAACGGTTCGCTGGCCACGCCCGTGCGCGATTATATTTTCAATTGCACGCGCCGCTGGATGCAGCCCATGGTCAGCGGCGGCGCGCGCGACGGCATTGATGGCTGGCGTCTGGACGTCGCGTTCTGCGTCCCGCACGGTTTTTGGAAGGAATGGTGCGCGCTGGTGCGCACGCTCAATCCGCAGGCCTACACAGTCGGAGAATTAGTCGAGACCGCGCCTGACTATTTGCAGGGCGACGAGTTCGACGCCTTGATGAATTATCCATTTTTGTTCGGTGTTTCGGAGTTTTTCAGCGACCGGCGCGACAAGATCACTGCCGGCGAATTCGACCGACGCATGGCCGCGCTGCGTCATGCCTATCCATCTGCGCACACGGCCGTCATGCAGAACTTGCTCAGCAGTCATGACTGCGTGCGCTTCGCCTCGGCGGTCGTCAATCCGGACCGGCACTATCGCGACTGGGGTCCGTTCCATCACAAGACGCAGGTGCACAATGATCTGCACTATGACCTCGGCCCGCCGTGCGCCGATGCACTGCAGCGGCAGAAGCTGGCGGTGCTGTTTCAAATGACCTATCTCGGCGCGCCCATGGTCTATTACGGTGACGAGGCCGGCATGTGGGGCGCGAATGACCCGTGCAATCGCAAGCCGATGGTCTGGCCGGAACTGACCTATGATGTTGAAAAGAGCCATCCGCACGGCCGCGTGCGTCCACCCGTTCCGGTAGCATTCAACCACGAACTGCATGCGTGGTATCGCACGCTGATCTATCTGCGGCGCGCAACGCCGGCGCTGTCCCACGGCAGTTACACGACGCTGCTGGCCGACGACGCGGCCGGCGTGTTTGTCTTCGCGCGGCACAGTAGTCATAAGACGGCGCTGGTCGCGCTGAACAGCAATGCGCAGTCGCAGACGCTGACATGGTCGCCGGCCTGGCCGCACTGCGCCAGCCCGGGCCGGGTGCAGGGCGTGACGATGGCCGAGGGCTGTGTCACCCTGCCAGCCTTCACCGGCGAGGTCTTCGTCTGAGTTTTTAACGAAGAGTAACAAGAGAGCAAAGAGGAACAAGAGTGGCAGGCATTGAACAAGGAGTAAAAGAGTAAAGGAGGCAAGCACAATCGGCATTTTATGTTGTGTGCAAACAGCAAGCATATTCAGTTGAATCTGCGATCTGTTCCGCCTCATTTACTCTTTGTAACATTGCTGCTGCTGCCCGCGCAAAAAGCGTGAAGCGACAAACATTGAAGAAAGAGTAAAAGAGTAAAGGAGGCAAGCGCAATCAACACTTTCTGTTGTTTGTCAGCAGCAACAACATCCAAATGAATCTGCCTGCTGCTCTGGCTCATTTACTCATTTACTCTTTGTAAGATTGCTGCTGCTGCCCCACCACCGCCGGTCTCTTGTTGCTCTTGCTTGGCGCTCTTTGTCATCTTCGTAAAAATCGCGGCTGGTTTGCTATACTAGGTCATGATCGACAAGAAGTTGCTCAAACAGGTGCGCGCAACACAAGCATGATTGCACGATCCCCACACCGCTATGTGCTTGGCTGCGCGCTGGGCATGACAGCATGGTTGGCGCTGGTGGCGCTGCCGGGGCAAGCGGCGGAGCCGGCCGGCGCGGATGTGGATCTGTGGTTATGCGCGACCCAGCGCTGGTGCGGCGATTTCGAGGTGCTGGCACGCAAGCGGGTGCTGCGCGTGATGGTGTGCTACAGCAAGACGTTTTATTTTCTGGACGGCGCCCAGCAGCGCGGGCTGACCTATGACCTGTTGCGCGAATTCGAGGAGTATGTCAATCAGCGTCTGCGCACCGGCGTCTTGCGCGTGGAAGTGGTGATTGTGCCGGTACGCCGCGACGAACTACTGAGCGCGGTGGTCGATGGCCGTGGTGACATCGCCGCCGCGAATTTGACGATTACGCCGGAACGGCAAGAGCTCGTCGCGTTCACTGATCCATTGGCCAGTGGCATCAATGAATTGGTCGTGACGACCCGGGCGCATCCGGCCCTGCAGCGGGCAGAGGAGCTGGCCGGCCACGCGGTATACGTGCGGCGCTCTAGCAGTTATTTTGAGAGTCTGACGGCACTGAATGCGCGACTGCGCGCGGCCACGCGCGCGCCGGTGCAGATCCAGATCGTCAATGAGAATCTGGAGGACGAGGATATTTTGGAGATGGTTAATGCCGGGCTGATTCCCGCCACCATTGTGGACAGTCATCTGGCCCAATTCTGGGCGCGGGTGATGCCGCAGTTGGCCGTGCACACCAATGTCGCCGTGCGGCACAACGGGCGAATTGCCTGGGCGCTGCGGCCGCACAGTCCGCACCTGCAAGCATTGCTTAATGACTTTGTGCGCACGCACAAGCAGGGGACGTTGCTGGGCAATGTCATTATTCAGCGCTACTTGCGCTCGGTCACCTATGTGACGAATGCGGTGGCGAGCGCTGAACTGAGGAAATTCGACGCGACGATCGGGATGTTCCGCCGTTACGGGGCGCAGTACGGCTTTGACGCGTTGATGCTGGCGGCGTTGGGCTATCAAGAGTCGCTGTTGGATCAGCGCGCGCGCAGTCATCACGGCGCGATCGGCGTGATGCAGCTGCTGCCGGCGACGGCGGCCGATCCGAAGATCAAGATTGCGCGCATTGACCAGGTGGACAACAACATTCACGCCGGCACGAAATATCTGCGCTGGCTGCACGACACGTATTTCAAGGATACGGCGATGGACGCGCTCAATCGGACGCTGTTCACTTTCGCGTCGTACAATGCCGGTCCGGGGCGGATCGCCGGTTTGCGCGCGCAGGCGGCAGCGGAAGGACTGGATTCGAATGTATGGTTTCACAATGTTGAGGTAGTGGCCGCGCGCGTGATTGGGCGCGAGACGGTGCGCTACGTCAGCAATATTTACAAATATTATCTGGCCTACACGATGGTCACGCAACGGGAGCGGGAGCGCAATAATTTACTTCGCAACGAAGTAAATTAAGGTGCAGCATGGGTAATTTGTTCGCCGCGAACAAATTAGATGGTCAATAGCGGACGCGATCGCGACGGGTCGGGCGGCGGAGCGAGATAGTATCCATGCATTTCGAGGTCATGCCGTAATAGTCGTACTGCGAGAAGGCCTGAAAGGGATAGAGCGAATAACCGGGAATGTAGTAGAACAAATCGGCGGGATTGTCGTGCTGCACATATTCGACCGCGCCCCAGCTGCCGCGGCTATAGTGATCCACTTCATAGCCGCGCTGGACCAGCGCCTCGGAGGCATTGCCCATGGCTTGAAACGGCACAATTGCGGTGTCGCCCGCGGCCGCAAACGGCAGGGCCACACTGGCGCCCATCTGTTTTGAGGTGCTGCAAGCGGCCGGCATGAGGCACAGCAGTGTCAGCGCCGCAAGGCAGCCCGCGTGAGAGAAGTTGCGCATATTCATCGGGCGCGCACCTGGATGTCGAGATAGGCATTAATGGTTTTGCGCAGGTCGCCATTCTGGCGCGCATGCAGGAGCACACGATTGAGTTTTTCATAGAGATAATCGCCGCTGGCTTGTTTGCTGACCGCCCACGCCAGACTTTCGTCGGTCAATTGCCACGGCAGCGCCTGCAACTCGGGATATTGCTTGACGGCATAGAGGACGTAGGGCCCGTCGTCAATCAGCACGTCGATCTGGCGCGCGCGCAGGGCTGCAATCGCCGCCGGTGCATCGGCAAACGCGAGACACTCGGCCTGCAGCATGTTCTCTCTCACGTACATCTCGCCGGTGGTGCCGCGCAGACAGCCGGCGCGCCCGGTGAATGCGGTTAGCGCGCCCGCCTCGGTGATGCGCGCGGCGTCGGCACTGCGCAGCAGCGCCATCTGGCCAATGTGCAGATATGGGACAGTGAAGCGAACGACTTCGCGGCGCGCGTCGGTGTTGCTCAAGCCGGACATGATTACGTCAATCTCGCCGCGTTCGAGACACGGCACCAACTCCTCGAACGGCATTTCGACAAATTGGATAGGGCAGGCCAGCTTGGCGCCGACATAGGTGGCCAGGTCGGCCTCGATGCCGTACAGTTTGCCGTTTTGCTTGTAAATCACGGGTGGATAATCGGGCGCGACGCCGACGCGCAGGGTTGGGTTTTGCGTGACCGGCGTGGAAGTAGTGGAGGTGGTGCTGCAACTGGTCAGCACCACGGCGACCGCGCAGATGAAAAGAAGGCAGCGTGACATAATGAAATCCTTGGGCTGGATGCGATGAGGTGTGGGCGCCATGCGCGAGCAGTCAGAGCAGCGTGTCAAATACGCCGGCTTTTGAGCTTTGCACGTGACGCACGGCTTCGGGAAACTGGCTGGTGTGATAATACAAATTACGCACGGAGTAGTCGGTCACGGTATTGACGCCGCTGGTACGCGGCTGGCCGCATGGCTCAACTGTGGTGACCAGTTCGACGACCGGGCTGACGCGATACTTGTAGACATCCTTGCGGACGCGTGGTTGCCCTAGATACTTGCGTTCCAGCTGGGTCAGAATATGGTTGCGTTTGTCAATATCCACTGGTGCGAAGGTCATTTCGATAGCGACGGCGCGGCCGTCCTGATCAAAGAAGACCGTGCGGGTGATGTCCACTTTGAAGCCGGGGCGCACCCTCCCGATGCCGAGTTTCTCTTCCGGCACGGACAGCAACAGACAACGAGTCGTGTCCAGTTCGTTTGGCGGCGGCGACAAAACGCGATAGCGCGCATCAATATTGGTGACGGTGGTCTTGGTCATACCGAGCGTGACACCGCCGATAACCACATTGGTGACACCGGCCACCCAGGCGGGGATTGCCGCCGGCTCAACCGCGCGGGCGGTTGCCGTCGACAGCAACGCCAGCGCGCAGAGCAGGGTGGTCAATGCAATTGCCCGTTTCATTGTGCAGCTCTCCCGCGTGTGATCAAAACATCCATTCTAGAGCAAAGTATAGCAGAAGTGACGCGCAATGACAACTGCCGGCGCGTGCATCAACCGATGATGCGCTGCAATTCGTGGGCCAGCGCGGTCACATCATACGGCTTTTGGATAAAGCCGGCCAAGCCCAAGCCGTCAAAGCGCCCGATGGCATCCTGATGGGTGTAGCCGCTGGAGAGGATCACGGCGACGGCGGGATTGATCGCCTGCAATTCGCGCAGGACCTGCACACCGTCGCGTTTCGGCATGGTCAAGTCCAGCAGCACGCAGGCGATGTCCTGCTGGTGGCCAGTGTATACCTGCCGTGCTTCATCGCCATCGGCAGCCAAGAGCGGGGTGCCGCCGAGGCAGCGCACCATCTCGGCACAGACCTTGCGCACCATCTCCTCGTCATCCACAATCAGGACGTTGCACGGCGCGGCGGCCTTCCAGGATGGCCTGTTTGCCGCGCGCGCGGCATGGGCGGGCGCGTCGGTCGTTTGGGCCGCGGTATCAACCGGGAACATCACTTGGATGGTCGTGCCTTGCGCCGGGGTGCTGGTGATGAAAATCGCGCCGTGATGCGAACGTATGATGCCGAGCACGGCGGCCATGCCCAGGCCACGGCCGGTGCATTTGGTGGTAAAGAACGGATCAAACACGCGCTGCAGCGTGGCGGCATCCATACCAGAGCCGTCATCGGCGACCTGGAGGCAGACGAAGCGTCCGGCGGGCGGGCGTTCTTGCAGCCGACTTTGTGCCAATTGCGGCTCATCCAGCTCGCACAAGCGGGTGGAGACAATAATCTCGCCGGCGCAATCTGCCATGGCCTCCGAGGCATTGATCAACAGGTTCATAACAATCTGCTCGATCTGAGTGGCGTCAGCGGCAATGTGCGGCAAGGCTGGATCGAGTTGCAACGTGATTTGTGCTGTTTTCGCCACCGAGGAGCGCAGCAAATTGACCATTTCAGCAATCAGGGCGCTGATATTGACCGGCGTGATAAGGCACTGGCCGCGGCCGGCATAGGCCAGCATTTGGCGGGTAAGGTCAGCGGCGCGCAGCACGGCGACCTCGGCGTCGCGCAGGCGCGCGCACACCGGCAAGTTGGGCGCCACGTCCATGCAGGCCAGATCGAGATTGCCCAGAATGGCCATCAGCAGATTGTTGAAATCATGGGCGATGCCACCAGCCAGGACGCCCAAGCTCTCGAGTTTTTGGGCATGTAACAAATTGCGTTCCATTTCGAGGCGCCGCTCCTCTAACTGTCTGCGCGCGGTGATATCCAGATGCGTGCCAACCATGCGCAGCGGCGCGCCCTGCGCGTCCCGCGCCACCAACTTGCCGCGCCCGAGAATCCAGATCCAATGGCCGTCGCGATGCTGCATGCGGAATTCACATTCGTAGAACGGGACCTCCCCGGTCACATTGCGATTGGCCTCGTGCTTCAGCCGGGCGATATCCTCGGGGTGGGTCCAGCGTTCCGCCATGGCCAACGAGCCCTGCAACTCCTCGGGCACGCGCCCGAGCATGGCTGCATAGCGCGCATCCACGATCATCGCGCCGGTTTGCACATTCCAATCCCACGTGCCGAGGTCGGCGCCCGCCAACGCCAGCTCCAAGCGTTGCTCGTTTTCACGCAACAGCGCCTCGTTTTTCTTGCGCTCAATAATATCGCGCGCCTGTTGCGCGTTGTGCAGCGCCATGCCCGATAACTGATTGGCAATCAAATGCAGCGCATCACATATTTTGACAAACTGCGCGCGCGGCATGCGCGTCACCGTGGCGAGTGCCGCCCGAAAAACCGCCTCGTCCGCGCCGATCTCGCGCGCGTACGCCACCATCTTCTCCTCGTCGCAGTGTTCATCGAGGACTTGGCCAATCAGCCAGTTGGCAATGTGCCGGTTGCCCACGCAAATGCTGGTGCCGCCGTCCCACAGCCCGCCACTCAGACAGGGCTGGATCGTCGGCCCGTCTGGATTCATCGCGCCGAGGACCGCGTCGGAGCGCATGCAGTTCGCCAAGCCTTTCGGCGTCCGGCGGATGATATCATTGCACAACTGGCAGAAATGCGAGGGGCGTGTGAGCGGACGGCCCTGCGGATCGGTAATGATCGAAGCCACACCGGTGGCAGCCGCAAAGGCATCCTGAATCCGCTGCAGTTCAGCCACGTCGAACAGTTCCTCGAAACGCAGCGTGGCATCCTGCGCTGCCGCCGCGTGCGCGCGGGCGCGCGCAGGACGCGGGCCGGCAGCGGGGCGCGGTATGGAACGGCGTGCAGTCATGGTTCTGTCAGTCCTAAAGTATACAGAAAACGCGCCGTTTATGCTATACTAGCGCCACACGGCACAATGATATCTGATCATTGTATTGCCTGCGTACTTTCATCATCCGAGGAGTTGCACATGAATGCTTCCACTGGTTCTGCGTGTTGTTCAGCCACAGCAGCCAAAGGCGGGTCGTCACTGCTGACCCTCTTGGGCGTGCTCATGATTATCGTCGGCATGCTGGCCATCGCCGTGCCCATGGCGGCGGCCGAGTGGGCGGTCTTGATGATTGGTATCCTGCTGGGTGTCGCCGGCGTGCTGCGCCTGCTCAGCGCGTTTCATGCCACCAGTTGGGGCGGCGGCGCGCTGCGCTTGCTGTGGGGCGCGCTTGCCATCGTGTGCGCGGCGTTAGTGATAACCAATCCGGTCGCGGGGGTCTTTACCCTGACGCTGATTTTGATAATTTATTTTGTGATCCAAGGTATTTCGGAAATCATCCTGGCGCTGCGCATGAAGCCGCACGTCGGCTGGGGCTGGGTGTTGTTCAACGGCATTATTGCGCTGGTGCTTGGCCTGATTATCTGGGGCGAATGGCCGCTGTCGGGTGTCTGGGCGATTGGCACGCTGCTCGGCATCAACATTCTGTTCACCGGCTGGTGCCTGATCGCGGCCCGGCCGCGTTGCTGCTGCTGAGCCGCCGCGGGCTGGCACCGTCTGAACAGGGCTACTTCTCGCGCCGCACCAGAACTGTTTTCATGCGCGGGTGCGACAGGGTCCGGTTCGCGTCCAGCAGATCACGATAGTCATCGGGCGGAATCAGCGCCGGCTGCAGGTCGATCTTCTGGGTGATGGTAAAGCCCGGGCCGGCCTCGGCGGCGGTCGTGATCTCGATCTGGCCGGCCTTGCGTGGCGCGCGCCAGGTCATGGCTTGCGGCTGCAGTTCCCTTGTGGTGAACGCCGTGGGCAAGTGCACGGTGGTGACCATCGTGCCGCGCTGGGGCTGGCTCCAGTAGAGCGGATTGTCGCGTGAGTCGGAGCGCAGCTTGAGCACGTTCTCCAGTTCCGCCGGTAGCTGAAAATAGAGATAGTCACCCTCGCACACGGCATAGTTCGGCACGCGCACGGTGTAGCTGATCGTGCCCGGATAGGTGCTGAAATCCGTCGTGAGGGCACCGTCGAGCTGCGCGGCTTGCGCGATCCCGGCTGCCAGTGCTTCCTGAAATTGGCGGCGCTCTTCCGGCTGCATTTCGGTAATGAGCTGGCGCAACTCTTCATCATCGCCGCCGAACAAGGTGATCTTGGTGCTGATGCGCGCGTTGCCGGTGTCGTCAATCGTCACATCAAAGCGCCGATCGGTGCGGCTTTGCGCGTCCGGCGCGGCAGCCGCAATCGTGATGGCAGCCCCACTGGGCAAGGCCAGGCCCAGCCGCCCGTCATACGCCGTGCTGCCCAACGTCGCATATTGCGTGGTGTCATTCAGGTACACGGTCTTGCCGTTGAGCGGCACGCGCACAAGGACGCTGTCGAACGTGCCGCGCTGCGGGCACGCGAGCAGGGGTTCCGTGATCTTGGTCACCATCGGCAGTGACGATGCCAGGACAAATTCAGGCGCAAAACCCGCCGCACGCAAGAGCGCATACAAGGCGATTGCGCGATCGGCATTGTTGCCATAGCCATCGCTGATGGTCGTGTCCGCCGGAGTCAAGGCTGACAGCGGCAGCTCGGTAAACTCGGGCCCGGCCTTGCGAATCGCCGTGGCGACAAAATCGCGAATGGCGCGCACTTTATCCTCCGGCGTCGCGAGTCCGTCGGCCAGTGCTTTGGCTTTGGCCGCGGCAGCCGTTTGGTTGGCAGCCGCTTTTGTCAGCGCCGCATTGACGGCTGCGGCATAATTCGACCAACTGCCACAAGAGACCAACAAGGTCGGATTGAACACGTACCAGGGCGGCAGACTGTCTTCTTTGCGTACGGAGCGCTGATCCGTCGTGCTCCAGGTGTAGCGCGTCCAGCCGGCGCGGGTAGTTTTGCCGGCCTCGATTTCATCACTCTTGGGCGCGCGGATCGTGGCCGTCACACTCTTCGGTACGCGCAGCGTTACTTTCTGGTCAAGGATCGGATCGAAACTGTTGAAATACTCGCGGAACGAAATCAAGGGCACATTGCGATATGCGCGTTCGACCGTGTACTCAATCTCGGTATCGGTGTCCACACCCGGCAGACTGACGACCATCGTCTTGGCCGCCGGATAGCGCGGCGCGCTGTTGGCCCACGGTGCATCCATAATGTTGATCTCGGACGTGACCACCGGCTTGCGCTTGCCATCCACGTCAATCACCGCGGCCTTGACCAGCCGCACGTTTTCCCACGCCGGATTGTAGTTGAGTTTCAATTCCGCATTGGTCTTTTTGCCGGCGTAAGTCAGGATTTTCTTGCGGATGGTCTCGCGCACGACATAATTGTTGGCATTGGAAATGACATAGGTCATCCGCGCCTTGACAACTTCAATGTCTTCCTGCGGCACGTACTCGTATTGTGCCGCGGCGTCCTCTTCGTTTTCTTCGGCGCTGCGCGCCGGCGCGGATGCAAACAACGGATGCTTGCGTGCGCTGGCCTCGATCGTCTTGAGTTGGGTCTTCAAAGCCAGGTAGGTGTTGGTGTCGAATTCGACTGCCTTGAACAAAAACTCTGAGTGGGCGGTCAGTGTTTTGTCCTTGGCCGTAATCGTCCGATGCCATTGCACTTGCGGCGTATCCACGCTGGCATAGGTCGGAATACTCAGTGCCGCGCCCACCGCCGGCGCGGCATCCAGGGTCAGCGTCTCGCGCGCGCCGCAGGCCAGGTCGGTCACCAGCGGATACCGCCGGGTCTCCAGCTGCGTGTTCTTCAACACATACTCCAGCAGGCCCACCGCGCCGCCAAAGAACGGCAGCGGCAGAATCGTCGTGTTGGTGCCTTTGATCAGCAGGTCCGGCGCCGTCAAGCTGAATTTCACCGTCAGCGGCTGGCTGACATCCATCAAATCATCCGGTAGAATTTCAAACGCACCGAGCACTGCGCCGGGCGCCACCTGCTTGGCCACGCCCTCAAACAAGCGCCGCATTTCATCCACTTCCATCTGGATGAACGCCGCGCGATATGCGTTGTCATTGATGCCATCCAAGGCGATGCGCACATCGGCGCTGAGATTGCCGCGCGCGTCATAGCGCGCCGTGGTGGTCACGCGCGCCAGGTTCTGCGTCGCCGGAATGACCGGCGTCGTGCGCAGCACATCGCCCTCCGCTTTCGCCACCAGATAACTCTTGTTGTTCAAATAGGCCGGCAGCAAATCGCGCGTGTTTTCGTCGGTCGGGTCCATCAAAATGTGTTCGCCGCCGGGCAGCTCCGCGCAGGTAATGGCATGGTTGAAATACGGTTCGGGGATGACCGGGTCTTTCTTCCAGTCATAATGAATCAAGGTCGGATAGGCCTTGAAGCCGGCCAAGCGCAGCATGGCGACCAGCAACGCGGCCTTGTCGCGGCAGACCCCGTATTTGTTGTCAAAGGTCAGCTTGACATCGTGCGGCTCATAGCCCGGTGATTCCGCTTCGACCGTGATGCCCATGTAGCGCACTTTTTGCGAAACATGCTTGAAGATTTTTTCGATTTTCTTGCGCGGATCGGTCGTCGTGCCAACCAACTTGGTCACCATGTTGCTCATCTCGGGCGAGACGGCCGCAATGCGCGGCTCGGACAATTTATAATACCAGCGCGACAGCGCCTTCCAGTCCGGAATCGTGCTGGCCAGCACATGCTGCACGGCGGTGATGCCCGGCATGCCCGGCTCATCATACATGCGCGGCACGTTAGCGGCCTCCCAGCGATAGGTGATCACGCCCGGCACCTTTGTTTTGGTAAAGGTCACCGTGTTGGAGATCGCATTTTTCACGACCGCATGCGCCAAGGGCCGCTGCGCCGGCGCAATCACTTCATAGACGGCATGGCGCATCGGCGTGCTGCCTTCCAGCACAGTGATGTCCGTCCAGGTGTTCGGCACGCGCGCCTTGCGCACGGTCTTCTGCACGACATAGTGGACCATATCACCGATTTCGACACCCGGCACGCTGACGCGCAGGGTTTTCATATTGGGGTCATAAATGTTCATTGCCATTTGCGACGTTTCGGTCGCCTCGCGGCTCTGTGCGCCAAGGTTCACCGCCACGGCTTTCCCCGTGGGCTTGAGCACTTCGACGCGCTGGACAATGACGGTCTCGTAGGCCACATCATAGAACAGCGGAATGCTGCGCGCGTCGCGCCGGCCCTTTTCGGTCAAGACCTTCATGCAGGTGTCATCGAGGGTCGTGCCGGTGCCGTCGAAGTTGTAGCGCGCCTGCTCGTAGCTGTCAACAATAACCAGGTCGGCGTCGGGATAGGTGTTGGTCGTGATCAGCGCGCCGGCCTGCTGCAGCGCGGCAACATTCAAGAGGGTGGTCGGCGCGGCGGCCAACACCACGCAGCTCAGGCAGACCAGCAACATCCATGCGCTATGCTTTTTCATCGAACGCTCCTTGTCGGTTTCATTGCCAATAATTGTAGACGTTCCGCCGCGCAAAGTCAACCAGGGAAAGCAGGGGCAAGCTGGCAATCGGTAATCGCATTCAGTGTGCGGTGTTCGGTGCTGAAAGAAGGGGAGTCGCCGCCGTGCGGCGAATGCTGCCGCCGGTGCGTCGCCGCGGAACGGCGTTCCGCGTGTTGCATGGACGCGGCGGCCCACATCCCTTACGGACCACGCATCTGCGGGAGGGTCGCCGGCCTCGGCGACCGATCTGCAACAGCAACGGCGCTACGGATTTCACGCATGCCACGGATTTTAACTACGCCGTTACTAATGAATACACTTATTTGGTGTCATGCCAATTGTGGCCGCGGGCGCTGACCGCGGCTGCAGAAGCCGCCCTCACCGCGGGCGGCTACAAGGACGCTGCAACGTAGAAAGCGCTCTCATTAGTATATCGAAATCCTCATATGGCACTCGGCACGCATGGCTGCCAAGCGCCTGCCGGCGGCGCATGCCTTGGCAAGAAATTCCTCCTCGCTGGCCATGCCTTCGTGGCGCATGGCCGATTCCATGCTGATGCATTTCGTATACGATGAGGCGCGCAGAATCAGCATTAGCCGCGCCCAGTCGACCGTTCCCGTAAATGGCAAGCGGTGCTGGTCCGCCGTGCCATCGTTGTCATGCAAATGAATCGAAATGAGCCGATCCTTCGTTGACGCAAGCTGTGCCAAACCGACGCCATCGATATTTCCGTGGCCCGCATCGTAGCAAAGGCCAATATAGTCCGGCGGGTACGCGTCGAGGACGGCATGGATCAACGGCCAGTCGCCGTTCTCGATCGCGATGCGCACGCCGAGTTGCCTGGCCTGCGGCTGCAGTGCATCCAGGGATTGCTTCAAGGGGTCCCAAGCGGGAACCGTCCCATCCGGGCGCGCAGCAAGCCCGGCGTGCATGATGACGACCTGGCCGCCCAGTCGCGCAGTCATTTCAAGCCGGTTGCCGACCAACGCCACGCCCGCAAGACGGCGATCCTCCTCGACAGCGGCCCAGTCCTTTTCCGGGCCGATTGCGCCATGCAAGTCTAACAGCGACACGCCGTACTCGTTAAGCCACGCCGCAATCTGTGCTATTTCGCCTTGCGCGTACACAAAATCCGTATTCCACTGATGACACCAGTGCACATGCGAGAAGCCTGCATGGGCGATGCGCCGCAAGGAGGGTGAAGGATCGCCGGTGCCGGCCGCATAGTCTGTCGTCATTGAAAGCATACAATCCTCTATTTCTTCTGCCATTCTGAATTCAGATAGGCTTCAATTTCGTTCTTGCACGACGCCTTGATGGTGTCATGGATCATCTCCAATGCGATGAACCCACTGCGTGTACTGATAAAGTCTCGCTCGGCGCGCGTCAGCGATCTCCCAAGCTTTCCTGCGGCATCGGCTATAATCGCCTTCTGCCAGTTTCTTACGGTCTTTTCAGAATTCATTTCTTCAGTCACTCTTCCGATAGTAAAGCAAGGCTGAATCAGGACGCTGGCGCAGGATCAAGGTTATGCCCTTTTCCATCAGCTCCCGGCCCGTATGGATCGTTTTTGCATCGTCATTATAACTCTTGACTTCATAGTTGCTCGCCGGCTCAAGTCCTTTGAGCTTATAAACCCCGGTCTCGTGCGGTGTGTGCGGGCGCATGAACATTTGGACCATGCCGTCACCGGACTCCGGCACATTGAACTGCCACCCGATCCAGTCGGATTCGTTGCGCGAGAACGGCGTCAGCGCGTAATAGTCACCATACAGGCAGTGCGCGGTCTCACGCCATTCCTGCATCCAGGCCTTGAGCTTGTTGAAATCAAAGGACGCTTCGAACACATTCTCGGAGCCATGGAACGACAGCAACAAGGAACTGCGTTGGTAATACACATCGCTCTGATCACCGGGCCAGTTCATCGAACCAAAAAACGGCAGCCACTGGAAGAGCGTGTGATGGAAGCCGTGCTTGGTGGCAAGGTCGCCGTAGTTGTAGTCGGTCTTGTGCAGCGGCAGCGCGCGCCGGAGCGTCTCGAGGTCGTTGCGCCGCCCGCCCGACGCACAACTGTCAATGATGATGCCCGGATTGGCCGCCACAATCATATCCCACAAGCGCAAGTAGCCCGTGCAATAATGATTTTCGGTGATGCCCTGCCGGTCGGGCGCATCGTTGTGACGCCAGTAGTCCAGGGGATCGAAATTGAAATCCTGACGATACAGGTCAATGCCTTCGCTCTTGATCAAGGCGTTGATGCGCTGGGCCATCCATGCAACGACCGTCGGATCACTGAGGTTTAAGAGGCGCGTGTCGCGCCAGGCCGGGTGTTCACGCAACACGGCTTCGTCCGGGCTGCGCGGCAGCAGCATGTCGGCGTGTTCGTCAAACAACTCGGTGCCATGCCGGATGCGTTCGGGCTCGAACCACACCATGGTCTTGACCCCTTTGGCATGCACGTAGTCACTGATCGCACGCAAGCCGCGCGGGAACCGGGCATGGTCGGGCTTCCATGTGCCGGTATACGTCCAGTCGGCGTGGCCCTGCATGTCATACCAGCCGGCGTCCATCCACAAATAATCGAAGGCGATTCCATGATCCAAAAACAAATCGGCGTAGGCAATCTGGTTTGCCTCATTGGCATTGACCATTTCATTCAGGAACTTGCCACTATAGTTTGCATAAAACGGTTGAATGAGATGCCCGTCGACCCGCGGGATGTTGAATTCCAGAAACCAGCGCCGCCACATGTTCACACTGCGGTCATAGTCCGTGCCGTCATAGAACAGCAGCACCGGCATCGGCGTGCGGATCTCCTCGCCGGGCAGGAGTCGCAAATGCGTCAATGCCTGTCCGCCTTTGACGCGCACCCCGTTTTCCTCGCACGCGAACGTCGTCTCCCACTGCCCTTGCCAGCTCAACACAAAAATGATCCCGCGGTCGTTGCCCTGCAACTTGTAGTAGGGCATTGCCAGGTTGGTCGGGCGCCCGCCGTACGGATGAAATGTCACCGGTTCAGTACCGACAAAATAGTGCTCCAGCGGCAGATAACTGTCGGGCGTGCAAAAGTCGCCTTTAAAATGGTAGAGCTTCATGGTGCGGCGGCACTGGACCTGCTCGTCTTCATCAAACAGCAGAGTGTCTATGCCCCTGATGTTCTCGATGATGGGCGTGGCGGCCTGGCCGGTGTTCTTCAACCAGACGGTCCATTCGAGCTGCGGGAATTTGGTGTTCTGCACGGCGATGCAGCGAATGAGCAGGTGCGTGGCCGGATCCAGATAGGTGATCTCATATTGCACGCGATCGGCATCCACCACGCGGCGTTTGATCTCATTTTGCCACCGGGGAACCAGATCCTTCGACGCGGTGCCGCCGTAGACAAAAGAAAACGGCGGAACGGCCGCCTCTAGTAGATTGGCTTTCAACCAGGCCACTGCGCGGTCACGTTCAGTCTGGGTAATCGGAAAGCACTTCATATCATTCATGATGTACTGCCTCCTGCCAGTTGTAGTCAGTTTTTGTTGCCAGCTAACGGGGTTGGATCGGGCGCGCGGTCAAACGTCGCCTGCATCCGGCTTGTTCGGCAGGCCGGTAATGGTGAAGAGGTTCAGATCAGCCATGCCATCCCATTGCGGCAATCGTGGCGTCGGTCCGTCGATCCGCACGAGCGGTGGCTGGCGGTTCGCCAATGCGTTGATCTTCGCCCACAGGGTCGTGTCTCCCCAGAACTGCGGATGCGTATCCTTTGCAGACACCGTCGAGAAAATCTTGCGGGGTGTCTCTACTCCTGCGCGCAGGGCCTCCAGCACAAGCCGCTCGAGTCGTCCCAATCCGCTTTGTGCATCCGGCGTTTCTTGGAGCCACCGCGCGACGGCGGCGGGAACCCATGGCAAGGGTGCGTCACGGCACGCCGCCAGTTCATCGAACGCCACCCTGTCCTGCAGCGCGAATGCGTGATCCACCCGCTCGGCAAAGGAAAACATGGCATCTGTTACAGGGCGATGCCGATCATACAAGGATGCCAACTGCGCGGGCCGAAGCTGACCAAGCCCGTCGAACGGCTCGATGCCGGGAAATGCGTCAACACAAAGCAGGTCGGCGTTCTGACATACCTGGAGCCGCAGGCAGGCAAGAATGTGCGCGAGCATGGATTGATCGAACAGGCACGCATCGAACCAGAGCACAAGTCGCTCATATTCTGGCGCCGTCTTGAGCTGGCAATACTGGCTCCGCAATGTCTTAAGAACGAGCTCCTTGCTCAACCCACCGCCGGTGGTCTGCTCAAGAAATCGTGCGCGGGCACGGAGGATGTCATCGTCCGGCCATCCCGGTCTCCGAGGGCCTTCGTAAAGGATGTCATGCCAGACAAATACTTCACCGGGAATGCCGGACTTCGCAAGACTGCTTCCTGCGATGTCTCCGCTGGTGATATGAAGGACACTTCTCATGAAATTGTTTTCCTGCCGAACGGCAGCGTTGAGGCTGAGCCAACCGCAGGTTGGCGATAGCCTCCAACGCCTTGTTCGGCATTAGCTTTCATTTGCCACCACGTATATACGATCATTGATCTTCCGCACATGAAATCCCTTGGGGCTATGATGCGGTGGCACGGCATAGATAATGATCGCGTGGCGCATGTGCGCCCAGTCAATGACGATCTGATCGGGCGAATCCAAGTGCCCTTGGCGGAGAACGAGTTCGGGATCCAATCGTGAGTACGTGCCTCCGAGCTGACGATATTGGGCAGGGAGCCTCTCTATCGGAATTGAACGTCCGCCCATGAAAGCTTCCGGGAGGTTTGTCGCAATGGGGGTGAACTCGGCCATTAGGGCATCTGCCAAGTTTGTGAGATCCTTTTCCCAGCCGGACGAACGAATCTTTTCTGCTGCATCATTGACACGCTGTGTCGCAGCGGGCTCACCGAGACACCATCTGACAATGCGACCGGGAATCGTCCTTCGCGCTGATGGGATCACCGCAAACGCGACAACAACGCCCACCCCCATCAGAAGCGTGAGTATAACCCAAGTGTTTCTCATGTTTCGTTCCGC
Organism: uncultured bacterium; assembly: GCA_964397565.1. Taxonomy (GTDB): domain Bacteria; phylum Auribacterota; class UBA3054; order UBA3054; family JAPLST01; genus JAPLST01. The sequence goes on from CAYNJC010000006.1 coordinate 91,866, forward strand.
CGAAATAGTTATTTCTGTGACACCATGTTGTATAACGCAGCCTAAACAAATAGACTCGCACAAATGGATGTCTAATGTGGGCAGTGTACCAAAAAGGAGCGTCACGTGTCAACGAGAATGCACCCCTGGTTCTGGCGACTCAGAATAAGGTGGGAGCGGCTTCAGGCCGCGATTGACTGCCCGTGTCGCTATATTGCAGCAGTCAATAATTGTGCAGTCATTTGACTTGGCGAGTCGCCGGAACTGGACACGCCGAAGTCGCCGCGCGACGCAAACACCTCGCGTCAGCCACGCAGGTTCCGCGCCGACCGGACGCCATGATTGGACATGTCACGCTTTCCATACCGGATCTTTCCTAAACGCCGTCGCCAGTGTTGCTTTGCGTTCGTCGGGCAACCACGATGCCGCAATCGCCGTCAGAATTAGTCGGCAAAGCTCCGGCTTGGTCCAGCCACACTCCTGTTCCAACAGGCGATACTCACCGGCAAGGCTGGTCTGGAACATCTGCGGGTCGTCGGTATTCACCGTCACAACCATGCCGGCGTCAAAGTACTGACGAATGGGGTGCTCACGCAGGCTTCCGACCACATTCGTGCGCACATTCGACAGGGGACACATCTCCAGAGGAATGCGGTGAGCGACAAGGTATTCCACCAGTTCAGGGTCTTGCCACGCGCTGGTCCCATGTCCAATGCGCTCTGCTTTAAGATCCCGAATGGCGTCCCAGATGCTTTGAGCACCCGCAGCTTCGCCGGCATGCGCATTGGTGTGGAATCCCATGGCGCGCGCTTTTTCGTAGAGCCGCTTGAATGGCGCGGGCGGAAAGGCATGCTCTGATCCGCCAATGCCGATGCCGACCACACCGAGCCCCTTGACTTCCTGCACCTGCGCCAGCGTTATCATTTCTGCTGCCGCGCCGTAGTCCCTGACCAAGTCCGCAATCAGGGCGATCTCGATCTCGGGGACGCGCGATAAGCCGGCCCGAACAGCCCGGGTCACTTCCTGTACGGCCAGCCCGCGACGAACAAAAAGCGAGGGCGAAAAAAAGACTTCCGCATAGCGGATGCGCTGTGCGGCCAGGTCGCGCGCCGTCAACTCGGCAATGTGCGTGAAGTCCTCATATTCACGCAGAAACCGATTCTTCCACGACCAGGCTTCGATGAACTGCGGGAAATCGCGGTAGGCGAAGCGCTGGGCCAGCGCGGCGATGTCCGGCACGGACGGATCGCCGCCATATTTCTGGATCAGCGCAAACAACGCCGCCAGCGGTATGGCGCCCTCCAGATGGACGTGCAACTCGACCTTGGGAACGGTGTCATACCACGTCATGCGCTTGCCTTGCCAGATAGCCATGTTGCGTCAGCTTGCGCCGCGCATCAAGTTGTGCCAGAGCGGCAAAAACAAAATTAAGATGAGTAAAATGAAACAGACGATGGCGAAGACCAGCGCCAGCGTGTTGATCAACAACCTTATACCACAACGACGGACAATGAACTCCTTCCCAACTAAAGCCAGCACAATGACACTGAAGGGAATCAAATAGACCCAGCCTGGTGTCTGAAGCACCGCATCGGTGATCCACGGCAATGGTCTGTTTTGTTCGGCAAACATGATGCTGCATCGCGGCCTGGCAAACCAAGTCACATAGGCAACCAAGGCAAACGCCACGACATTGAACACGAAGCAGACAATGTTCGCGCTGCGCATACATCCCGACGCACCACTAGCAGGAGTCTGTGACGTGTTGTTGCTCATTTGTTGCCTCTACCTCTTAACCAATGTGCGAAGTCCTCCTTGCCTTTTCGTTTTCACCAGACGCGCAAAATAGGTCGGGCCATCGCCACGGAAAAGATCGCCGATTTCCCAGCCTGTTCCCGCAACGATGCGCCTGAGTTCCGGTTCTGAAACAAATAGGTAATCAAACCACGGCGTGACATACTGCTTGTACCTGACACGGATGCGCAGCTGACCACCCATTCTGCCCCGGCGGCGATTGCGTTTGTGGTAAGCAAGATGACTTGGGTCTGTGGTCTTGTACGGATCGAGGATCTCAGCCAGGAGTTGCGCATCAGCACTGGTACAACTGGCCAGCTTCTTCAGCAGCCGCCTGGCGCCGTTGAAACTCCCGAACAAGCCGAAGTTGTTGCCCAGCATCAGGACGGTGTCGAACTTTCCATCCTTGGCGTTGAGTTGCGCGAGCGCCTTTACCCGCGCGTCCTTGATGCCGCGCAACCGGCACAGTTCCACGGCCGCAGGCGACACGTCGATGGCGGTTACACGCAACCCTTTGTTCTGGAGATACAGTGAATGTCGACCAGCACCGGCGCCAATGTCAAGGACGCGACCCTTGGCGCGCTGAACTGCCTGCTGTTCAGGTCGAGCCCATTTGGCGTAGCCGGCAAAGTACGTTTCCAAGGAGCGGTCGCTATCGACGTACCCGTCATCGCGTTCAATCACCGCACAGCCGCCTCTGTGCAGATGCGTGTCCAGCAGGGCGCGACCAAAAGCATCTTGTTGTTGTCGCATAGTTTCTCCAACCACTTACGGTTAGCGCGGCCAGTGTAACACAAATTTGCCCACAAGTCAACGAGAATTGACGCGCCGGTTCTGGCAACTGCCAAAAAGCCACAAAGGCTGCACATCGGTGGCTAATTGGGATGCCGCGTTCGCGGAACGCCGTTCCGCGGCTACATCTGCGCAGCGACCTCGATTTCTGCCCGTAGCCGCCGCACGGCGTGCGGCGTGCAGCACATCGCGCGGAACGCGTTCCACGGCTGCATGCCGGCACACCGACGCACCGGCGTACTGACGCACCAATCCCCACCTTGATTGCACAGGCCGATATGCTATAATGGCCGACATGAAAACCGTGCATGTAGACCAAATTCGCGAAACAGTCGCGGCGTTGCTCGAAGACGCCTGCATCAATCTGCCGGCGGATGTTGAAGAAGCCGTGCGCGCCGCAGGCGAACGCGAGACCCAGCCGCGTGCCCGGCACATTCTCGAGGTCGTGCTGGAAAACGCCGCGTTGGCGCGTCGCGATCGCATTCCCATCTGTCAGGACACCGGTGTAACTAATGTCTTTGTCGAACTCGGCGCCGACGTGCGCATCACCGGTGGCCTGCTCGGCGATGCGATCAACGACGGCATTCGCGAGGGTACGCGCCACGGCTACTTGCGCTGTTCGATCGTCAATGACCCGTTGCGGCGCGTGAACACGGGCGATAACGCGCCCGGCGTGATTGTCGTGCAGCCGGTCGCCGGCGAGCTGCTGCGCATCACGGTCTGTCCCAAAGGCGCGGGCTGCGAGAACATGAGTCGCATCAGCATGTTGCGCCCGGCCGACGGGCGCGACGGCATCACGCAGTTTGTTCTTGACACAGTCAGCGCCGGCGGTGCGAATCCATGTCCGCCGGTGATTGTCGGCATCGGCATTGGCGGCGATTTCGCGCAAGCGCCGTTGCTGGCAAAGAAAGCGCTGCTGCGCACGATTGGCGCGCGTAATCCCGATCCACTCTATGCCGACTACGAAGCCGAGTTGCTCTTGGCAATCAATGCGTTGGGGCTTGGACCACAGGCACTGGGCGGGCTGGCCACCGCGCTGGAGGTGTTCATCGAGACTGCGCCGTGTCACATCGCCAGCTTGCCGGTTGCCGTCTGTCTGAGTTGCCACGCCACGCGCCACACGTCGGCAACGCTGTAAGTCCAGACAAGAAGAATAGTACAAGGAGTAAAAGAGTCAAGGAGCAAACAGCATTCTTTGTTGTTTGCAGACGACAGAAAATGTTGATTGTGGCAACTCGTTTACTCTTTTACTCCTTGTTCGTTTTCTGAAATGCTTGTACGGTGTGTGCCAGGCCTTCGCGGAAGGAAAAGCGCGGCGTGTAGCCCAGCAGCTCCTTGGCGCGCGTGTTGTCAGCCAGCGAATGTTGCACATCGCCGGCGCGCGGCGGACCGAACTGCGGTGCGATAGTAGTACCCAACAACTCGTTCAGCATCGCCACGAGGTCGCATAAGGTAATGCTCTCGCCGCACGCGGCATTCATTGCGTGGCCTGCGGCGGCCGGCGCGGCGCAGGCCAGCAAATTGGCGTGGACGACATTTTTGACGAAGGTGAAATCGCGCGTCTGCGTGCCGTCGCCGTGAATCAGGGGTTGTTCGCCGCGCGTCAGTTTGCGCAAAAAAATCGGAATAACCGCGGCATACGGCGAATCGGGGTCCTGACGCGGACCGAAGACATTGAAGTAGCGCAGCGCCACGGTTTCGAGACCGTAGACGCGGTGAAACACGCCGCAGTATTGTTCTGCCGCCAGCTTTGAGACCGCATAGGGCGAGGCCGGCGCGGGCGTCAAGCCTTCATGCTTGGGCGAGACCGGCACATTGCCGTAGACCGACGACGAGCTGGCATAGACGACGCGCCGCACGCCTGCCTCTTTGGCCGCCCACAAGACATTGAGCGTGCCATCGACATTGACGGCGTTCGAGGTCAACGGGTCCTGGACCGAGCGCGGCACAGACGGCAACGCGGCTTGATGCAGTACGAACTGCACATCGCGCATTGCCGCCTGCACCGTCGCCAGGTCGCGGATATCGCCCGTGACAATTTCTATCTGGTCAACCCACGCCGTGAGGTTGGCGCGATTGCCCGTTGAGAAATTGTCAAGCACACGCACCTGCTCGCCGCGCGCGACCAGTTCTTCCACCAAATGCGAGCCGATGAAGCCCGCGCCGCCGGTGACCAGGTAGCGTGCCATGGCGTGTCGCTCACTCGCTGATGGTAACTTTCTTGATCAACACGGGCGTTTGCGGCCGGTCGCCCGGCAAGGTCGGCACTTTGCTGATCTTGTCGACCACCTCCTGGCCTTCGCTCACTTTGCCAAAGGCGGTGTACTGCCGATCCAGCGACGGATAGGTCGCGACGCACACAAAGAACTGCGAACCGGCGCTGTCCGGATCGGACGAGCGCGCCATCGAGACGGTGCCGGGCACGTGCTTCGTATCATTGAATTCGGCTTTGATCTTGTAGCCGGCATCACCGGTGCCGGTACCGAGTGGACAACCGCCTTGGATCATGAAATTCGGAATGACGCGATGGAAAATCAGGCCGTTATAAAAGCCTTTCTTCGCCAGCGTGATGAAGTTGTCGCAGGTCTTGGGCGCTTTGTCGGTTAAGAACACGAAGCTGAACGTGCCGAGCGAGGTCTCGATCGTCGCTTTCTTCGGGCCGGGCGCGGGCGCGGGCTTGGCGGCGGCGGGCGCGGCGGCTTTGGCCGGTGTCGCCGGTGTCAGTGCGGATGCCGGCGTGTTAGTTGGCGCCAGCGTGGCCGCGGCAAACGCGCCACTGACGATGAACGGCATACCCAGCGCCGCAAAAACAGACTTTGTCATTTGGTTCTCCTAACGTGATTGGTTATTCTTGCTTTAGACGCCGCAGGGCGTACACTCTTCACCGGTGCCGGCGCGTGCGCCAGCAGTTCGCGCGCATGGGCGCGGGCATGGGTGCTGTCATCCCCGAGCATGCGCGTCAATTCCGCTTCGCGCTCCGCGCCAGCCAGGGCGCGAATGGTAACGCTGGTGCGGTCCTGCGCCACCGTTTTTTCGACACTGAACTGGGTCGTGGCCCGGCAGGCGATCTGCGGCATGTGGGTGATGACAAAGACTTGGTGCGCGTCGGCCAGGCGTTGCAGCCGCTCGGCCACGGCATGCGCGACGGCGCCGCTGATGCCGGCATCAATTTCATCAAAAATCAAGACCGGCACATCGTCGCGCCGCATCGCCACGCATTTCAGCGCCAGCATGACGCGCGACAATTCACCGCCCGAGGCGATCTTCGCCAGCGGCTTGGGTTCTTCGCCCGGATTGGTGCTGATCAGCAACTCGATTTCTTCCGTGCCATTCGCACCGGGTTCCGGCAAGGGCGTCAGTTGCACAACCACGCGCGCGGCGCCCATGCCAAGCTGGGCCAATTCGCCGGTGACCTGCGTCGCCAATTTGGGTGCGGCCGCGCGGCGAGCGCGACTGAGCTGCGTGCCGGCCTCGTTGAGCTCGCGCCGGCAGGCATCGGCGGTGGCGCGCAAGGTGGTCAAACGTTCCTCGAAACTGCCCAGCGACTGCAATTGTTCATCAGCCTGCGCGGCAAAGGCGAGGATGGTATCAATTGATTCGCCGTATTTTTTCTTCAACTGGACAATCTGGTGAATGCGGTCTTGGACGCGATTGAGTTCGCCCGGATCGGCCTCCAGGCGGGCGGCGTAGCCGGCACAATCGCCGCGCACGTCGTTTAATGATTGCAGCATGGCGCTCAGCGTCGCCGACCATGGCGCGCAGGCCGGGTCGCGCTGTTCAAGATGATGCGCCGTTTTCAGCGCGTGCTGGGTCCGCGTCACCAAACCCTGCTCCTCATCGTCGAGCATGGCGGTGAGCTGCGCCAGTGCCTCGGCCAATTCAGTGGCGTGCGCCAGCACGGTCTCGCGTTGCGTGAGCTCCACGTCCTCAGCGGGCCGCAGTTGCACGCTGCGAATGTCATTCAACTGAAAACGCAACAGGTCTTCCTGGCGCCGCAATTCGCGCTCGCGCGCAAGCCAGTCGGCATGTTCGTTCTCCGCCGTGCGCCATTGCGTGTGCAGCGCGCGCACGCGGGCCGCCAGTTCACTTGCGCCGGCATACGCATCCAGCATGTCGCGCTGCCAGCGGCGTTGGGTCAATGACTGCTGCTCGTGTTGCGAATGAATGTCAATGAATGTTTCGGCGATCTCGGCCAGTTGGCGCACCGGCACCAGGCGGCCGGCGATCTGTGCGAGGCTGCGTCCACTCTCGTGCAGTTCGCGCCGCACAATCAAGGGCTCGTCGCCGTCAAGCTCGATGCCGGCAGGTGCGAGAGCTTGCGCAATGCGGCTTTTCGCGGTATCCGCGGCGCCATCCCAGGCAAAAACGCCCTCGATGCTGGCGCGCGCCGCGCCTTTGCGCAGCAAGTCCGTGTCGGCGCGCTGGCCCAGCAATAACTGGAGCGAGCCAAGGATCATGGATTTGCCCGCGCCGGTCTCGCCCGTGACGGCCAGCAGCGCATCCGGGAATTCCACATCCACGCGCTCGACCAGCGCCAGATTCTCTATTCGCAAGCGTGCCAAATACATAACACTAGCATGATAGCGAAATGCCGCCAGATTGACAAGCGCACATGGATTAGTGACTGCTTTGCACTTACTGCGCCGCGCGACAAGTTCGCAGATGCGCATTGTGGTACTCGTTTACAACATATTGACACGGACGCGCGTATATGCTATACTTATTGTCACCATGTTCCCCTTGTTACCGTTTACTTTGGAGGCCGTATGAAAACACTCACCCATCTCAGCGTCGCAGCCTTGTTGCTCCTTTCCCTCAACACCTTCGGCGCAGCGCCAAGCTTGAAACAAGCGGAAACGGTTGTCGTCGGCACACAACTCAATCCGCGCCAGCTGGTCAGTGTTAATCCTGCAATGGCGGCAGAATATGTCACGCTCGCCGGTCGGCGCGTCAATCCGCTCACCGCGCGCGACAGTCGCGGCCGGAACGTGGACCTTGCCCCGGCCGAACGTGCCACGGCAGATGACCTGCGCCTGGTGCAATTCACCCGGCCGCTTGATGGTGCTGCTGTCGCCGCGCTGGCGCAACAAGGCTTGGCCGTGCTGGGCGCGATACCCGACAACACCTTTATCATCAAAGCCGCGCCGAACGCATTGGCGGCCGTGCGCGCACTGCCCGGCGTGCGCTGGGTCGGCAATTATGCGCCGGAGTATCGCTACTCCGACCTTCTACAGGAGGCGTTGTGCGGGCGGGCCGCGACCCGGCCGACGATTCGCCTGCGCGTCTTTCCTGTGGCCGGCGCAGACATGAAGGCCTTTGCTGCCACATTAGATTCCGTGGGCGACATCGAGCAGGATGCGCAGACCATGCTCGTCACGCTGCCGACCGACGGCATCAGCAAAGTCGCCGCGTTGTCCGATGTGCTGCTGATTGACTACGCGCCGCTGAACGAAGTGAACAACAGCGTGGCCGCCGACATTGTGGACGCGCGCGACATGTGGCGCACGCGCAATTTCACCGGCAGCAATGAGATTGTGGCGGTGGCCGACAGCGGCTTGGACATTGGGGTCAACACGACGGCGATCCACGCCGACTTCCAGGACAACGCCGGCGCCACGCGCATCGTGCAGATTTACGACAATCTCGGCGACGGCGCCAGCGATCCGTATTCAGGGCACGGCACGCATGTCGCCGGCTCGGTGCTGGGCAATGGCAGGATGTCGGGCGCCTGGCCGCAAACCAACGGCTTTCCGAGCACGTGCTATGCTGGCATGGCGCCGAAAGCGCGGCTGGTGTTTCAAGCGCAGGGCTCGAATTATCCGACCTGGGCCAGCGCAGTTCTTCTGCCCAACGGCTTGACCGGCCTGTTGATCCAAGCCTACAATGCCGGCGCGCGCATTCATCAGGACAGTTGGGGCTCGGATTTGTACGGCCGGTACGATAGCATGTCAAAGGACTTGGACACAATCACGTTTTTCCGGCCGGATCTGTTGGTCTGTTTCTCGGCCGGCAACGCGGGGGTGGACACGAATCCGGCCAATGGCGTGGTGGATCTCGGCTCGGTCGGCCGGCCGGGTTCAGCCAAGAATTGCATGACCGTGGGCGCCACCGAAAATCTGCGCACGGGCGAATCCGGCACGTGGGGCGGTTGGTCTCCCATTATCTATCCGAGTGCGCCGATCAACGCCGATCCGGTCGCGAATGCGCCGACCGGCATGGCCGCGTTTTCGAGCCGCGGCCCGTGCAAAGACGGCCGCATCAAGCCGGAAATTTGCGCGCCCGGCACCTACATCGCCTCGGTCTGCACGCATGCCGCGGCAACCCCGAGTGCGCTGCTGTGGGGCATGGGCTCCTTGCTGGCTGGCCAGACAAATTATGTCTACAGCGGTGGCACCAGCATGTCCTGCCCGCTGGTCTCGGGCGCCGCGGCGGTGTTGCGCGAATACTTGCGCGTCAATCGCAGTTGGTCCAATCCGCCCGCCTGCCTGATCAAGGCCATGTTGCTGAATGGCGCGACGGAAAACATGCCTGGACAGTACGGCACCGGCGCCACGCAAGAAATGGGGCCCGTACCGAATAATGTCGAGGGCTGGGGCCGCCTGAACATTGAAAATGCCTTCTATGGCGATGTGAACTACCGCATGTTCCTGTGGACCAATGCCTTTGGTGTTGCGGGAGAGTTCACCTCCAATATCACGGTGTACACCACCAACAATCCGCTGAAAGTGCACTTGACCTGGACGGATTACCCGGCGTCCACACGTACCTATGGCCAGAATGGCGGCGGCTTGATGAACGATCTTGACCTGCGCGTCGTGGATCCGAGCAATCGCACGAATTACCCATTGGCCATGAATACCAGCGCGTGCATTGCGTATCACACCAATGACGAGAGCCTCATGTATTATACCGGCCCGGTCTTTTTGTGGGAAGCCAATCGCTTCACCGCGCCGCAGTTGCCCATGACGCTGACGCGCCTGGAACAACTGACTTACGCTACGGCCGCCGGCACCAATGCGACCTTTATCTGGAGCGAGTCCGGCGGCCTGCCCGGCGCAATACTGTTTGCAGTCACGAATGTTGTCCCCGCCGGCTTTTGGATGTACAGCTACACCATCTCGGTTGCATTGCCCACAACGAATTTCTTTGTCGGATCGCGCTTGCTCGGCGGCGCGGCCTATAGTGCGCGCGATGCTGGTGGCGTTGCGCGCACGTACTACAACACAGGCGGCGGCTGGGCGGCGCTGGGGGCGGGTGATATGTGGATGCATGCTTATGGCAATGTTACGACCGGCGATCATGTCAATACGGTCGAGGGCATTATCCTCACGAATCCGCCGGCGGGCACGTATAAGATCATTGTATCCGGCAACAATCTGCCGTGGACACCGGTGCGCTTTGCCGTGGCGATGTCCGGCAGTCTTGTGCCGGAGCCGGCGCTGGTGCTGGGGCTTGGCTTGGCCGTCGCGCTGCTGCGGCGCAGTGTGAAAGTTTAAGGTATAAGGTTTTAGGTTGCTGCTGAACACCGCCGCATCCCGCCGCTGGCGGGATCCACGCCGCTGGCGGGACTCCAAGCAGCCGACGCACCTGCAGGTTTCAGGTTTCATCGGTCATCGGTCATCATTCATTGATGGCGCTTGACGCTGCCGCCGGGTTTGCCTACAATAGCTCTTATGAAGAAGCTTGCTTTTGTGATAGGGCGCGTATGAGCGGTCATATTCTCAAGGATTTTCTGCACAATCACCAGACCATGAGGCGCTGGGAACGGCTGCGCCGATTGGTGACGCCGCAGGACACGCTCGGCATTATCATTTATGGCGAACCGGATCCGGATTCCTTGGCGGCGGCGTGGGCCTTGCGCCATATTTTCCGCCCGCGCGTGCACGCGGTTGAGATTGTCGCGCAACAGCCGGTGCGGCGCGAGCAGAATGTGCGCTTCCTCAATGTGCTCAAAATCCCGTTGAAAGTGGTGGACGAGATTGCTTGGCAGGCCTACACCAAGCGCGCGCTGGTGGATGCCCAACCGGATTTCTTCCAGCCGGCGCCGGCGGTGCCGTTTGACATTGTCATTGATCACCATCCCAAGCGCACAAAATGCCAGGCGCGCTTCGCCGATATTCGCGTCAGCTATGGTTCCACCTGCACGATCCTGCTGGAGTACATTTTGTGCGCCGGTGACACGCTGCCGAAGCGCCTGGCGACGGGCTTGTGGTATGGCCTATGGATCGATACCGACAAACTAACGCGGGCGGCCTCGGCGCAAGACATGGCGGCCATCAGCTATCTCTATCGCAAGGCCGACGTGGAAACGCTGCGCTGGCTCGAGCAGACCCAGATTCCCGGCGCGTATCGCCCGTTGTATCAACGCGGGCTCGCCGCGCTGGCGCAGGATGACAAGCGCGCGCTGGTCTGTCTGGGCGAGATTCCGCAGCCGGACGCCTGTGTCCATGTCGCTGATTTTCTCGCGCGCTTTGGCGGCGTGCACTGGGTTGCTGTCGCCGGCGTGTTTGAGCAGAGGCTGTATGTGGTTTTCCGCAGCGGCATGTATGGTGTCAACGTCGGACGGATTGCGCGTCAAAAACTCGGCGCGTTTGGCAGCGCCGGCGGGCATCTCGACAAAGCGCGCGCGGAAATCCCGCTGGCGCGCCTGACGGACATCTTGCACGCCGAATTCACCCCCGCGCACCTTGACGCCTGGCTGCACAGTGTGCTCCTGCCGCGCCGCGCGCGGGCCGCGGCGCTCGCAGCACAACGCCACCACGCCAAGTAATCCACCATCCAACCTCTGTCATGAGCACACTGATCAAACTCCCTGCAACAAAAACGTATGTGCCTTCCATGCCGGTCATCGGCGTCTTTGCCACCTGCGACCCGCGCATTGACCCGGCGTCGCGCACCCGCGCCCAGAATATTGTGCGCCTGTCCGCCGAACTCATCGCCGCGCACGTGCGCCTGCCGGACGGGGCCGCGCCGCCGGTTGTCTGGGCCGCCACGCTCGTTGACGGCGAGCGCCAAGCCGACATTGTCGCGCAGCAATTCAAGCAGCAGGGCGTCAGCATTTTGGTGTGCACGCCCGACACCTGGGCGTTTCCGCAACTCGGCCTGATCTCGCTCCTGTCCCATTTTCCGATGGATACGCCGCTCAACCTGACCTGCGGCAATAGCGGGCCCAGGCCGGGCGTCGTCTTCACCCATGCCGCCAGCGGCGCGATCTCGCAGTATGGCCGGCTGGTGCATATCAACGTCGGCACCTGGGCCGACACCGGCGCCAATCCGAAAATGACGGCCGGCACCGCTACCGCCTTGGTTGACTGGTGCTACGCCGCGCTTACCTTTGTCGGCTTGAAGGGCCGCCGGGTCGTGCTCTTCGGCCACGACTCGATGGGCATGGAGACGGCCCTCCAACATATTATTCCGACGCGCACGACCTTTGGTATCGAGATCACGCGGCTGGACATGAAACTGCTGGCCGACATGCTGGCTAAGAAGGCCTATGACGAGAAAGAGCTGGTCGCCTTGCGCGCCTGGCTCGACAAACATCTGGGCTCGCGCATTGAATTGCCCAAGAAAATTGACAGTGCCCGTTTCAACCAAAGCCTGGCGATGTACCTGATCGTGCGCGATCTAATGGCCGAGCTGAATGCCGTCGGCGGTGGCTTCATGAGCCAGCTCGAATGGGGCTCGGACCGGCGCGGCGTTCCACTGCCCGTCGCCGACTGCATGGAATCGCTGTTCAATGCGAGTTTCGATCACAACGGGCGCAAACCCGCGCTGCCGTACGCGACCGAGGCCGACGCGCAGGGGCTCTTGACGATGCTGTTCTACACCTGGCTTTCGGGCGGCAATCCGCCGCTGTTTATGGACTTCCGCAAAGTCTGGGAAGCGTGGGAACTCAAGGCCCTGGCCAAGAAACTTGGTCTGGCCGGCCTGAAAGGTACGACGCTGTGGGAGCAAAAAGGATTGGTGGACGGCGACAACTCCGGCAGCGCCTCGTTTGACTGGGCCCAGAAGCCGGGCGCGCGCATCGCCGACATCATGCGCGGGATCAGCATGCCGCTGGCCGATCCGGGCTATTTTCCGGGTATGGGCAATTCAGTCACGTTTGTCACGCCCGGCGGTATCGAGGGCATCGCCGGCCGCCTGGCCTACAGCGCGACCACGAACTTGTTCACCATGTTCTGGGACGAGGCCGGCACGATTGATCTGCCCGACCCGCTCTGTCACGCCGTCTGCCATACCTCGTCGCCGACGTGGCCGCACACGTTTGTCGTACCAAAATACGCCTCAATGTTCGAATACAAGCACTATGCGCCGGCCAACCATTTGCACATGACCTGGAATCTCAAACCCGCGCGCCTCCAATATTGGATGGACCTGGCCAATGTGCTCTCCGGCACGCCGTGGGCCGCCCGTCCGCAGTTTGTCGAAGGCACCGACCGGCCGCAACCGCTGCTGTTCCTGCAAAACGGCGGCGAGACGGCGGCGAAGATGCGGCGCGCGCGCTGAGCGCGCGCACAGTTTTGACGAAGAGGACAAGAGATGAACGAGAGGTACGCCGCCGCCGCTGAAGCAGCCGCGCCTTCAGGCGTGGTCATTGTAGCCGCGGGCGTTGACCGCGGTGCTGCGCCACGCCGCGCAGCGGCGTGGCTACAGGCAGCAGTAGCCGGCCTCAACGCGACCGGCTACAAACAAGCCGCGCCTTATTGTAGCCGCGGGCGTTGACCGCGGGTGCTGCGACCGTTGCCGCCCCTGAAGGGGCAGCTACAGATGAAATAGAACTGCGTTTGTAATCTAACGCAAGGAGCTGTCATGAGCAAGCAGCGTGCATCGCGTGGCCTGGTGTGGGCCGTGCTGTGGATTCTGGTCGGCGTTGCCTGGCTGTTGAGCAATCGCGGCATCATTCCGCACAACCTGCTGGCATGGGAGCGCGACTGGCCGCTCGTCTTTGTGGTGATTGGTGCCGTGATGGTGTGGAACATCATGACGCGCCGGACGGCCGCGCCGGCGATCTGTGAGACCGAGCCGGCGCCGGCGCGGGCGGGCGGGCGGCGGCTGCGCGTCATGGTGACAGAATCAGGCACGTCGCGCGTCAACATCACGGTGCCGCTCAGCGTCGCCAGCGCGGTGCTGAAACTTGGCGGCTATGTCAGCGTGCATCTGCCGGAAAGCGCGCGGGCCAGCCTGCGCGAGAAGGGCCTCGATTTCGAGCAGATGCCGGCCGAGCAATTGGTCGAGGCCTTGCGCGCCTGCGCCGCAGACGGGCCGGTCGAGCTGGTCAATGTGGTTGATGACACCGACGACACCTGCGTGCGGATCAGTATCGAGTAGGCCTTATTGAGGAATTTGTTCGCAGCGACCAAATTCATCTGCTGACGCAGCGAGTTTCCATCCTTCCATACTCGGCACGGTCACCGATAATACAGCAGCAGCAGCAATGCCAACGCGACTAGCACGGCAACCACGCCGCTGATCCGCAGCCAAACGGGATTGCCGGACGTCCACGGCTGCGCCAGGCTGCGCAGCAACTCGGGCGCGTGATAGGCCATGCCGGCCACGATCCAGAGCGTGCCCAACACCAGCGTTACAGCCGCAATGCTGTTCACGGTCATGGCGGTTACCACAATGCAGACCAACCCGAGCACGATGGTTAGCGATCCCAGTACGCGCAACACCCTGATCGGCAAGTTGAGCCACCAGCGCATGATCTTGGCCGCCACGCCAGGCAAGAATAACATCAGCAAACCTTTGACTAAGGCCGCGATGCTGACGATCAAAATGATGATGCGCATGAATTGCAGCGTGTTCATGATGAGCTCCTGTGGCTGAGCCGCGTGGCTGTGAAAATGAAGGTGTGTGGCTCTCTAATGTTGCGCTGCTAAGACGACACATCGGTGTTGATGTGCGCAAGCAGACCCTATCAACACATCAGTATACCAGTTGGCTGTTTCCAGAGCAAGCGGCAGTGCGCCCAACTGCACTGCACCGATTGGGATACGTGCCCGCACGACGTCCGCGTTGCCCACCCTTGTTGCAGAAAAGCCGTGCCAGTGGCGCTTCGAACGCCATGTGCAGGTGGATTCTGGTATAATGCTGCGGCGCTATCGTGCTGGCAGTTCTGGCACGCCGCACCCGAACGGATTAACAGTTTTTGGAAATTGGATATGCAGCAAACACCCATCAGTATCGCGGTGATCGGCGCGGGCGGCCGCGGCCGCGGTTTTGCCGAGATGATCAAGCATTCGTTTTCGCATCTGGCGCGCGTGGTCGCCGTGGCCGAGCCGCGCGACGCATACCGGCGCGACATTGCCGCGCTGTGGCAGTTGCCGGACGAGCGGGTCTTTCGCGACTGGCGCGCACTGGTTGCCCAACCGAAACTGGCCGATGCCGTCATCGTCGCCACGCTCGACCGTGAGCATGCCGAGCCGGCGATTGCCTGCCTGGACAAGGGCTGCCATCTCTTTCTCGAGAAGCCCATGGCCGTCACGCTGGCTGATTGCGAAGCGATCGCCGCCGCCGCGACGCGCGCCAAGGCGATTACGATCGTCTGCCATTCATTGCGCTACCACAAAGGCAAACGCCTGTTGGCCGACATTGTGCGTTCAGGCCGCATCGGGCGCGTCATGACGCTTGACCAAATTGAGCAGGTCGCGTGGTGGCATCAGGCGCACAGCTTTGTGCGCGGCAATTGGGGCGACAGCCGTACGGCAACCTTCATGCTGATGGCCAAGAGTTGTCACGATCTGGACTACATCGCGTCGCTGACGGATGAGGAATGCGAGCGGGTGAGTTCGTTCGGCTCACTGACGCACTTCCGGCCCGAGCAGGCGCCCGCGGGCTCTGCGGCACGCTGCGTCGCGTGCGCCATCGAGCCCGACTGCAAATATTCCGCCATCCGCCACTACGTTGACGTCAACCGCGAGCACTGGCCAGCCGCGGTCTGTTCGCATGATCACAGTCGCGAGGCGCACTACCGCGCAATGGTGGACGGCCCCTACGGGCGCTGCGTCTGGCGCTGCGGCAACGATGTGGTTGACCACCAGGTCGTGGCGCTGGAGTTCAGCGGCGGCATGACGGCCACTTTCACCATGACCGCGTTTACCCAACGTGGCAGCCGCATGATCCGCGTCAACGGCACCGAAGGCGAGGCGCTGTATGACGGCGACATCACCGTGCGCGATTTCGCCAGCGGCAACGAGGAACGCATCCACGTCGCGGCGGAGCACGGCGGCCATGGCGGTGGCGATGAACGTCTGATGCTCGACTGGCTGCGCGCGCTGCACGCCAACGATCCGAGCCTGGTGCGCACCAGCGTGCACGAGTCATTGCGCACGCACCGGATCGTGTTCGCGGCCGAGAAAGCGCGGCAAGAGCGGCGCGTGGTCGAGCTGCGTGAAATGATGACGGGCTGAGGTAGCGTCCGGCGGATTGCCGCAGATAGTATCCGCTTAGTAATGAGCGCGCTTACTTGCTGTCATGCCAATTGTGGCCGCGGGCGGTGACCGCGGCTGCAGAAGCCGCCCTCACCGCGGGCGGCTACAAGGACGCTGCAGAATTGAAGCCGCACTCATTAGTAAGTTGAAACTTCGCGCCAGGCACTCACCCCCCGATGGTGTTGCTGGCCACCGCTGCTAAAGCTGGCCTGGCTACTTCCGCCAACGGCGGGATCAACTATCAATGTATGACCCTATTCCGGCCAAGAATGTGATGATGCACACCGTTGCAACTTCCCAACCATAAATCCGTTGGCCACCAGCGAATTTCCTTAAGTGCAGGGAAATACGCCAGACATACGGTCAACTCTTAGAGAACCAATCATAGACTGGACTGAAAACTTTCTCACAGACATCGTCAAAAGTTTTGCTTACATTTCTGACACAACACCAGACTGCGTAAACAATAGCAAGCACCACTATTATGTGTATAACTAGTGAAACTCTATTCTTCATTTGTTCGTTTTACCATAGAAACAGACTAGTGTCAGCCGTTCACATATAAGGATTATCGGGTCAGGATACTTGACTATTGACTTTGTTAATTATTCGAGAAGCAGACGGAATGCGTACAGCTGCGGCATTTTGCGCGCCACTCGCTCCTTCGCTCGCGTGATCGCGCTGGCGCATTGCCACGATGATAACAAACGACTATAACGGTGGTCTGCAAACGACAAAAAATGTCGATTGAACGCCGGCGGGGCAACTTATGCCCGGCGACTGCCGCGCGCGGCCACGAAACGCAGGACCAGATACACGCCCATCAGCGAGACCAAGCCGCCCAAGAACAACGTGCGATGCTTGGCCAGCGGCGAAACCGTCACCGGCGCCGGTTGATAGGCATAGCCCGGATCGAAACGCAGACCGGTGATGATTTCGTCCAGCACGGGCGCGTAAGTGGCCTGGTCCTCGTAGGCCATGAAGCCGTGCAGGCGCACGAAACCGGCGCGATAGGGGAAAATGGCAGTAACACAGGCGAGCCGGCGCTTGTCTTCGCCGCGCACCAAACTGTAGCGTCCAATAATGATGTGCTGCTGGTCGTCGTACACGGCAGGCTGGACTTGTACTTCGCCAAATTTGCCGGCACGATGCAGGGCGCCATACGCCAGGGCAAGTGAATTCTGAAAACCAAGTACTTCGCCCTCAACTTGCACGCGGGTGGGCTGTGGCCCGGAATCAAGCTCGACCAACACGTACGGCAGGGCGAAATCAAACAACGCTTTGCGCTGCAAGGCGAGGACATAGTTGGGCACGGCGCGGCCGGGCAGCGTGTCGCGCACCGTGTCCAGATATTTGAGCAAGGCCTGCTCCGGCAGCACGGTCCAATAGGACGGCAGCATGAGGGTGAAATGGCCGGGCGCGAAGGCGAAGGCGGTGCTGGTGGTTGTTGATCGTTGATCGTTGATCGTTGATTGTTGATTGGTGGTTGGGGCTGGGTTGAGCGCCGGGGCGACCGTCTGGGCGACCATTGCACAGAACAACATGCAGCCGGGCAGAAACATTTTCATGGAGTGTGCTCCGCTGACGGTGATGCAGGTGCGGCTGCCAGGGCGGCGACATTCGAGACAAAGACGGCGCTTTCGGCGCGAGTAATCAGCTGATCCTTGGTGGCGAACATCAGCCCGTTAAACGTTTGCAGCACGGGCGGCGGGGTGAAAACCAGCGCATTGGTTTCGATGATGGCGGTGACCTGCTGATAGGCATTCGAGAAGGCGCAGCGTTCGACGGCCGAGTGCTGCGGATCCAGCAGGGCGAGGTAATGCGGCGCGACGGTGGCAAAGGTGACATGCGCGAGATGGGTGAGAATGGGTCTGGCATAGAGGGCGAAGATGCCGAGCAGGATGGCGGCCAGGATCGCATTCACGCCCAGCCACACAAACAGGGTCAGGATGCAGCCGCGCGCCTGCGGTGCGACGTGGGTGAGGTGCGCGTTGGTCGGGACGGCCGCCATTATTGCTCCACGCGCAGACAGTATAGTTCCAGAGTATCCAGCGCGATGCTGAGCGAGACGCCGTCATTGCTTATGAAAAACGGCAATTGCCGCGCGGCGCCGACCAGCGGCGTAATGGCTTGGGCACGCACGCCGGGGATGAAAACTTTGGCCTCGACCGGCAGAAAGGTCGGGTTGGCAATGGCGACATAGACATTGCTGCCGAGCTGGCCGACCTGGACACACAGCTGGGCGGCGTCACCGGTTTGCGGGACGCGCTGCAAGGGAATGGCCGGCAGGGCCAGGAAATTGGCGAGGAAGCGGCGGGTGTAATCGGGAAACGGAAAGCAGGGCTGGTGCGATTGATCGAACGCCAGGTAGCGCGGATTGGCCGTGCAGAAAGCGAGCAACGGTTCGTACATGCTGAACTGGCGCGAGTGATACATGGTTTGGCCGGCGAACAAGGGCGGGCGGTCTTTACGCCCAAGCTGGGTTGGCGCGGCGAGGGGCGGCGTTATTTTGATGGCGGTGTTGCGGGCGGCGCACAAGTTGAAATAGGGCGCGGACTGCGGGGCAACGGCGCCGAAGGCGGGCAGCATCATAGTCAAGCCGGTTTGGGCGAGCAGATTGGTGGCGAGCCCATCTTCGGTGCTGGTCCAGCGCGGGATGGCGGCGATCAGTTTTTTATCAGTGATATTGGGCAAGGGGAAGCCTTCGAAGGGCAGGTTCCGCACTTTTGACCAATGGGCATTCCAAGCCTCGGCGGTTTGGAAATACAAGCCCTCGAAGGGCATACCCCACGAGCGCCAATGATAATACAGGGCGGGGGTGGTGATGTGCGGCACTTGCCGGCGGTAGTCGGCATCGAGCGCGCGTTCAAAGGCGAAGACCTGGCCTTGGTACCATGCGCGATAGGCGGCAAGGTGATGCTGGGCGACGTCACGGCGGCGGGCTGCATCATCGGCGCCGGCGAGGGTGGCGCCGGTGTCGCGGGCAAACGCGGTCAGGGCGGCGGGTGAGAACGAGATGCTCAAAAAATTCGCGCGCTGGCGCAGAATAAGCGGGCCCAGCGTGTCGCGATCCTCGACCGGCACGGCTGCGACCAGATCGTGCAGGACAGCGCGCGCATCGGCCAGCGTCGCCGGGTGGGTCACGTCGGCGGCATCGGCAATGGCCGGCATGGTCGGGCGCGGGCGTTGCGGCGGATAGGGCGTGCCATCGACCGAAAGGGCGTGTGCGTCCGGCGGCAAATCATCCGAGCCGCCGTACTCGAAGCGTGGCAGCACCGTGAGTTTGAGTTGGCGCGCCAAGGCGGCATGCTGGGCCATAAAGTTGAAATGGCTGGCCGGATCCTCGTCGCGATCGGTGGCATATTCTTGCCCGTCAATAATCTGGCGCAATGGCTGGCGATAGCGCGCGCTCGGGAACATGACAATGCTATTATGTTGGGCGTGGCCATTCCACGCCAGGGCGCCGGGCGCGATGGCATTCAGGCCATAGAAGAGGGCATTGACATGGGTTGAGAATTCAACATTGTCGGCCGGCGTCGGCTCATCGGATTCGACCCAGGCATAGCGCTGCAGGTGGGCGGGCACGCTGCGGTTGGGGCGCACGCGCGCGAGGGTGTACATTTGATAGAGCGAGATGCTGATGACCAGCGGCTTGTGGCTGAAGGGCGCATTGCGCGCGCCCGGATCGGCGACGCCGACGAAGAAGCCGCGCCGCACCGCTTCATCGCCCGCCCAGACCAGGAAGCGCGCGCGGTGCGTGCCCCGGCTGAGCGGGAACATCTGCTGTTCGGCGAAAAAGCGCGGCTCGGGTTGGCTCAAGGTATGGCCGGTGTGCAGGCCGGGCGCGTAGGTGCCGTTGCCCAAGACCAAGGCGAAGGTGCGCGGGACGTCCTCGGGATATTGCAGTTCGAGCAGATACGGCATATTCCATTTGAGGCGCGAGCCGATGACATAGCCAAAAAAGCCGCGGTCATGAGTGATGACGCGCGCCGTGCCGTCCGAGAAATTGGTGATAACCGAGCCGGAGAGCCGTTCACTAATAATCTGGTCGCCCAAGGCGGTGTCGATCCGCCCGTCTTCAAAAATGTGATAGTCATTGGACAGACCACAGGCGATGGCATCGTTGGGCACGCTGCGGCCGAGATAACTCGGGTCCGCGGTCCATTCGAGGGCCGGCAGCACGACAACATGGCGCATCTCGCGCCAGAACACCTGGGGATCGGTGCCAATGGTCAAGCAGATCAGGTAATTGCCCAGATACTTCGGCCGCAGGACGAGCTCGCGCATGTCGCGGCCGGTGCTGACCAGGCGGCCGCTCTCAATGTCATACACGTCGTAATCCAGGTCAACCGGGGCATTGGACACGCCGGTGGCGGGCGCGGTCAGGACGCGGGCATGCAGGGTGTCGCCCAGAAACATGACGCCGCTGGGATGGTCGAGTGTGGCCGTGTAAATCTGGGCGTTGGTCAGCAGGCCGCGATAGACGATGCGGCCGGTGCGGGCCTCAAAGATGGTTTCGCGGGCGCCGCTCTGCATGTGCGGATACATGGCGTCAAAATACGCGCCATAACCGCAGGCGATGTAATACTCAGCCGGCAAGACTTTGACGCGCATGGAGCGCGACAGTGTCTGGCCGGTGCTCCAGAACGTGGCGTTGGTCAGGGACAGCATGGCGAACTCGACCAGATTGGTGGTCAGCAGGCGGACATAGGGCGCGGTGATGCGGTCGTCGCGTTCGGGCGTAGTCTGCAGATCGGCATGCAGGTAGGTGCGCCCGCTGTCGGCGCTGATCTTGACCGTGAAGCACAGCTCGTCATAATTCTGGCCGGGCGTGAGGATGCCATAATACTGGGTTTCGCCGGCGCGTTGGTTGACGCGCACCTTGTCGGGTTGGGCCTGCCAGTGCAGCCGCTCGGTGGCGGCGCGGCCGGGCACGGCAAGGGTGAGGGCGATGCTCAACGCGGGCACAAGCTGCAAAAAAACACGCGTGTTCACGGGCGAGGGGGCATGAAGGTTATCAGGTGGCGCGGGCTGCGGCGAGGGTGGAGTAGACCGAGCCACCATGGGCGTCATGGGCAACAATCACAGGGAAATTGGCGACCGTCAGGCGATAGATGGCTTCTGTTCCCAAATCGGCATAGGCCACGACGGTACAGGCACGAATGCAGGTGCGCAGGTATGCGCCGGCGCCACCGATGGCGGCAAAATACACGGCGCGGCACTGCTGCAACGCGGCGATAACAGCAGGGCCACGTGCACCTTTGCCAATCAACGCGCGCGCGCCGGCCGTCAGGAGCGCGGGGGTGTACGGATCCATGCGGTGGGCCGAGGTCGGGCCGGCGGCGCCGATCGCCATGCCGGGCCGGGCCGGAGTCGGGCCGGTATAGTAAATGGTAGCATCGGTCAAGGCCACCGGCAAGGGCTGGCCGGCCTGCAGGGCGTCCACCAGCCGCTGGTGGGCGGCATCGCGGGCGGTCAACATGGTGCCGGAAAGCAGCACGGCATCGCCGGCGCGCAACAGCAGCACATCGGCGACGGACAACGGCAAGCGCAGCGGGCGGGCTTCCATCAAAGCTCCCGGCCAATCGCCAACGCCACCGCCCGCGCCTTTTGCATCAGCGCGGCAAAGGCGCATGGCTTCAATGATTGCGAACCGTCCGACCAGGCCTCGTGCGGATTGGGATGCACCTCAATCATCAGGCCATCGGCGCCCGCCGCGATGGCCGCCAACGCCATATCTTCGACATACTCGGCATGGCCGGTGCCGTGGCTCGGATCAACCACCACCGGCAAATGGCTTTCGCGTTTCAAGACCGCCACCGCGCTCAAATCGAGGGTGTTGCGCGTCGCGCTCTCAAAGGTGCGAATGCCGCGCTCGCACAGAATCACGTTCATGTTGCCTTGGGCCATAATGTATTCAGCCGACAATAACCATTCGGCAATCGTGTTGGCCAGGCCGCGCTTCAGCAGGATCGGCTTGCGCGCTTGCCCGACCGCCTTGAGCAAATCGTAATTCTGCATATTGCGGGCGCCGATTTGAATGATGTCGGTGTAGGAGGCGACTAAGTCGACCACGCTCTCTTTCATCACCTCGGTGTCAATCGGCAAGCCGGTCTGCGCCCGCGCCGCCGCCAGCATTTTCAGCCCTTCCTCTTCGAGACCCTGGAAAGAATACGGTGATGAGCGCGGCTTGTACGCGCCGCCGCGCAGGACGCTGGCACCGGCTGCTTTGACGGCCTGGGCGGTCTCGCAAATCTGGTCGAGCCCCTCAACCGAGCAGGGCCCGGCAATGACCTGAATGCGTGTGCCGCCAAAGACAACATCGGGGCTCACCCGCACCTGTGTCTTTTCCTTGTGCAGTTCCTTGCCGGCCAGTTTGTAGGGCTTCAAAATCGGGATGACGCTCTCGACCCCCGGCGAGGTCTCCAGCATTTGCAGGCGCGCCTTGCCGCGCTCATCGCCGATCGCGCCGATGACCGTGCGCTCGACGCCATAAATCGGGTGCGCTTTGTAGCCCAAGCGTTCGATTTCGCGCATGACATCTTCAATCTCGCGGCGCGCCGCGCCTTCTTGCATGACAATAATCATAGCGGAGTCAACGTGCTGATCAACAGATCAAGGTTAAAACAAAGGGGCCGGCACATCCGGCAGCGCCGGCGCGAGAGTGGTGCCATTTGCGTCAACGCGCCAAACGGTATCGACATACCATTTGCCGCGCTTGACAAGGTTAAGTTGCAGCGCCACCGCCGAGCTGCCGTATTGGCGGATAGCGATCGTCATGGTCAGGCGCACAACCGCCGCAGTCATACCATCCAATTCGGCCGGCTCGATCACAAAAGTGGTTGCGCTTTCCAGATTGCGGTGATACTGGGCCAGCAGCAAATTGTTCGAGTAGACCTGCTGCAACGCCGGCGTGCAATAGGGTAGGACGCGTTCGTACTTCTTGGCCGCGACCGCGTCGGTGCACAGCGTGACCACCGCATCCGGTGTCGGCGCGCTGCAGCCGGCCAGCATGAGCGCGCCTAGCAGGCCTGCCATGAAGGCACGTCGCCCGGAAAACACCCATCGCGTTATCGTCGTAGCCCTTTCCACGCTACTATTGTAGCGGTTTTGCGCCGGTATGTCAAAGAGCGTCTGCGTGTGCGCCACGCGCTCCGCGCGGGGCATGCAGTTACTAATGAGTGTGTCATGCCAATTGTGGCCGCGGGCGCTGACCGCGGCTGCAGAAGCCGCCCTCACCGCGGGCGGCTACAAGGACGCTGCAAAGTAGAAAGAGCTCTCATTAGTAGGCGCGATTTCCATATCCCGCCCATGCCGCGCCGAACCTGAGTTCGGCGCTACCTTCAGCGGGTCAGGTGACCCGCGTTCCCTTCCATCACCAATCGTGGCGGCCGTTTCACTTTCCCGCCCGGCTGAGAAAAACCATGCGCCGCGCATGGTTTTATAGAGCCGCTTGCAGCGACTATCTTCTGCAAGCGGACTTGACAACGCCAGGAAAAAAGTGTCTAATCTTGGAGATATCCGTGCTTTTCACCCCTGCGGAACCAGATGACATGAAGAATTTCCTTGTGACCCTTATTGGCGTCGGACTGCTGGTCAGCATCCTGCTGGCTGTGCGCGAGCGCGTGACGTTGCGCCAGGAACTGTCTGGACTGCATCAGACGACGTACACGCTGGCGCAGCAGGTGCAGGCGCTGACCGTCATGCTGACAACCCAAAGCACGCGGCAGGAAGAGGAGGCGGCACGGCTCGAAACACTAACCAGCGACGTCAGCGGCGTGCTGGAGCTCATACGCGATCGCAGTGACGCGGGCGACCTGCCTGACGCAGTGACGCCGGCCGGCGCCGTGGTGGTGGCGCGCAAAGACATGCGGACGGGTGACGTGACAATGGCGGGCGCGACCGGGCTCGTCACCACCGCCGGGCCGGCGGGCAGCGGGCCGCAATACACCAGCGATCTGCGGATTTGGCCGAATGCCGTCAGTCGCGCCAACTCCGACGAGTGGATTGTGAAAAACCATGATAGCATTCGCCGGATGGAGCCGCGCTTGCTGGTGATCAACTTCACGAGCGGGGGCTCGACCGCGCAGTTGCGCGACCAAGTCCGGCAGCTCGTCAGAGCCTTGCGCATGAGCTCGCAATATCATGGCTATCGCAGCGGTAGCGCGCCGGCATTTCTCGAATACAAGGTGTTCAAAGTGGTCAATTCGCGCGACATTCCGCTGAAAAAAGACAGTCGTATCTTCGATTACGGCGCCTTGTTTGGTGAACGCTACGCGCGGCTGTGGAGCGTGACGGATCCTGACAATGCCGCGCGCAAGCTGCGCCTTGATGAGCTGGTGCAACGCGGGTATGTCCATGAAGTCGTATTTTTCTTTGACCCGGTCGACCAGTATCAATGCTTCGAGTGTGTCGAGATGAAACCGCGCTATGACGCGCAATTCAAGCGCATAAGCAACACCTGGTGCCAAGCCGGCAACGGGGGCGATGGAGACCAGCCGTGGATCGGGCGCAGCGTGCGGATTAATGCCTTGAACGCCATGCGCGGCATTGGCTGCGGCTTTGAGAATCTCGGGCATTCATTCGAGGGCATGGCCAATGCCGATGCGATTCCGTATTTCACGCGCTACTTCAGAGAATATGCGATGCTGGATCTGGAGACGCGCTACGGCCTGCCGTTCAACTCGTTCTACGCAATGCCGATCGGCAAGCAGTTTGTCAACTACCCCAATCGGACGACCGCGGTCATTACCTGGCACGGCCAGGACTATCGCCTGACGAACTATGTTGCTGCCGGCGGCAATGTCCATTTTCCGCCAAACGCGCGCATGCATTACGATCAAAACAACGACCAGCCGGTGGCCAGCACAATTGAGGATTGGCGTTGCGGCAGCGCGCCGGGCGGCACAGACCATGTGGTCAACTACAGTGATCGGATGATGGAGCGGTTTCGCAAGGATGCGCCCGATTGCATGGGTGCCTGGCTGATCTACTGGCGGCAGAACATGCCCGGGCTCGACAACAAGTCCAAGGATGACGCCGGCAAGCCCATGAAGAATTGGTGGCCGTTCTTGTTCTACTGACGCGCTGACGTTTCACGCCGCGACATGTAAAGCGGACGGGGTTTCAGCGGAAGCAACAGGCCGTGCCTATCCCTGCTCAGCCGCTTGCAGCGTAGCATATTCAACTCGCACAGTAGAATTGCATTGTTTCCCTGACATAAAGAGCGCGCTATTATTCATGTCGTTCGCGGCTGATTAGGCTTGGTGCGGGGTTTGTATGAATTCTTGTGCTCTCAATGTAGTTGCTTATGATCAGGTGTCTTTCTTCATTATAATAAAAATGCGACCAGCATCAGTTCCACCATAATAGGCTTTATGCGCATTGCATGACAGGCAGATTATGGGCAGGCGCTCATAAATGAAATTCACTGCAATTTCTCAAAAGGGTGCGGGGGTCGATGCAGACGCTGCGCAGTGTATTGCTGCGCCTTCCCAACCAATCACTCGTTCGCTATCCGCAGACTATTCTTCGTAATATTCGATTTCAACGTCGTCGCGCAGACTGGCATCATCGGGCGGCTCGGCCTCGGCCGTGTCGTCCGCCGGCACAGCGGCTGGCGCAGCGGTGGCCTTGGGTGCGGCAACCGGCGCGGGTGTGGCCTTGGGCGCGACAACCGGCGCGGGTGTGGCTTTGGGTGCGACAACCGGCGCGGGTGTGGCTTGCGGTACAGCGGTGGCCTTGGGCGGCGGGGGTGCCGCACTGTGACCTATGGGACTAATGGGACTAATGGGGCTAATGGGGCTAATGGGGCTAATGGGCTGCGCGGGCGTGGCCTTGGGCGCGACAACCGGCGCGGGTTGTTCAAGAATGCGAACCTGCCCGACTTGGCCGACGGCGGAATAGGGGATGGTTGCCAGCGTGGGCCTCTGGCCGCGCAAGGCGCGCACGATGCAGGCTTGATAATCCGGCCGGTACAGATTGCCGAGATGGCCGCCGTGATTGAACCAGACGAGTTTGTCGCCGAGCACATTGTTCAGCCACTCGCGGTCATAGGGCGTCAGCAGAATATCATCGACATTGTGGAGCACCATGATCTTCGAATTGTCGCGCAGGGTGGCGGTAATCGCCGGCAAACTGGCCTGCAGATTGAGATTGGTGACGGAAAAGGCGCGACCCCACTCGTTCGAGTACGCGGCCTTGAGGAAGGTGAGCATGTAATTGGCGTAACCGTAGCGTTCGATTTCTTTTTCGATGAGGCGTTGTTTGAGCGACGAGGAATAGCTTGAGAGGATGCCGAAATCCTTGCGTTTCCGAATCGCCTTAATTGTCTCGGAGAGCGTGCGGCGGAAGGCATAGCCAATGGCAAACTCGGCTTCGGCGGCGGTGAGCGGCAAGGTAATGTTGGTCAGGGCGAGGTTGACGCCTTCATTTATCATGGCTTGGTAGAAGCGGACCGCTTCATTCTTGGTGCGGATGAGTTCCTGGGGTGTCCAATTGGTCCAGGTGCTGTAAAAGAAATCCAGCATGCGCAAGCTGTAGACCAGATTGACGGGCGGGTTGATGGCCACAAAGCGGGAGAAATTGATGCGCCGCTCGCGCGCATCCAGGTCGGCAATGAAGAGGGTGTGGATGGCGCCCAGCGAATAGCCGCACAAGAGGGTTTGCGTGACGCGCGCGGCGCCATACTCATTGGAGATATCAGCCAGGACGCGCTGCAAGACGGTGTACACGTCGCGCACATCGCGCGGCGTGTAGCCAGGGACAATGGCGCTCGAGGCATGCAGCACAAAATCCCAATTGAAGGTGCTGCTGAGCAGGGCGACGGAATAGCCATTGCTGAAGAATGTTTCGGCCAGGGCGGTCGGGCCGAGGCTGGCCCAATGGCCGCCGAGGCCGGGGATCAGCATGACCAACGGCGCGGGTTCTTCTTGCAGCCAGAGTTTATAGGAATATTCGCCAGCATCTTTGTCGGGCAAGACGGCGAGGTCGCGCACATCACCGTCATGATAGAAGTCCATGTCGGTGGGGGTCAGGGCGACGAAGCGAAGGGTGTCCACGCAGGGGTCTTGGGCGGGATAGTTCGGCAAGACCACGACGTCGGCGCGCGCGCCCATGAGCGTAAGAAAAGTCAGCAAAGCCCAGCAACAGCAGCGATCGTGAAGCACGCTCATATTATTCCGCAACTTTGGCGCTGCGCATCAGGTACCACATATCGCGCGTAACGTTATAGGGGTCGAAATTCTCATCTTTGAGGCGGTCATAGTCATCCATTTTCAAGCTCATATTATTGAACTTCATGAAGACTTTGACGCCGGTGCCGATGAAGAAGACGGTGTAGCCGCGCGGATCCAGGGAGTCATCGAAGATTTGGCCGATGCCATCGCGCAGGGTGGTCGGGCCGGTGATGACGGGCAGGTAGAAGAAGAAGCCGGGTCCCATGCCCCAGTGGGCAAACGTCTGGCCGGTGTCGACATCGTAGGTTTCGAGGCCGAACCAGTGTTTGGCGGGATCAAAGAAGCCGACCAAGCCGAGCGTGGTGTTGATCATGAAGCGCGAGAACTCGACACCGGTGCCTTTGAATTTACCTTGCAGGGCAGTGTTGACCAGGCGCTTGGGCATTTGGATGTTGTAGTCCATGCGCTCGATCCCGCGGCGCGCGAAGCCGGGGACGACATAGGCATAGCCCTTGCCGACCGGGCGGAAGAAGTAGGTGTACATCGCGCCATCCACGGTGAACATGACGCGGTTGAAACGTTCGAGCGGGTCTTTGACGCCCAAGGTATCCGAGAGGACGGGCGCGTTGGGATCGGGCTTGCCCTCGGTGTCGAGGGCCATGCTGTCGATGTAGACAAAGAGCTCGTCGTCGCGCGTGCCGGACTTGATCGTGCCAGTGGGTTTGGGCAGCGACTCGGCCAGAAAGTCAAGGGTGACAAGGACATTGCTGGGCACGGGTGTGGTGTCGTGCCGGACCATGACGGGCGGCGCGGTGGTTTCGCTGTAGGGTGAATAGAGGACCAAGTTGGTGCCGCTCTGGGGTTCGAGCCGGTAGTAGAATTGTTTGTACTGATAATAGCGCATGCCGCCGGTTTGCACCACGGCTTCGGCGGTGAATTTGTAGTAGAACTGATCGGGCGCCTTGAGATCCACGGTCGTCCACGAGGAACTGGCATTGACGACGAGGGCCGTGCTCAGTGCGTCCGGGCGGATAGCGGCGTGGAGCGTGCCCGCGCAGCCCAGTGCGGCAACGAGCGCCACGACCACCCACGACAAGAAAGGCCGTACCATTATTAGACGGCACGGCCGGCACACGGCAACAACACGTTCGAAATAAGTCATATCACCTACAGACATAGTCCATTGTTCAAGGGAGATATTATAGGGAACCACCGGCGAAAAGTCAACCACGGTTGCAAAATCAGGCGCGGTACGGTATAATAATCACGATTAAAAAAAGAGATTTGAGATTTGAAATTGACCGCACAACAGAGACAGACGCTACCGGCACCCGCAGCATGGGTGTTGCCGGCATGAGTGCGCACACCCCGCGCCATCTCTTATCCGTGGGCGATCTGACGGCCACGACGCTGCAGGCGATTCTGGAGCGCAGCCTGGCGTTGAAACGCACGCCGCGCACCCCGCTCTTGGCGCAGCATAGTCTGGCCTTGATCTTTGAGAAGCCGAGCTTGCGCACGCGGGTCAGCTTCGAAGTGGCGATGCAGGAACTGGGCGGCGCGTGCGTCGTGCTGCGCCCGGATGAAATTCAAATGGGACAGCGCGAGACGATCGCGGATATCGCGGCCTATCTGTCGCGCAATGTGACCGTGGCGGCCTTGCGCGTGTTTGCGCACCGCACCTTGACGCAGTTTGCGGCGGCAGCGCGGATTCCGGTGGTGAACGCCCTGAGCGACGAGGAACATCCGTGCCAGGCGCTGGCCGATGTGCTGACCATCCGCGAGCACTGTGGGCGGCTGGCGGGCGTCCGGCTGGCCTACGTTGGTGACGGCAACAACGTCTGCCACAGTTTGCTGCTGGCAGGCGCGCTGAGCGGCATGCACGTGCGGATTGCCTGCCCGCCGGGCTACGAGCCGCAGGCGGACGTTATGGCGCAGGCGCGCAGACTGGGCGCGGCCCAGGGCGCGGTGATCGAGGTCGGTCATGACCCCGTGGCGGCGGTGACGGGCGCGGCGGCAGTGTACACGGATGTCTGGGCCAGCATGGGGCAGGAACAAGAAACAGCCGTGCGCAAACAGCATTTTATGCCGTACCAAGTGAATGAACAATTGATGGCCCATGCGCCGGATGCGATCGTGCTGCATTGCCTGCCGGCCCATCGTGGTGAAGAAATTACCGATGCGGTGATTGACAGCGCCCGCTCGGTGGTGTTTGATCAGGCCGAAAACCGGCGGCATGCCCAGAAGGCGGTTTTATTGTATGTGCTGGGATTGCTCTAACTTCCCCCCGGCCCGCGCACGCTGATGTGGCGGTGGTTTGGCACAGCCCCGGCGGCCACGTTCACGGCGCCCACGCCCTGGGTGGACATGCACACGCATGTGCTGCCAGGTGTGGACGATGGGGCGGCGACCCTGGCGCATGCGCTCGCGATGCTGCGCGCGGCGCACGCAGTCGGGATAACACATATCATCGCCACCGCGCATTACACTGAGCGCTATGCGGCGGATGAAGAGAGCCTGCGCGCGGCGTATGACCGCCTCTGTGCGCAATGTGGCGCGGACGGCGTGACGGTCGTCGTGACCCGGGGACGCGAAGTGAGCTTTACCGACACGCATCTTGCGGCGGTACGCGGCGATGCGCGCCTGTGCATGCCCAATGGCAAGTTTGCATTGATTGAAACGCCGGAGGGGCTCAATGCCGGCGCCATGATCGAAGGATTTTTTGCATTGAGCGTGGCGGGCATTCAACCGATTTTGGCGCATCCTGAGCGCAGCTGGACATTCCAGCAGCAGCCGGCCATGCTGGAGAAGGTGCGGCAGCACGGGGTGCTGTTGCAGGTGGATGCCCAGAGCATCATGGGCAACCACGGTAGTGCGGCCAAGCGCCTGGCCTTGGACTTGCTGGCGCGCGACGCGGCCGACATGCTCAGTTCGGATGCCCATTGTCCGGAAGATTTTACCATCCTGCAGCGCGCCTGTGGCGTGGTGCAGGCGCGCTACGGCGCGACGCTGGCGACCCAGCTTGTGAGTGGCACGCCGGCCCGATTGTTGCCTTGAGCATAACCTGACCATCACTTTACTTGGGACACGCACACATGCACAAAGACGCCACGCCTGCACTTGTGGATCCAGCGACGACAGCCCGTGACATTCGCGCCTATGCGCGCGTGTTGCTGCAATACGCGCCGCTGATTATCGGCATCACGTTCATCACCACCTTGATGGCGGTGTTGTACTCGTTCATCACCCCGCCGGTGTACCAGGCCTATGCGACGGTGCGGATCAACCGCGAGACCTCGAGCGCCTTTCCAACGGTCGAGAGCCAGTTTTACAACAAGCAAGGCGATCTGGACTATTTCCAGACCCAGATCCGCTTGTTTAGCAGTCCGAGTTTGGTGCGGGCGGTGCTGAAGCAACTCGAGGTCGAAGGCAAACCGTATGCGCCGGAGGGCGCGGTTTCGTTCGAACAAAAGGTCACCCGGTTTCTAAAGAAAATTGATGTGCGTCCGGAACCGCGCACGCAATTGGTGAAAGTGATTTTGGAGGACGCCGATAAATTCAAGGCCAAGGAGTATGCCGATTTGGTGGCGGAGACGTATATCCGGGAATACATTCGCGCGAATGTGGAAACGGCCGGCCGCTTCCGTGCCTTCTATGAAAATGCGGTCACGAATCGCGAGCAAATCATTATCGAGCGGGAGCGTGACGTCTTGGAATTTGATCGCGCGAACAAGCTGGATCTGAAGGAACTCGAGCAATTGCAGGCGCGCCAGCAGACGCTGGCGCGCGACCTGCAGACGCTGCGGGACGAACATTTTTCCAAGGACCCGGAGGACGAGACGCGCCGGTTTGAGGTGCAAGAGCAGATGGGCGAGCTGACCAATGAGATCAACACCCTGCGCGTGCAGATTCAGCACATAGAGAATATCAAGGCGGAATACGACATGCTGAAATCGCGCGCGACCATGGCGCGCAACACGCATGAATGGCTGCTGAAACTGTCCGAGCAAAGTTATGTGTTTTCGCAGGAGTTTGACCCGCGCAACATCAGCATTGTTGACCCGGCCGTGGTGCCGGAGCAACCGGCCCGGCCGAAACGCGCGATCAACACGCTGCTGGGCATGGTGCTGGGCATGATTATCGGCGCCTGCGTGGCGTTCTTCGCCGAATATTTGGATGACACGATCAAATCGCCGACGGATGTCGAGACGTATCTTAAAATGCCGTTCTTGGGCTTGATCCCGGCCTTGACCAAAAGCCTGAGCACGACGCCGGTCGAGATGGTTGTCGAGAGCGAGCCGAAGGGCACGATCGCGGAATCCTATCGCGCGATCCGCACCAATATTATCTTTTCGTCGGATCGCCAGATCAAACGCATCGTAGTGACCAGTTCCGGCCCGGGCGAAGGCAAAACGACCACGGCGGTGAACATCGCCAATGTCATGGCGCGGGCGGGCGACAAGACGCTCTTGATTGATGGTGACATGCGCCGGCCGCGTATCCACAAAATTTTCAACATGGAGAGCACCACCCGCGGCTTGAGCAATTATCTGGTGGGTAACACCCCACTCGAAGAGCTGTTTCAGCCGACGCGCGTGGAAGGCTTGTCGGTGCTGACGGCCGGGCCGATTCCGCCCAACCCGGTCGAGTTGCTGAACAGCCCGCGCTTGAAGGAATTGTTCGAAGTGGCGGCGCGCCAGTTTGACCGGATCATTGTCGACACGCCGCCGGTGATTGCAGTAACCGACTCGGCCATTTTGTCGCGCTTGGTGGATGCCGTCATCATCACGATTCATGGTGGCCGCACGCATCGCGATGTGTGCAAGCGTGCGATTGAGGTGGTCCAAAATGTGGGCGGGCATATTCTGGGCGTCATCTTGAACAATGTCAATATTTACCGCGCCAGTTATTACGACTATTACTACTACAGTTATTATCGCTATGCCTACGGCTACAAGTATGGCTACTCGACGCGCAAGAAGGGCGCGCCGGGCCGTAAGAAAAAGGCCAGCGCGGACAGCGACCTGTAGGCCGCGGCGATGAACGCGGGCACCGACCGGGATGCTGCGCAGATGCGAACAACTCTTCTAGTACAAAAAATCATGGTGGGAATGCTGCTGGGCGTGCTGGCGCTGTCGCTGTGCATGAGCGGGCGCCTGCTGCTGGTGGAATATGTCCGGCTGGTGATTGTCGGCGTGACGCTGGCGGTCGTGTATGTCAGCATGGCGCGCACCTTTGATGCCTCTTACAGTTGTCTGTGCCTCGTGGCGGGCGGCGTGATGTGTGTCATCCTGGCGTGTGATCCGGCCTTGAATGGACTGGCGTTGTTTGGCAAGGCGGCCGCGGCCATGAACGTGTATCGCGTGGCGACCTTGGTACTGCTGGTGCTGGGCGTGCTCGCCTTTCTGGCGCCGGAGCTGCAAAGCAAAGCGGCGCCGGAGCTGTGGCGCGCGCGATTTGGCACGGCGGATGTCTACGCGCTCACCGTGCTGGCAATCGTCTGGTTTGGCTGGACGGGCCTGGAAGTGATGCTGGCCTTGAGTCACAGGGGCAGCGTCGTGGAAGGTGTGTTGCGCAGCTCGAAATGCGTGGATTTGGCGGCCGTGTATCTGTTGATTGTCTGTGGCCTGCGCGCGGAGCAGCCGACGCGGATGGTCTTGGTGCGGACGGTGCTGTTCAGCGTCCTGGCGCTGTGCGCCTTAACCACGATTGTCGGCGCGGCGCGCGTGACGCAGGTGTTCTACCTGCCGCGGCTTGACATGCCGGTTGGCACCAAACGCGAGCTGGAATTGCGCAAGCTGCGCGATGGAGTGCAGCGCGTATTTGGGCTCGACCCGCGCGAGGCAATGCTGGTGTACGAAGCCGGCTACGCCGATGGTGCGCACCGGTATCGCGCGTATGCGGACTAC
Organism: uncultured bacterium; assembly: GCA_964397565.1. Lineage (GTDB taxonomy): Bacteria > Auribacterota > UBA3054 > UBA3054 > JAPLST01 > JAPLST01. The sequence goes on from CAYNJC010000006.1 coordinate 124,944, forward strand.
CTGCACATGCTGTCGCAGACCACGCGCGACGGGCTGCGCGAGGCGGTCCTTGGGCAGGAACTGCAGGCCGGCAACTATTGTCGCGCCATCTGGACGTTGGAGGCAATGCCGCCGACGCTGCAATTGTCCGCGTTCACCCAGGAACGGTCGCGTGACATCGCCACCTGTCTGCAGAGCGCGAGCGGCAATCCGCTGGCGCATTATCTGGCCGGGCTGTTGGCGTGGCGCAACCAGGACACGAACAACGCCGTGGTGTCGCTCGGGTTTTTCCTGGCGCAGGTCAGCAATCATTTCAACGCATTGTATGTGCAGCATACCTGCGCCCCGACGCAGTACCCTGCGCCGCAGGCCGGCACCATCCCGGCGCGGGGCTGGTTCGCGTCGCAAGCGGACGGCAAAGCCTTTGTGGAACAAGCCGACTATGTGACCTTGGTGTACAATCAACGGGTGACCGGGCATCTCTGGGCGCCGACCGGCATGTATGACCTGGTGGTGTGGGCGCGCGACGATGGGACGCCGTTTGCGGATGCCCAAGCCACGCGCTTCGATCCTAGTTGCAAGGGGACGCTGACGGTGGGCGTCACGCGCTATGCGTTGCAGGTCTGCACCACCAACCGCGTCTTCTTGCCCTATCGCTTCCGGGTGCCGATCACGGCCCAGCCAATGCCGGTGGTGCTTGAGTTTACCAACGATAGTTTTGATGGTGCGCGCGGCTGGGATCGCAATCTCTCGATCGCGCGGATTGACGTACAACGGGTTGATCAGCCATGATGCAAATAAATGTAAATCGGCAGGTGCAGCGCCTCGCGCTGCTGGGCGCAACGGTCTTGGTGTTCGGCCAGTTTTGGCAATTTGCGCGCATGCCGGTGCGGATGCCAGAGGTGATGGCGGTCGGGCTGGCGGCGCCGTACAGCGCAGGTGGCACGCTGGCAAATGTATTGCAGCAGGCCGCGACGTGGCATTTGGATCCGGCCCAACAGGTGTTCATCTACAACCGCTATGGCGGCAGCAGTAATGATGATGTCAGCATGACGCGGCGGTGGCAGGGCATCATGGCGGTGATTGCGGTGTTCTGGATTGCGCGGGTTGGGCGGATGCTGTGCGGGCCCTGGGCCGGCATTGTGGCGGCGTTCCTGCTGGCCAGCGTACCGCCCCAACTATGGAGCATGATGACACCGCGCGTGGCCTGCACCCTGCTGCATATGGAAATCCTGTTGCGGGCGCTGGCGAGCAACGATCCCGCCTGGTGGGTGCTCTGGACGCTGGCCTCATGGGTGCTGTATTGCACCGGCATCTTTGCGGAGACAATGCTCTTGCAGACCTGGTTTGTCTGTTTGGGTGTGTGCTGGTGGTGGTGGCATAGTGCGGCGCAATGGCTGCCGAAGCATGCCTTGGATCGCCTGGCCCTGCGGCAGCAGCAGCACCCGCGTCACCGCGCCATCCTCTGGCAACGCCTGCAGCGTGATTCCGGCTTTCTGCGCTTTGTGGGGATGCTGGCGGTCGTCAGTGGTATCCTGACGATGCTCACGATTGCGGGTGCGCTCTTTTTCTCGCATTTGTCGTTCTCGTTGGGATCGTTGGCGTTGATTGGCGGTCTCAGTGGCGCCCTGTCGCTTGCGACGGCCGTGGTCATGCTTTTTCTGCCGCTGTTCAGCCGCGAGCGCAAGATTATTGTCGAGAGCAGCATGAACCGGCTCGCCGCCAACCAATATACCATGCCGGAAGCGATCTTTGTTGACATTCCGACGCGTGGCTTTGTGCATATGGTGCTGGCGTATGCGGTCGCGATGGTGCTGTTCCTGCCGGTCTTGCTTCTGTTCCACACGCACGTGGACGTGTTCGTCACGGCGTTTGATCTGCGGGCGTATCTGGACTATTTGATGGCGGCGCCGCTACGGACGATGTTGAGCAGCGTGGTACCCCTCGCGTTCATGCTGCTGGTGGTGGTGCGCTTTATGCTGCGGCACATATCACGAGCGCGGCTGATCGGCGCGGGAATTGCCATGCTGTGCAGCCTTGTCTACGTGGTACAGGCCCGCTATGCCGCGCTGTCTGCCCCATTTTATTATATTTGCGCGGCGGGGCTGATCGTCGAACTGCTGGGCATGCTGCTGAGCGTGGTGCGCCGCCAGACGGAGAAAATCATGCTGACGAAGGCGAACCTGCAAGTGGAGCAGGCATGAGCAAAGCCGGTCGCCATGTTCTGGCAATCGTGGCCGTGCTGCTGCCGCTGGCTGGCGCCGCCGGGGTCTGGTGGTTCAGCAGTACCCGACTGGGCCTGACCGTTACCGAGAGCCAGCTGCTTGCGCGCAGTCGTGCGGCGCAAGTCGCGGCGCCGGCGGCCACCGCACAAGCATGGCTGCCCACGGGCATGCTCTTCCCGCGCGCGTTGGCGTGGTGTGAGCCGCACGTGTCCCGGCACCTGCTTGCGCGCGGCCTGTGCGCGGTGCTGATGCTGGTGGCGTTGTATCTACTGCTGTGGCTCGTCGCGCGGCCGGCCCGCCCGGTTGTTCTGTTATTGGGACTCAGCGCGGTGTGGTTGCAGGCCAGCGCCCAACTGACGTTGGCGCCGGCATCGGTGCTGGGTGTCACGCTGGCGCTGGCGGCGTTCCGTCTGCTGTGGCCGGTCCCTGCGGTGCTTGCCTGCGTGGTGTATCTGGCGGGTGCCGTGCTGGCGTTGTTGCTTACGCCGGCGGCCGCACTGCTGATTGCGGTGCAAGGCGCTTGGCTGATGGTGGCCAGCCTGCGGCGGCTGCGGGTGCGGGTGACGGCCGGCCAGGGCACGGTGTACGGCGCGCTGGGGCTGGTGGCAGTATGCGCGGGCCTGGCCGTACTGTACCCCGATCTGCACTGGGCATCGGCTTTGTCTGTGCCACCCCTGTTGGCTGGATTAAAGCGGGCGTGGAGCGTGATCGTGGCAGTGAGTGGCAGTCAGGGCGTACCGCAAACGCTGTTGACGCAGGGCATCGCCGCAGGCGTGACGGCGATCATTGTTGTTGCCGGCGCGCGCGGCATCTGGCATGGGTGCGCCGGCAGTGGTGTTGCCGGCGTATACCTGCTCGTGTACCTGGGTGTGCAAGGACTGCTGTGCACCACCGCGCGCGGTCGTGATATTTTGGGCGACACGTGGCAGGTGCTGCCGGCGCTACTCGTGGTGTTGGCGGAAGGGGTGAGTGACCTTGTGGCGCGGATCAGCCGCGGACTGGGACGGGTGCACTGGCGCTACGCGCGCCAGGCTTTGCTGGTCCTGTTCTGGGCGATGCTGGGCGTTGGCCTTGTGCTGTGGCTGACCGCGCAAGCGCGCACGCTTGGCCGGGTGTGCAGTGACATGGCCGATCTGGATGTGACGGTGCCAACACTGTTTCTGCAGGAGGCCATGCCGCGTGATGATGTGTTGGTGGTGCGGTTGCCGGGTGATGTGCGGGTGCTGCCACAGACGCGCTACAGCGCGGCGCCATTTCTGGCCGCGCGACCGGCCAATCGGGTCATCGAGATTCCGCCCGCCGCTGCCGCGGCATTGGCGGCGGTTGCCCGGGCGAACCCCAATGGCTGGTGGCTTATGGGCACGATTGACAGGCGTGCGCTGGCCCTTGTGAAGCAAGCCGGTGGTGGCACCCACATTACGATACCGTTCGCCGTGCCGGTGACGTACTTCAGCGGCAGCAACGCCTGGTCCGCAGACGACATCGTCCAGGTGTTACGCCATGCTGTGGCGACCGCGCCCTTGAGCCGAACGGTCTACTCGGCGTTATTGCGCTGGTATCAGAACACCACGGCCGTTGTGCTGCAGGCGGCGCTGGCGAGTGGCGCCGCAGTGCAGGACTTGGCGCCGCGGCTGGCCGGCAGATCCGCCGGGCGCGAGTATCGTGGGGCGCTCAACAGCGTCTTGTACGCATGGAGTGCGCCGGAGAACATTCGTGCCACCCAGAACGCCTACAGTTTGTTTCACCGCTATGTGACCGGCGTTGATGCCGCGCCGCTTGATCATGAGCGGGTGGGCTACATTTACCGCCTGTACTTGACACAGTCCCTGGCACAGTCAAACAGCGTGGTGGCGCGCGCGATCTTGCGTGATGCGCGCCGCTGGGATGCAGATGATCCGTATTATGACCGGCTTGAAGCGGGCATCGTCAAATTGGAGCAACCCCTGGCGTATGACCGCATGCGCCGCCTGAATACCCGCGCGGCCCGCACTTATGCCCGCCGCACCGGCCAGCAGTTTGTGGACGCCCTGTTCGCCAATGCCTTGCTGGCGCGGGCGGCAGGCAACCACGCGCGTGCCTTGCAGGAGTGTCATGCCATTCTGGGCAATCTGCAGACGGAAGAGCAGGCGCCGGCGCTGGCCACCAATGCCAGCCCGGCCGGGCTTCAGGCGCAAGAACAACGGCGCACGGATCGTTTGTTCTGGGAGGCGCAATGCAATTCCTACATTGCGCTGCTGCTGATGGCCACGGGTGATTACCACAATGCGATTAGCTGGCAGACGAAAAACATGGATGAACGCTTCGCTGCAGTGTGGCGTCGGGTCTCCTATGAACGGTTGGCGACCATGTATCTGGCGCTGGGTGACGTCACCCGCGCCTTGCGCAAATATGATGAGATGGCGACCGGTGCCACCACGGCGTATGAACGGATGTATTGGCTGCTGCAGGGGGCCCAGATCAATGTCACCTATGGCGATGCCATCGCGGTGTTTGATCAATGGGCGGCGATTGAGCGCGGCTTGGAGCAATTGAGTGACGACGACCGGCAGCGCTGGTCGCGCGACAAGCAACTGCAACGCGTGTTACGCTATGTGCAGCGGCGCCTGAATATGGATGTGCGTGACGTGGTCGAGACGGCCTTGTTGCGCCAGGCGCAGAAGTCCCCGCGCGACGCGGACTGGCTCTATCAGCAGATTGCGCAGTTGCAGCGCTGCCGCCTGCAGTATGAGCGCGCGGCCGCAACCTATGCGCAGGCCTTGGTGCACACCCAGGCGCACTATGCCGTGTTCCTGGCCGCCGCCATGCTGGCGTATCAACGCCAGCAGTATGCCCGGGCCGCCGCCCTGGTCAGCAATATGTTTTTGCAGAGCACACATCTGCGCGACCCGGTGCTGTCGTCCGACTGGCGCTATGTTGCCCTGACGTTGTTGCGCGACACCGGCAAGCCGGCCGGCGTGCATGACGTACTGCAGCGGGTTGACCACGCCTGCGGCTTGTATACGACGACAGCGCAATGGTATAACGCGCGCGGCAATGTCTATGCGCTCTACAATAATTTTGCGGCGGCCACCAATGAATTTGCCTTGGGGCTTGCCGCCAATCCCGACCAAATTGATAATTATCTGGATCTGGGCTACTTATTCTGTGCGCGCGCGGATGTCGAGGAAACCGGGCTGCTGCTGGATCGCTTGATGGCGCGGTATCCGTCCAACGCACTACCGCGCCGGGTCATGCAGGATTGGCGCGCGGTCGAGTTGTATCACGTCAGTATTCGTCCGTATGTGGTGGAGTAACGCTATGGTGAAATGGCACAAGGCCCAGTCCGGGCGCACCTGCTGGTTGGCGCTGCTGCTGTGGAGCGCAACGCTGGCCGCGTCCGCAAACCCGTCAACCCTGTCCACCGCGATTCTGGCCTGGCTGGCGCCGGTGCCGTTTGACTATGCGGCCAGCACGGATGTGCTGCAGCGCATGGACCCGGTGCTGCAGATCATGCTGCGGCTGGTGGGGCGCGATGATCTCTTGGTGCTGATGCGCAAAGATGGCGCGTACACCGTGTTTCTGGTGGCCGGCAGCAACACCCTCGTGCCGCTCTTGGCGCCCTTGACAGCGCAGCCGGCGCGCTTTGCGCAGCTGCACATGAAGCATCAGCGCGTCTGGGTCATGCTGGTCGACCCGCGCGGCAATTGGCAGATGCAGCCGCCGGCGATGTTCGCGCCACAACTGGCCGCAGAGTATGTCACCATTCCCCTGACGTTCCCGGTCTACTGCTCGATCAAAAACAGAATCAAAGGAACGACCAACTATTATATGGCGCAGGCCGCCCTGCTGGAGCAAGTGCGGCGCGTCAGCGAAACCGAGCTGAGCCCGAAATTCTATATGGAATTGGGCCAGATCTACCGCCGCTACGGCGATAGCACCAATGCCCTGCAAACGTATGAACGCGGTGCGACGCGCTTCCCGGATGATCCCTACCTGCAGCGCCGCACCGCCGAACTGTATTTCAACGACTACCATGACTATGTCCGCGCGATTGACTTTAACAAGAAGGCGAACATGGTCCACTTGCGCGCCTTTGGCACACCCATGTATGAAGCCCTGTTCAATACGGCGATGGCCTATGAGCGGCTCGGCGACCCGGCCAAGGCCACGGTGCAATACCAAGACATTCTGGCGTTGCTTAACGAATCCCCCGATCCACTCTGGGAATCGCGCACGCGCCGCTATTTCGGCGGCCTCTTGCTGGGCATTGGCCGCACCAACGAAGCCTTGCTGCATTTTCAGTTGGACACGCGCGCGAATGTGCTGCCGCCAGCCTATTCGTTCAATATGGTGCTCGATCTCAGCGCCGCCACCCAGCAGCCACAACTGTATGCCGACACGGCCCGCGCGTATTTCAATGCGTGTGGCACCAATGATGCCCGCGCCTTGGTGCGCTATGCGGAGGTTGTGTACGCCGCGCGCGTCACCGAGGCGACGCGCGCGGTCATTACCACCGCCAAACAATGGATGACACGCAATCCGGCGTTGAGCGCCCAGCTGCGCGGCACCCCGGCATGGTGGCGCAGCTGGACGAACATTGCCATCCAAACCGGGCTGGCGCCGACACCATAACCATGGGATTGGGCCGGACACTCTATTCGTGGTATGGGCTGCAGCGCCTGCGCTGGCGCGGCGTACGTGGCGGCGCGGCGGCACGTTTGTTCGGCATGCCGCTGGTGACGCGCGCCCCGGGCAGTACGATTCACTTGGGGCGGCGCGTGGCACTCTGTTCGAGTGCGCGCTGGAACCCGGTCGGGGTCAATCATCCGGTCATTCTGCGCACGCTGTTTGCCGACGCGGAACTGCGCATTGGCGATGACAGTGGCTTGAGCGGCGTCACCGTCTGCGCCGCCCGCTCGGTGCGCATTGGCCGCGACTGCTTGATCGGCGCCAATGTGGTTATCACGGATTACGATTTTCATGCGGTGGCGCCGGCGTGCCGGCGCGCCGTCACGGCGCGCGCCGCGATCGGTTGCGCGCCCGTGGTGATTGAAGATAATGTCTGGATCGGGATGAATGCGATCGTCTTGAAAGGTGTGCGGATCGGGCGCAACAGCGTCATTGCGGCCGGCAGTATTGTTACCCATTCCATTCCGGAAAATTGTGTTGCGGGCGGGAATCCTGCGCGCCCGCTGCGCTTGCTGGGTAAGACGGACGCGTGAACAACTTCGCAAATATCTTCCATGCCTATCATGTCAGTGGATAGTTTTATGCGAGATCCCCTGATGGAGTCGGAACTTATGAAACTACTTACTGAAGTATGTATCTTGGCGGGTTTCGTATGTGCGCTGGTCAGACCCAAGTGGCTGGTGTACTTCTTGATTTTCAGCTTGCTGGAGCCGTCGCGCACATTCAGCTTGGGCAACTATACTGTGCTCGGCACGGTCAACATCAAGTTTTGTGAAATCACGCTGGTCTTCCTCGGGCTGGGTGCCTTGCTCAACCACCGCCGGCCGGTCTGGTCGTGCATCAAGGTGAGTGAAGTCATTTTTGCGGTCTTTGCGGTCGTGTCGCTCGTGCGCGGGGTGATGCTGTTCAACTTTGGCGAGGCGGCCTTCAACCAATTCCGCACCTTCGCCGCCATGAGCATGACCCTGATCATTCCTCTGCTTTACCGCACGCGCGACGAGGTGCAGCCCGTCCTGCGCTTCTTTGGCTGCATAGTGTGTGTCGTGGGCGCGATCGAGTTTCTGGACGTGCTGCGGCTCAATCCGCTGACGGACTTTATGAACAGTCCCTATCGCACCATGTCGATGATGGGCGGCACACCCGGCGGCATGCTGGCCATGCCGTTCATCTACATCGCCAGCACTTGGCGTTTTCATGAGCGCGGCCGCATGACGGCCCTGCTCACCATGATCTGGTGTTTCATGTTGTCGGTCCTGAGCGCCTCGCGCGGGGTCTGGATGGGGTTGTTGGGTGGTATTGCCGGCTTGTTCTGGTTGCTGCCGTTGCGCCGCAAAATCGCCACGGTCTTGACGATGCTGGCGTTAATATTGCTGGCTGTGGTGTTTTTTAGCGGCTATTATGTTGAGCGCTATAACGCCAATCTCTCGTCCCGGATCAAGTATATGGTGGACCTCAATGAGGGCAATGTCCAATGGCGCTTGTATGCCTGGCACCAAATGCTGGAAGACATCCGTGAACATCCCCTGGTGGGCTGGCCGTTTGGCTCGGACTCCTCTTTTTATGTGTCGGGCGACCGCTATCAGGAAGTCGCGCCGCACAATGAATACTTGAAGATCGCGCGCTATACCGGCATTTTCGGCTTGGGGGCGTTTCTGGCGTTCCTCACCAGTATTTTCACCACCGGCGTGCGCTTTATTCAGCGCACGCAGGGCACGCGTGCGTGCAATGAGATGATTGGCTTGCTGCTGTGCTTTTTGTTCCATGTCATCACCTCGTTTGTCACCCAGGAATTCACGACCTTGGATATCAGCGCGATTGTCTGGGCTATTCCCGGGATTATTTTTGTCTATGATCTGGCGGACCGTGAACGGCGGCAGGCGCTGTCCAGCGGCGCAGGGGCGCCGCTGCCTGCACGGGCATGAACATTCTGATGCTCAATGCCAATCTGTGCGGGCGCGGCACGTACTGGCGTGCGCTCTGGTTTGCGCGCGTGTGCGCGGCGGGCGGGCGGCATGCTGTCACGCTCTGCACCGTCTCGCCCGAACATGCCTGGCGCCGGCAGACGCGCCAAGAGGGGCTGGTGACGATCAGCGAAGGACCGTCGTGGGGCCATCGTGCGATCCCCGGCTATGGCTCAAACTGGCTGGATATAGCCTGGCGTTGGCAGGCCGTGCGCACCGGCGCGTATGATGTCGTGTATGCCTTTGAACATCATCCCAATGTCGCCTGGCCGGTGTACCTGGGTGCGCGCGCCGACCAGGTGGTCTTGTCGGACTGGTGTGACTGGTATGCCGGCGCGGCCAATGTCTTCCGCGGCTGGCGCCTGCTGCACGCGTGGGATCGCTGGCGCGAAGATCGCATTCGCCGGCGTGCGCGCCGGGTGAGTGTGATCAGCAACTTGCTGGCCCGGCGGGCGGCAGACTTGGGCATCCCCGCGGAACGGCTGCAGCTGCTGCGCGAGGGGGTGGATACCACCGCCATGCGGCCGTACCCGCGCGATGCAGCACGCCGCCGGCTCGACTTGGCGGCTGATGCGCTGATCGTCGGCACGCTCTATGACGGCCATGCCTTTCCTCATCTGGTGCGGGCGTGCGCTGCGTTGCATGCCAAAGATCCGCGCGTGCGGTTGTTACTGGTCGGCCACGCGCGCGCGGCGGATCACGCGCTGGTGGCGCGGGCCGGCCTGGCCCACGCGTTTCATGCCACCGGCCGCTGCACAGACGAGGCCTTGCCGTTGTACTTGTCGGCAGCAGATGTCTGTGCGTTGCCGCTCGCAGACACGCTGGCGAACCGCGCCCGGTTTCCACACAAACTGGGTGATTACCTGGCCTGTGCGCGTGCCGTTGTCGTGACGGCGGTGGGTGACTACCCCGCCCTGCTGGCGGCAGCGGATGCGGCCGTTGTCCCGCCCTCGTTGGCGACCTTCACCGCTGCCGTGGACCAGTTGCTGCACGATCCGGCGCGCTGCGCACAGTATGCCGCGCGCGGCCGCGCGTGGGTGGTCGAGCAACTTGACTGGCACGTGCTCGCACCCCAAATTCTGGCCTTTGTTGAAGGCTGTTAATCGTGATTGCCGCAAGGTACCCATGACCCGCTCATCGTTCATTGCGCTGCTCGGAAAACTACTCGCGTCAGTGCTGGTAACCGCCATCTTGGCGCTGTATCCGTTGAGTTACCTCGGCCAAATTGAGCCGTGGCTGCGCACGGCCGTGCTGGCCGGCTTTCTGCTGGTGTTCACCCTGTCGTGGTATCGCTGGATGTGGTGCATCTATGCCTTTGTTTTCAGCATTCCGCTGTTCAACACGCTCCACACCATTTTGCGGTTGCCGTGGCCCGGCCTGAGTGTCAATTACATCTTTCTGGCGGCCCTGTTCTCCTCGTGGTTTTTGCATGCAGTCTGGCGGGTGCCCTTGTCCGACAAAGCGCCGAAGGTGTATTGCGTCACCACCCCGTTTGATGCCTGCTTTGCGGTCTTGGCCCTGATCGTGCTGGCCAACACGCCGATCGGCTGGGTGCGCTTCAACAATATCGCCTGTGCGGGCTTCTATCATGACCTGCCGCGCCAGTTTCTGCAAATTCCTTTTTTTACCCAGCTGGATAACTATCTCGCGTTTACGCGCACCTGGCAGTTCCTGCAGATGGGGCTGACCGTCTACCTGCTGAGCTCGTCTATCCGGCACCGGCATGAGCTGCGCCGCGTCTTGTGGTTGGCGGTCATTGCCGGCGCGCTGGTCAGCATCTACGGGTTGTATCAATATTACACGGGCTTTGGCTGGGTCGGCATCAACTGGTATTTTCTACGGATCAACGCGACCCTGAACGGACCGCACTCCGCCGGTATTTATTTCGCGACGCTGCTGGTCTTGTGTCTGACGTTGCTGGTTGCCACCCAATCGCTGGTGCGCAAGATATTTCTGTTTCTCACAGTCGCCCTGGTCGGCGCCGGTTTGTGGCTGACCGGGACACGCTCGGCGACATTTTCGCTGCTGTTCGTACTGGGTATTGTCGCGGCGCTGTTTTGGTTCATGGCGCTGCTGCACTCGAAGCATGTGCGCGCGATCTCGCTCCTGATGGGCGCGCTCATCCTGTTCATCGGGCCCGGCTATGCGCTGGTCTCGCCCGAGCGCGGCTTGTTGTCGGTGGTCGTGTCCTCGCCGCAATATCGGCGTTTCACCGAAAATTTGAACACGCTGGAGTTTAACAAAGGCGCCATCAACCAATGGCTGGCGTTTCGCTTCTACCATTGGACCACGGCCGCGCGCGTGATCCGCGACTACCCCCTGTGCGGCAGCGGCATCGGCACGTTTGACAAATTGTATCGCGACGCGAAACTGACCGAAGATTCGTATAAGACGGCCTACACCCACGCCGTCTATCTGGATATCCTGGCGGAAATGGGTGTGGTCGCCTTGGCGGCCGTGCTGGGCATGTATTGCCTTGCGATCATGCTCAGCTGGAAGCTGTATCGCGCACGCGAAGTGTCGTGGCGCTGGAAACTTGTCGGGCTGGGCATTCTGATCGCCATCTGCACCACCTATGTGGCGAATTTTGTCACCAGTGATTTCTACTATGTGCCCGAGTTGCAACTATGGATTGCGTTTCTGCTGGCCTTGTTGATCCGCAACTTCCAGATTAATTTCGATCCCGAACCGCATGCCCAGTCGGCCCGCGCACACATGGTCTGGCAGCGCAGTCTGACTTGGTTGCGCCGCCATCCATGCGGGCGGGTGGGCGCCTATGCGCTGGCCATTCTTGTGGTTGGCGCGTGGCTCTATCAATTGGCATCCGCGGCCACGGATGGCTACCGTTTCTTTCGTGCGGCGCGGCCGTACACCCTGATCGATCGCTATTTGGAATATGGCGTCTACGACTATCAGCGCGACGCCTTCCAGAACAAGTATGCGCGCACGGCGGCGGCCGTCTACAAGCCGTTGCGCGTGAAAAGCCGCTATATGCGTGTCTATCTCCGCGCCCGGCATGCGGATGCCGAAACGTGGCCGGTGCCGGTGGCGCTATACCTCGATGATGCCCTGATCAGTTCAACCGTATTGTCCAATCAACAATGGCGCTTGCTCCATCTCGATGTGGCGGCATGGCAGACCAACCTGGATACCAATCAACTCATGCAGTCGGATGGCGTGCCGGCCGTCTTCAGCATGTTTTCCGGCCGAACCTGGAGCCCTTACCAATCCAAGAGCGATCGCGATACGCGCGCCTACGGGGTCGATCTGGGCGCCATTGAGTGGGGCTATTATTGATGGCGGCACTGACCGTGCAGGAACTGCAGTTTGCGCATGACCGTGGCGCGTGGCGGCTCGGGCCGTTGTCGTTTGAGGTTGCCCGCGGCAGCTTACTGTGTTTGCTCGGGCCGAATGGCTGCGGCAAGAGTACGTTGTTGCGCATCTTGGCGCGCCAATGGCGTGCCACCGGCAGCGTGCGCATCTGCGATCTGCCTCAGCACGCCTATTCCGCCATTGGCTGGGCAGCGGTCGTCGCCTATCTGCCCCAGACCGTGACGGTTGACTATGACTACAGTGTTGAAGAAACCGTCAGCTTTGGCCGCTACGCGCATACCCGCGCCTTGGGCTTCCTCAGCACTAGCGATCATGCCGCCATCGACGCGGCCTTGCATGCCACCGCCACCACCGCCGTGCGCGAGCGCCTCTTGTCAACCTTGTCGGGCGGCGAGCGGCAGCGCGTCTTGCTGGCGTCCGTCCTGGTGCAGCAGCCGCAAATCCTGCTGCTGGATGAACCAACGACGGCATTGGATGTGCAACACCAAGTCGCGCTCTGCCGTGTGCTGCGCCAGTGTGTCGCGGAGGGCATGACGGTGGTCATGGCTTCGCACGATCTGTCGCTGGCCGCCCAAGTTAGCGATGCCTGCATCCTGCTGCAGCATGGCCGCATGTTCACCCAGGGCACACCCGCGCAAGTCCTGCAAGAAGGGCCGCTGCGCGCGGTGTACGGTGCGGCGATTGAAGTGCTGCGGCATCCAACGCAGCCGTATCCCATCATCGTGCCGCGCATGCCGGCGCGTAACGCGGCCCCGCCGGGCGCGGCCTGTGCATAAGGCCCTCACCCGTGCGCGCTGGCTGCGCGTGATGGTGCGCTATGGCGCGGTCGCGGGCCTGGCGCTGGCGATCTTGCCGTGGATCGGGCCGGTCTCCGTGACGCCGCGTGGCATTTACCACGAATGGCGCAGCGCTTCGGCCGGCGCGCCCCAACGCGATATTCTACTTACCCAGCGCATGCCGCGCGTGCTGCTGGGCGTCTGCATCGGTGCGGCGCTGGGTATGGCCGGCGCCAGCTTCCAGGCGCTCTTGCGCAATCCATTGGCCACGCCGTACACCTTGGGGATTGCCAGCGCCGGCGCTTTGGCGGCGGCTGTCACCTTGGCGATGTCGCAAACGCTGGTGCTGGGCAGTCTCGTTATGACGCCCTACCTCGCCGCCCTCATCGGCAGTGGCGTGGCCGCGGCCGGCATGTTTGTCGTGGCCCGGCGCCTGCATCATGTGGCGACCCATGTCCTGCTGCTGACCGGCGTGGCGGTCAATATGTTTTGCGGCTCGGCCTTGCTGGTCGTGCGCTATCTGGTGGATCCCTATCATCTGGTGACCGTCGATCGCTGGTTGATGGGCGGCCTCATGACGGTCGGCTGTGCCGATGTGCTGCATGTCGCGCCGTTCCTGGCCGTCGGCGCCAGCATCATCATGCTGCACGCGCACAGTCTGAACCAATTGGCCTTTGGCGCCGAATTGGCGCGTGCGCGCGGCGTGCGCGTCGAACGCGTGCTCTTGTGGTCGTTTGTCGGCAGCGTGCTGATGACCGCCGGCGCGGTCGCGGTCAGCGGTCCGATCGGCTTTGTCGGCTTGCTCGTGCCGCATGCCGTCCGCATACTGTCCGGCGTGGATCAACGCATTGTCCTGCCGGCTAGTGCGCTCATGGGTGGGGTTTTGCTGGCGACCTGTGATGCGCTGGCGCGCACCTGTGTGGCGCCTACCGAGATTCCTGTGGGCGTGATTACGGCCTGCCTCGGCGCGCCGCTGTTTGTCATCATGCTGCTACGGCGTAACGCGGCATGCACCCTCTGACGCGGCGGCGCGCGGCGGGGGATCATCAATCCACGCGCCCAACATGATCCGCGCGGGCAGTTTTTTCCACACCAGATAGACCAACAGGTTTTCACTCGGATAACAGCGGATCACCGCCGTTTTTGTGCGCATGCCGTTGTATTGGTAGAGCACACCGTGCCCGCGCTTTTGCAGCGCATGCGGGCCGTCCACGATGGCATGCGTGTCAGCGTCAAGCAAGCCAATCCGCCACATGTGGCCGGCAAACAAATTGCTGAGCGCCGGCTGCACATCGCGCACAATCAGAAAATCCTTGCGGGCGCGCGGCGTGTACTTGACCACCGTACACTGGCCCGCATCCAGATACACCGCCTGCGCGTGCAGCGCGCCTTCCATCCGCAAACGCGCCCGCGGCGAGGCTCGCAGCGTATCCACGTTAATCTCCCAATGATGGAAAAAATTGCTGTGCGCCACCCGCGGCGCATTCAGCGCCATAAAGCGGCGCGCAACATACGTGCGCGTGAAGGGCGTTTCGCCGTGCCGCAAGCCCTGCAAGTCTTTGGGCGCCACCTTGATTGCCACCCCGTGCGCGGGATTGACCGAGGTCACCTGCACGCTGCACGTGCCGCCGTGGACCAAGGCAAAGCCGGCGGCCGTGTTGCCGCTGTGGCTCCAGCCACTGGTGTTGCCCGCTTGCACCCAGTACACGTAGGTTGTTCCCGCCACAACGGTCGCGTCCGCAAACGTCGTGGCCGCATACACATCGGTCGACCAGTTCGGTGTATCGTCGTCGGTGCGGTGCGGCGCTTGCTCACTGCGCCACACGCGATAGCGCGCGGCGTAGCGCACGGCGTTCCAGGAGAGGACCACTTTGTCGTCATACATGCCATCACTGGCATCCAAGCCTACCGGCACGGCCGGTACCGGCCACTTGGGCGGCACCCGGTGCTGCAGTTCAACGCGGTCCGCGCGCACGGTGACGCCCTCATAGACAAACGGATGCGGAAACGCCGGACTGCTGAAACAAACCTGATACACGCCCGCTGCCAGCGGCACGCTGTAGCTGCCATCCGCGGCCGTGACGGCACACAGCGCGACGGCGGCCTTGCCACTGCGGATGATCGTGCTGACACCCGCCATGCCTTCGCTGCTGGTGTACTCCCCGTCGCCATTGGCGTCCTGATAGACCACGCCGGCCAGCCGCGTGGTCATGATGTTATCGCCCAGCGACGGCATCCGCGCAGACGCGCGCGACACCGGCATTGCACAGGCAAGGCCGATTGCGAGTAAAGTCGTAATATGGTATGCTGATACGCTGGAATACATAAAGCAGTAAAGCTATCTACTAGTAGTATACGCCAAAACCGACCGCGAGTCAATAGCACAGGAAGACGTTATGACCAGAATCCAATTGCAGCAGGCATTGCACGCCACGCGCATCATCGTGCTGGACGGCGCTTGGGGCACGGAACTGGCGCGCCGCGGCCTGCCGCCCGGCGAAGCCCCGGAACGCTGGAATGCGACCCACGCCGCGCGCGTCGCCGAAATTCCCGCCGCCTATGTTGCCGCCGGCGCGCGCATTGTATTGACCAATACCTTCGGCGGCAGTCGCTGCAAACTGGAAAAATGCGGCTTGGCGGACCGCGTCGAAGAGCTCAACCGCTGCGGCGCGCGCATCTCCAGGGAGGCCGTGCGCGGCGCGGCGTTCGTCTGCGCCTCGATCGGCCCCACCGGCGAATTTCTCGAACCGCTCGGCGACAGTGCCCCGGAACAAATGCAAGCCGTCTTTGCCGAACAGATCCGCGCGTTGCTCGCCGGCGGCGCGGATATGCTGTTGATTGAAACCATGACCGACCTGCAGGAAGCGCTCTGCGCCGTGCACGCCGCGCGCGCGACCGCGCCGGACGTGCCGCTGGTCGTCTCCATGACCTTTGACAAAGGGCTGCACGGCTATGCGACCATGATGGGCGTCACCCCGGCGCACGCCGCGCACACCTTGACCGCCGCCGATGTCGATGTAATCGGCACCAATTGCGGCAACGGTATTGAAAACATGGTCGAGATCGTGTGCGAACTGCGCGCCCACACCGATCGGCCAATCTGGGCCCGACCCAACGCCGGCCTGCCGCAACTGGTTGACGGCCAGACGGTGTTTCCCGAAACACCGGAAGTGATGGCGGCGAAAATCCCGGCGCTGGTCGCGGCCGGCGCAACGCTGATCGGCGGCTGTTGCGGCACCACGCCCGCACATATTCGCGCATTCGCCGCACACATTGCGTAAGCACTGGCGGATGTTCCGCACTCACCCTGCCGCTCGACAAGGAGGCCCGTTATGATCATGCGCACAGCCATGCTCACACCCTTCATCGGCTGCCTGACATTGTTGTTGCTGTCGCTGCCTGCCGTGGCGGATCAGTCGCCCTGTGATTTTGTCACCAACACCATTCTGCAGGCAGAGCAGGACAAGGCGGCCTGGACCCAAGCCAAGTCCGACAACGACTCGTTCTGGTCCGGTGAGCAGGTCAGTCTTAGCAAGCTCATGACCGACGCCGATCTGATTGTGGTCGCCACCTGTGACGGCTCCGTCATGCGCGAGGCCTTCAGCATCGGCGATACTACCTACCAGTTCATTAACAAGCTGCGGGTCAACCGGGTGATCGCCTCGCGCTGGTCACCTGCCGATACCCGCCAGCATATGACCAGTGTCAGCAACACCTGCTTTGTCTATCTGGCGATCCGGCAGATGGTTGATGCGGAGATTGTCAACGATCCCGCGCTGGTGCTGCACAAGGAGTATTTGCTCTGGTTGCGCCTCGTCAGCATCAGCGCCGCGGACCTCACCAGCGCGGGCGTCACGCTGCCGGTCAGTCGCACGGCGCTGTATGCCGCGTGCGTCGGCAAAAAGGGCTGTGTCCCACTTGACGCCGCGCCGCGCGAACAAGCGCTGGGCGCGGTCGCGCCCGAGGCGACCAATCTGATGGAGCGCATCGAACGCGAAACGCGCACGCGCGACCAGCAATACTATCTGGGCAGTTTTAACACGACCAATCGCGGCAATATCCTAAACGCCGTGCGCGCCCTGGCCAAGGCCATGGCGGGCGCGCCGGGTCGGCCGGCCTTGCTCGCGGACGCGCAGCGCAATCTCAACATGCCGACCAACATTGATCTGGCCGCGCTGGCCGCCACGCCGCGCTTCAAATGCGCCGACTACGTGCCGGAGTAACCCGCGCCGCGCCACTGCTGCAGACAGAGATTAACAAAGAGTTAAAGAGCAAAGGAGAATCTCCAACCGACAGTTCTTGTCGTTTGCAGCCAACAAAAAACCGCTGCTGCTCCTTGCCTCTCTTACTCCTTGTTATCCTGCTGCGCCGTTGCTGTGCCGGCCACTTCAGACTTCAACATTTCTTGTTCGATATGCGCTCTTTGGCGCCGCATCCTCATTGACACGCGGCCCACCACTTTGGTATACTGTCCGCATCAGTAATGGGGGATCAGTATGAATGCACAAAAAGTTTTTGCGGAACCGCAACTAGGCCACCTTTCCTTAGGAACAGCATTACGCTTCATTCTCTTCCTTGTACCCGTCGGCCTGCTGGGCATCCTGCTGTACCTGGGCCCGGGGCGCGGCACCGATGTGCACAAAGTAGCCGCGGCAGTGACCGAAGTGCTGGCGGCAATCCTGTGGGGCATTCTGGTCTCCGGCATTCGCGTGGCCGCGCAGTGGGAACGCGGGGTGGTTCTCCGCCTCGGACGGTTCCAGTCGGTCAAAGGGCCGGGCATCATGTATATCATGCCCTTCCTCGATAATATCCGCTTTGTCGATCTGCGCTTGCTCACGCTCAACATTCCCAGCCAACAGGTGATTACCAAGGACAATGTTCCCGCGGCCATTGATGGCGTCCTGTTTTTCCGGGTGGCCGATGCGGAGAAGGCCATCATTAGCATTCAGGACTTCGCGTTTGCCATCGCCCAGTATGCCCAAGCGACCTTGCGCGACGTCGTCGGCGGCCTCTCGCTGGACGAACTCTTGTCCGAACGCGAGCATATCCAGAAACGGATTGCCGAGATCGTCGAAGAACACATTCGCGCCTGGGGCTTGCATCTTGACTCCATTCGCCTGCAAGACATTGAAATGCCCGAAGACCTGAAACGCATCATGTCACGCCAAGCCTCGGCCGAGCGCGAAAAACGAGCCACAATTACCAAAGCGGAGGGCGATAAGATTGCGGCCACCAATCTGGCAGCCGCGGCCGTTATCATGCAACAGACACCGGGCGCGATGAAACTGCGCACCCTGCAAACCATCGATGGGCTCGGGGCGGGTCCCGCAAATACGGTCGTCATGTTTCCCATGGAACTGACCGAGACCATTGGCAATATCCTCAAATCCATCGCGAAAGGTACTGCCGCGCCGGCCTAAAGGTCTGCCACATCTGCCCCCCGCGCAGCTGCTGCGGCCGGGCATGCACAAAGAGTAAAAGAGGGGCCGCAATCGACAATTTTTGTCGTTTGCAGCCGGCAAGAAATCGTTGTGCTCCTTGACTCGTTTACTCCGTCTCCAATTTCACCGCCGCGCTTGGGCGCGTCAGGCGAACAGGCCGAGGACGGACATGTCAACATACTGGCTGAAGAGCGTGGCGATCGTCGTGCGCTTTTCTGGATTGTCGGGCTGGATTTTGGCCGCCATGGTGGAAATGCGACTGGTGGCCTGAAACGCGGGAAGCTCACTGAGCACGACCGGCACCTGCACCTGACACAGCATCTTGACGATATGCGGCTTGGGCGCGACACCGTCGGTCAAGACAAGCCCGGCCACATGCGCGCGCAAGGTTTGCAGGTGCTGTTCTTCGCTGGCGCAGGCGACCAGCAGATCCGACTGCTCGCCGCTGGTGACCAGCAGCGTTTGCGGCGCAACCCGCTGGGCCATTTCATTGCTGAAATGCGTGACCAGCACCACGTCCGCAATCAGTTGTGCCGCCCGCTCCTCGCCGCTGAGAAACACGCCGTCAACCAGCGTCGCAATCTCCCGCACGGTCGGCTGGCTGAGCAAGGGCATGTACGGCAGGACGCCGACCACACGAATGGCATGCCACGCCAGCGCGCGCCGCACATAATCGTTGACCTCGTCCAGTTTGTCGGGCGCGACTTTGTTCAGCAGCACGCCGGCAATCGGCACGTGGTGCGCGCGGAACAGTGCCACGTTCAATAAAATCTCATCGACCGGTTTGCCAATGCCGCCGCCCGCCACCAGCACGACCGGGCTCTCCAATAATTGCGCCACCCGCGCATTCGACAGGTCGAACACCGCGCCGACGCCGGCGTGGCCGGTGCCTTCCAGCAGTACAAACGCTTTGTCGTGGGACAAGTGCTCAAACGCGTCACACACCCGCCGTGCCAGCGTCTCCGGGGTGCGGTGGTCAATGTAGCTGCGCGTGAAATCGCGCGGTACCGTGATCGGGCTCATCAGCGCCGGCGCATCATGGAGCGGGAAACACGAACGAATCAGCCAGACATCCTTGTCGACTTTGGTGCCGTCGTCGAGTTGCACATAGCGCTGCCCGACCGGTTTCATAAAGCCAATACGATCCGTGTGTTGCAGCGCGTGCATCAGCAAACCCAACGATGCAGTGGTCTTGCCATCATCCTGGCGGGTGGCGGCGATGAACAGGCGTGGCGGCTTCACTGGATGACCTTGTGGTGCGGGTGTTCGCGCAGAAATCGCGCAACGGCAAGGCGAGTTGGCATCGCCTCCTGCGCGCCGTGTGTGGTGACACTCAGCGCCGCAGTGGCGCTCGCATAACGCACGGCATCAGCCACGGTGGCGCCACGTGCCAAGGCGGCGGCAAGGCCGCCGTTAAACGCATCCCCGGCGGCAACGGTGTCAACCGCGCGCACCGTAAAGGCCGGTGTGTCGAAGATGCCGGCAGCATGCGCACAGACGGCGCCGTGCCGGCCACGTGTGATGATCACCGTGGGCACGCCGCGCGCACGCAGCAGACGCGCGGCCCGCCAGGCCGCCGCGCGCGTCGTCACCGGAAAGCCAACCAAGGCGGCGGCCTCGTGTTCATTGGGTGTGATAACATCGCACAGCCGGTACAGCGCGGCCGGCAATGGCTGCGCCGGCGCGGGATCAAGAATGACCCGCACCCCGACGGCCCGCGCCGCGCGCGCGGCGGCGCACACCATGGCTAGCGGCAACTCCAATTGCAGCAACAGACTGGCTGCGCCGGCCAAACGGCGCGCGCAGCGTTGCACATCAGTGCGTCTGACGCGCGCATTGGCGCCGGGCGCCACGGTTATCAGATTTTCGCCATGGCGTGCCACCGTAATCAAGGCCACCCCGGTTGGCGTGGCCCGCTCACGCGCAATGTCCACGATATGCACGCCTGCGTTTGTCAAACTTGCCAAAGCCAGATCGCCATTGCCATCTCGGCCTACCCGCCCAATCAGCCAGACCGGCACGCCAAGGCGCGCCACGGCCACCGCCTGATTCGCGCCCTTGCCGCCGGGCGTTATACGAAAGGCGCTGGCCAGCGCCGTCTCACCCGCGCACGGCAGCACGGGCGCCTGCGCGACCAAGTCAATGTTGATACTGCCGAAAACGAGAAGGTGCATAAGGCATGGTCAAGGGTCAAGGGTCAAGGGTCAAGGGTCAAAGGTCAAGGGTCAAGGGTCAAGGGTCAAGGGTCAAGGGTCAAGGGTCAAGGGTCAAGGGTCAAGGGTCAAGGGTCAAGGGTCAAGGGTCAA
>CAYNJC010000007.1:0-138799 GCA_964397565.1 uncultured bacterium
TGAACGATGAACGATGAACGATGAACGATGAACGATGAACGATGAACGATGAACGATGAACGCAGAAGTCAAAGATAGTACTATGAATTCTTGATGCTCGAAACAAAAATGGCGATCAGTTGGTTTGTTTCGTCGAGCAACAGTTCGACCTTCTTGTGTGGCACGATGTCGGCCGCAACCAGCAATTCAATCCAATACCGAGTTTCATTCAGTTCTTGAAGTGCCACGCCCAACTTGGCCTTGAATTCCAGTCGCGACCGCGCGCGTTCAGCTTCAGCGTAATTCGCGCCCACGGATGTGCCGGATCGCAAAACTTGTTTGCCCAGCACACGCGCAACTTCCGTGCGCGGTAGCGCAGTATACAAATGAATGATGCGCAAAGAAAAGCCCATGGTGCGTTCTCTTAAATCCGCACTCATAGTTGCTCGTTCAGTGTTTGTACTTCAGCGTTCATCGTTCAGCGTTCTGCGTTTATGTCACATGCCCGCTTCGCGGTGCAAACGCTTCTGGCGGCGCATGACCAGCAACATGGCTATGCCACCCAACACGCCGAAGCCGGCCATGATCACGTACCAGAAGGTGTAGCCGTAGCGCGCCTTGGTGGCGTCCAGCACGCGGCCGGTGATGAACAACGACAACGCGCCCCCGTAATATTGGAACGAGTCAATCACGCCGGCCGCAAAGCCGGCCATTTTTTTGCCACCAATGTCCATCGGGGCCGCCGCGCCGACCACCGAATGGGTCGAGTTGGCGGTAAAGGAAATCAACACCAGAAACATGCAGCCGAGGAAAATGCCGCCCGGCGTCGGCCCGACCCGGCCGCTCAGCAACACGAGCGCGGCGGTCGAGATGACCAGCGCTTCAATAAAGTAGAGCGCCATGGCCACGGGCGAGCGATGGCCTTTGAAGAAGCG
Organism: uncultured bacterium; assembly: GCA_964397565.1. Lineage (GTDB taxonomy): Bacteria > Auribacterota > UBA3054 > UBA3054 > JAPLST01 > JAPLST01. The sequence continues at coordinate 915 of CAYNJC010000007.1, forward strand.
GTCGGAAATCCAGCCGGACAGAAACGAGCCGCCGACGGCGACGATCGGCATCAGCGACAGCGTAATCATGGCCGCGCGCGGAATGTTCGTGCGCATGTTGAAGCCAAGTTCATCCTGAAAATACAGGATGGCAATCTGATCCGAACTGGTGCGCACGGCACCGGTACAAGCGTAGGCCGCGGCGTAGAACCAGACCAGCGGATGGGTGAAAATCGTCTTGAAGGAATGCCGCAAGCTGACCGTAACACCGGCCGAATTGTCCAGTTCATCCTGGATCACGCCGGGATAGCCGGCCTCGTCCGGAGTCTGGCGTGCCGCAAACCACATAAACAGCGCGCAGCCCGCCGTGAACAGCGGCGGAATGCGGAACAGCCAGCGCCAGTCGCCGGCCGGCACCACCAGCGGGCCGAACATGAAGCCGGCCAGAATGAGCGGCGCCAGATTGCTGATCGCCACTTGCCCGAGTTGAATCATGAACCCGAAAATACCGGCAAACGTGCCGCGCTCACGGCGGGCGAACCAGGCAGCATTGATCTTGACCATGCCCGGCGCGCCGAAGGCCTGCAGGTAGCCGTTCATCAGCCAGATCAGCGAGAAGGTGGAAAACGTGCCCGCGAACGAATTGAAGCCGAAAATCAGGTTGACCACTATTGTGCCCACGGCGCCAATGAGCATGGAGCGCTTGCCGCCAATGCGGTCGGACAGCAGGCCGTTGATCAACTGGCCGGTGCCGTAGGCCAGCGACCAGATCGCGAGCATGTCGCTGATTTGCCCGGTGGTAAAGCCGTATTCCTTGATCATGCCCGGCGTGGCGAAGCGGAAATTGTAGCGGCACATGTAATACGAGGCGTAGGCCAACCCGAGGGCAAACCAGTTCAAGCCGCGCCGCATGCGGAAGCCCGGCGGGTAGTTGTGGGCTGCGCCGCCGGCCATGGCCGGGTTGATGAGAGAGCGGGTCGTGGTCATAACAAATTCCTTTTTCTTTCATCTACAATACAATAAACTGGATGGGGAAGTCAACCAGCCTGTGCGGCCCGTGGTGCTGATCCAATCAAGCGCGGCGCATAGTGTTGCACACCGTCCGGGTTATCCCGGTTCACAGGTGAATTGTGGCCAAACCGCACGGCTTGGTGTGGCACATCCCGCGCGCCGCACGAAGATAGCGGTGGCGGCACGGCCGTGGACGAGCTTCCGTTAGTATCGGAACATCAGCGGGGCTGGCAATGTCCATTGACAAGTGGACGGGCATCGGCTACAATTAGTGCCGAAACATAACGTCAGTAGTATTTGCAGTGATACGGAAACAAGATATTCGAACGATTGCGCGGGTACTGATCAGCGCGGCACTGCTGACGGTACTGATCGTGCTATGCAAGCCCGGCGCAGTCTGGCAATGCGCGCGGGCGGCGTCTTTGCCATTGCTGGCGGGCGCCTTGGCGGTGTATCTGGGCAGCATGCTGCTGGTGGCGTGGCGTTGGCAACTGCTGTTACGGGCGGATGGCGTGCGGGTCTCATTGCTGCGCTTGACGCGCTATTATCTGATCGGTTTTTTCTTCAATAATTTCCTGCCCAGCAGTATTGGCGGCGATGTTGCGCGCGTGATGTATGCGGCCCGCCAGACCGGCTCGGTAACGCACAGTTTCAGCGCAGTCTTTGTCGAGCGCTTGATCGGCTTTCTGGCGATGGCCGCACTGGCGTTGGTGAGCATGCTGGCGCTGGTCAGAACCTTCGACCCGCGCACGGCGCTGTGGCTGGGTGGGTTGACTTGCGGTCTGACCTTGGTGTTCGTGGTCGTTAGCGCGGTAAGTTTCAGCGCGCGGGCGCAAGCATGGCTGGCGGCGCTGTGTGTGCAGGTGCGCTGGCAGCACGTGGGTGCGCGCGTTGCAGAAGCGGGCGCGGCGATTCAGCGCTATCGCGCGCAGCGTGGCACCTTGCTGGCGGTGTTCGGCATTTCATTGGTGTATCAAATGGTGCTGGGTTGTTTTACCTACATGGTGACATGTGCCACAGGCCTGACTGCGCCGTTGTGGTTGGTGTTTGCGTTGATGCAGCTTTCCTCGATGGCGGGCATTCTGCCGATCACGCTTGAGACGGCCGGCATGCGCGAAGGCATCTATGTGTTCGCGTTGCAGCCGCTGGGGTATGCCCCCAGTGTCGTGCTAACCGCCTTGCTGCTGGTGCGCGTTGTCAGCGTGCTGGGGAGTGCCTTTGGCGGTCTCGTATGGATGTGTGAACCACGCGGCGCGCCGCACGCGGCCGGCGCGCAGAGTGTGATCACAGGAACGCAGGAGGTGCAGCAGTGTCACGGTATGTAATCACAATTGTCTTGGTGTGCGCCGTTGTGCTCGGGGGGCTGTTCACGTTTACGGCGGCGTACAGCACGTGCTCTGATCGGCATACTGACGTGGCCCGCATGCAAACGCGACTGCTGCGCGAGTGCGACATTCTGGCCGACATGACGCCGCGCATCGCGGCTTTGACCTTGCGCTATGCACCCCGCCTGAGCGGGCTGGTGCACACGGCGGAGCTGGCGCGGGTGCGCTTGAACGAGCATCGTTCACCGGCCGACATGGCGCGCGCGTACCGCTATCTGCAGCGCATGCTGCAGCAGATGATTGATACGTTGGACGAACATCCGCGGGCGGCCAACCTGCCGGCCTACACCGACGTGCGTACCGCATTTTCCGAGCAAACGCGCAAAGTGGCGCAGGTGGTTGGTCAGTACAATGAGGCGGCGGTCATGTTGAACGCCGCCTTGGCGCACCCGACGTCAGCCCTGTGGAAAGATGTGATGGGGTTTGGCGTGGTGGAACTGTTTGATGCGCAGGCGACGAGCAATACGGTCAAACGCGTCGTTGCGCCCGTGCGGGTGCGTGCGGGCAGCGGGTGACGAGCCGTGGCGGCGCGACGTCAGGCGAAGCACTTCGGCAGGCCGATTGAAGAATACGTGTTGCACGTCGATGAGGCGGAAACGGCGTTGCGTCTGGATCAGTTCCTGGTGCGGCGCATGGCGTGGCGGTCGCGGACGTATTTCCAAGGCATGTTAGCCCACGGCGAGGTGCGGATCAACGGCCGGGTCAGGCGCGCCAGCGCGGCCGTGCGTGGCAATGATATTGTCACCCTTGACCTTGCGCGCCATCAGCAGCCCTACACGCCGACCAACATTGCCCTTGACATTCTGCTTGAAGATGATGATCTGTTGGTGCTGAACAAGCCGCCCGGCATCGTGGTGCATCCCGTCGGCATACATTTGTATGATACCTTGCTGAATGCAATTCATGCGCGTTATCACGATGCGGCCTATATGCCGCGCATGGTGCATCGCCTGGACAAAGACACCAGCGGCGTGTTGGTCTGCGCCAAGAACGAACTGGCGCGCACCCGCTTGGCGCAGCAAATTGAGGGACGGCAGGTCGTGAAACTCTATCGCGCGCTGGTGCATGGCGTGCCGGCCCGGCGAGAGGGTGAGATCACGCTGCCGCTGGGCGACAGCCGGCACTCACACATCCGCCTCAAACAGGACGTGGTGCTGGATGGCGGGCTGCCGGCGCATTCGGTTTACACGGTTGAGGCGAGCGCGCCAGTGGTGCCAGGCATCGTTGACGGCGTCGCCTTGGTGCGGGTAACACTATTGACCGGGCGCACACATCAGATTCGGGTGCACTTGGCGGCCATCGGGCATGCGGTCTTGGCCGACCGGTTGTATGGCCGCGAAACGCGCTGCACTATTGGCGCGCTGACGATTACGACCCACTTGCTGCATGCCTGGCAATATTCGTTTGCGCATCCAACCACGAAGACGCCCGTGACCGTGACGGCGCCGCTACCGCCGCCATTTCAGGCATGTGTGCAGCATTGTTTTGGTGGTTTGGATTAGTCTGCGCGAGGAAATTCTTTCGCGGCGAAAGAATTTGTGGTGCGGCACATCTGTCAAACACAAGAAAGGCCTGTTGTGCATTTCCGGCTCCCCGCCGAGCTTGACTCGGTGGAGGCAAAGATTCAAAGGAGGGCCGGCGTGTTTTCCCAAATCGTATTCACCCACGATCACGTCAATGGCGGGATCGTGCGGGTCTCCAAAAATGTCGATTCTAGTATGAGCCGGTTATGGACAGTAGTGATACTGCATATCACGGTGGCGTCGCGGACGGGGTCGAGGCCGCAATACTGGGCCAAGGTTGGTGCAAGGCCGTGCGCGCTGAGATACTGCTGCACCTGTGCGTCGGCGGGGAACATCTGGCCGTGGTCATCACGGGCGTCGAAGCGCAAGGCGGCGGCGATGACAGCGCAGACGGGCGCGGGATCGCCGCCAGTCTTCTGGATCAGACGCAGGGCGCCGAGGCAGCGATCATCGGGCGCAAGTTTGCGTGGCAGATCACGGCCGACGCGATAGACGGTGTCACCCAACGCGCGATTGGCAAAACGGTGCAATAAATCAGCGATGTGCTCGTCGAGGGCGGCGGGCGTGAATACGGCGGGGTAGTGTACCAATAAGGCGTGGCCGGCGGCCTGCATGACCTGCGCGACGCGGGCGCGCACGGCGGCATCTGCCATGCATTCCCAAATGGCCGCATGGCCGCGGAGAAACCCAAAATAAGCAGCGGCGGCGTGACCTAAATTATGAATGAACAGTTTGCGGTCGACATATGCGGCAAAATCCGGTTTGACCACCAGCCCATCTATTAGCGGCGGCGGGCCGATAAAGCCATCGGCATCCGCGATGATCTGATTGTAGGCTTCCGCCCAGACCAGCAGGGGATCACGGGCGCGCACCTCGGGCGGCATCAGCGGCACCATTTTACCGATGCTGGTTTCGATCAAGCCCAATGGCGCAGCGGATGTGCGCGTGGGCATTGGCTGCCGCTGGATAGCCGTCCGCAGGATGGTGGCGGCATGGCGCAAGTTTTCGCACAACAGAATATTGAGCGGCTGGCTGCGCGAGGCGAGGGCGCGAGCAAACAGCGGCGCTAGTTTTGGCAGAATTGTTGCTCCGACCGCGGTGGACGCCATGGTGCAGGACGCCAGCGCCGCCAGCACTGCCGGCATATTGGCTGCGTCAAGCGCGCGGACATTGGTGACCGAGATGCGGTCGGGCGTGCCGGGTGGCAGGGTGTCGCTAATCTGGACCGTGTAGCTGTGGCGCGTATTGAGCGCATCCACAATGGCGCGCACCGGGTCGACAAACACCACGGCGTAGCCGGCGCGCGTGAAAATCGGCGCAACTAGTGAGCGGCCGATGTTGCCGGCGCCGAAGTGCACCAGAGTTTTGCGAGGAGTGTCGGTCATTGTGCCTGAGGTGTCAGCGCAGTTGTTGATAGTGGGTCGCAGGGGAGCTCGAGCAATTCAATCCCGCCGCCGCGACCAAGATTGCGCGTATAGCTCTTGCTGCGGGCATTATTCCAGTGTTCGTGCACACCCAGGCTGTGCAGGCCGGTGCCGTCGCCTTCGGGATCATAGGTCACGCCGGAGGGCGGGCGGCGGGCGAGGGCGGCTTCGTGCAGATAGTTGTCGGCGTTGACCGGGACGGCGAATTCAGTGCCCAGAAAATCAAAGGCGACCGAGTCAATCGCGAGCGGATCCTGTGAGAGCAGGAGACTGGCAGGCCAATGATCCAGAAACGGCGGCATGCGCCACGGCTGCATCCAGCCCTCCCAGCCCTCGCCGCCATACAGGCCATCGAGGAGGTAGAGCATGGTTTTGCCGCCCAGATCTTTGTGACCAATCAATTCGACCAGCGGATTGGCCACGCCGCGCGGCTGGACGAAGGCGTTAATGAACGGATGCAAAAACGCGGGCACTTCACAAAACGAGCCGAAGTGGTTCTTCGCGCAAGCAGTGAAACCGGCAGTTTCGTGCGTTTTCAGGACTGCCAGATTGATGAGATAGTCCGCCTCGGCGACACAGCGCGGCAGGTAGACCGGGTGGCCAGGCGCGCAGGTGAAGCGCACCACTGCGTTACTGGTGGGCACGGCCTTTTCGCGGCCGAACTGCCCGGCAACATCCGCGAAATGCACTTGGGGAAATGCGCCGGTGCAGCAGCCGAAGACATGATCGTCAATCAGGGCCAGCGAATCAAACAAGGTGATGTCAGTCTGCGCGACACCCGCCGTGTAGACCAGTTGCTGCAACAGTGCGCGCACCAATTGGGGTGCGCTGCTGAGATAGCCATCCGGGGTGGCATACGCTTTGAGCGACTGGACGCAATTGAGTTTGATGGCGACTTTCTCACCAGATTCGTAGCCGCGGCGTGGCTGGCCCTGCGCAGACTTGCAGTACGCGAAGAGCGTCTGCCAGGCCTTGGCATCGCTGGCCTGGCCGGTCAGGGCGCGCAGGCCGGCGGAGAGCATGGCGGCGACGCGGTGCGGGTCGGTGCGGTCGTCGCGCCACCACATGTTTGTGTCGCCGCACTGCCAGGCGGTGGCACGTGGATCATGCGCCCAAACGACGCGGCCGGGCATAATGCCGCGGCCAATGCCAATGGGCTTGTTCGGCGGTTCAAAGGATTTGAATTGTGAGATGCGCTCGCGCTGCTCCTGCACCGTGGCACGTCGCGCGGCATAGAGCGAATGGCCGGCGGTGATGAAGAGTGTGTGGTTGTCGCGACTGAAGCCGAGATTGGTCGGTTTCTCGGGCATGCCCAGACGATCAATCTGACGACCGCGGGCGTCGTACACGGTTACATACGAGGAAAAATCACGCGTGCCGCCGGTCAAATACACATTGCCCGCATCGTCAATGTCAAGACCGTCGCTGCGCTGCGCGGCGAACATGCGCTGGTTGGCAAGCACGCCGGGCGCGACAATATCGTACACGTAGGTGGTTTGCGCGCCCCAATCGGCGACGTACAGTCGCGTGCCGTCGCGCGTGCCGACCACACCGTTGGGCATGACCATGTTGGTGATGATGCAGACCGGCTCGCGCGAGCCGGGCGCGAGGTAGTATACATAATAGCCCAGATACACATCGCCAACGGCACCGTAGCGCGGATCGGTGAAGTAGATACCATTGGTCTGGTCGAGCCACAGATCATTGGGGCTGTTGAGTTGCCGGCCGCGATAGGTGGCCGCGAGCACCGTGCGCGTGCCGTCCGGCGCGATGCGTGCCAGCGCGCGACCATCACCTTCGCAGACAATCAAGTTGCCATAGGTGTCAAAGGCCAGGCCGTTGGCGCCGCGACTGTTCTCCACCACAGTTTCGAGACCGGCACGCGGCGACCAGCGATGAATGCGCTGATTGGGAATGTCGCTGAAATAGACATAGCCACGCCGATCGACGGCCGGGCCTTCGGTGAAGGCGAAGCAGTCAGTGACCAGCACGGGCCGCTGGCCGACATGAAATTCACGCCCGTGTGCATGCAGTGCGCACAGGCAAAGCCATAAAACAAAACTGTTCAGCAAGGCCTTCATAGCACGAGTATAGTACCATTTAGGCCGGCAAACGACAAACCAATGCAAGTTGCTCTTTTAGCCAACCGGCACGATTTGATGTGAGAGAATCGACGCCTAACTGCAAAAAACGTTTCGCCGTGGTCACCGCGTCCACAGTCCATATGTGAACCTCCTTGTGAGCCGCGCGGAGAGCCTGCATGAACTGCTGATCTACGATTGTGTGCGCATTGCAGTCCACTCCGTCTGCGCCGATCTGTTCCAGCATTGCCAGAATCTCTTTTGTGGATGGGCGCACTGCGCCAGTGTGCTCGTCTGTTTTGAAGTCTATCAACAAAAGTGCCTTTAGTTGAGGAGCCTGCCGCTTCGTTTCGGCAACAACCTTGGTGTCAAACGAAATAATGACTGTTTGTCCGGGCTGCAACGTGGACTTGGCCAGCGCCTGCTTCAGGACGGGAACTATTTCCGGGCCACATTTTATCTCGATGAATACTTTTTTTCCTTCCGGAACTGTGGCAAGCACCTCGGCCATGGTAGGGATTCTGGCGCCGTCCCATGAAGCTCCTTTCCAGGATCCCACATCAAGTTGGCGAAGTTCCGCGAGGGTCGCTTCTGCAACCCGCATGGCCTGTCCGGCCGTCCGTGTGGTGGTGGCGTCATGAATACAGACGATTTCCATGTCCTTGGTCAGATGGAAATCCCCCTCGACGCCATCGGCGCCCTGTTGCCAAGCCAGCTTGAATGCGGCGATGGTGTTCTCGGGCGCATCCTGTGCGGCGCCACGGTGGGCGATAACCGCCACGCACGCCATCGTCTGTTGGTTCATTTCGTCTGTTCCCCTGCGTAATAAGGGCTTGCCACCCAGCGTGAGTTCTTTGGTTGACGACCAGTCCGACGCAAATCCGGCAGCAAGGTAAAAACTGATTGCGCGTGCGTCCTTGGCCAAGACCCACAAGCTAGTGTCGCTCAGACATGCGCTTTCTCAGTCGGCTGATGCAACCGACAATGGTCAGCACGCCGAGCGCGGCAATGACGATGCTTGGCACAGCCGACATGCCTCCGTCCTGTCGACCCGCACCCTTCAGGACCATCGCGAGTATTGTTAGATACAACAGGCCGACAACGATGCCCAGTAGCAACACCCAGCGCGGGGATCCTGGCCCCCAAATACCCATCGACCAGCCAATCAGATACGGCAGAATCAGCACGCCCCACCACATTGAACGTCCAGCATTGCCGCCAACGCCTCCGATCATGCTCAGCCCCCACAACGCTCCCACCCCAATCGCGATCAGAATGAAAACCCACACCCGGTAGGCGATCAACCGGCGTTCACTTTGGCCGAGGTAGGTGCCGAGCGCGACCAGCCCGCTGCCGGGGAAGATGAGAAGCGATCCCTCCATCGGGTCAATGGCACCGACCAGCATGGCGATGAAACCAGCAATGACCAGAATACGCGACCAGAGCAAACGTGCTTTCATGGAATCTCCTCATCTTTCTGTGAACGGTCGAATTCATTAACGCCGCGCGGCGTGTCGGTGAAATTATAGCATAATCTGGAGTCAATGCACGCCCCCGCTCGGAGCCTTTTTGCGTTCCAATGCCACACGCACCACCCAGCTGTCCGAGAGCGCGCACGACGTCTGTAACGGCAGCACGCCGTCCCGCAGCGGCGTGACGGTCGTGTGCCCTGACGATGTGTTGATAGTAATGCTGAAATCCGGACGCCCGCCGGCCGAACAGGCAATGTCCTCGGAAATCACCAGGGGGAGATTGGTCAGCGGTCTCCAGTTCACTTGGACAAATCCTTTGCTGGCCTGGCCGAGCAAGGCCGGAAAGACAGGCTGATGAATAACGGCCCGATACGCGCCATGTTCGATAGTGGACCAGACCGGTCCGCCGGTATACTTGTCGTTGATCTTCGTGAACGGTAGGGCTGCAAATGCCTTTTCCCATTGAGCGAAGCCGAAAAACAGCATGAGTAACATGATAAAACAGGCGCAGGCCCAGAGCATGCCGGCCCCTGTGGTCAGGCGTGTTGTTTTCACGGTCAGGCTCCTTGTATGTTCAGTAAAGATGCCCGGTCAGGATAAGGTTCATCAGGCGCCGAATAGCCTCCATGAAAGTTCCCCCGGCAAAAACGGTCAGAAACAGAGACGAACTATAAAGGAAGAGCACGCGGGTCATGACGCTTTTCCATGCCGGCGGTGTCCCCTTGATATGAAAATGAAGGGCTTCCTTCGGGCAGGCATCGATGCACTTGCCGCATTTTACGCAGGTCATGCTTGTCCCGCCGGCGGCCAGGCTTTGGTTCGTTATCGAGAAAACAGGGCACACCCGCGCGCACTGTCCGCATTGCACGCAGCGATCCGGATCGACGCGCACATTGAAGACATTGATGTAATTGGCAAAGGATGTCAGCGCACCCATCGGGCAGAAGAGCCCGCACTGCGTGCGGCGCTTCGTCAGGAACGGCAGGATGATGACCAGACCCAAAAACAACGAAACAAAGATGATTGTCTTCAGCAAGATCGTCGCGGACGTCACCGCGTCAAATTCGGTAACGGTCTTGAACGGGCACATCCATGAACAGTACGTCGGCTCAAGCAGCGCAGCCGAGCTGATTACCACTAGCAACAAGACTGCAAACGGGAGCAACTTCCAAAAGGCCGGAACGGTGCGGATCCGCGCCGTGCGCGCCAGTCGTGAAATGCCATCGTCCCAGCCCCCGAAAAAACAAACCCAACTGCAGAAGCCGCGCCCCAACACCAGACAGGCGCCGATCCACAGGACAAACATCGCCGCAATCGATGCGTAACCACCTGCCACCTGCCCCGGAAAGATGATCGAACGGGTCAGTGCCATCGGAATCACAGTCATGGGAATGACAATATGACAAAACGGCACTTCGCATTCGATGAGTTTCGCCGCGGAAAGCGACATTGCGCCGCGCGCCTCAAACATATGGACAATGAACGTGAACGACAGCAGCACGGCATAGAGGATAAAAGCGGTAGCGCGCCAACGGTCGGTTTTCCCGCTGCTGAGCATCTTATAAAACAGCACAGTAAAGAAAAGGAGCGTGACGCCGATGGCGATCATGTCCTGCGCATTCCGGACGGGTTTTCCGCCGCTCAGCAGCAGACCTGAAAGCAGTAGCATCGGCAGACAGAGCCATAGTGCCGTGCCGCGTGGCAACGCCAATAGAGAAAGCTTCGATTTCATTTGCTCCTCATTTCGGCGCGCCGGTGGCAACGCCCTGAACGATGATGACAATGCCGTAATATAGATAGTAACACCCAACCAGTCCCGCCGATAAGCGACCGATTGTCTGGAGTGCCTGATAGCGCCGCAGCAGGCCCAGCAACGGCAACGGCAGGATGAAAATGGAGGTCCCCAAATAGAACATCAGGAAAAACCAGACACTGGCGAACAAGGTTGACAGGGCCGCAGCCGCAGCGAACGCCAGCATAAAGGGATAGCAGATATTCAGTCCCGTTAGCAGGCCGCCCACGAACGGCATCAGGAAGCGATGCCGCAGCCACTGCTGCCCATGCCATGCGGCACGCGTGGCGCCCGGCTCACAGGTCGCCCGACCGGAGCGGAGCGCATAAACCACCAGCATTGCGGACAAAACAATGTAGGCGCACCCGAACACATACAGGTACCAGGTCGGCAACGCGGTCTGGAACATCCAGCCCACCAGCCATGCCAGGATACCATACACCAGGTATCCCACCAGCCGCCCTCCAAGAAACAGCAGGACAGCTACAACATTCCGCCCCGGCCCCTGCGCTTCCGCCAGCAGCCACGGCGCCAACAACGGCCCACAGGATGCAAAACAATAAGCCCCCGTGCTCAACCCCAACAGTAATCCGTTCATGTCAGCCAACGCAATGTAGGCGCACGTTAGACACCCCTCGCGGCGTCAGTTGAATGGGCACGCAGTAAGGCATCAATCATTAGACCAACAATCAGCATGTTTGCCACCAGTGCAGCGAGTGGCAGAAACGTGATGCGTTGCGACAACGCGTACATCTCAAATGGGATATAGATGCCACCGCTGACTGCAGCGAACCATTCGGCCCAACGCCTTGCGCGCCACAAACCGTAGGCCTCGACAAAGCGTATCAATGCATACACGGCCGCGAGGGTGGTCAGCAGCCACAGACGTGAATCGGTGAAGTGGGCTGCGGTGTCCAGAAAAACGTGAGGATAGTGTTTTGCAGGATTGAGGTGCAGATGGCCGACCAGGCGTTCGGCGCCCCTCTGGACATCGTGATGGATGAGAGATAATGCACCAAAACCCGCCAACAGAACCACGGCACCTTTGGCTGCCTCACACACCGCAACCGCACGAATTGTATTAGCTAGTCGCATCGCAACAGTTGTGTTTCACCATCCAAGTCAGCCACACCGTGTGCGCGGGCGGCGTGCATTATTCTCTCGGCATTGTTTGTCTTGCGGGTCCTTCGGCATATACTGATCAACATATGTTTCATAGTGAGGATAGAAGCCGCGTAGCGCTCCTCATATTCCTGCCGGTTAACGAAATAGTCCTCTGGATAATCATTGAACTGTTGGAGTTGTTCATCCGCGATCGGTTCGTAGGTCTTCCAATACAAATCCAGGCGGTCACGCAGCAACTGGGCGCGCAGGAGTCGGTTTTGGAGCCGTGTTTGGACTGCCATGAACAATACCGACATAGTCATGGTCGTAAGGATCAACAATTGAATCATATCCGAGAGGTGCATAATTCAGTTTTCTCCGTTGCCGTTAGTGCTCATGTTGGGATTATCCCGCTGGAGAGGGGTTTCGGGTTCGCTGCTGCCAATCCAAGTAATCTCCCCCACGGAAATCCATGAAGAACCTAGAAAGAAAGAACAGCCATGGGGGCGCCGTCGCGCGGGATTTGCCGGCCTTCCGCGTGCTTCCACGACATGGCGGTGCTGAAAACATTCGACTGCGCCAACGAGGCCTTGACCTGGCCGTCGCGCAGCGTGACCAATAATTGACCCAGGCGGACTTTGTAAGAATCGCCGGTGTTGTCAACCAGCGTCAGCATATTGTCAGCGCCCAATTTCGCCAAACTTTCCTTGGGCAGCGGCACGCGCAGGGCTGCCCAGGCGGCCAGCGGCGGCGGATTGGATGGCAACTGGCCGATGAAGACGCCGTTGAGAAACAGCTGTTTGTTGGCATAGTCGCCGCCATTGACATCAAAGCAGTCGAGCAGCAGAACGGCCGCACGCGCGCCGGCCAGCTCGCGTTGCACCCGCGCGATGCGGGCGTGATCGACCAGTGCGTCGGCGTGCGCCAGAAGATTGACGGGGGCCAGCACCTCGTGGGAACTGCGGGCAACATCCTGCAGCAGCGGCAGGGGCCGTGCGCGCGTGGCAGATGTAGCTACGGCGCTGTGCGTGACCGTCAAGGTTGCATCCTGGTTGCGCTGCTGTGTGGTGAGAAACACCTGCGCGGTTGCGTTCGACGGCACGGCGTCTTTCTGAAATTGCACGCGGACATCATTGGCGCCGGGCTGCAGACGCAGGGTCAGGAGTTGCCAACCAGTACCGGCATGCCATGCGCCGACAGTGGGCACGTTGTTGATCGTGAGTTTGGGTGCGAGTGCCTGCGACGACCACAGCACGCATTTCAGCCAGGCCTGTTCCTGCGGGGGCACGAGAATGTCGGCGGTGAACGCCGGCCCGGGCGCCATGGTTGCGCCACGCACGCAGGTCGTCTCACGGGCCGTGAGGTCCCCGACGCGCACGCGCCATATGCCATCCTCGCCATGCAGGACGGTGGTGCCGGTTGCATTGACGGCAGTGATGCGCTGCCCCGGCGCGGCGGCGAGGGTGACTTCGCGCGGCGCGCCGTCAACCGCGATGGCAAACTCGGTGGTGGTCGCGTTGGCTGTCGTAACCCGTGCGCGAGTGCCCAGCACCAGTGGCGCAGTAATCGCGCTGCGGGGATATGACTCAATCTGCACGACGGCCTCGGGTGGAATGTCAAACGACAAATCCGGGCAGTTGCGCAGCGCGAGGTGCCATGGGTAGACGATGTCGCAGATCTCGTTGGTCAAGCCGAGTTGATCGGCGCGGACAACGAGCGTACGCAAGCTCGGATTGCGAATGCTGGCATAGGCGCGGCGGCCATCGTTGCCGGTGTAGGCAAACACTGCGCCGGTGCGCGGGTCGCCCAGCGTGAAGGCCGACTGGGCCATGCACGCATTGAGCGTGGTGGCCCAGCGCAGGCCATGGCCGAGAATGTCCCAGCGCAGCGGGCTGAGTTTGTCCGGCGTGATGTACAATTCGCGCATCAGTGTGCCGCGCCCGAGATAGTTCATCAGATAATTGGCCCAGCCCTCATCGTCTTCGGCCGCGACATCATAGACGGTGTGGCGCGCATCCACGATGCCGTGTGTCATCAGGGCTGAGAGCGGGAAGGTGTTGCTGTCCGCCACCAGCAGTTGGTACAAGGCGCCATCGCGGTAATTCATCTCGAAGGCGCTGCCGCGCGAGGCCGGCAGGCGCTTGTCGAAATCATGATCTTTGCCGCCCATCCAAATCGTGTCGCAGTACGGCAGCCACCATGGGCTGGGCCACAGACCGCTGGTCACGGCCAGGTACAGGTCGGGGCGCAGGCGTCGTTCCATCCGCAACAGATCGAGCAAGGCATTGACGTTTGCTTCACTGCTCTGCAATTCGCCGGGGAAATGGCCGTGTTCACTGCGACCACAGACGAAATAGTTGAAATCATGTTTGAACAACGCCAAATCCATGTCGTTGACCAATTCGCAAATGCGGTCGCGGAGAACGCCGTTATAGTTGGTGCCGCTCATGCAATAGTAGGTCTGGCAGGCGACTTCATAGCCGCGCGCGCCACCCCACTCGACATTGAGCATTGTGCCGCTGAGCGGCAGCCACAGACCGGTGCGAAATCCGAGCTGCGTCAGCGCCGCACCCAGCGGTGCGAGGCCACCCGGGAAACGGTCGACGCGCGGGAACCAAATTGAATTCTTGTCTTCCCAGCCATCGTCGAGCACAATCACCTCGAGCGGCAGGTTGTAGCGGGTGCAAGCCGTGCGCAGAGCCGCGACTTGATTGGTGACGGCGGCAAAGGTAAGTTGCGTGTCGCGCAAATCGCACCAAGTGTTATAGATCGTCACTGCGCGCGGCGGCCGGCGCAGGGCGGCCATGTACTGGCTGAATGCCAGATGGGCTTGCCCGGGCGCGGCCGCGCCCACGACCATGGTTTGCAGTGCCAGCGGCTCTACGCCGAAGCTGGCGCCAGGATACTGGCGCAGCACAACCAGACCATTGCTCACGAAGTTGTCATTGAAGGGATGTTCAAGGCCGCAAAAGAAGGTGTTAGCCAGCCAGAGCGGCTGGCCGCGCCCGCCGCCGGACACTGTCACCGGCACCTGCCAGCGCGTCTGGTCGGCAAAGTCAATCGCATAGCGTTGCGCATCCGTGGCGCGCAGCGTGATGGTGCGGCGCAGCCAGCCGCCGGCGCGGTCGGGCTCGAAGCGCAGGGCGATCTGGAAATTCCCGCGCTGCGGCTGCAGCACAAAGGTGGTGCTGCGCAGGCCGCGGATAACCCAGCGTGCCACGCACGCGCGCGGCGTAAGCAGCACGCCGTCGCGCACGCAAAATTCAGAACGCGTAACCGCGCCCGGGCCGGCCAGGGCGCGCCAGCCGATTGAGCGCGCCGTGCCGACCCGCAGCAGGAAGTCGTCACCCTCAATTGGCAGGCGTGTGCGCGAAGGCAGATGTTCGAGCAGAATTGTCTGCACCACACCGTTGCTGATGGCGATAGTCCACGCACAAGCGCGACTCTTGATCACATAGACGCCATCGCGGGCGGGCGCATAGCGCCACCAGACAAACGCCAGCGCGGCGATAGTTATCACCAGCCCAATTCGTAACTGTAGCCGTGTCATGTAAAGTCCGTTAAGATAACTTACTAAGCGCTCATTATAGCAGAACCGCAATAATCCGAGCAACCCGTATCATAAGTGCCGCTAACGCAGAAGAAAAATGGATGTGCGGCACATCCATTTTGTACAAAACGGTTTGCCACAAACCGTTTTTCTCAAAAACCGGTTGACAAGCGAGCGCCAGAATGTCTACAATTCTAGTTTGAACAAATTTGGGCGACGCCGCAGCTTTTGCGATTGTCCGGCGTGGCCTGTAGCTAGCACCCGAACCGACATGAACGATTACAAGATTCTGCTCCCGGAACGCGAGCTGCCAAAACAATGGTACAATGTCATTGCTGATCTGCCGGCGCCCTTGCCGCCGCCGCTGCATCCCGGCACCGGCCAAGTGACCAAGCCGGAGGATCTGCAGGCGATTTTTCCGATGGCACTGATCGAGCAGGAAGTCAGCACCCGGCGCTGGATTGACATTCCGGAGGAGATTCTCGACATTCTGCGCTTGTGGCGCCCCTCGCCGCTTTTTCGCGCGCACCGCCTCGAAGTTGCGCTCGGCACACCGGCCAAAATATTTTACAAGTATGAAGGGGTTTCGCCGGCCGGCAGTCACAAACCCAATACCGCCATCGCCCAGGCCTATTACAACAAAAAGGCCGGCATCAAACGCCTGGCGACAGAAACCGGCGCGGGCCAATGGGGCAGTGCCTTGGCCCTCGCCTGCAACTTTTTTGATATCGAGTGCTTGGTCTACATGGTCAAGTGCAGCTATTATCAAAAACCGTATCGGCGCACCATGATGCATTGCTGGGGCGCGCACTGCATTCCGTCGCCGAGTGACCGCACCCAATCGGGCCGCGCCGTTCTGGCCGAAGACCCGGACTGCCCGGGCAGTCTCGGGATCGCGATCAGTGAGGCAGTCGAAGATGCGCTCGCGCGCACCGATACGAATTATGCGCTGGGCAGCGTCTTGAATCACGTCATGCTCCATCAAACCGTCATCGGCCTTGAGACCATCAAGCAGTTGCGCACGGCGGGCGCGACGCCGGATGTGCTGATCGGCTGTTGCGGCGGCGGCAGCAATTTTGCCGGGATGGTCTTTCCGTTTGTGCCGGAAAAAGCGGCCGGAAAAAACATCCGCTTGGTGGCCGTCGAGCCGTCTGCCTGCCCGACCATGACCAAGGGACAGTATGCCTATGACTTTGGCGACAAGAGCGGCATGACTCCGTTGTTGAAAATGGACACACTCGGTCACGACTTCATTCCGCCGGGGATTCATGCCGGCGGGTTGCGCTATCACGGCATGTCGCCGCTGGTCAGCCTGCTGCATCGCTGCGGCGTGATCGAGGCGACCAACTACAACCAACTAAAGTGCTTTGAGTCGGCCATCCTGTTCGCGCGCGCCGAAGGCATCATTGTCGCGCCGGAAACGTCGCACGCCGTGGCGTGCGCGGTGGACGAAGCGCTGAAGGCAAAGGAAGAAGGCGTGCCGCGCACGATTGTCTTTTGCCTTAGCGGCCACGGCCATCTGGACCTGGCTTCGTATGAGAAATATTTTGCCGGCGAACTGACCGACTTCGAGTATCCCGTCGAAAAAATCAAGGAATCACTGGCCCATTTGCCGAAGGTCAACGCGCCGGTCTGATCGCCATCCGCCACTCACCAACTGCGAATGGGTGTGCAGAGACCCCCACGGCCTTGCGCCGTGGGTGAATGAGATTGATGGAGCCCGCCGCCGCCGTTCTTGCCAATCTCTTCTTCCACCGGCACAAGGCCGGTGGGGAGGTTTGGGGACTAACAAACTGTAGGAGCCCACCATGAAAGTAGTCAGCATTATTGGCAGTCCGCGCAAGAATTCATGCAGCGCGGCGCTGGCCGCAGCGGTATGCGACGGCGCGCGCGAGCGCGGCGCGAGCATTGAAACGGTGCGCCTGGCGGCGTTGACCTATCATGGCTGCATCGCCTGCATGGCCTGCAAGCGGACCCATGAGGAATGCGTGGTGCAGGATGGCTTGACGGATGTGCTCGCGGCGGTGCGCGCGTGCGACGTGCTGGTGCTCTCGACGCCGGTCTATTTTGGCGAGGTGACGGCCCAGATGAAAGGATTCATTGACCGGACGTTTTCCTTTCTGGTCCCAGACTTTCATGAGAATCCTGGCAAAAGCCGCCTGGCTGCCGGCAAGAAACTGGTCTTTGTGCAAACGCAAGGGCATCCGGATCAGAGCACCTTCGCGGATATTTTCCCGCGCTATGAATTTTTTCTGAAGTGGCTGGGCTTTGATCCGATCACGTTATTGCGTGTCTGTGGCCCGGAAGATGCCGGCGAAGTGGTGCAGCGCGCCGAAGTGCGGCAGCGCATCGCCGAGATTGTCGCCGTACTATAGACGGTTGTTTTCAATCGACATTTTTTGTTGTTTGTGACGCCGGGCGGTCTAGTGTCGCCGCCCGGCGGCGCGGCACCATAGCAGCAGCGCGGCGCAGGCGGTCAGCAGCGCCGGCTCGGGAATCACCGCGGTGGTTATGGCCCATTGCTTGGGCGGCACGGCCAGGGCCGCGGGCAGCAGCGGCGTCGTCTCGCTGGCTAGTGAGTAGAAATTCACATAATTCGTCTTGCTGGCCGGATTCCAGGCAACCAGCGTCGCATGGATGCCCTTGACAAACGCGGCGTTGAAGACATAGTCGTGATTGGCATCACTTGGCGCAACGGCGTGGCCGATGATCGTCCAGTCGGGCGGCCCGTGCTGTTCGATGGCGTCGAGAAAACTGGCGACGTAACTAATGGTCAGCTCGGCCGGGTTGAGCGCGAAGTTGCCGGGATTGCTACCCAAGGTCGGATTGCTGAATCTTTGGTCGCCCGACATGAGCATGATCCACGGCGCTTGATAGGAGAAATTGGTGCCGATGGTCTGGGTGGTACAATTGGCAATCGCCATGTTGAGATAGAACTGCAGCGGCGTAACACCGGCGACGAACAAATTGCTCGAACCGACGTAGGGCACGGTCGCGTCCGGGTAATTGCCCAAGGCCTTCCGTGTACTGCCGCGCATTGGCCAGATGGTAGGCCTGAATGAATGCGGCCGCATTGGTGCGGTTCGCCGGGTAGTTGCGCTGGGTCGGCACGCTGGCGATGACCAGCCAGGTCTTGGCGGTGGGCGCCAGCGTCAAAAAATGATTCTGAAAGCCGCTATAGTTGTCGAGTGTAACATTCACCGCGGCGTTGCTGCGATAGTACACGGCCCACGTCGTCCAGTTGTCCTGAAAGCCGTTGGGATTGGCCTGCTTGTTTGATGGACTACTGTCGGGGAACGGGCAGTTTTGGTTGGCGTAGATCAGGAAGTACATGACGTCGCTGACGCCGGGGACAGGTTGCGGTGCCGTGCTGCCGAGCGTGCTCGTGCCTGATACGGTGCCGTGCCCGACGGCATCCGCGCTGGCATTGCGCAAGATCAGGTAGGGGATGCCGCGTGCTTCAATCCAAGTGAATGGCGCGCCTTGACAGACGCACATCTTGAGATACGTGCCTTGGCCTGGCTGGCCAAAGGCGGTCGTGACATAGGGATCGGCAGGATTCTGATAGATGATGTCGGCATCAAAATCACCCATGCGGTCGACCAAGGTGCCCTCGGGACTCCAGGCGGGCAGGACGTCGAGCGGGCCGCCCGGCGGGGTGTTAGTCATCGGTACCAAGCGCAAATCAGGCAGCAGGGGATTGGCAATAAAACCAAGCGGACTGCATTGCTTCCAGTAGGTTGCATTGGCCGGTGTCATCAGGCTCAGCACATTGGTGGGCCATTGCGCGGCATTTGCGAGATACGGATACACACCACACAAACTAATGCCGCGGTCAAGAATGGCCTGGGCTTCGTTCTGGGCGGAGTGGGGTGGCGAGCTGTACGACAAGGAAAACGTCTGCAGGAAGACCGGGTGCTGCACGAAGTTGCCGGGAAACCACCCGCCGCCGATCGGATTGACGCAGGCGGCGTTGGTCCAGAAGCCGGCGGCGGACTCGGGCCCCGTCGAGGTCCAGAGATCCGGTTCGGCCTTGCCGGTGCCCCACAGCGCCCCACCCAGCCATGAATGCGTGCGGTACGGCTGCGCCAGATTCGGCGTGGCGGCAACTGTGGCTGGTGCGGCCAGGCGCGGATAGATCACCGGATTGGGCGTGGTGGTCTGGAAGAACGTCGCGCCTTGCTGAATGCGCGTGCCCCATGGATCATCGGGCGGCCACGCCGCGCGGCACACCAACTCCGGCATCACGACTAAGACAAGCATTGTGCATAGTAACACGTACTGCATTGCAGCTGCTCGGCCGGATGTCATGACACGTTCTCCTGCTAGTGGTGAACTGTTATGCTATGGCACAATCCAGAAGCCTATTTCACCATGCCGACAAAGCCCATGAAGGCAATCGCCATCAAGCCGGCGATGACAAAGGCCAGCGGCATGCCGCGCAACGGCTTGGGCACGTCGCACAAGGCTAGGCGCTCGCGAATGCCGGACATCAGCAACAATGCGACCGTAAAGCCGATGCCACCGCCAAAACCATTGATAATCGCGAACAGGAAACTGTCCGGTTGCCCATAGCCAAGCTGTTTGCCGCCGATGGTCATGCCCTGAATATTCAGAATGGCGACGGCCAGCACGGCGCAATTGGTCGTGATCAGCGGCAGGTAAATGCCGAGTGCCGTGTACAGCGCCGGGCTGACTTTGCGAATGACCATCTCGACAAATTGCACCAGCACGGCAATGACGAGAATGAACGAGAGCGTGTCAAGAAAGCGCAAGTCGAAGTTTTTGAGCAGGTAGGCCTGCAACGCGGCGGCACCGCCGGTGGCGGGCGCATGGCCGAAGAGTTGGTACAGGACATTGGCCGTGCTGGGATACAGAAAAAAGTGATAGACAACCCAGGAGGCGGCGCTGGCCATGGTCATCACAAAAATAATGGCGAGCCCCATGCCGGTCGCCGACTTGCTGTCGTTCGAGACGCCCACGTACGGGCAATTGCCCAGAAACTTCGCGAAGACAAAGTTGTTGACGAAGATGGTCGAGAGCAGGACGAGGAGAATGGTGGCGATGGTCATGGTGTGGTCGGTGCGTCGGTTGTCAGTGCGTCGGTGCGTCGGTTATCGGTGCGTCAGTGCGTCGGTGGGGCGAGTGATGGCAGAAACTGTCAGCCTGAGCCATCATAGCATGCAGCATTTTTCCAATACTTTGGCATGTTGACAGTAGTTTATCTCGCGTGGCCATATCAATATAACCGCACCTCCACGCGATAAGGATCCAATGTTGCGTTTCCAACTGTTCGGCGTCCGCATCAGTGAGTTTCGAGATGAAGTGTGCGATGTAGTTGCGCTTGCCCCATGCTTCCGCGATTGCAGCGCCAATGGCGCGCGATGAGCGCCTCGTTTGATCGGTAAGTGAATAGACTTCCTCACGGGGAAACTCTCGTGACAGAGTAAACATATCCATGGCGAACTCTTGGCTCACTTTGTAGACGTTAAGTTCGCTAAAAGATTGTGCAAGGCGCGTGTGCATTGCCTCCGCATCTTGAATTGTATCTAACAACGGGTTCATCAAAGAAGCACCTGCTTGCTGATGCACTGACGTACCGATGCACTGATCACCGACGCACCTATGCCCGCTTGCCCATGTTCTTCCACGCCAGCACGAGGCCGAGCGTGAGAAATGCGCCGGGCGCCAGCACCATGACGCCAATCGGGCGCCAGCCGGGAAAGACGGTGAAGCCGAAGAATTTATTGGCGCCGAGCACTTCGCGAATGCCGGCGATGATCACCAGTGCGATCAAGAAACCAATGCCCATGCCCAGGCCGTCCAGCAACGAACGCAGGGGCGTGACTTTTGCAGCAAAGGCTTCGGCGCGGCCGAGAATGATGCAGTTGACGACGATCAGTTTGATGAACAGGCCGATGGCTTTGCTGATATCAGGAAAATAGGCCGCCAAAACCAGATCCACGACCGTGACCAGGAATGCAATGATAATGATGTAGCACGGAATGCGGATCTCGGCGGGAATGACCTTGCGCACCAACGAGATTAGCACATTCGAGAGGGTCAAGACGAAGATCGTCGAGACCCCCATGCCGATGGCGTTTTGCACGCTATTCGTGACAGCCAGGGCCGGGCATAAGCCGAGCGCCAGCACAAAGACCGGGTTCTTCTCCCAAAAGCCCTTGGTCAATTCATTGAGCAGCATGATGGTACCTTGGTAGAGTAGTCATAGGACCAGTAGCATTGATCGGTGGTCACTTGGCAGTGGCAGCGTGCGAGGCATGCCAGGCGAGAAAGGCAGCCACTGGTTCGCGCACGGCCTTGGTCACGGCTGCGCTGGTAATCGTTGCGCCGGAAATGGCCTCGATACCAGTTGGCGCTTTTGTCTTTGTGACGACCAGGTCGGTGACGATCTTATTGGCGAATTGCGTTTGGAACGGCGGCAACTGCACGTGTGCGGCTGCCGGCGCAGCCGGGCGGAACAGGCCGGCAATGGCTTGCCACAGCGACTTCGTGGACGGCACGGCCTCGACTTCGGCGCCAAGGCCCGGCGTTTCGGCCTGGCTGAGCACTTTAATGCCGCGCAGCATGCCGTTGGTGCCGATCGCGCTGAGCACCCGCACTTGCGACTGATAGCCCTGCACGGCGTAATCCACTTCATAGCCAATGATCGTGCCGGCCGCGTCAATGGCCTCGTAGTAAACCACCGCCTTGCCATTGAGTGGGAATGTCATTTCCGCGCTGAAGCGGGCGGCATCGGGCATCAGCAGTTGTTGCCCTTCGGTCAGTGACTTGCGCTGGGCCGCGGCGATTTTATCGCGGGTCAATTCATTGACGACATATAAGCCGACCCCAGCCACGCTGGAAATGACGAGCAGAACCACGGCATAGTGCAGCATTTTCTTCATGGGCGACTCTTGGAAAGATGGGTACCAAAGACACGGCGCGGGAAGGCCCGGTCAAGCCACGGCACGGTCGTGTTCATAATGAGAATGGCGTACGAAACGCCTTCGGGATAGCCGCCGAATTTGCGGATCAGGAAGGTCAGCAGGCCGCAGCCGACACCAAAGACCAGTTGGCCACGCGGCGTGAACGGGCTGGTGACCATGTCGGTGGCCATGAACCATGCCCCGAGCATGACGCCGCCGGCGAGGATGGCGACCAGCGGATCACCGCCGCCGATGATGCTCGCCAGCGCCAGCGTCGCCAGGTACGTTACGGGAATATACCAGGAAATGATGCCGCGCACGAGCATGAAGATGCCGCCGGCCAGCAGGAGCGCCGCGGACGTTTCGCCGATACAGCCGCCGATATTGCCGATGAACAGGTCTTTGTAGAGCATGGCTTTGTCGCCGAAGTGCTGCACGAGGTAGTCCAGGCCGTGTTCTTTGAACATCATCAGCGGGGTGGCCGTAGTCGTGGCGTCAATCTGTGCGGCGGCACCGACAATCTTCCACGTGGTCATATCCTTTGGGTAGGCTGCCAGCAGAAAGGCGCGGCCGACCAGGGCCGGGTTGAATATGTTGCAGCCCAAGCCGCCGAAGCAGTGCTTGCCGATGGCCATGCCGGCGATCGTGCCGATGATCGGAATCCACCACGCGATGACCGGCGGAATGTTGCAGGCGACCAGCATGCCCATCACGACCGCGCTGCCGTCACCCAGCGTGATGCGCTGACGCCGCACGGCTTGGCAGGCGGCCTCGGTGAGGGCGGCGGTGGCGACGCAGATGCCGATCAGGGCTGCGGAATACCAGCCGTAAATGTAGACGCTATACGCGCAGGCCGGCACGAGCGCGGCCACGACTGACCACATGATGCGCGGCACGGAATCGTTGGCGCGCAGGTGCGGCGAGGATGACGTGGAAAGGAGACCAGCCATAACTTAGTGCGGGTATGTGGGATTGAGCATGCATGACGGTGCCACCAGGCGCACCATTTCGCGCGATGCGGCAATACACGTGTCGTAGAGTTGCACAATGGTTTGATGCAGGCGTGGATGGACAAAGCGTGGCGCAAGTTGGCGCAAGGGCGCCAATACGAAGAGACGTTCGTGCAGGCGCGGATGCGGCAAGGTCAGCGCCGGCGCATCGGCAATCAGCTCGCCAAAAAAAAGCAGATCAAGGTCGAGGGTGCGTGGCGCATTGCGCTGGGTGCGCGTGCGGCCGGCCTGTTGCTCGATCTGCAGGAGCGTGTCCAACAGCGCCGCCGGCTGCAAATCTGTTTGGCATTCCAGCACGGCATTGTAAAACGCAGATGCGCCGGGCGGGCAGTCAACCGGCGTCGTTTCAAACACACCGGAGATGGCGGAGGCAGGCGCGCCGGCCTCGTGTAGCGCCGTGACTGCCTGGCGCAAATGCGCGAGCCGATCACCCACATTGCTGCCAAGGGCGATGTAGCAGGTCGTGCTCATTGCGGGCGTTTTTTCCGCGGTGAGCGTGTGGCACGATACGCAACGCGTCCCTCCGCGGCGTGAAAGCCGATGGCCTTACGCGGCTTGACGGGCGGCAACATCAAGGCGCGCATGATGGCGATATTCACTTGGACGGCGCGTTCAGAGCGCAGCACGCTGGAGAGCATGGCGACGCCCTGCTCGGTGAAGCAAAACGGTAAGTACTTGCGGTTCAATACAGTAAAGGTCACAGTTTGTGACCTTTGAATTTGAGATTCAGTTGCAGTCAGTTGGAAAACGAAATCGTCAGGAAACCTCTGTGAATTACGTTTCACCGCCTGAAGCAGAGCTTTTGTCGGCACGCCATACAGTGCGGCGAGGTCGGCATCCAGCAGCACCTTTCGCCCACGGATTAGCAGGATGCGTTGCTCGAGCGCGTCTAACGAAGGGTTGTACATCGGGCCGCGACTCAACCGTAGAGTTTGAGTTTCTGAATGCGCGCGACGGCCTCGCGCAGGCGCTCTTTCGGCGCGGTCAAGGTCATGCGCACAAAACCTTCGCCACTGGGACCCAAGCCGTTGCCGGGGGTGGTGACAATCGCAGCTTGTTCGAGCAGCGTCATGGTGGTCTGGGCGGAGGTCATGCCCTGGGGCACTGGCGCCCAGACATAAAACGCGCCCTGCGGCGGCTCGACCGCGCAGCCACACGCGCGCAGGCCTTGGATCAACACATCGCGGCGTTCCTGGTACATCGCCAGCAGCGTGGCATGGCACTCCTGCGGACCAGTCAGCGCGGCGATGGCGGCATCCTGCACCGCGCCGAAAATGCCCGAATCCAAATTCGATTTGACTTTGGCGAGGCCGGCCAGCAGGTCGCGATTGCCGGCCGCGAAGGCGACGCGCCAGCCGGTCATGCTATAGGTTTTGGATAACGAATAATACTCGAGGCCGACGTCCTTCGCGCCCGGCACTTCGAGAAATGACGGCGGTTTGACGCCGTCGTAATACACATCACAATAGGCGGCGTCGTGGCAGACCAGAATGTCGTGCTGGTGGGCGAAGGCGACCACCTCTGCGAAGAACGAGCGTGGCGCGATCGTCGCGGTCGGATTGTTCGGATAGCACAAGAACATCAGGCGCGCGCGGCGGGCGACGTCGGCGGGGATGGCGCTCAGGTCGGGCAGATAGTTGCGGGCACGGGTGAGCGGCATCCAATGCGTGACGCCGCCGGCGAAGAGCGTGCCGGAATGGTACACCGGATAGCCGGGTTCGGGCACGAGCACGACATCGCCCGGATTGACGAACGCAAGATGAATGTGGCCGATGCCTTCTTTCGAGCCGAGCAGCGGCAGGATTTCGGTGTCCGGATCAAGCGTGACGCCGAAGCGGCGCTGATAATGCGCGGCGCAGGCCTGGCGCAAGGCGGGCTTGCCCTGGTCGAGCGCGTATTGATGATTGCCCGGTTCGAGCGCGGCGCGCTGCAGGGCGGCGACAATGTGCGCCGGCGTGGGCGTGTCGGGATCGCCGACGCCGAGATTGATGACGTCTTTGCCTTGCGCGATGAGCGCGCGTTTGACTTTGTCGATTTCGGCAAAGAGGTAGGGCGGCAGGTGCTGCAGGCGTTGCGCAAACGAGGTCGTCACGGGCAGTGCATCTCCAAGCGTTAAACGTAGGCAATCCCAATTAACTGGCAGATTATAGCACAGCCGGCGTGAAAAATCAAAGCGGAATTTGGTATAATTCCTTTTGTTATGCTAACCGAAGGAATGTGATTGACCGGTGTTGATGACATACTGCAGTTGGATCGCGCGTATGTGTGGCACCCCTGCACACAGATGAAAGATCATGAGCAGCAGCCACCGCTCGAAATTGTGCGCGGCTGTGGCGCACTGCTCTTTGACGCCGCGGGCCGGCGCTATATTGACGGCATTTCCTCATGGTGGGTGAATTTGCTGGGGCATGCGCATCCGCGCTTGACGCGCGTGCTGCAGGAACAGGCGGCCACGCTCGAACAGGTTATTTTTGCGGGCTTCACGCATGCGCCGGGCGCGCGGCTGGCGGCGCGGCTGTGCGCGGCGGCGCCCGGCGGCTATGCCAAGGTCTTTTATGCCGATTGCGGTTCGGCTGCGGTGGAAGTCGCGTTGAAAATGTCGTTTCAATTTTGGCAGCAGACCGGGCAGCCGCGCAAGCGCCGGTTTGTCTCCGTGCGCGGCGCCTATCACGGCGAGACGCTCGGCGCGCTGTCACTCGGCGGCCTGGCGTTGTACCGCGAGAAATTCGCGCCGCTGCTGCTCGACACGCTGATGGTGCCGGGTCCGGATTGCTTTCGCTGCCCGTTCCAAAAAGCGCGCGCCACCTGCGCGGCCGAGTGCTTTGCACCCATGCAGGCGGCGCTCGACGCGCACGCCGCCGACGTGGCCGGTGTGTTCATCGAGCCGCTGGTGCAATGCGCGAACGGGATGAACATGTACAGCCCGGTGTATTTGCAGAAGCTGGCGGCGGCGTGTGCGGCAGCCGGCGTGCATCTGATTGCCGACGAGATCGCCGTGGGCTTTGGCCGGACGGGCACGCTGTTCGCCAGTGAGCAGGCGGGGATCGCGCCCGATTTACTGTGCTTGTCGAAAGGACTGACGGGTGGGTACATGCCGTTTGCGGCCGTGCTGGTGCGGGATGCGCAGATGTTCGACGCATTTTACGGCGAGTATTCAGAAATGAAGGCATTTTACCACAGTCATTCCTACACGGGCAATCCGATGGCGTGCCGGCTCGCGCTGGAAACGATGGACATACTCACAGCAGAGGCACTGCCGGCGTTGCCGGTGCGGATCGCGGCCCTGCAACGAGTGCTGGCGTCGCTGGCGGGGCTGGCGCACGTGGGCGAGACGCGCCAATGCGGATTTATCGGCGCCATCGAGCTGGTAGCTGCGCGGGCGGGCAAGCGCGCGTATCCGCCTGAACAGCGGATTGGTTGGCAGGTATATCGCGCGGCGCTGCGACGCGGTGCAATTTTGCGGCCGCTCGGCGATGTGCTGTATTTTTTGACGCCCTTGACGATCCCGCTGGAGCTTCTTGAAGAACTGGGCGCCATTGCGCGCGACAGTATCCGCGAGGTGACGGAGCGATGAGCACGACTGACGCGGTGTCATGGAGTGGCCGGACGATGGGCGCCTATAGCGTGCTGCTCGAGATTGGGCGCGGGCGCAGCGGCGTCGTGTATCTTGCGGAAGAGACGACCACGCAGCAAAAGGTGGCGCTGAAAATATACGCCGCCGGGCCCTGTGGCGAGTCGGCGCTGCTGGCGGCGCAGGCGCTGCAAACCGCGCACCACGACGGGGTGGCCCGTGTGCATGCCTGCGGTCGTGAGGACGAGCGGGTGTGGGTGGTGACTGAGTATGTGCTGTTCGAGCCGTTGCGTGCGGATGCGCGCGTCGGCCAGATTGCGTTTGCCAAGAATCTCTCCGAGTATATGAGCGAGCACGCCGGCCTGCTGGACGAGTGCACGGTGGCGGCGCTGCTGCTCAACCTGTGTGATGCGCTCCTGCACGTCCATGCGCAGGCGCTGCCAGGCTATGGTGGGATTCATCCGCATAATATATTACTGCAGCGGGATGAGCAGGGCGCGTTGCGGGCATTGTTGACGGACATTGGCATGAGTGGGGGGCGGCTGCGCCGCTCGGCGGCGGATGCCTACTTGAGTCCGGAGGAATTGCAGGGGCAGCCCGCGACGGCGCAGAGTGATATATATGGCCTGGGTGCGCTGGCCTACTTTCTGTTGACCAGTGTTGCGCCGCCCTCGCCGCTGGTCGAGCCGACGCGCATCCGCCAAACTTGCGATCCGGGTTGGGATGCACTGGTGCGGCGCGCATTGAAGTATGAACCCGAGCGGCGGTACCGCTCCTATCAGGATTTTCGTGCCGAGGTCGCCGAGATTGTGGCACGGATCAAGAAACCCTTCTGGAGAAAATGTATGCGGGTGGTGTATTTCACGAACATGTTTATTGGGTTGGTGATTCTGGCGGGTGCGCTGACCGGCATCATTTATTATTTGCGCAGCGAACGGCTGGCGTCGAATGCCGCGCCGCCGGATATGATTGAGGAGTTGACGCCGGCGCCAGTGCTGACCGAACCACCCGCGCTGCCACAGAGCAGCATGCTGACGGTGGGCGCCGACGACAGCAACGTGCCGCCGGTGCTGCCGGAAGCGTCGTCGAACAACCTGCTGGACACCACCAGTGCGGTTGCGATCGGCAGCCCGACTAGTCCGACCGGTTCGACAAATCAGACGAGTCCGACACCTGCAGCCGTGCCGGTGGCTGTTGTAGAACCCGCGGTGCCGGCGGCTGCCGTGCCGGAACCTACACCGGCGGCAGCCGTGCCCGAACCCGCGCCGGCAGAAATCGCGCAGGTGTATGTCGTCAAGCCGCATGACACGCTCTGGCGGATTGCGAAGCAGCACGGCATGACCGTGGCGGAATTGTTGGCACTGAACGGACTGGCGGACAATGTCGTGATTCGGGCAGGGCAGCACTTGCAGGTGCGCGGTAGTGCCAGTACCAGCGTGCCAGACCAGCCCGCGCCTGCCGCAACGCCGACTGCACCCGTGCCAGCAGCCACGCCGACCACGCCGGTGTACACGCAGTACACGGTGCAGCCAGGCGACACCTATTACAGCATTGCGCGCAAATTCGGGTGTGCGGTTCAGGAGCTGCAGCGCGTCAACACGAATCAAGCGTTGCGCTTTGACCAGATCATTCAGGTGCCCGGAGTGCAGCGGCATGACTAGTCACCGGCGCACAAAACGCGCCACCTTGGTGGCGATTGACTTGGACGGCACGCTGTTGCGCGACGACAAGGTCATTTCCGAGTTCAGCCTGGTGACGTTGCGTTTGCTAAGCCAGGCGGGCATCCACATTGCCTTTGTCACCGGGCGGCGCGCGCGGATCGCCGCGCCGGTCTTGGCGCCGGTTACGTTTCCCGCGTGGGCGGTGCTGAACAACGGGCCGGTGGGCATCGCGCTGCCGGGCCACACGCGCTGCTTTACGCGCTATATCAGTCCGGTGGTGGTGCAGGAAGTCATTGCCTGTCTGCATACCGTGGGCCGGCCGCCGGTGATTGTGGTCGACCCGGCCGGCACGCCGGTCGATTTGATCATGGATCGCGCGTTGCTGCAGATCCCCTTGTATCAAGAGTATGCGGCCCGACATGAGGGCTATCTCACGATCACCGACGATCTTGCGGGCAGTGCCTTGCTCGCGCGTGCGGTCGCCATGTTCTTGTGCGAGCCCGAGAGCGCTGTGCCCGCGTTGCGCGCGCATTTGACGACCGCGCTGGGCGATTGCATCGAGCACCGCGCGCTCGACAATCTGGAATATATTCACGACCATCGCATTGTCGAAATGGTCGAGCCGGGGCTGACCAAATGGAACGGCATTGAGATGCTGATGGAAGCCCTGGCGCTCGAGGATGCGCGCGTGATCGCGTTCGGCGACGACCACAATGATCTGGACATGCTGACCGCCGCGGCCATGAGTTTTGCGCCGCGCAATGCGATTCAAGCCGCGAAGCAAGCCGCAGATGACATTATTCCGAGCAACAACGACGACGGCGTTGCCGTCACGTTGCGCAAGCTCTTTCCGGATGTCTTTGACTAATTTTGGATGAAAGCTGATGCAGCACAAGAGATTGCGCGACTGCGCGCGGAGATTCGTGCGCATGACCGGCGCTATTACGTCGAGAATGCGCCGACGATCAGCGATCAGGAATATGATCGGCTGATGGCCGAGTTGCGCGAACGCGAAGCGGCGCAGCCCGAGCTGATCACGCCGGACTCGCCGACGCAGCGCGTGGGCGGACAGCCAGTGATGGGTTTTGCATCGGTGCGGCACGCCGTGCCGTTGCTCTCGATGGACAACACCTATTCACATGCTGACTTGCAGGCCTTTGATCAGCGCGTGCGCGACGCGCTGGGCGTCATGCTGGTCGAGTATGTGGTTGAGCTGAAATTCGATGGTTTGGCGGTCGCGTTGCGCTATGAGAATCGCCGCTTCGCGCAGGGCGCGACGCGCGGCGACGGCACGACCGGCGACGATGTCACGACCAATTTGAGGACCATCCGGGCGTTGCCCTTGCAACTGGCGGAGCCCGCGCCGCATGGAATACTGGACCTTCGCGGCGAAGTGTACATGCCCAAAAAAGCGTTTGCGCGGGTGAACGCCGAACGCGAAAAAAGGGGCGAGGCGCTGTTTGCCAATCCGCGCAATGCGGCGGCCGGCTCGCTGAAGATGCTCGATCCGCGCAGCACGGCGCAGCGCGGGCTGGGATTTTTTTGTTATGGCGCCGCCGGAGAATATGGCTGCGCGACGCACCGTGAGCTGTTGCAGGCGCTGGCGACGTATGGCGTGCCTGTCTCGCCGCATTGCACGGTGTGCCATGGCATTGACGACGTCATGCGCCAGTGCAATGCCTGGCAGGACAAACGCCACGACCTGCCGTTTGAAACCGACGGCATGGTCGTCAAGGTAAATTCCTTTCACGAACAAAAACTGTTGGGCGCGACGGCGAAGTATCCGCGCTGGGCGATTGCCTACAAGTTTGCGGCGGAACAGGCGACGACGAAGCTGGAGCGGGTTGAAGTGCAAGTCGGGCGTACGGGCGCGCTGACGCCGGTGGCGCATTTCACGCCGGTGCATTTGGCGGGGACGACGGTGGCGCGCGCGACGCTGCATAATTTTGATGAAGTGGCGCGCAAAGACATTCAGGTGGGCGATTGGATTGTGGTGGAAAAAGCGGGTGAGATCATTCCGTACGTGGTGCGCGCGGACGTAGCGCGGCGGACGGGCGCGGAGCAGCCGATTGCGCCGCCGACGGCCTGTCCGGAATGTGGCGGGCCGGTGCTGCGTTCCGAGGATTGCGCCGCGATCACGTGTGAAAATCAGGCGTGCCCGGCGCGGGTGAAGGCCAGCCTCGAGTATTTTGCCGGGCGGCGCGCGATGGACATCGAGGGACTGGGTGCGGCGGTGGTGGCACAGCTTGTCGAAAAAGGGCTGGTGCGCGATTACGGCGACTTGTACACGTTG
Source organism: uncultured bacterium (assembly GCA_964397565.1). Classification (GTDB taxonomy): domain Bacteria; phylum Auribacterota; class UBA3054; order UBA3054; family JAPLST01; genus JAPLST01. The sequence continues at coordinate 31,700 of CAYNJC010000007.1, forward strand.
CGCGAAGAACAGGTGGTGCTGCTGGAACGGATGGGCGAAAAAAGCGCGCGGAATTTGTTGGCGGGCATCGAAACGAGCAAGCAGCGGCCATTGGCGCACCTGATCAATGCGCTGGGCATTCGCAACGTGGGTGAAGCGACGGCGCGCGCGCTGGCGGCCACGTTCGGTTCGATCTCCGCCGTGGCTCAGGCGCGCGTTGAACAATTGCAGCAGGTGCCGGATGTCGGGCCGGAAGTGGCCGAATCGGTGCTGGCATTTTTTGCCAATGCGCGCAATCAAGAGACGCTGGCAAAGCTGGCGCAAGCGGGCGTGCGCATGCAGGACGATGCGGCTGGCACGGATGCGGCGCGGCCGCAGCCGTTGCGCGGGAAAACGTTTGTCATCACCGGCACCTTGCCGGGTGTTGCGCGCGATGAAGCGGAAGAATTGATCCGTCGTTTGGGCGGCACCACCAGCACGAGTGTGTCAAAGAAAACGAGTTGTGTGCTGGCAGGGGAGTCACCCGGCTCGAAAGTGGACAAGGCGCGCGCGCTGGGCGTGCCGGTGCTGAGCTGGCAAGAGGTAATGACTATGGTGGCTGGGTATGAACGATGAATGAGCAACGATTAGAGATTTGAAATTTGAGATGGAATGGCCTACAATAGGAATAATGCGAGAGTGGCGGAATTGGCAGACGCGCCAGATTTAGGTTCTGGTGTCAATGACGTGTGGGTTCAAGTCCCTCCTCTCGCACTTCTTTCGGTTTTCAGCTGCTTGGAGTCCCGCCATCGGTGGGATTTTCGGTTTTCGGTTTTCAGTGACTGCAGCAAACGGCAAACTGAAAACGGCAAACTGAAAACAGGTTGCCGCATCCTGCTGGTCGCCCTCTTCTGGGCATGCGGCAGTACATGGGCCGAGCCGTTGATCACCGTCGAATTGGGCTCGCCGCGGCGGGAGGAGGCGCCGGGGGTGATCGAGTCGCCGTATGGCGTCGCCATTCCTGCCTCGGGTAATTCCAACAATTTTGCGCGGGTGCGCGAGGAAGCGTGCGCGCAGCACATTTATCGCCTGCAGGTGCCGGTGCGCATCACATGTCATGCGGCATCCGTGCCACGCATGGCGACGCTGTGCTACGCGTTTGCGTATGAAAGCCGGCAGGACGATTTGCGGCCATCCCTGCGCGCCTTAACCAATTTATTGGCGGCGTCCTTGCAGGTGGTGGACATCCCCTTGCAGGCCGGGATCACGGAGTGGACTTTGACCTCGCGCTGGATGGTGGAACTGGACCCGCGTTTGTGGGGGGCATCGGATGGCTATCTTGAAGAAGCGCGCAATGGCCGGACGCGCCAGCGCAGCCGCGCGGCGAGAGGCACGGCGACCTCGCGGGCGTTAAGCAGTTTCTTCCTGCCGTATCGTCTGGCAATGTGGGTGCCGGAGCAGGGGTTGGACGGCGCGTGGCCGGAGAGCGAGTTTCCGCACTTGGTCATTCGCGAGGTGCAGGGCAATGAAGCGGTTGCCGGTCTGGCGGTCTATGTCTTCACCGGCGCCGCGCACTTGAGTGGCGGCGGCACGACCGACAATCGCGGACTGGAACAACTGGTGCAACAGTTTCTGCCGCAGGCGGTAAATCCGCATCGGCAGGCGCCGATTTTCACGAACACCTGGGAAGCGCGCGGCTGGGCCGGCGCGATCGCCCATGCCACCGATCCGAGTTTGCGCGCAGCGCTGCTGGCGCGCGTCACGCGCGAGCAGCCGGACGACCGGGATGCCGCCGATTTGCTGCTGCGGACGTTGGCGCAGCAAGATGATGCCTCCCGTGCGTATCGCGTGTATCAGCAATACGCGCAGCGATTTGGCGACCTGAGTGAGCATTGGTTCCAACAGTATTATCAAGCGGTGGGGGAGGCGATGGCGCGGCGTGCGGCACTAGTCGCGTTTCGGCGCGCACATCCCGAAAGCGCATGGGCCTTGGAGCAATTGACCGAGGAGATGATCGCCGACGAACAGTGGGGGCTGGCGCGCCGTCTGGTGACAGAGTGGCTGGCGCGCGAGCCCAGCAACGCCACCGTATATGTGCGGGCCGCGCACATTGCGGAGGCCCAGCACCGCGAGGATGATGCGCGCCGCTACCTCACGACCGCCCTGGCAATAGTATTGCCGCTGGACACCGTCGTGACGGGCATGTATCATCGCGGCAGCGCGGCGTATCGCGAGTATTTGCTCGGCATGGATGCGCTGCGCGACAACGAGTACGAGCGGGCGCGGGCGTACTTGCGCCAAGCGGTTGCGCATGACCCGACCTTCTATCCGGCGATGCTGGCACAAGCCCAGTTTTTTCTGACGAACGCCATTGCCAGCGCAGCCCGGCGCGAACTGAATCTGGCGTTGCGCGTCGCGCCGGATCATCCCGCGGCGCTGAGCATGCTGGCGCGCCAGCAGACCCGGCGCCGGGCATCCAGCGCGTCCGTGGTCGAACGCCTGCGGGCTGTGCTGCAGCCGCGCATTGACGCAGCCATGCTGCGACAGGATTGGACCAATGTGGCGACCATGACGCGCGTGCTGCTGGAGGCTGCGCCGGAGCACACGCCCACCCGGGTTGCCTACGCGCTGGCCTTGCTGCGCGTGCAGCAATATGATGATGCCAGTGCGGCGTTGCGCGCCGTTGCGCAGCGCGAACAGGGCAGTGCGCCGGTGCGCGCGGCGTGGGCGGAATTGTGCCGGGCGATGGATGAGGATCAAAGCGTCGTGGTGGTGTCCGAGCGTCCGCTGGATTGGCACCAGCGCCAGATTGAATTGTGGCAGAGTGTGCAAGCGGCCGCCCCGCGGGATGTGCGCGCGCTGTTGGAACTGGCGCTGCTCTATCGGCAGCATGACCGATGGGATGATTTTTTTGCCGCCTTGGGTGCGCTGTACAAATGTGCGCCTTGGCCCTCGGTGGCGTTGTGGCTGGGCGACACGTGTCTTCAGAAGGCAGATGGCCAGCCCAACGCAACCATACCGCGGCAGCCCGGCCGCACGTATCTGCAGGAGGCGCGCGAATGCTATCAGAAAACGGGTGTCACCCGCAACGAGGGACCGCGCAGCCGCATTGATTTTGGCATGCCGTCGGCCTATGTCGGCTATGCCCGCTGTGCCGAGCTCAATGCCGGCGCACAGGATGATCCGCTGGCATTTATTCGCGCCGGCACGCGCCGTTTCCCCGCCGCACCGGAACCGCGCGCGGCCCTGATTGCCAGTGCGGCCCGCCATCAGTTGCTCGCGCCGCTGCTGTGGCAACCGTATACCAATCAACTCATGACGCTGTTTGGTATGCGCGCCGATGTGTTGACCGCAGTAGCCGTGCTGCACAAAGAGCTTGGTCAGATGCCGGCGTATGCGACAAACTGTGCGCAGCAGGCGGCACTGCTGGTACGGTGCTACGCTGCTTTGTTTCCGCAAAGCATGGCGCGCCAGGAATATCGCCGGCCGGCACAAGTGTATGTCTTGGATCACGATGCGCGCACCACGTTTGCGGCCCGGCGCCTGGCGTTCTTGACGCCGGCGGAAGCCTACGATTGGTATGCCATCCGTTCGCGCTATACCGCGGCTGATCTGCTGAACGGCGCGACGCGCTGGTGGCAACGCCGGGCCATGCTCGAGCGCGGCTTGGATGCGCTGGCAGAAGCGGAACGCAGCCTCGGCTATTCAACCAATGCGACCTATGCGCGCGCGGTGTATGAAGCGCTCTATCAACCCCAGATGTCGGCGTTGCAGTTGGACGTCAAGATGAACGTGGTGGCAGCCTATGTCACCGAATTGTACAAATGTTTTGGCCGCAGTCGCACAACGTCGGCGCGCACGCCGCGTCGTCTTTTTGAGCACAGGATCGAAGATCAGCAACATGAGGTCGACACGCTGCCGGCCATGATTACGTGCGAACAGGCCTTGCCGGAGGAGGTTCGCGCGTATTTTGTGCCGCCCGACCTGTTGTTTGCCACGCTGTGGCGCAGTGATGCGGTGCGTGCAACGCCGTGGTGGAATGGCGCGGCCTGGCGACTCGTGCCGCAGCGGGTTGTGCAGGCGCCCAGTGCCGATTGGAATTTCTCGGCCGCCAGCGGGCGCATCCGCACGCCCGGCCTGGTCACCGGCGTGGTTGCCCAAGGCATGTTGTCGTTTGCGCAACAAGCCGCCGCCTCACCAGCCGAGACGAATCGCGCCGCCGTTACGCTCCTGCAAGGAACCGACGCGCGCGTGCCGATGCTGCCCTGCATGTTTGCCGGCGCCGTGACCGGCGCCATTTGGCAACTCGATCTGCGCGCCCAGCAGTTCCACACGGAACAACCGCCGCGGCTGCTGCTGGCGCTCACGCCCGCGCCGCTGGCGGATGATGTGCGCGATTCGGGCGACGAGGCCTTGGTGCTGGCCTGGCAATGGAGCTCACTGACGAGCGTGACACTGCGCGTGTATGCCCGCGCCGCCGCGTTGGAGCAGGGCATGCAGCCAGGCCAGATCGGCGTGCCGCTGGGCGAGCTGCAGGCGCCCGATGCTAGTGACTTTTTCTGGCGGGTCGACGGCAACAACATCAGTGTCTGGTGCACCAACACCCCGCAACAGATCAGCGCCGCGCATGGCTTGTCGGCCTATGCCTGGCCGCGCGGAATGTATCTGACGGCCCAGTTGATCATCAGCCCGACGGCCTACAGCGTGCAGGCACGCGGCGTGGTCTGCGGTAGTGAATGAGCGCAGCATGGTTTCCGATGTTAGTCTGCAACCGAACACTGCAAACGGCAAACTGAAAACGGCTGCGCCGCCGCGTGCCATTGACACGGCGCGGCATAAAGAATATAATGGTACTGTAATAAACATACACCTAACCGCAACCCGTACACGAGCGCATGTGGGAGTATAATCAGAAAGTCCTTGAGCATTTTCGCAACCCGCACAACATGGGCGAGATCGAACATCCCGACGGCGTTGGCGAAGTCGGCAGCATGGCCTGCGGCGATGCGATGCTCCTGACCTTGCGGATTGACCGCGCGGCCGACCGGATCACGGATGCCAAGTTCAAGACCTTTGGTTGCGCCAGCGCGATCGCCTCCGCCAGTGTCCTGACGGAATTGATCATCGGCAAGACGGTGGATGAAGCCATGCAGGTGACCAATGACGACATTGTCCAGGCCTTGGGCGGGCTGCCGACGGCCAAGATGCACTGCTCGGTGCTGGGCCACGACGCGGTCCTGGCAGCCATCAACAATTATCGCGGCGTGCACTCGACCCACCAGACCGATGACGAGGGTAAGATCGTCTGCCGCTGTTTTGCCGTAACCGATACGCACATTGAACGGGTGGCGCGCGAGAACAAACTGCGGACGGTGGATGAAATTACAGATTTCACCAAAGCCGGCGGTGCTTGCAAATCATGTCATGTTGCCATTCAAGACATTTTGGATCGGCTGTGGGGCACGGCGGCGGAGGCCGACGCGCCCACTGATTGCCAGAAACAACGCGCGACGCGCTGCTGCCAAAAGGCGAAGCGCAGTGCCTGCGGTTGCGCGGCGTCGCGCGCAAAATCCTGAGGCACCCCATGATCTATGTCGACAATAATGCCACCACCTGTGTCGCCGACGATGTGGTCGAGGCGATGCTGCCGTTTTTCACGCGCCACTTTGGCAATCCCTCGAGCATGTATGCCTTTGCCGTTGAGGCCGCGCGGCCGATGGCGCGCGCCCGCGAGCAAGTGGCGCACTTGCTGAATGCCGCGCACGCCGACGAGGTGATTTTCACCAGTTGCGGCACGGAGAGCGATAACGCCGCGGTGTTGGGTGTGCTGGCCGCGCTGCCGCGCAAGAATCATGTGATCACCACGGCGGTCGAGCATCCGGCGGTGTATAATCTGGGCGAGGAACTGCAGCGCCGCGGCGTGCACGTCACCTATCTGCCGGTTGATCGTGATGGCTTGATCAATCTGGATGCCCTGCGCGCGGCGATCACCGACAAGACCGCGCTGGTGAGCTGCATGTGGGCCAACAACGAGACCGGCGTGCTGCTGCCGATCCAAGAAGCCTGCACGATTGCGCATGAGCACGGCGTGCTGTTTCACACCGACGCAGTGCAGGCAGTCGGCAAGATTCCCGTGGATGTGCAGGCGGTCGGCGTGGATTTGCTGTCGTTGTCGGGCCACAAATTTCACGCGCCCAAAGGCATCGGCGCACTGTATATCAAGCGCGGAACCCGCGTGCGCTCGCTGTTTGTTGGCGGGCATCAGGAACATGGCCGGCGCGCCGGCACGGAAAATGTGCCGTACATTGTCGGGCTGGGCGCGGCGGCCGCACTGGCAGCCGGATTTCTGGACGACGAGGCGATGCGTGTCAAGGCCTTGCGCGACACGCTCGAAATCGAGCTGCTGGCGCGCATCCCCGTCGCGCAGGTCAACGGCCATCGCACGCTGCGCACACCCAACACGACCAACATCACGTTTGCCTATGTCGAGGGTGAAGCCATGCTGCTGTCCATGAGCGACCTGGGCATCTGCGCCTCGTCCGGCTCGGCTTGCACCAGCGGCTCGCTCGAACCGTCGCACGTCTTGCGCGCAATGGGGTTGTCCCACGAGGAAGCCCACGGCGCGGTGCGCTTCAGCTTGAGCCGCTACACCAGCGCGGCCGATATTGCCGCGATATGTGAGGGATTGCCGCCGATTGTGGCGCGCCTGCGCGCCATGTCGCCGTTTACGCCACCCGCGTTGCGCACATGAACAACGTGCCGCGCGTGACGCTCAAGCCGGGCAAGGCCAAACCATTTTGGTGCGGCCACCCGTTGGTCTTCTCCGGCGCGGTGCAGTCGGTTGACGCCGGCATTGAGACCGGCACGATCGTGGCCGTGCGGGATGCGCACGGGACCCAGATCGGGTTGGGGGTTTTCAATACCCATTCGCAATATCGGGTGCGCATTCTCAGCCGCGCGGCGGCGGGGGAGTGCGATGCGACGATCGAGAGTTTTGTCGCCCGCCATCTGCGTGACGCCCGTGCCCTGCGCCAATTGCTGCAACTGCCGTCCGCAGCCACCAACGCATACCGCGTGTTGAACAGCGAGGGCGATGGCTGCTCCGGCCTGACGATTGACCTGTATGGCGACACCGCGGTCGTGGCGTCGAGCGCCTATTGGACTGAACAGAACCGGGCGGTGATCACGCGCGTGATCCAGGCGGAGCTGCAACCGGCCCAGGTGCTCTGGCGCCCGGTGCATCGCCCGCTCGAACAGGACGGTTGGAGCACCGAGTCCGCTGGCCTTGCCAGTCCCGCCATCGGCGGGATGGGAGCGGCCTCCGCGCCGCGATCTGCCACTGCATCACCGGATGCCGCCGACGCCCACATTGCAGAGGCAGGGTGCGTCAGCTGCTTGGAGTCCCGCCAACGGCGGGATGATCAGTGCATCGGTGCGTCAGTATCTGCAACTGAAAACCAAAAAACGAAAACTGAAAACTTCGCCGCAGAAGCGCCAGTGCTGGTGCGCGAAAACGGATTACAGTTCACCGTTGATCTGCACGGTCAGAAAACAGGATTCTACTGTGATCAGCGCGACAATCGCGCCTGGCTTGAAACCCTGGCGCGCGGGCGCACAGTACTGGATGCATTTTGCTTCACGGGCGGTTTTGGACTGTATGCCGCGCGGGGTGGCGCGACGCGCGTGGTGGGCGTGGATTCGTCCGCACCGGCCATTGCGTTGGCGCGCAAAAATGCGGCGGCCAATCAGGTCGGCATCGAGCTGTACTGCGCCGACGTGCTCGAATATCTGGGCACGGCACGCGATTTTGACACGATCATTCTTGATCCGCCGAAACTGGCGGGCACGGCCGAGCATGTCACCCGCGCGCTGCGTTATTATCGCCATTTGTGCGGGCTGGCGTTGCGGGCGTTGCGGCCACCGGGCATGCTGGTGGTCTGCTCCTGCTCCGCGGCACTGGGCTTTGAGGCCTTGCAGCACGTCATTCGCGAAACGGCGGTCGAAGAGCAGCGCACGGCGCAGATTGTGCGCGTCAGTGGCGCGGCGCCGGATCATCCGGTCTTGCCGGCCTTTCCGGAAGGCCAGTATCTGACCTGTGTCTGGGTCGCGGTCAGCTAGTCAGGAAGAATGGAAGGCTGGAAGGTTGGAAGAGAATCTGCAGCGCCTCGACACCAATCACTGATCACTGATCACTGATTACCGATCACCTGCTGCAGCAGCGCGCAAGCCAGCGCGAAGGCCTGGTCAATGGCCGCCAGCGTGGCCGGGCTCACATCGTCGCGCATGTCAAACGAAAATCCCGGGACAGAAATAATGCGGGCGTCCGGCTGGGCATCATACAACTTGCATGCCAGGCCGAGCAATGAGCCGGGTGTAAAGGCGTGGGTGGTGAAGCCCTGCGGTTCCTCGGCGGCCACGGCGGTGACTTCAACGGCGGCGCTGAATTCGTGCGTATGTGCATCGAAAAAGAAGACGTGCGTGGCGTGGGCGATGTCCTCGACCATGTCAAGATCGAGCTGGTAGTCAGTGCGGACGGTTAATGGTATGCCCTGTGCGGCAGCCCAGACCTGGACCCGTTCGGCCAGAAGATGGCCGGCGCGGTCGTCCTGGCGGTGCGGGTTGCCGTAGCCGATGATCAAGATGGAAGCAGATAGTGTCATACCATGAATAGTAGCCACTCAGTGAGAAAAATGCAATCAATCCTTGATACCCCACGTGCAACCGCACATGACAAATCGCTTCAGTTATGGTATATTAACACAACTCTTGCAGTGCGATGGTTTGTCTTATTACCATGGGGACAAGCATGAAAAACATGTGGAAACGCGCGGAGTGCATTCTTGAACAATGTGGCTGCCTGCTGCTTTTGTTTTTTGTGTGTGGCTGCTCTAAAAAGCCTGACTACAACGCTGCTCTTGTTCAGTTGGCAAGCACAGCATCGTTTCATACGGTCATTAAGGCGGTGAACATAAGTGCAGGCGCCGTCGCCGCGCTGCAGGTACTGCGTGAGCGCTGCCTGACACGCGAGCAATCGAACATAGTCATTTCGGCGCTTGTGCGCAGCATGGTTCGTTCGGAAATGTACGAAGCAGCACTCGCGCAACACGAAAAGATATCGACCAATTACACCTCGCGGTTAGAAGAGAACTTTGCATTACAGGCCGACTATTCCTGCGCACGGGCGCTTTTTGAACTGAGAAGACTGGATGCAGCGATCACGCAATGCCAAGCGATTATCAATGCACCAACGCACTATGAACAACAATGGACGTTCAAGGTGAACGCACAGCAGATAGAAGTTAAATGCAGGCTTCTCAATGAAGATTACGATGGTGCAGAGCGTATATTGAACGAGATTGAGCAGCTTGCGGGAGAAGAATACATGCCCTTCCGCGTGTGGGCAACGGACGTGCGAGGTGACATGCAAGCGTATCGTGCAGAATTACTAAAGACCGGCAAAACATACTAAGGATGCGGCGGTGTGAGCGGTGCCATCACATGTCTGGTTGCGGATTTTGCTACACTATGATTATAGGAGACGTTTTATGCAGAATCAAGGCAAATTGTGCTTGTTGCTGTACGGTGCCGGCGGCCACGCGGCAGTGGTCGAGTCGGCGGTCATTAAAGGCAGTGATTATTTCATTTTTGAAATTCTGGATGATGGCAAACCGCCTGGGACACGACTGGTGCACGGCAAAGTGCTGGGCGGGCGCAAATATCTTTCCGCATTTCACGCCGACGGGATTCGCTATGTGCACGTGGCGATCGGTGACAACGCGACGCGCGAACGCGTGGTCGGGGTTCTGGAGCAGACGGGGTTTGTGTACGTGACCGTGCGGCATCCGGCGGCACTGGTGGAAGAGGGCGCGCTGATTGAGAGCGGCGCGTTTCTGGCGGCGGGCTGCATTGTCGGCGCCCGGACGCACATCGGCCGCGGCTGCATCGTCAACACGGCCGCGGCGGTTGACCACGATTGCGACGTGGGCGCGTTTGCGCATGTCTGTCCGGGCGCACAACTGGCGGGCGACGTTACCATCGGCGCACGCGCGTTCATTGGCACTGGCGCGGTGATAATTCCCGGTATAACCATTGGTGACGATGCCATCATCGGTGCCGGCGCGGTGGTCATTCGGCATGTGCCGGCTGGCCGGACAGTAGTGGGCAATCCGGCGCGGGTGGTCAAACCGCGCGGCGCGCAAGCAGTGGACACGCAGACATAGTCACGATCGCTGCAGATGCGCGACACGGAGGTCGCTCCCACGTTCAGCTGCCGTGCAGAGGCGCCGGGACCAGGAAGGAACGAGTGGCGCTTTTTATGTTATACTAGTATCAAGATGATTACGACAACGACAAAACGACTGGTGTTGAGCGGCTTGGTACTGGTGGTCGGGCTGTTGGCGCACCGCGCGCAGGGTGCGGAGGACAAAACTCTGGTGCGGTTGGAAGCGCCTACCCCCGCGCTGCTCGCCACGCTGCAGAAAGAGGGCCATGACATTGCTGCCTATCGGCCCGGCAAGTTTTTAGATCTGGTCGTGACCGCCAAAGAACGTATAGCGCTGGAAGCACGCGGCCTCACGCCGATACTGCGCAGAACAACGGATGACGTGCGTCGCAATCTTGGCCTGGCGCCGCTGGCCTTGCCGGGCTATCGCAGTTACGCGACGGTGCGCGCCGAATTAATCGCGCTGACGGCGGCATATCCGAGCATCACCGCACTGTACGACATTGGCGACAGTCGCGGCAAAGAGTATGCAACCAACGGCATGGCGGGCTACACTGCGTATCAGCATGATCTGTGGGCGCTGAAAGTGTCGGACAATCCGCAGGTTGAGGAAGACGAGCCGAGCATATTCTACTTGGGCGCACACCACGCGCGCGAGCCGATCGGCACGGAAATCGTGATGACCTTACTCAATCTTCTCTTGACGAATTATGGGCATGCTGCGGCGTGGACGGCCGACGTGACCAACAAACAGATTTGGTTTGTACCGATCGTCAATCCGGACGGGCACAAAATCGTGTACGACGGCAGTGATGTCTGGTGGCGCAAGAACATTCGCGACAACAATAGCAGCGGCGGATGGAGCAGCGGCGACGGCGTCGATCCAAATCGCAATTACGGCTTTGGGTGGGGCGGCGCCGGCGCGTCGGCATCGCCGTTTGATGAAACCTATCGCGGGCCGTCGGCGTTTTCCGAGCCGGAGACGCGCGCCGTGAAGGCGTTGGTGGATGCGCACCCGTTTGTGGCCGGCATTACCTATCACAGTTACAGCGAATTGGTGCTGTTCCCGTATGGGTATGCCACTGGTGTAAGCGCGCCGGATGACGCGGCCTTGCGTGAGCTGGCGGTGCGCATGGCTCTATCGATTCCCGGACAAAATGGCGGCACCTATACGCCGCAAGTCTCGTGGGAATTATACGCCGCATCCGGCGTGACCGATGACTATGCCTATGGCCAGCGTGGCGTATTCTGTTATACCATCGAGGTCGCTGCCAATGAGTTCATCCCGCCGGCGGCGCAGGTGCCGGGCATTTGCCAGAACAACATTGCCGCGGCCGTCGCGCTGTTGCGCCGCGTGGACAGCGCGACCTTGACGGGGCGCATCCGTGACGCAGCCAACGCGGCGCCGCTGTGCGCCAGCGTGTATGTGCACGGGGTGGACAACACCGGCGCGTATCGCACGCCCTACACGGCTGAACAAACCTTTGGGCGGTATCACCGTTTGCTGACCACGGGCGTATATGCCGTGACCTATGCCTGCTTTGGTTATCGCAGTGTGCAGACCAATGCGGTCATCCGCGCGACCGGGCAGACCGTCATTGATCTGGACCTGGCCAGCGCGCCGCGGTGGACGCTGGCAGGGGTGGTGCGCAATGCGGATACGCAGGTGCTGGTGACCAACGCACTCGTGCTGGTGACCAACGCGCCAGTGGCCGCGGTGCGGACAGACAGTGGCGGCGCCTTTAGTATGACCAATATACCGCAAGGCCCGTACGCCTTGCGCATCAGTGCGCCGGGCTATGCCGCGATCTGTGCGCCCGTCAGCGTGGGCGACAGTGACACCAACGTACTCATCGCGCTGCACGATAACATCAATGAGTCCTTTGAGCAAGGCGGATTCAATGGCCTGTGGACCTTTGGCGGCAACACGCCATGGACGATCACCAGCGCCCAGCATGCGGACGGCGCCTATGCTGCGCGCTCGGGCGTGATTGGTGACAATCAAAGTTCAAGCATCGCGACGACGTTCGACGTGGTGCAACAGAGTGACGTGTCGTTCTACCTGAAAACCTCGACCGAGAGCGGCTATGACTACCTGCGCTTTCTGGTGGACGGCGTCGAGCGCGCGAAATGGGCAGGCGAGACTCCCTGGCAGCAGGTGCAATATCAGATCAGCACGGGCATGCACACCTTCACCTGGCAGTACAGCAAAGATGCTAACACGGTGAGTGGCGCGGATGCCGCCTGGCTTGATGTGATTGCATTTCCGGTGGGCGTGCCGGAGCCGTCCGGGCTACTGGCGGCCGCACTGGTGCTGTGGCTGCGCAGGTATAAATGCACGTTCCAGTAGTGCGTCTGAGAGACCGCATTCGATCCCTGTCGGCAGCGCATCTCACGCCGCGCTGCACTATGCCATCGCGCAAAATGCTATACTAGGCAGGCCACGTTATCATGTACCGAAGGGTGCAGTATGCATGATCGAACACGCGTTGTCTGCAGTGCCGTGCTGTGGCTGGCAGCTTGTTGCAGCCACGTCTTTGCGGCCCTCGCGCCGGAGTACACCAACGCCTGCCAGTGGGCGTCAAATCCCAGCAACCTGCCGATCGCGCAGAGCTTGGCGTGGATTTGGACCACCAATCACGAGCCAAACACAGCGCTGGTGTGGACCAACACGCGGGTGAAAGTCGTGACCTGGACGCGCTTCTCGAATTCGTTCGCGCCGTATGCCGGCACCGGCCAGCTCGTCTCGAACTACTGGGACATGATGTGGGTGACGGTCGCGCCGGAGTTGTACGATTTCTTTGCCGACACCAACCGCTATCCCGTGCCGATTGACATTGTCGACGCCAAGCTGCGCATCGAACAGTTGTTGGGCGTCTACAATGATTCACTGAATGTGGCATTTGCGGAAGTGTGGGCGCGACCGGAAGATTTATTCCGCCCGAGTCGCGCTGCCGAAATCACCACGGCCAGCACGGGTGTTGACTGGCCCGCGCCGCTGCAGACGCCGCCGGGCTTTGCCAGCGCCGACGCGTATGTCGCCTGGTTCACCAATCGGGCCGCGACCGTCTACACCGATCCATATCCGTTCCCGTGGACGCAGTTGGGCTACACCTATGACTGGTGCCCGGCCAGCACGACCGTGATCGGTATCAGCGAATATGTGCTCAAGAAAAATGCGGAATACTATGTCGCGACGACCTGCGACACGCTCGACTATATTCCGACCAGTCCGGAGCCGGGCATGCTGGCGGGCATTGCGCTGGTGGTCTGGCGGTGCGCGCGGCGCGGCGGCGCCATGCGGGAGAACGCGTGAGCGGCGTCGAGCGCACACTCTGGCGGGTCGTGCAGCGGCTGGCGCTGGGCGTTGCGCTGATTAGTGGCTGTGCAGTGCTGTTACTGCTGTCCGACTGGCGCGGGCGCGCGGCGCGCCGCTCCGCGGTGCCGCGCGTGGCCCTATTTGTTTTTGCCAGCCGGCCGATCATGGAGGAATGCGAACGCGGGTGTCTCGAAGCGCTGGCGGCGCGTGGCTACCGCGCGGGCGAGACCATGCAGCTGCAACGCTTCAACGCCGAAAGCGATCTGCCGACCGCGAGCACGATCGCCAAGGGGATTGCGGACGCGCGGGTCACCGCCGTGATCACCTTCAGCACGCCCTGCCTGCAAGCGATGGCGGCCTGCAATCGCGACGGGCTTGTGCCCCATGTGTTCGGTGCCGTCACGGATCCGTATGCATCGGGCGTTGGGCTTGATCGTGCGCAGCCGGCGGCCCATCCGTCCTGGCTCACCGGCGTCGGCACCTTTCAGCCGGTGCGCGAGGCGTTCCGGTTGGCGCGCCAGATGCGGCCCGCGCTACGCTGTGTCGGCGTGGTGTGGTGTACGTCCGAGACGTGCTCGGAAGCGTGTCTGCGCGTGGCGCGCGACGAATGCCGCGTGCTGGGGATCACGCTGCTGGAAGCGCCAATTACCAGCTCGATTGAAGTGCCCGACGCGGCCAAGGCACTGGTGGCGCGCGGCGCCGAGGCGCTATGGATTGGCGGTGACAACATTGTCGAGATGGCCGCGCGGGCGATGATTGAGGTTGGCCGTGTCGCCCGGATTCCTGTCTTTGCCAATGCGCCTGGACATGCCGCAATAGGCGCGCTGTTCGGGCTCGGCGCCGATTATGTCGAGGTCGGGCGCATTACCGGCAACGTCGCGGCCGATGTGCTGGATGGCGGTGCGTTGGCGGCGATGCCGGTCCGCGAGGGTGTGCCCCAGCAATTGGCGCTGAACACCGACGTGCCGGCGCTGCTGCGTGACCTGTGGCGGATCCCGTCGAATGTGCTGGCCGCGGCCGCCATCGTGATCGGCAGCAACCAAGTGGTGCGCGGGCCGGCGCTGGTAGAACAAAAGGGCGCCGTGTCGAATGCGCAGATGCTGGTGACGAACGTGCCAGTGGCCGCGGCGCGGATAGACACTGGCGGCGTTGCTGCCGGGCCTCATTCACTCAAGAGATATTGCACGTTGCCGGAATTGTACGGGTTCTCTGCCGACACCAAGTTTGCCAGTGCCGACGCGTTTGTCGCCTGGTTCACCAAGCGGGACAACGCATGAGCGCAGTCGAGCGCACCATCTGGCGGGTCGTGCAGCGGTTGGCGCTGGGCGTTGCGTTGATCAGTGGCTGTGCGACCGTGCTGCTGTTGTCCGACTGGCGCGGGCGCGCGGCCCGGCGCACGGCGGTGCCACGCGTGGCCGTATTCGCCTTTTCCAGCCGGCCAGTTATGGAGGAAAGTGTGCGTGGGTGTCTTGAAGCGCTGGCGGCGCGCGGCTACCGTGCGGGCGAGACTATGCAGTTACAGCGCTTCAACCCCGAAAGCGATCTGCCGACTGCAAACACGATCGCCAAGGGGATTGTGGACGCGCGTGTTGCCGTCGTGATCACGTTTGGCACGCCGTGTTTGCAGGTTATGGCGGCCAGTAATCGGAACGGACAAGTGCCGCATGTGTTTGGCGCGGTCACGGATCCCTACGCCGCCGGCGTCGGGCTTGATCGCGCGCCGCCGGCGGCCCACCCGCCCTGGCTCACCGGCATCGGCACCTTTGAGCCGGTGCGCGAGACGTTCCGGCTGGCGCGCCAGCTGCGGCCCGCGCTGCAGTGTGTCGGCGTGGTGTGGTGTACATCCGAGACGTGCTCGGAAGCGTGTCTGCGCGTGGCGCGCGACGAATGCCGCGTACTGGGAATCACGTTGCTGGAAGCGCCGATTACCAGCTCGATCGAAGTGCCCGACGCGGCCAAGGCACTGGTGGCGCGTGGCGCCGAAGCATTATGGATGGGCGGCGACAACATCGTCGAAGTGGCCGCGCCTGCGCTGATTGAGGTCGGCCGCGTCGCGCAGATTCCCGTCTTTGCCAATGTGCCCGGGCATGCCGACATTGGTGCGTTGTTCGGGCTCGGCGCCGATTTTGTCGAGGCCGGACGGATTGCCGGCAACATCGCAGCTGACGTGCTGGATGGGCGCGCGCCGGCAGATTTGCCGATCCGCGAGGGCGTGCCCCAGCAATTGGCGCTGAACACCACCGTGCCGGCGCTGCTGCGTGACCTGTGGCAAATTCCATCGAATGTGCTGGCGGCGGCCGCCATCGTGATCGGCAGCAACCAAGTGGCGCGCGCGCCGGCGTTGGTCGCGCAAGCGGCCGCCGTGACAAACGCGCCGCGCTGCTGGAACATTCATTTTCTGAACTATGCCGAATCATCCTTGCTGGACGAGTGCCTGCAAGGATTTCAGGCCGAGCTGGCCGCGCGCGGCATCGTCACCGGCCGGCACTGCCGCATCACGCTGCGCAATGCGCAATGCCAGATGTTGAACTTGGTGACGATGGTGGATGCCGCCGTGGCGGACAACGCCGATTTGATTCTGGTAACCTCGACACCAACCTTGCAGGCAACCCTGAAAAGAGCCGGCCGGGTGCCGGTGCTGTTCACGGTGGTGGCCAATCCGTTTCTGGCGGGCGTCGGCACGGATGTGAGCAATCATCTGCCGACGGTGACGGGTATTTCGACCATGAGCGATTTCGCCGGCATGGCGGCAGTGGTGCGCGAGTGTCTGCCGCATGCCACCCGGGTCGGCACGCTGTTTTCGAGCAACGAAGACAACTGCGTGTACAACAAGGACATGCTGGCGGCAGCGCTGCGCAACGTGGGCATCAGTCTGGATGCGGTCGCGGTGTCAACCAGCGCCGAGGTAGCGGACGCCGCCCTGGCGTTGAGCGGCCGTGGTATTGACGCGATCTGCCAGGTGGTCGGCAACATGCTGGATGCGTCGTTCGCGGGTATCACTCTTGCGGCCCGGCGCGCGCGCCTGCCGCTGTTCGCGTTTGCGACCAGTCAGGCGCGGGACGGCGGCGCGGCGGTGGCGGTCGCCCGCGATTATGCCGCAGCGGGCCGTCAACTGGCGCGGCTCACGCAGCGCGTCATGCAGGGGGAGGCGCCCGCACACATGCCGATCGAGTATGTCGCGACAACCGTGGTGAGCGTGCATCCCGACAATGCCGCGGCCTGCGGCCTGATGTTGCCGGCGAGTTTGCGCGAGCGCGCGGACAACGTGTTCGGCGTGCCGGAGGAGACGCATGTTGCGCATTGATCACATGACTGCGGCCGACGTCGCCTTGGCGCTGGACTGGGCGGCGCGCGAAGGCTGGAATCCAGGATTGCAGGACGCCGTCTGCTTTCACGCGGCGGATCCGCAGGGCTTTTTCGTAGCGCGCGAGGCGGGACGGGTCGTGGGCTTTATCTCCGCCGTTGCCTACGATGCCGCCTTTGGCTTCATCGGCTTGTATATTGTGGCGCCGGATTGCCGCGGCAGGCTGGTCGGCATTCGCTTGGCCCAGCGGGCATTGGCGTATTTGGGGCAACGCATCATTGGTGTCGACGGCGTCTTGCAGAAAACGAAGAATTATGTGGCGCACGGCTTCTGTCTGCAGTGCAAAAACATTCGTCACGCCGGCGTGTTGCCGCACGCGGCCGGCAGCGCGAATGTTGTGGCGGTGCGAGAGGTGGCGTGGGACGCACTGCTGGCGTATGACCGCCGGCATTTCCCCGCGCCGCGCGCACAGTTTTTGCAGCACTGGCTGGACGCGCCAGGGCATCATGGCTACGCCTACCTACAGGCGGATGTGGTGCGCGGCTATGGGGTGGTCCGCCCGTGCCGGACGGGCTACAAACTCGGACCACTGTTTGCCGACAGCATGGCGGTTGCCGATGCGCTGGCAGGCGTGCTGGGTGTGCACACGCAGGGCGCGATGGTGTACTTCGACACACCGGACACGAATCCCGCCGCGGTTGCGCTGGCGCGCCAGTACGGCATGCAGGAAGTGTTTGCCACGGCGCGCATGTACCGTGGTGGCCTGCCGGATCTGCCAGACAACGAGATCTTTGGCATCACCAGTTTCGAGTTGGGATGAGCATGACGCGGCGCTTTACTTTCCACGGCCAGCACGCTATAATGGGCGCGCCGAGTACGGCTTTTTTTTACAATCCTTATGATTGAGCTACAACGCACGACCGAAGAAACCTATGTGACGCTTAACGCCCGCGGGCGTCTCGATGCGGCCAGTGTCAGCACGGTCGAAGCCGAGCTCGATGACATTGTGCGCCGCGGCCTCTATGATGTGCGGGTGGGCATGCAGGCGGTCGAGTATATCAGCTCGGCCGGCGTGCGGGTGTTGGTGAAATACTTCAAGTCGCTCAAGCAACTGGGTGGCGGCCTGCGCATCTGCGCGGCCAGCGACACGGTGTTGGCGGTGTTGCGCATGGGCGGACTGGGTGCCTTGTTCGAGCCGCCCGCGCGCCACGCGGCGCCGGCGCCGCAAGCGCCGCCCGTCACGCTCACGCGCCACACATTTGGCGACTGTAGTGTCAGCACCTATCCGCAGACGCCGGTGCAGGCAGTGGCCTGCCGTGTGATCGGGGATGCGCGCGTGCTGACCGCCGCGGCGGCGCCGGAGGTGCTGCCGCGCATTGCGATTACACGTGACCGGCTGGTGCTCGGCGTGGGCGCCTGCGGACGCGATGCCGCGGATTGCCGCCCGCGCTGCGGCGAACTGTTGGCGGTCAGCGGCGCCGTTGCATATCTGCCCACCGATGATGACGGCACGCCCGACTACCTGCTGGCCAGCGCAACAATCCAGCCGGATGCGCATGTGTTGTACGCGCTGCAATGTGATGGCGCGCTGGGCCTGCATGCGCGCTTCGAGACGGCCGCCGGGCAACGTGGCACACCAGTCTCACAAATTGCGCAGGCGCTGCTCGATCTTTGCGCCGTCGAGCAGATCGCGTTTGTGATGATCGCCGAATCGGCCGGCTTGATCGGCGCCGCATTGCGCCGCGCACCGACCGCGGCCGGCGGCGCGCAATTTGCGTTTCCCGATATTCGTGACTGGCTTGCGTTCACGCCGGAACATGCGCATGAGCGCGCGTTGGCCTTGGTTGTCGGCATCGTCGCGCGGGACGCGCCGGCATGCCTGCAGCCATTCCTGCGCCCGCTGGCAGCGCCGGCCGCGCTGCTGGGGCACTTGCATGCCGCCGTGTTTGATTACCGCGCCCTGCCCCAAGGTCCGCTGGCGTTGCACGCCACGGTGCATACGCTGTTCCAGGAGCAAAGCCTGCGCGGCATGCTGCATCTGCTGCATGATCCGCGGGCGATCGCCGGCGCGGGCGAGAGCATGCTGGTGCGCGGTGCGCTGTGGGCCGGTCCGCTGGGCTCGATCACCCCGGCAGAGCCCACGCGATGAACCTGCTAATCGGTGCCGTGACCATCGGCCTGTTGCTCTCGCTGCTGGCGCTGGGCGTCTACATCAGTTTTCGCATTTTCAATTTTGCGGACATCACCGTGGACGGCTCGATTACGCTGGGCGCGGCCGTTGCCGCGATCCTGTTGGTGCAGGGCGTGCACCCACTCTGGGCGACCTTGCTGGGCGGGCTGGCCGGCTGCCTGGCCGGCATGATCACCGGCGTCCTCCACACGGTGTTCGGCATTCACGGGCTGCTGTCGGGCATTTTGGTCATGACGGCGCTGTACTCCGTCAATTTGCACGTGATGGGCCGCAGCAATGTGCCGCTGCTGAGTGTCCGCACGATCAGCAGTGTGGTGGAGCACCAGGCGCTGCGGCTGACCGGCGGCGCGGAGGCGCTGGTGTGGCTCGGCTGGTCCGTGCCGCTGCGCGACGTTGCCATGCTGGGGGTGGCGTGCGTGGTCAGCGGCGGGGTGGCGTTGCTCCTGTACATGTTCTTGCGCACGAATCTGGGCACGACCATGCGGGCGACCGGCAGCAACGCCCAGATGATGCGGGCCTTGGGCGTCAACACCGGCGGGATGATCGTCTTGGGACTGGCGCTGTCGAATGGCTTGGTCGCTTTGTCCGGCGCGCTGCTGGCGCAATACCAGGGCTTCGCCGATGTGCAGATGGGCATCGGCATGGTTGTCTGGGGCCTGGCTAGTGTCATCATTGGCGAGGCGATTGTGAATACACGCCAGCTTGGCATTACCATTGTCGGCGCCGTGATGGGCTCGGTGCTGTTTCGATTGCTGGTTGCCATCGCCTTGCGTTGGGGCCTGAATCCCAACGATCTGAAGCTGATGACCGCGCTGTTTGTGCTGGGCGCGCTGGTGCTGCCGTCACTGCTGCGCAAACTCGGCGCCCTACGCCTGCGGCGCCCACGGGAGCAGACATGACCGCGCTTAGCATGCACCAGGCGCACAAGACCTTTCATGCCGGCACGCCCGACGAGGTGCTGGCGCTGCGCGGCGTCTCGCTGGCCATCGAAGAGGGCAGCTTCGTGGTGGTGATCGGCACGAATGGCTCGGGCAAGTCCACTTTGCTGAACGCCGTGGCGGGCACGGTCATGCTGGACCGCGGGCGCATCCTGCTGGCGGGGCGCGAGGTGACGCGCTGGCCCGAACATCGCCGCGCGCGCATCATCGGCCGGGTCTTTCAGAATCCGTTGAGCGGCACGGCGCCGGGCATGAGCATTGCCGAGAACGTGGCGCTGGCGGCCCGGCGTGGGCGGACCCACGGCCTAGGCTGGGCCTTGTCGGCGCACACGCGCGCGGAGATCGCCGCGCGCATCGGCGGCCTCGGCATGGGACTTGAAGACCGGCTGGGCAATGACATCGCCGGCCTGTCCGGCGGACAACGCCAGGCGCTGACCCTGCTGATGGCCACGTGGGTGCGGCCGCACTTGCTCTTGCTGGATGAGCACACCGCTGCGCTCGATCCGAAGTCGGCCGCCCTGGTCGTGCGCTTGACCCACACCATTGTGGCCGCGCAACGGCTCACGACCGTGATGGTGACCCACTCGATGCATCAGGCGGTCGAACTCGGCGATCGGCTGATCATGCTGCATCGCGGCCAGATTATTGCCGACATCTGTGGCGCGGCGAAGCGGGCCTTGCGCGCCGCGGATTTGCTCGCGCGCTTCGAGGAACTGCGCCGGATTGAACAGCTTGACTCAAGTGCGGCTGACGTGTTGCGCGCATTCTATGTATAATAGGGGCGCTATGGACTTTTTTCGCCGCTATCGCCGGATTCTGCGCGTCACCTACGTGGTGGTCGTCCTGATTTCCCTGGCACTCTTCATCATCTACATCAGTGCCGAGTATCGCAGCGCGGAACGCTTGATCACCGAGCGCTTCCGGCAGACTGCCGCACAGGTCGATTATTTCCTGAAAAGCACGACCGATCATGTGAATGCCATGCGCATGTTCGCCGAACGCTATTGGGTGGAGCATCCCGATGCCACCAACCTGACCGGCTTGGCCGCCCAACTGCGTGATGCGCCGGCACGCGGCGTTTATGCTCTCGATGACGTGCGGCCGCCCTTCATGACGACCAATATCGCCAACCTGACGGGCTTGGGTTCGATCCACGGGCGCACGCCCGCCTTCTATCGCCAGATCGCGGTGGCCCTTGCGCTTAACCCGCTGTTCGACATCACCCGCGCCAACGTCCCGAATGCAGCGTGGTCGTATTTTGTCGGCACCGAATATTTTATCAATATCTTCCCTTGGACGCCCAGCGCCAAGTACTGCTATTCGCACACGACCTACAAACAGGAATTTCTTACGCTTGGCCTGCCCACCAACAATCCGGGGCGCACCCGCTTCTGGACCGGCATATATGTGGACGAGTGCGGCTTGGGCTTGATGGTCACGTGTGGCGCGCCGGTGTATGAAAACAACCTCTTTATCGGTACGGTCTGCGCCGATGCCACCCTCGACGCGCTCAACCGCATCATCAGTGATTTTCCTTTTGCGAATATTACCTTGTGCATTGTCAGTGACCGCGGCGAGGCCCTGGCGCATCCGCGCCTGATCCGCTCGACCGATACGCAGATCAAACACATCGCCGATATCCTGCCCGGCCGCATGGTGGCGCTGACCAACACCTTGCTGCGCGCCGAAGCGGGCGTGCTGCACTATGATTACAGTGTCCTGTATGCCCGTGCCGCGCTTTCGCACGCGCCGTGGCAGTTACTCCTCTACGCCAATTCCTGGACCATTTTCTGGCCGATCTTCTTGCGGGCGCTGCTGATCTTGGGCGCGTTGCTGGGCGGCCTGACCGCCATGCTCATGATCACCAACCACCTGACGCGCCGCGAGTTCATTCGCCCGGCTGAGCTGCTGGTCGCACACATCGAGCAGGCCAGCCACGCGCCGGAAACGCCTGCGCCGGCGGTGCCGGCCGCTTGGACGCCCTGGTTTGCGACGGTCTCAAAAGTGTTCCGCGAGCACAAGCAGCTCCTGGAGGAACTGCGTGAGCACAATGAGCACTTGGACGCCTTGGTCGCGCAGCGTACGCAGGAGCTAAGCCAGCGCAATCAGGAGGTCGAGGACGCCCTCAAGAAATTGAAGGAAATGCAGCAGCAGATCGTCATGCAGGAAAAAATGGCATCGCTGGGCGGGCTCACCGCCGGCGTCGCGCACGAGATCAAGAACCCGCTCAATTTCGTCAATAATTTCGCCGAACTGAGCACCGAGTTGTTCGGTGAGTTGCGTGAAGCGCTGGCCGCCAATGCGACCACGGGTGATGCGCCGGCGCAGGCCGACATCCGCGCACTGCTCGATGACATCGAACTGAATATTCGCAAGATCAACGAACATGGCAAACGCGCCGACAGCATTGTGCGCGGCATGCTCTTGCTCTCGCGTGGCAAGACCGGTGAGCGCATGCCGGTTGACATCAACGCCATGGTGGCCGAATATCTCAATCTGGGGTATCACGGGCTGCGCGCGTTGGATGCGACCTTCAATGTCAAACTTGAGACGGACTTCGACCCGGCCGTCGGCAGCCTGCTGGTGGTGCCGCAGGATTTGAGCCGCGCGGTGCTGAATGTGGTTAACAATGCCTGCTACGCGGCCTTCAGCGCGCGCAGCAAGCGCGGCGCGGGCTTTATGCCGACCGTGTCCGTGCGCACCCAGGCGACCGCTGCGCATATCGACATCAGTGTGCGCGACAACGGCATGGGCATCTCGGCCGCCCTGCGCGAGAAAATCTTTGCGCCGTTCTACACGACCAAGCCGGCCGGCAAAGGCACCGGCTTGGGTCTCTCCATCACCTTCGATATTGTGGTGCATGAGCATCATGGCGAAATCCTGCTCGATTCGGTCGAGGGTGAGTATGCTCAATTTACCATCCGCCTGCCACGCGCACAAACCCCACCCGGAGCACCTGCATGAAGATTCTTGTGGTTGACGACGAAGCCGATCTTGAACTGCTGATCCGCCAGAAATTCCGCAAACAGATTCAGAGCGGCGCCTATTCCTTCCTCTTTGCCCGCAATGGCGTCGAGGCCCTCGAACGTCTCAAACACGAACACGACATCGAGGTCGTCCTGACCGATATCAACATGCCGGAAATGGATGGCTTGACCTTGCTGGTAAAAATAGGCGAGTTGGATCGCGTGCTGCGCGCCGTCGTCGTCTCCGCCTATGGCGACCTGGACAATATCCGCACGGCCATGAACCGCGGCGCCTTTGATTTTCTCACCAAACCGATTGACTTCTCCGATCTCGAGATCACCGTCGAAAAAACCATCAAACAAGTCGTCCAGTTGCGCCTGGCCGTGCATGAGCACAGCCGCCTTGAATCCATCCAGCACGAGCTCGAACTGGCCCGCACGATGCAGCAGTCGATCCTGCCGCAGACTTTCCCGGCTTTTCCCGACCGCCACGAATTCGACCTCTTTGCCACGATGATCCCGGCCCGTATGATCGGCGGTGATTTTTATGACTATTTCCTGGTGGATAATGAACATCTCGGCTTGGTCATCGCCGATGTCGCCGACAAAGGCATCCCCGCCGCCCTGTTTATGATGATGAGCCGCACGTTGCTGCGCGCGCGGGCCTTGAACAATCTGCCGCCGGGGCAGTGCCTGCAGGAAGTCAACATGATGCTGTGTGACAATAATGACTCGGCCATGTTTGTCACCCTGTTTTATGGTGTGCTGGATATTGCCAGCGGTACGTTTCGCTATGCCAATGGCGGACACAATCCGCCCTGCCTGGTGCGCGCCGCCGGCGACATTGCGCCGCTGCAGACCCAAGCCGGGCCGGTCCTGGGCGTGATTGAGGATGCCACCTATACCGAGCAAACCGTCACGCTGCAGCCGCACGATGCGATCTTCTTCTACACCGACGGCGTGACGGAAGCGGAAAGCGATGGCCAGGGCTTTTATGGCGAGGCACGCCTGCATGACGTGCTGCGTCAGTGCCACACGGCTGCGGCCCAGGCGATGGTGTCGGCCGTGGTCAAAGCCGTCCAGCAGTTTGCCGGAGCCGCGGCACAGTCCGATGACATCACCGCGCTGGCCATGCGCTACAAGCCGGAGGCCGGCGCGGCGTGAAGATGTGGGAGCCACGACCAACGTGGAGAAGGTTTCAGTGACAAAGACCGACGCACCATGCCGCTGGCCAGCGGTGCGCAAAGTTAGTATCATATAGCAAGTACATTAACCGCAGCACAGGAGCATGACTATGGCACTCAGTGTGGATATCAAGATACGGCCGGAGGGCGGGCACATTGTCGCGCCAAAAGGCCGGTTGGACACCGTCACGCATGAAGAATTCGAGCAGAAGATCACGCCGTTGCTCAATGGCGGCACGACCATGGTGGTGCTGGACATGGCCGGGGTTGAGTACATCAGCAGCGCCGGGCTGCGCGTCGTGTTCAAGTTGTGGAAGAACATCGCGGGCAACAAGGGCGTGTTCACCATGACCAATCTGCAGCCGCAGATCCAGGCCGTGTTTGACATCGTCAAGGCGCTGCCGAAGGAATCCGTCTTCGCCAGTATGGACGAGGCCGATCGCTACCTGACGGTCATGCAGCAGAAGGCGCTCGAGAAACTGCGCGGCACGGCCAGCGGCGCCACCACGGCCTGACGCCACCTGCGGCGCGCGCAACGTGCCGCACTCACCTTGCGGAGTACGAAGATGCCAGCCACGGATCGTGTGCGCGACGTGACGCTGCCCAACGACACGGCGGCCTTGCCGCGTCTGACGGACGCGGTCACGGAATTCTGTGCGGCACACAACCTGAATGCGCGCTGTTGTCATGATCTGAATCTGGCGCTCGAAGAGGCCGTCAGCAATATTATGTTGTATGCGTATGATGACGACGCGCCGCATACGATCCTGGTGCGCCTGACCGTGGACGGCACGGCGGTGCGCGCCACGATCGAGGACGACGGTGTGGCGTTCAACCCGCTCAACGCGCCGACGCCCGACCTTGACGCGCCGATCGAGCAGCGTCAGATCGGCGGCTTGGGTATCTTCTTCGTGCAGGAACTGATGGATGAAGTGACCTACGCGCGGCGCGACGGCAAGAATGTGCTGCAGTTGCTGAAAAAGACGCAGGTGGCATGAGGAAATTCTCGCGCAGCGCGATAATGTATAAAGGGGCCACCGTTCGGGGTGAATGACGCATGGCGAACGAGGAAGAAAGAAGTTGCAGCGGCAGCATGCACGCCGGGCGGCGTGGCCACAGCAGGCACTGCAAACGACATAAAATGTCGATTGGAAACGGCGATTGTGTTTGTTGCTTCTTCGTGTCTTGGTGTCTTCGTGGCAAAGTTTGCTATTCTTGGTCACGCCCGTAATGCAGCGTGAACATGTCGAAGTACTGGTCGGAATAGCACGTGGCATCGTTCCAGCAGGTGAACTCAGGATTGAGCACGTCGCGGAACAAGGCATGCCACTGTTGCCGCAACATGTGATAATCGCTGCGCACGCCGCGCGGCTGCGTCAGGAATGAGACTGCTTCGCCCATCAGGAAACTGTCCACGCTGGCCAGCGCGACGTCCACCGGTGCATCGTGTGAAAACACAAAATCCATGGCGCGCCCGTACGATTGATAGAGCGAGATCGCCAGTTCTGGCGAATGCAGTTCGGGTGTGTCGTGATTGGCGTCGAATTCCATGATGATGAAATGATCAATCCAGGGCTTCAACTCGCGCAGATGGCGCTCTTTCTTTTCATACGGCATGTGGTGATAGGCGAGTGAGCTGAGCGCCACGTCGTAATGGGCATCGAGCTGCGCCGCGACCTGTTCGAAGCGCGCGGTGATGGTGCGGATGGGCGTGGTGGGAAATGCGCCGGACAGGGTCTTGGTCGCGTGGGCTATCATGGCGGGGGACGCATCAATCAATAAGATTTCGCCAATGTCGAGCTGCGTGCCTCTCGCCTGTGCGGCCGTCAACAATTCGACCAGCAACGAACCGTCACCCGTACCGATGTCCATGATCCGCAGCGGATGGTCCAAGGCCGGCAGACTAGTCACGGCCGATGCAATAAAGTTTGCGCGCGTTGCTTTGATGGCCGGCGTGCTGATGAAATGCAGATACGGCTGCGGATCCGCGAAGACGACGGCCGGCATGACCAGGCGGCGATGGCGTTCGAGGAACGAGGCCAGGAAGCCGCTTGAAAACAGCAGGTCATCTTCCAGGAGTGCGCCGGCGCGCAGCCAGGTGAGCGCAGCGTCCGTTTGCGCATGCGCCGCGCACAAGGTCCCGACATAAAAGTGAAACGCGGCGCGCAAGGCTGGCCGCACCGCGGCAACATGCGCGGGCGGCGCGAGCGTGTGCGCCAGAACATCGCGGGCGTTGGCGCTCCATTGCTGGGCTTCGCGTGGTGCGAGAAAGTACATATGCATTCCATGCAATGCCGACTAAGGCGGTTATCAAGGCGATTAGTCTAACAGAATCGGCAGGCAAACGCAAGAAACAAAACGCGTCGCCTGCGCTTGCATACTGCTCATCATTGTGCTACCATGGTTAATCTGCGTTGAGAAGTAACTGCTTTTGGGAGAAGAGTGATGCGAACGAAAGTGATCTTATTGCTGGCAATGCTGGCGCTGTGCGCCGTGCCATGTCTGGCCGACTGGGGCCAAGCAGAATCGCAGGACTTTGCGCTGGACACAACTATTCCAGAACCGGCGCTGATTCTGGCCGCCGCACTGCCGCTCTGGCTGTTGCTGCAGCGGCTCTGATCCGGCGTCCCGCCGTCCCGCCACCGGCGTGGATGGGAGCGATCTCTGTGTCGCGATGGTTAGTTCTGCTTGTGCACCGAATACCGAGCCAGGGAGCGGCCCCCGCGCCGCAAATGCTGCGTGGTGGCACGAATGTTCATAACAATCTGTAACCACTTGCCATGAGACCAACCATGAAAACAACAACACCCATCACTGCCATCGCTCTGTCCCTCGCGCTGAGCGCATTCACTGCCGTGGCCGCCGTCACGGTCACCATTCCCAGCCAACCCGTCGTGTCGCCCGAGAAAATCGTGACGATCGGTTATGATTTGGCAAGTGCCAGTGCGCTGAGCAATGTTGTGGCGGTTAGCATCTCCACCAATGCCGGCGCGTCGTTTTTCAGCACCTGCACGAACTTCATCGGGGATGTGGGCAACAATGTGGCGACGGGCACGGCCAAGCAGATTCTCTGGTATGCCATGAGAGACACGTTGCCGACCAACAATTATCCCTACACGAGAGTGCGGGTGTGGGCGTCGGACAGCATGGCGCTGATCCCGGCCGGCCCGTTTCAGATGGGCACGAACAACCTGGCCTATGAATCTCAAATGACGGATGCCGGGCCGAATCACACGGTGACCCTCGGCGCGTTTTACATGGACAACTATTTGGTGACGTCGCAGCAGTGGCATGAAGTGCGCACCTGGGCGCTTGCGAATGGCTACACGTTTGGCGCTGGTTCCGGCAAAGCGGCGACGCATCCGGTGCAGACCGTCAGCTGGTATGATTGCGTCAAATGGTGCAATGCGCGCAGCCAGAAAGAAGACCTGACGCCGTGCTATTATCTGGATGCCGCTCAAACAGTCATATATAAGGCTGGTAACAGTAATGCATGGAACGATGCGGTGAAATGGACTGCGAATGGCTATCGCTTGCCGACCGAGGCCGAATGGGAGAAAGCGGCGCGCGGCGGCGCGGTTGGCATGCGCTTCCCGTGGAGCGATGTGCAGACAATCTCGCGTGCGCAGGCGAATTATTATGGTAATACAACTTATCCATATGACTTAGGCCCGGACGGCTCCAATCCGTTGTTCACGCCGGGCGGCTCTCCCTACACCAGCCCGGCTGGGTATTTCGCGCCGAATGGCTATGGTTTGTATGACATGGCGGGGAATGTGTTTGAATGGTGCTGGGACTGGTATGGCGGCATCTACTACGCGAGTTCGCCGGCGAGTGATCCGCGCGGGCCTGCTTCTGGCACCTCTCGCGTGCTGCGCGGCGGCAGTTGGCTCAGCGGCTTCGCCTTCGACTGTCGCGTCGCGTATCGCTACGGCAACACTCCGGACGAGACGAACTACTACTTTGGCTTGCGGTGTGTGCGGGGGCTTTAGTGCAGGCTTTTGACGTCTAATGTGTAGAAACTCCGTTCGCGGCGAACGGAGTTAAGGTTGGGTAAACTGCCGCGCGACCAGAAGTTTCTGTTGGCTGACCGGATCGAAGTGCAGCGCAAATACAGAGACTATATCCGACAGAAGTAACAATACATTCTCGCGCGGCACGATACGTTATAAATTCGTTCGTGCACGAACGAATTTCCTTTTTGGTATACTTATGCGCGGCGTTGCCGCCTCGTTTTTAATGACTACCCGAAGTGCTGCATGGTAACACGACTGCCTCAGGACCCGGCCATCACGCCGGCGGTCATCGCCGACCATGGCATGACCGCCGAAGAATATCAGCGTGCCTGCGCCATCCTCGGCCGCGAACCAAGCTACACCGAGCTCGGCATTTTCTCGGTGATGTGGTCGGAGCACTGCTCGTACAAGAATTCGCGGCGCTTGCTGCGCTCGTTTCCGACAAGCGGCCCGCGCGTGTTGATCAAGGCCGGCGAGGAGAACGCCGGTGTGCTCGATATCGGCGACGGTTGGGCGGTCGCGTTCAAGGTCGAATCGCACAATCATCCGTCGGCGGTCGAGCCGTTTCAAGGCGCGGCCACCGGTGTGGGCGGCATTCTGCGTGACATTTTCACGATGGGCGCGCGGCCGGTGATCAACATGAATTCGCTGCGCTTTGGCCGGCCGGATACGGCGGCCGTGCGCCATTTGATTGACGGTGTGGTCGGCGGCATTGCCCATTACGGCAATTGCATGGGCATTCCCACCATCGGCGGCGATGTCTATTTTGACGAGACCTACGAAACAAACTGCCTGGTGAATGCCTTCAGCTTGGGCGTCATGCGCCATGAAGAATTGCAGCGCGGCTGCGCGACGGGCGTGGGTAATCCGGTGTTTTACGTCGGCGCGGCAACGGGG
This sequence comes from uncultured bacterium, assembly GCA_964397565.1. GTDB lineage: Bacteria > Auribacterota > UBA3054 > UBA3054 > JAPLST01 > JAPLST01. Next base: position 60,695 of record CAYNJC010000007.1, read on the forward strand.
CGTGACGGCATTCACGGCGCAACCTTCGCCTCGACCGAATTGACCGAGGAGTCGGAAGCCAAGCGCAGCTCGGTGCAGGTCGCCGATCCGTTCATGGAGAAACTGTTGCTCGAAGCGTGCCTTGAATTGTACAAGACCGACTTTGTGGTCGGCATTCAAGACATGGGCGCGGCCGGCTTGACCTGCAGCACCTGCGAAACGGCCTGCCGTGGCGGGAGCGGGATCGAGATTGATGTCGCCAAAGTGCCGCAACGCGAGCGCGGCATGGTGCCCTACGAAATTCTTTTGTCGGAGAGCCAGGAGCGCATGCTGGTGATTGTGCGCAAGGGCTGCGAGGCCGACGTGCAGCGCATTTTTGAGAAATGGGATTTGCACGCCGAACAGATTGGTCAGGTCACGGATGACGGCGTGATGCGCGTGAAATGGAACGGCGTGACGGTTGCGGAAATTCCGGCGCGCGACATTGCCGAGGATGCGCCACTGTACAGCCCGCCGGCGGAACGGCCTGCGTATCTGAAGACCGTGCATGCCTGGCGGCTCGACGCCGTGCCACAGCCGCGCGACCTGACGGCGGTCCTGACCACGCTGCTGGCCGAGCCGACGATTGGCAGCAAAAAGATGGTTTATCGGCGCTATGACCATATGGTGCGCACCGGCACGGTGGTGCTGCCCGGCAGTGACGCCGCGGTGTTTTGGTTGAAAGATGCCGACAAATATCTGGCATTGTCGGCCGACTGCAACGGGCGCTACTGTTATCTGGAGCCGCGCGTGGGCGCGCGGATCGCGGTCGCGGAGAGTGCGCGCAATGTTGTCTGTTCCGGCGGCGTGCCGCTGGGTTTGACCGATTGCCTCAATTTCGGCAATCCGCTCAAGCCGGAGATTTACTGGCAACTGACCGAATGCATCGCCGGCTTGGTCGAAGCCTGCAAAATCTTTGCCACGCCAGTCACCGGTGGCAATGTGAGCTTGTACAATGAAAGCCCCGATGGCGCGATTGATCCGACGCCGCTGGTCGTGATGGTCGGGCAAATTGCCTGCGCCGAGCACATCACCACGCAGTGGTTCAAGCAGGCCGGCGACATGATTGTGGTGCTGGACGGGCGGCAGGATGATCCGTTGCACGGTGTGGGCGGCAGCGAGTATTTGCGGCGCACGCACCAACTGAAGACCGGCACGGCGCCGGTGATGGACCTGGCCAAAGAAAAAGCGCTGCAGGACTGCTGCCTGGCGGCGATTCGCCAAGGACTGCTTGCGTCGGCCCACGACTGCGCGGAAGGCGGGCTGGCCGTCGCACTGGCTGAATGTTGCTTTACAATGCCGGCCGACCATGTGCGCGCCATGCCGGCGCCACTGGGCGCGCGGATTGATGTGGCCGAACTACGCGCCACCTGTCCGCGTCTGGACGCCTTGTTGTTTGGCGAGCAGCAGTCGCGCATCGTGGTGAGCGCTGCGCCGGCGCAGGTCGAAACGCTGCGCGCACTGGCGGCCCAACATGGCGTGGCAGCAGTGACGCTCGGCATCGTCGGCGGCGACACACTGCAGGTTAACGATGGCAAGAAGGTGCTGATCACTGCGCCGGTCACGCAGCTTAAGCATGTGTGGGATACCGCGCTTGATAGATTCTTTGCGCACTAAGTGCCGAATGTTGAATAGTGAATTTCAAATAGTGAATGCCACAGCGAGCTTCACGCCGCACCCTAGATTCTTTCGCCACGAAAGAATTCCCTCATGAAACAGATCCTATCAGCGGAAGAAATCAGCGCGGAGCACCCCGACTATCTGCGCGATGAATCGCGCGTGACGGCGGCGCGTGCCGATGCGCTGGTGTGGCCGGAAACCGAAGCGGACGTGCTGACCGCGCTGGCCTTGGCGCGCGCGCACGGCTGGCCGGTGACTGTCTCGGCGGCGCGCACAGGCATTGTCGCCGCCGCGGTGCCGCTCAGCGGCGGCATGGTGCTGTCGCTCGAACAAATGTCCATGCAGAAAGAATTGGTGCATCATCCCGACACGGACACCTGGAGTCTGATTGTCGAGCCGGGTGCCTTGTTATGCGGCATTCAAGAGAGCCTGGACAATAATTTCTATTTCTACACCAGCCGCTGGCCGGAACGCGCGCAAGCCGCCGTGGCGCTGCTGAAAGAACGCACGCTTCGTCTGTTCTATCCACCCGACCCGACCGAGATGTCCGCGACCATTGGTGGCACGGTCGCGACGAATGCATCCGGCGCGCGCACGTTCAAGTATGGCGCGACCCGCCCGTTTGTGCGCCGGCTGCGCGTGGCGCTGGCGGACGGCACAGTGCTCGATATTCCGCGCGGCAACGTGTTTGCGCGCGACGGCGTGCTGACCATTCCGCCAGAACTTGTGGTAGTAGGGGAGCCGCGCAATTACTGTATTCCGCTTCCTTCCTACAGCATGCCGGCGACCAAGCATTGCGCCGGCTATTATGCCGCGCCGGCGATGGACCTGATTGACCTGTTCATCGGCAGTGAAGGCACACTGGGCGTCATTGCCGAGATTGAAATAGATGTGGTAGTGCGCGTCAAGGCGCGGCTGAGCATCATGGCGTTCTTCGCCAGCGAACCACAGGCGCTTGATTTTGTCGTGGCCTTGCGCGCTGCGATCCGGCAAGGCATCTTCGACGTCGAGGCGCTCGAGTATTTCGGCGCCAGTGCGCTGCAAGTATTGCGCGACCGGCGCACACCGTCGGACAAGACCATTCCGGACATCCCGCCGGCGGATGCGGCTGTGTTTGCGGAGTTTGCCATTAGTGCGGATGCGATGGAAGCCGCGATGGAGCTGCTTGAACAATATCTCATTTGCCATGGCTCGTCCACCGAAACGGCGTGGGCCGGCATGGATGACGCCGAGATACAAAAGATGAAACTGGTGCGGCACGCCGTGCCGGAAACGATCAACCAGATGATTGGCGAGCGCAAGCGCACACTGCCGGCGCTGCACAAGATCGCGACCGATCTGGCCGTGCCGGATGAGCAGTTGCACGCGATCATGCAGTATTACCACGAACAGTTGGACAACACCGGCCTGCAATATGTTATGTTTGGGCACATCGGCAACAATCATCTGCACGTCAACATCCTGCCGCGCGACGAGGCCGAGCTGGCGCGTGCAAAGCAGTTGTACCGCGCGTTCGCGGAGAAGGCGATAGCGCTGAACGGCACGGTCGCGGCAGAACACGGCATTGGCAAGTTGAAGCGCGAATGTTTGCGCAGCATGTTTGGTGACGAGGGCATTGCGCAGATGCGCGCGGTGAAGCACGCGCTCGACCCAAGCGGCATGCTGAATCCTGGGGCGCTGTTTGCGTGAAGCGTTCACGGTTCATCGTTCATAGTTACTAATGAATGCGCTAACTAGGTGTCATGCCAATTGTGGCCGCGGGCGCTGACCGTGGCTGCAGAAGCCGCCCTCGCCGCGGGCGGCTACAAGGACGCTGCAAAGTAGAAAGCGCATTCATTAGTAAGCGTTGAACGTTGACAAATGAGAAGTGACCGATGATCCCGCCAGTGGCGGATCCACGCCGGTGGCGGGATCGCCGCCTTTGACGGGACTAGGCTGGTGCCTTAGCTAGCCGAGCCAGTTCCAAGCAGCCAATGACCACTGACCATTCGAAAGAAGGCAAGCAAACCACGCCGCCGCCGTGGTTGACCTGGGCGCGGGCGTTGCAGGCGCTCAGCCAGACCGGCTTGCATTTCACCGACAATCCGTATGAGCGCGACCGCTACGAGCAGATCGGCGTCATCGCCGCCGAAATGTTGGCGCAGCATACCACCATGCCCGTGCACGACGTGCTGGCGATGCATGCTAAGGAACACGGTTATGCGACGCCGAAAGTTGATGTGCGCGGCGCAGTCTTTCGCGACGACAAAATCCTGCTGGTGCGCGAAACGCTGGACAATGGGCGCTGGACACTGCCAGGTGGTTGGGCGGATGTGAACGAAACGCCGGCGCAGGCCGTGGTGCGCGAGATTCGCGAAGAGGCCGGCTTTGACGCGACGGTCACGAAAGTCATTGCCGTGTATGATCGCGATGCGCAGGGCCACACGCCGCTGATGCCATATCATGTTTATAAATTGTTTTTCCTATGCGCGCTGACCGGCGGCGCGCCGTGCGACTCGCACGAGACCAGTGGCGCGGCGTTCTTCGCCGAAGATGCGCTGCCGGAGTTGTCGCACTCGCGGGTGACCCCGCAGGAACTGCGACGATGCTTTGCACACTCCCGCCAACCATCCTTGGCGACGGACTGTGATTAACAGGTAACGAAGGAGCAAGCTATGTGGCGGTGTCTCGAATGTAGTTCCATTTGTGATACGCATGCGGCGTTGTGCGACAAATGTGGCGCGGAACACGGAACGGGAGTAGATCTGACGCCCACCGAAAAACAGGTGCTGCAGGATTTCCTTGCGCAGCAGCGCGGCACAGGACCGGCGACGGTAAAGGCTTCGCGCATTGTGCGCATGGGTGTCTGGACGTGCGGTGGTGCGGTGGTGGTGTGGCTGTTGGCGTGCTTTCTGGCGCAGCCACCGATGGCGGACGAAACGCCACTGCTGATCCGCATGGCGTTATACAACGCGCTATCCACATTGTCGTTTACCGCGTTTGTGGTTGGTGGTTGTGGCATCCTATTGTCCTTGGGCATCTCGTTGTGGCATGAAAAGGCGGGCGAACGAAAAGATGCGTGGTGAGTAATCCGCGTGCAGCCACAACAGCGCCTGCACTAGTAGCCGCCGTGTCGGGGTAACATTCGTCGCACGGAGGCGGCTCCCACATTACTCTGCGGCAGCTAGTGTCGCAGTCAGCGCCTGGTGCTTCAACCGCAAACTGAAAACCGCAAACTGAAAACGGATCTTCACACATTCTGCCCGGCGACAAAGCCGGACGACCACGCCCACTGTAGATTGTAGCCGCCAAGCTGGCCGGCGACATCCAGCACTTCACCGACGAAAAACAAGCCGGGCACCGCGCGCGCTTCCATAGTCTTGGATGACACCGCCGCCGTGTCCACGCCGCCCACCGTCACTTCCGCAAGGTCATAGCCAAGTGTGGCCTCGGGCGTGATCTGCCAGTGTTGCAGGGCGGCGACGCTGCGCGTCATCTCTGCGCGACTGAACTGGGCCAGCGGTTTGGTGGGCAGGCCATGCAGGTCGCAAACGGTGTGCGCCACGCGGCGGGGCAAAAAGCGCGCCAGCCATTGCGCCAGCGGCATATAGGCATCGCGACGCAGCGCCAACTCGTGTGCCACATCAAGGTCGGGCAGGAGATTCACCATGAGCGCCTGGCCGGGTTGCCAGTAGGAGGAAATTTGCAGCGCAGCCGGCCCGCTCAAACCGTGGTGCGTGAAAAGCAGATCATCGCAGAATACGTGCTGCGCGCAGCCGAGCTTGGCGCGGACGGCAATGCCGCTCAATGCGGCCAGGTGCGTGCGTTCCGGCTGGCGCACACGCAGAGGCACCAGGCCGGGATGCGTGGCGATGAGCGGCACCCCGAATTGCACTGCGAGGGTATAGCCAAACGACGTTGCGCCGCACTGCGGATACGCCAGCCCGCCGGTGGCGACAACCACCCGGGTCGCGTGGATGACACCCTGCGACGTGTGCGCGACAAAGTCTGCCTGCTTCTCGAGGCGCTCGAGCTTTATGCCAAGCATGCAGCGCACGCCGGCCTGCTCGCAGTCATGCCACAATGCCTGCACAATCTGCGCGGCGCCATGGCAGGTGAACAACTGGCCGGCCGTGCGCTCTTCACAGGCAATCTGGTGGGCTTCGATCCAGGCCACGAAATCCGCTGCGGAATATTGCGCCAGGGCCGACACGCAGAACCGTGGATTGGCGGACAGATAGTGTTCGCGGCGCACGGCCCGATTGGTGAAATTGCATTTGCCGCCGCCGGAGAGCAAAATCTTTCGGCCGGGCTCGGGCGCGTGATCGAGCATCAGCACGCGCCGGCCGCGCGCGCCGGCGGTCTTGGCGCAGAACAGGCCAGCCGCGCCCGCGCCGAGGATCAGCACGTCAACCGTGATGGGGAACATGGTGGGTGATGTGAGATGTGAGATCTAAACTGTGAGAGTGAAACTATGCCGCGGTCGCACGCTGACGCGCAACACTGCGGGCACGCAGGATGCCCAGCCAGCCCGCCACGATGAAGCCGACAAACACTGCCGCCGCAACGATGCCGAAGGAAACATGAAAACCGCGCAGCGACGGATCGGACGTTGCATCTAAAATAAAGGTTCCGGCGGCGGTGGGACATAGGTGTGAGAAGAGTGTTTCAATGACCAATACGCCGAGTAATTGCGCGGTGCCGCTCACGGTGGACATGGTGGCGGCGCCAGTGCCGGTGCTGTCGCGCGGCACCGCGCACATGATCATTTCAAGGCAGGGCGCATAAAAGAGCGCGGTGCCAATGCCGACCAACGCGTAAAACAGACAAATAATCCAGGGGGCCACTGGGCCCGGCACCATGACAAAGCAAGCAATACCGCCTGCTTCCAGCATCATACCGGATGCGATGAATACCATGGGGCGCGTGCGCACCAGCAAGGAATTTGCCGTGCTGGTCAACAGCATGGCGATCGGCTCAAACATTTGCACGAAGCCGACCAGCATCAAGGAAAAGCCCACGCATCTGGTGAGGAACAACGGATACAGAAAATCCGCGCCGGCCAGGCACAAGGTATAGACAAACATGCAGATGTTACCAAACAGAAAGGCCGGATGCTTGAACAAACTAAAGTCAAGAATCTTATGTCGTGTAGTGAAGCGCCGCTGCACGATGAACAACCAGCAGGCCAGTGCGGCACCCGCGGCGCTAGCGAGGATGGGGCCTGAGGTCCAGCCCCATTCATCGCCTTGGTTCAAGGTTAGAATCACGCCGCCAATGCACAGGGCAAGCAGCGTGATCCCCGGCCAGTTGAGCCGCTGCGTCTGCCGCGCCGCATCCCGCGACATACCGATGGATGCGATCCATCCCAGTACACAGACTGGCAGGCCGGCCAGGAAGATCCAACGCCAGCCGAAAAAGTGGCAGGTCAAGCCGCCCAGCGGCGGCGCAATACAATACGCCAGCATCGGCGCCATGGCGACGATCATATAATTGCGCGTGGATTGGTCATCACTGACCCGCGCACTAGCCGGGGCACACACGCACAGCATGGCAGAGCCAATACCTTGCACACATCGCCCCAGCAGCAGCACGCTCATGGTTGTGGAACAGGCGCAGACCAGCGCGCCGGCGGCAAAGGCGGCCAGGCCGCAGCGCATGGTCGTGCGGCAGCCCCACCACTCAACGAGCTGGCCGGCCAAGGGCACCAGTGCGGAGCAGACAAAGAGATACAGGATAATAACCAGCGAGCTGATGGAAAGCGTGGTCTGGAAATCACGCAGCAACACGGGGATAAGCAAGACCATTACCGCTTCATCAAACGCAATCAAAAAGGGACCCAGCGCCAATGCTGTATCGAGCAGAATGACGCGCGACACGTTAGGTGAAGTAGTTCCGTTTTTCATTTTATAATACTACCATTTCTGCGTCGCTACAACAACTATAATCTGCCGATGCACGGTAGTTCGCTATAGCGGGATGGCACAGTTATCTACCGGCACTGCTGCGCCTGCCTGTGGTCGCGGCGCTCTGAACCGCGTCTGCGCTGCCGCAGTCGTAGAAGCGGCTTCTTACCACTTTTTGCTATACTAATCAGTTATGATTGATACGAATGCACTACCTAACATACCCGCTGCGATCTGCGTATGTTTGTGATTCAAGCCCAGTGGGAGCCGGCCACGCGCACGCTCGAGTTGTGGGCCGAGTCATCGGATTTGCTGTCGGCCATTGAACGGGGCGGGCGGATGTCACCGGGCACATCGCGCGCGGCGCGCGGCACGTTGCCACATCCGTTTGCCGCGCCAGCTGCAGTGCTTGAAACCGTGTTGTGGAATGTCCTGCCGCACCTGCCAAGGCAACGCGGGCTGCTGCGCCTGCGCGAAATCTGGCTGCCCACGGACGGTGCGGCGATTATGCCGTCGGCGGATTTGCGTGCAGTACCGGACGCAACGACCGGCGCGGCTCACACGCTCAGCTTGCGCCGCGTGACCGTGCCGGCGTATCGCGTGCGCATGGAGCATCTGACGCTGCTTGAACAGTTGCTCGAGCCGGCGCCGGAGGAATGTGTGTATGGCACAACGCTGCAAGGCTGGCGCTCAGGCGTGCAATTGGCGCGGGCCATGGTGGCACGCGGGCGGCTGATCCCGGCCCTGTCGCAGGAAACGAACGGTGACGGGACGGCAGCGGCGTGTGCGCGTTGGGTGCCGGCGCCAACACTGAGTGATGAAGACCACATGGATGCGCTGGCGCGCGCGCTGCCGTTGGGTGCGCTGGTCTGGCCGAACGACGCGGCAGTGCCGGACGTGTGCGCCGCCGTGCGCGTGTTTGTGGAGACGTATGTGGGCGTGTTTGTCCGCACCGCGCTGATGAGTGCGGATGGCGCGCTGCGGCGGTCTGCAGCGCAAACCCGGGCGGCAATGCCGATCGCGCAGCAGTGGGGCCGGGCGCTCTGCAATGCCAAGGCCGTCATGCGCGGTGACGCGACGGCGACGGATGAGTTTGCGCGCCGACTTGCGGCGTGGACCCAGCCGGCCTTTGCGGTGCGCGAGGCGACGTTCCAGACCTGTTTTCAGTTGGTCGCGCCGGAGAGTGACACGAAGCTGACCGTGCCGGCCTGGCGTCTGCAGTTTTTTCTGCAGTCAACAAGAGACCCGAGTGTGCTGGTGCCGGCCGCCGAGGTCTGGTGCGCGGATGCCGCCATCGCCGTGCTGGCCTCGTATCGCTGCGCCAACCCGCAGGAGCGCTTGCTCGAAGACCTTGGCCGCGCGGCGCGCTGGTACCCCTTACTGACCAAGGCGCTCGCAGTTGCGCATCCCACGGCGGCAAAACTGACGACTGCGCAGGCCTATGAATTCATGCGGATCATCGCGCCGATGCTCAAAGAAAACGGCTTCAACGTCTTGTTGCCGGCCTGGTGGCGTGACGCGCGCCATCGCTTGAACATGACCCTGCGTGTGCGCCGGGCAGCCGACGAAACCAGCGCGGTGCAAGCCGGCGCCGGTTGGTTTGGGCTCAACACGCTGGTGGATTTCGATTGGCAGGTTGCCGTGGGCGACACCCCGCTTGGGCAAAAGGAATTCGAGCAGTTGGCGGCGCTGAAAGTGCCGCTGGTGCGGGTGCGCGGGCAATGGGTTGAGCTGGCAGCCGACGAGATCGAGCGCACCGTCAGTTACTTCGAGAAACTGCGCACGCAAGGCGCCATGACCTTGGGTGCGGCCTTGCAGGTGACGGCACGCGCGCGCAGCGCGGACAGCCCGGTCTTTGACGTGCAGGGCGAGGCCGCGCTGGGCGGTTTGCTGGCAACACTTGCGGACGATGCGCGGGTCGCGCCGGTATCAGTTCCCGTGCAATTTAAGGGAACGTTGCGGCCGTATCAGGAGCGCGGCGTGGCCTGGCTCGCGTTCCTGTCCCAGTATGGTTTTGGCGCCTGCCTGGCCGACGACATGGGGCTGGGCAAGACCGTGCAGGTGATTGCACATCTGTTGCGGGTGCGGGCAGCACGGGCGACGGCCCGGATGCCGTGGCTGATTGTCTGCCCGATGTCGGTGGTGAGCAACTGGGCGCATGAGTTGCACCGCTTTGCGCCGTCGCTGAAGGTGTGGGTGCATCATGGCGCGACGCGGGCAAGTGGCACGGTCTTGGCGCGCAAGGCGCGCGGCCACGCGGCGGTCATCACGACCTATGCGGTGGCCCAGCGCGACGTGACGCAGCTACAGGCGATTACGTGGCATGGCCTGGTCATTGACGAAGCGCAGAACATCAAGAACCCCGAGACGAAGCAAGCCCAGGCAATTCGCGCGCTGCGCAGTGCCACGCGGATCGCGTTGACCGGCACGCCGGTCGAAAATCGCTTGACGGATGTCTGGGCGATCATGGAGGCGCTGAATCCCGGCTATCTCGGCACGCTGGCGCAGTTCACCGCGAGCTATGTCACGCCAATCGAACGCTACCATGATGAGCAACGCGCGCGCACTTTGCGCACCTTGATTCAGCCGTTTCTGTTGCGCCGCATGAAGACGGATCCGGCGATTATCAGCGACCTGCCCGAGAAAAATGAGATGACCGTGTACTGCACGCTGACCCGCGAGCAGGCCACGCTCTACCAGGCGGTGGTCGCCGACATGCTCGAGAAGATTGACGGCAGCGACGGCATCACGCGCCGCGGCCTCGTCCTGGCCGCACTGGTGAAGCTCAAGCAAGTCTGCAATCATCCCGCCCATTTTCTGGGCGATGGCAGCGCGCTGGCGGATCGTTCGGGCAAACTGGCGCGGCTCGAGGAAATGTTGACGGAAGCGCTGGCGGAAGACGACCGCGCCTTGATTTTCACGCAATTTCAAACGATGGGTGCGCTGCTGCATGCGCAGTTGCGGCAGCGGCTGCCGTGTGGCGTGCAGTTTCTGCATGGCGGCACGCCGAAGGCGGCGCGCGACGCGATGGTGGCGGAGTTCCAGCGCAATCCGCACGGGCCGCGCGTGTTCATTTTGTCGTTGAAGGCGGGCGGCACGGGGTTGAACCTGACCGCCGCCAATCATGTCTTTCATTTTGATCGCTGGTGGAACCCGGCGGTCGAAGATCAAGCGACCGACCGTGCTTTTCGGATCGGGCAGACCCGCAATGTGCAAGTGCACAAATTCGTCTGTACCGGCACACTGGAAGAGCGCATTGATGAAATGATCCGCGACAAGCGCGCGCTGGCGGCGCGCATCATCGGCGCTGGCGAACAATGGCTCACCGAAATGAGCACGGCCCAATTGCGCAATTTGTTTGCGCTCAGCGCCGAGGCCATTGTGGAGGAGTAACATGGGCCGACGACGACGTTTGTATCGCGACTGGTATCCACCGCGCAGCACGCCGATTGCGGTGGCGGACGGGCTGGCGGTGCGTAATCGGCGCGGGCGCATTGGCGACACCTGGTGGTCGCAACGCTGGCTGCGCGCGCTCGAGTCATTTGAATTGGAGAATCGGCTGGCGCGCGGCCGCAATTACGCGCGGCGCGGCCAGGTGTTGACCGTGGAGATCGAGCCCGGGCGCGTCACCGCGCTGGTGCAGGGCAGCCGGCCGACGCCCTACAAGGTGGAGATTTCTTTTCATGCCCTCGGCGAGAAAGAATGGGCGCGGATCATCGCGGTGCTGGCCGGCAAAGCGCTGTTCGCTGCAAAACTGCTGGCGGGCGAAATGCCGGAGAATATTGAGGAGGCCTTCGCGGACGCGGCCACGTCGCTGTTTCCGGCCGCGATGCACGAAGTCGACACGCAGTGCTCGTGCCCCGACTGGTCCAATCCGTGCAAGCACATCGCGGCGGTGTATTATGTGATGGCGGAAGAGTTTGATCGCGATCCGTTTCTGCTTTTCTCCTTGCGCGGCAGGACCAAGGAGCAGATTCTCGAAGCCTTGCGGGCCGCGCGCGCAAAAACCGGCGCACGGAAAAAGAGCGCGGCGCATGCGCCCTTGCTCGTGCCAACCGCGCCGCAAGCGCAGCCAGTGACGCAAGAGCTGCTCCGCACATTTTGGTGCGCAAGTCGTGCCTATCCCGCTGCGGGCGGGGCACCCGTTGCGGACCGCGAGGCAACCCAATTGCTGCGCAGCTTGGGCGCGCCGCCGTGGCGCGAGCCGCGCTTGCTGGAGGAAATCTTAACCGCTTGCCGGCGGGCTGCGCAGGAAGCCCATGACTAACACAAACAATAGGACTTATAAGTCTTATGGGACATATACGTCCCATGGTCTTATCCGCGATTTGGTGATTGCAGGCATTTCCGGCGTGCTGCTGACGCTGGCCTTCCCCTTTTATAATCTCTGGTTGTTGAGCGGTGTTGCGCTCGTGCCGGTGTTGCTAATGTTGCGCAGCATGCCGGCGGACACGACCTGGCGGCGCGTCTATCTGCTGACGTTTTTCTTTGGCGCGGTGTGGTACATCAGCGCAGTGTGGTGGGTCGGCTATGTCTCGGTGGCCGGGATGCTGGTGCTGACCCTGTTCATTGCGGCGCTGCTGGCCGGCACTATGACCGTGGCGTGGCTGCTGGTGCGACGTGGCATCGCGCCGCTGATCGCCGTGCCGGCGTGCTGGCTGGTGTTCGAGGCGATCACCACGTATCTGATGGGCGGGTTCCCGTGGCTGTTGCTGGGGATCACGTGGCGCCCGTGGCTGGTGATGACGCAGATCAGCGACATCACCGGCGTGTACGGTGTGTCGCTGCTGATTGTCCTGATCAATGGCGCGCTGGCGGAGCTGGCGCTGGCGCTGATGCGGCGCAAGCCGCTGCGCGGCGCGCTGGCTGCGGTCATCCTTGTGGCAGTAGTGGGCGGTGCGGCCGCGCTGTATGGGCATTTACGTCTGCGACAGCTGGAGGGCGCGCCCGCGCGGGCCTCGTTGCGACTTGCCTGTGTGCAAGCCAATATTCCCTCGCTGGTGAAACATGACTTCACCAAAGATGCCGACATTCTGCGGCGGCACACGGCCTTGACGTTACGTGCCGCGCGCCTCTACCCGGACTTGATTATCTGGCCAGAAACCGCGCTGCCGGGCTATTTCTACGAAAAACGCATGGTGTATCATGTCATGACCAATCTGGTGCGCCAACTCAACCTGCCGATCCTGACCGGCATGGCACGCTATGAGCTTGACCGTGGCGCGCGCATGCCGCGCTACTTTAACGGCGCCGGCATCATCGAGCCTGATGGCACGGTGCGCGCCGTCTACGACAAAATGCACTTGGTGATGTTTGGTGAATATGTGCCGTTCGAGCGCTATCTGCCGTTCCTCTCCTTGGTGACCCCGATTGAAGGCAGCTACACACCCGGCGTGCAACCAACCTTGCTGGTCGTCAGCAATCGTCAGGGTATGGCCCGGATTGGTCCGCTGATCTGTTTCGAAGATGCGTTTGGGTATCTAGGCCGGCGCATGACGCGGGCCGGCGCTGACATTCTGGTGAATCTGACGAATGACGGCTGGTTCCGCAGCAGCCCCGAGCCGTTTCAACACGCCGCCTTGGCCGGCTTTCGCGCGATCGAGATGCGCCGGCCCTTGATTCGCGCGACCAACTCCGGCGTCACGCTAGTGATTGACCGCTGTGGCCGTGTGACGGCCATGCTCGAACGCACTGGCCGCCGCACCGAGATCAATGGCGTGCTGTTTGATGTGGTGCACGTGCATGAGCGAATGTTGACGGTGTACGCACGCTACGGCGATTGGCTGCTCCTGCTGGCGCTGGCGGTGGTGGGCGGATGCATCATGCGCAGCGCGGTGGCGTGATGACTGCGGTATTGACCATGTTGCCCCAAGCGCGGTGATGCTGCACGCGGCGCTACAACAATTTCACCGCTTGCCGGGCTTGCCCGAATGTCTGCGGGCACTGCGTGCGGAAGAGCATCGCGCGCTGAGCGGCACCACGCCGGCCTTACTGGCGGCGCTGGCGCAATGGTTGCACGAACACGCGCAACGGCCGGTGGTGCTGATCACGCCCGATGCGGAGAGCGCCGAGCGGCTGTACTGCAATTTGCATACACTGTGCGGCGCGCACGCGGCGCTGTTTTCGGCGCATGATGTCGAGCAAGACGATCTGCTGCCCAACCAATCGGTCAATCTCGAACGGATCGAGACCTTGACCGGCATCCGCGAAGCGCGCGTGCGCCTGGTGGCCACGCCGTGGCAGGCGCTGGCGCAACTACTGCCGGCGCCGGAGGCGTTCAGCGCGCATCTGCTGCGGCTGGCGTGCGGCGCGACATGGGACATGATTGAGCTGCTGCGGCGCTTGTTCGAACTGGGCTACGAACGGACTGAGATGGTCGAATTTCCGGGCGAATGCAGTGTGCGCGGCGGCATTATTGATGTGTTTTCGGTGACGGCCGAGCGGCCGATCCGGATCGAATTCATGGGCGACGAGATCAGTTCGCTGCGCGCCTTTGACGTCCATTCGCAACGCTCGCTGGCGCATGAAGAATTGCAGGAGAGTGTCATCCCGCCGGCACGCGAATCGAGTGTGCGCCTGCTGTCGCCCGAGAGCGACACCGAAACGAACTTGCTTGATTATTTCACGACCGCGCCGCTGATCATCTGGCATGAGTTTCGCCGCACGCTTGCCGCGGTGAAGCGCATGGACGCGCAGGATCAGGCACCGGACGCCTTGCGCGCCGGCCGGCGCTTTGACCGCTGGCTGGCGCGCAGCAACGCGCTGGCGACGCTGTATGCGCAGGAGCTGGCGGTCGACATCCCCGATCATCTGGCCGCGACCGCGCTGCAGCTGGCGACGGAAGCGCGGCACTTGGAGGTGATGCGCGAAGATGTAGCGGAGGCACAGCACTTGAAGCCGCATCAATATGCGCTGCGCACGTTCGCGCGGCAGTTGACGCACTGGCGCGCACAGGAATACCAGGTGACCTTGGTGTGCGCGACGGAAGCGGAACGGGAGCGCTTGCGCGATCTGTTGCAGGAGGAATGCGGCGCGTTGGCGGATGGACTGCAAATCCACGTCGGGCTCTTGACCGAGGGGTGGATTTTGCCGGACTGCCGACAGGTGGTGGTCACGGATGATGAAATCTTCGCGCGGGTGCACGTGCGGCGGCGGCGGGTGCGGCGCACGCGCCAGGGGCGGACCACGCCGATCGAAAATATCGCCAGTGTCAATGTCGGCGATTGCGTTGTGCATGTCAACCATGGGATCGGCCTGTTTGAGGGCATCCGCTTGATAGATCTGGGTGACGCGCAGCGCGAGATGGTGATCGTGCGCTATGCCGACAATGCCTTGCTGTATGTGCCGCTCGATCAGGCGCATTTACTTGAGCGCTATGCCGCCGTGGGCGATGGCGCGCCGCAACTCGACACATTGGGCGGCGGGCGCTGGATGGCGCGGCGGACGCGCGCCGAGCACGCCGTGATGGACTTGGCGGCGGAACTGCTGGAGCGCCAGGCGCAACGCGCGGCGCAGCCCGGCCATGCCTTTGGCACCGACAATGAGTGGCAAGTATCATTTGAAAAAGCGTTCCCGTATGCCGAGACGCCCGATCAGCTGCAGGCCATTCACGACATCAAGGACGACATGCAGCAGGCCCGTGCGATGGACCGGTTGATTTGTGGCGATGTCGGCTTTGGCAAAACGGAAGTAGCGATGCGTGCGGCCTTCAAAGCGGTGATGGACGGCAAACAGGTGGCGGTGTTGGCGCCGACGACCATTCTGGCGCAGCAGCATCTGCACACGTTTCGCGAGCGCATGGCGCACTATCCGGTGCGGGTCGAGATGTTGAGCCGCTTCGTCCATGCGCGCGAACAAAAGGCCACGGTGCGCGCCGTGGCCGCGGGCCAGGTTGACATCCTGATCGGGACGCACCGGCTGTTTGCCAAGGATGTGCGCTTTCAGGATCTGGGCTTGATGGTGGTGGACGAGGAACAGCGCTTTGGTGTGCGCCAGAAAGAACTATTAAAAAAGTTTCGCGCGCTGGTGGATGTGCTGGCCCTGTCCGCCACGCCGATCCCGCGGACGTTGTACCAATCCCTGACCAGCGCGCGCGACATGAGCACGATCTTGACCCCGCCGGAAGACCGCTTGCCGGTCAAGACGTTGCTGATCAAGCGCGACTATCGCGTCATCCGCGAGGCGATCCAGCGCGAGCAGGCGCGTGGCGGGCAGGTCTTCTTCTTGCACAACCGGGTCGAGACGATCGGCCAGGCCTGCGCCACGCTGCGCAGTCTCCTACCCGAGGTGCGCGTTGTCTGCGCGCACGGCCAGATGGATGAAGACGAGTTGGCCGCGACCATGGATGACTTCGGCGCGCACCGCTTTGACGTGCTGGTCTGCACGATGATCATTGAGAGCGGGCTTGACATCCCGAATGTGAACACGATCATTGTGGACAATGCACATATGCTGGGGCTGGCGGATTTGTACCAGTTGCGCGGACGGGTTGGACGCGCGAACCGGCAGGCGTACGCCTATTTGGTGATTCCGACAGACTTGGCCTTGGACGGCGCGGCGCGCCACCGGCTGAAAGCGTTGCTGGACAACACCGCGCTGGGCTCGGGCTACGCGATTGCGATGAAGGATTTGGAAATCCGCGGGGCCGGCAATCTGCTGGGCGCCCAGCAATCAGGGCACATTGCCGCGATCGGCTTTGGCCTGTACTGCCGTTTGTTGCAGCGCGCAGTGCAATTGTTAAAGAGCGGCGATCTGGCGAATGTGTTGGCCACGCACGCGGCGGAGGCGGAGCAGACGGAAGGGGAGCCGCCGACCCGCTATGACTGGCGCAAGGAGATTCCGCGCTGGCAACCGCCGGGGCAGGGCGTCGAGCTGCATCTGCCGTTCAGCGGAAACATTCCCGAAGAGTATGTTGAGAGCCCGGCCTTGCGGCTGGATGTCTTCCGGCGGATTGGGCAGGTGACGCAGGTCAAGCAGTTGCGGGCCATTGAGGCCGAGTTGCGCGACCGGTTTGGGCCGTTGCCGGAGGTGACCTTGGTGGCGATGCGCTGTGCGGAAGCGCGGCTGCACGCGCGCTATCGCGGCATTGATTGCATTGAGATTGTGGAGGGCAAGGTGGTCGTGCGGCGGCGCGGCGTGATCGTGAATCCGACCCACGTGTTTCCGCGGATTCACGGCTTGACGCCCTTGGCGACGATGGATGTGGTCTTGGCGATGCTGGCGCGGATGAGCGGGGGTGCTGCTGCTGAGTAAATTCGTTTGCGGCAAACGAATTTTATCCCGCCGATGGCGGGAGGGGCTGACAGCGATCCAGGTGCTGCTGCGCCCGGCCCTCCCGCCGTTGGCGGGAAAAAGGGGACTGCAGATAACTTATTTTGCTGCAAAACGAACAAAAAGAGAAGGGCGCCCGTGGGCGCCCTTCTCACAAACCTAACAGCAAGCCAGCTTACTTCTGCGGTGCCGGGAAGGCAGCTGCAGCCGTACCACAAGCATCGCGCTCGAGGTAGATCGGCTTGACGCAGAACGGCAGGTAGCTGTTGCCTTCATCCGGCAGCAAGCCGAGGGTCAGCACGTCGCCGAGGCCGCCGAGCAACCGGCCAACCGCGTAGACGGTGCCCTTCACCGGGCCGATCACCAGGCCGACAACACTGTACTCATTGACATCTTTGAAGAGCCAATGCGTGATCTCGGTCGGGGAAACGACCATGTTCTCGATGCCGCGCTGCAAGCCTTTGGTCATCAAAGAACCGGTGTTGTTCGACCACGCCGGAAAGCCTTCGGCGAGGGCGAGGCCAGCAACCAAACTTGCTGCCAGTGCTACTGCGATGATACGCTTCATACTATCTCCTAATGGTATCGTTACGTGTGATTGCTGCCGTTAAGCAACGGCACCGACAATCACTGGAAAACAGTGTAGCATTTTTCTTTTGAAAATGCAAGAGCGCGATTGGCGCGGATGCGAATTCCCAAAAAATGTCATGTTTTTGCAGCGATAGCGCAGGCTGCACCGTGAGCCGTCCCGCCAGTGGCGTGATGACGAGCTCGCGGCGAAACCGGCACTGGCAAGGGTGTCTGTGCGGCGGCGACTGGCTGTTCCGGATCAATATCTCCTGCAAGTGCTGCAAGAACGCACCGTCACGCCGGTGGGCAGTCATGAGCCGCGCCGCTGCTCGGGCCGCGTCATTCAAAGCCGTTGCGAAGCGGACCAACCTCGATCGGCGCACGGCCAAGAAATACGTGCTGGCAGCGCGCTGGCCCGCGCATGCCAGGGCATGGCACAAATTACCAGGTCCTAGTATTCCAAATTGCGATACAGCCAGGCGCGCGCGGCGCGTGTGCCGGCAGGGCTGAAGGCATGGCCCGTGCCGGGCATGAGCATGAACTCGGCCTGCACGCCGCTATTGGTGGCATTGCGGAACATGGGTTCAAGCCAGTTCTTCTCGTACGTTCCGCCTTGCAGCACGAGCGCACGGCCGCGGCCGGCCAGGGGCGCGGCGTTGGT
Source organism: uncultured bacterium (assembly GCA_964397565.1). Lineage (GTDB taxonomy): Bacteria > Auribacterota > UBA3054 > UBA3054 > JAPLST01 > JAPLST01. The sequence goes on from CAYNJC010000007.1 coordinate 78,719, forward strand.
CCATGCGCTCCCGCCTTCGACGAAAAGGAACTTGTGAACATAGTTGGTGATTTCCATGGCCGAGCGGTTTAGCAGCACGGCCGTGGTATGCCCGCCATTGGAGAAGCCGCCGAGAAAAACGTTGCGCCGGTCGAGATTGCCGGCCGCACTGAACAAGCGGGCGAGCATGACGGCGTAGGCGCGCCAGATGCTGTCACTGTCGCCATCACTGATGTACAGGCGCGACCATTCATTCTTCATGTTTTTGCGGAGCGGTTCGAGGGTCTGCTTAAACAAGGGCAGGTTCATGCAGACAAAGTCGCGTTCACGGCTGAGGTCGCGTGCGGCGGCGGGCACGCTGCCGTTGCCGCCTTTGCCGCCATTGAGAAAAATCAGAACAGGAAATTGGCCCGTGGTGTTGTAGTTGCGGGGATAGAAGAGCGAGGCGGTGGGCACGCAATTGGTCTCGTCCGCACGCGCGGCCAGGGTCAACGGCAGATCGGGAAAGGAGAGCACCTGGGTCGTCGCCGCCAGCGGGTGCATGGACACGTAACGGCGCGTGACATCGTTGGTGACGCAAGCCCACGCGCTGCAGGCGAACGCCTGCGCCTGGGTGACGCTGATCGTGATTTCGCGAGCATATTCAGCCGTGGCATGCGTGCCGGGAGCGGGCAGCAGCGCGGTGGGCACCACTCGCGCCGGCTCCTTGAAAAGCGTGCTGTACAGGGCCAGGCCGGCCAGATAGGAACCCGGCGGCGCGGGATGGCTGTTATCCGGCATGTGCAGGCGCCAGTCGGGATGCGCGGCGCGCACGACTTCGAACGCCCGGCCGGCCGGCGCGACATCGGCGCCCATTTCGTGCGCAAGTTGATAGTACGCCGCATTGAGCCGTTCCTGCATGACCGGCACGAGCACCGCCTCGGCGGCATTGGAGCCACGCGGCCCGGCGTAGGCCCAGGTAAGCAGGAGCACGGTGCGCGCGCCGGCCTGCTCGGCGGCGTGGCACAGGCGGCTTCCATGGACGAACATGTTGCTGGGGTTCCCGACCGGCTCGAAACTATGGTTCTGCAGGACGACCACATCCCAGGCGCCGCTGGCAATGTGGTCAAGGGCGCCAAAGCGTTCGCAATGGTCTTGAAAGGTGGCGCCGCCGCAGGTGAGCGACTCGCAGACAATGGCGCGCCCGTTGGTTGCGGCGAGTTGGGCGACAATACCCGGCAGGTCATTGCAATAAGTGTAGCTGTTGCCGATGAAGAGCACGCGCAGCGGCAACGGCGGGGTGGGATGCTGTTTGGCGCAGCAGCACAGGGCTAACACCAGACAGACTACGAGCAAGCGGGCAATGGTCATGCTGAACTCCAGTGGGTTCTCTTACGCAATTGTTGGTCGTCATCATAGCCAAGCGCAGGACGCTTGTCAACCGTCGCGCTGCAGGCAATGTCGGAAAACGAAAGGAAATCGAGGTTGCAGAGTACAATCCGGGCAGATCGGGGCCATGCATTGACAGTTGACAAATACCTATCAAAAGCGCATGGTGTTGATGGACGCCGCCGGTTTTGATAACTTCAATCGCCACAAAGCCATGGTTATAAGGCAAAGCGACAAACGACAAACAGCGTCATTTGCAAATGATCCCGGCCGCAGGCGGGATCGACTGTGCGCATACATTTCTTTGAAGCAAGCGAATTTCGAGTTAGGGTGTAACAAGCAAGGCCAGCGGTTGCAGGCCTGGAGTTTGCAGTGTGTGCCTGGCTTGGGGCTGACTAGTGCCAACAAGCTGAGCAACATTTGGCGCGGAGCGCAACCGGCCTCAACGCGCTCCGGGCGCAGCCCTTTGACAACCCGGCTTGTTTTGTGTAAACTAAGGCACGTTTTTAACAGTCAAATGTTAAAAAATGGAGAGATGCCGGAGTGGTCGAACGGGTCGGTTTCGAAAACCAAAAAGATAGTTTCCATATACCACCACTTATTGCTCTGTTTAGCCAGTATTTTAGGCACATACAGCCCGTTTCCCGCTCTCCCAGATATACCTCGAAATACCTGCATAACTGGTCGAGTGGTGTAAATTTGGTGTAAATTGATTCGCGCCACGGCCGCATCATTCTACCCTCCCGTTTCTGTCATTCCAACGTGGCATGTAACCATCTTCACGACGGTCATCCAAATAATCCTGATACATCTTCGCCCGGTTGTTGTACCACTCCAATGTTGACAGGTTCCGGTGTCCGGTCATCATCATGGTTGTTGACAGCGGCACGCCGCGCGCCAGCGTGTAAGTGACAAACGTATGCCGCAGCGCATGGATGCTGATCTTCTGCTCGCCCGCATCTTCACACGCGCGCTGCAACCGCTCTAATATGGTGCATTGCCGCCAGGCCTTCCCGGCCTTGGTAAACAACAAACCATGTGTCGGCAGTCTGTAGGGAAACTCAGGCCACGGCCGGATATACCCCCAGCGCCCTTTGACGCCCTCCCGGAATTCGACATAGCCACCCTTCAAGCGTTCCGCCGTCAATTCAAGAAGCGCGCCGACGCGACAGCCCAGCTTCAGCAACGCCCACACCGCCTTGCGAGTGTCCAGGTCCGTCAGCTTGTCAAATACGCGCTGTAACTGCTCCGGCGTGGGCACCTCGTATTTCGGCACGCGCTCGATTTGTTCAGTGTCGAAATTCTGCAACGGGTTCGCGCCAATCTGGTTGCTCTTGTTGCACGCCCACCTAAGACCGGCGCGCAGGGCCGACACTTCATTTCGGATCGTGTACGCGTGCCTGCCCAGCCCTTGCCGATGCTGTTCATACTTGCGCACCCAATCGGGCGTGAGTGCACACACTTGCGTTCCGCACTTTTCCAACAGCCATTGCAAGTTCTTCCACGAAGTGCGGCACCGCACCAGGTAATTTCCCGAGCGCACACCGCGCGCCACCAACTGCGCAATGTTGTTCAACCATCCTTCCATGACGACCTTGAGCAGCACCGTATCATCCGGATTGGCGTGCGGGTCGTTTCGCCGCGTCTTCTGACGCAGCAGCCAGTTATCCGCATCCATCTTCCGTGCAAACGTCTTCATCTTTATCAGCGAGCTCGCGCCATGCTTCGATTGTTTCCGCCAGTTTATCCGCACACGATACCGGCCGTTCGGCAACTTCATGATGTTGTTCTTGTACCCACTCATGCCGCGCCCCCTTTGCTCGCTCCCAATCCGTCCAAGTGCGCTTGTGCGCGCTCCAATTCCGCGCGCGCCTGGCTTACCGCATTCTGTGCGGCAATGTGCGCGTAGATCTGTTTCCGTTTCTCCAAATCCGCTGGCGAAATATGCGCCTCATCATATGCATTAAGATTAGCCCGCGCAGCTTTAATTGTTTCTGCCTCATCATGTAACGCCTCGCCGCGCTCCAGCATGGTTTCGATTCCAGTTTCAACCGCATCGATCCAAAAATAGAAGGGTCCTGTATCTTTATACGGGCTCATTTTCGCTTCGCCAGATTCTGCGAATGTAATACGCGGACCGCCCCAGCCAAACCATTGCTTTCTCTTTGGCCAGAGTTTGATCGCTACCATCAACAAGCCATAGTCTATCGGCCCGTATAATACAAACCGCTTGCCCTTCATTTCGTTCCCTGACAATATCTTTCTTGCCGCGGCCGCATTGATTATTACCCGCGCGGTGCGCATCAATTCCGGAAGCAACCCCTCCACATTCTTCCTCTTCAATAGCCCGACGCTACCACCAGCCTTTTCGATCACCCCCAAGCGGATTTTCTTTCCTCTCGTTCTGCTATGCTTCCGCCTGTCCCTTTTGCCAGCCCAATATTCGTAATTTGCATTGACCTTATCCGGTTCACTCTCGTACGGGTCCAGCCCATGCCGCGCCTCGATCGCGCGGCGAGCATGAAACTCGCTCACCAATGCACGCAGAGCCAGGTTACTCCCCAACTTGCCAGCATGCGGGCGCCGCTCGCCCCCCCGTGTGCCAAAGGTATCTCTATACCACTGTCGCGCCGCGATCAACACGATATCACCACCATACTTCACACCAAAATGTTTTCGCTTCAGTTGCGTTTCGGTTTCCTTATTTACATAGTCCGACAAGAGTTGCCGCAGGTATCTTTCGTTCTTTTCGCCATACTTGCAGCCAAGGGCCAGCTGTACACCTTCACAAATGCCCCGTACCCGTTCACTGCGTTTTTCCCGGCTGTCCACGGTGCCAGCGGGCAACTTCTCATTGCTCTGTGTGTCGACGGCGTTCATGTGTTACGCGAGCATTGTAGCATATTCATGGGCCTTTGTCAAGTGAGGTAAGCTAATCCCAATTTGACTACCACGCGCCAAATATGTTTTAATAGTCGCATAGGCCAAATGGGGCTAATCTACTCCCGGTTTGCCAATTAAATGAAACAGTCCGATTTCATAACGCTCGCCACCGCAGCCAACGCCCTGGGCATGTCGCCCAAGACGTTGAAGACGTGGCAACTGAACGGCCGGCTTCCAGTGTTCCGCATTGGAAAACCCCTTTTCGATTGCCGCGGGCGTGACAGGCGTGCTGTGCGCGTGTCGCGTTCTCAGATTGAATCTTTGATTGAAAGGCCCGCCGGCGTGGCGTGAACAGTATCCTCAAAATCTTGCGCGCCGCCGATTTTAGAGGCTTTTCGGCCAACCTATTCACCGCGGCTCCACGCTTGACATTATGATGCCTCCCACCAACCGAACCGGCTGGCAACCGCGCCAACTTTCGCTGGCTCCGGCAGACGTTCTATGCGTAATTCTAAGCCACTGGCAGCCATTGCCCCTTGACGTCAGGGGACTGCTGGCGACGCTCTATGCGCACATTGTCATCACTGCCAACCTTCCCGATGAAGCGACACTGCGCCGGCTTGCGGGTGTTCACGACGACGCGCAATGGGCATGCGTGTTTCAGGCCACGATGCAGCACTTAATGTCAATAGACGGCGCGCTGACCATCCCGGCCGTTGCCCATGTGTTTGCCGCCCTGCAACGCCGATCCGAACAAGCGCGCGCCAAAGCATCCAGACGCTGGCAAGTAACGAGAAATGCCACGGCTGCCACGGCTGCCACGGCTGCTACGGCTGCCACGGCTGCTACGGCTGCCACGGCTGCAATAGCATCGAACGCCGACCAGCAGGACGTTTTAGACCAGCCGGCACCCCACAGCCCATCCGATGCGCTCTCCCCATCTGTTCTCTCTGTTCTCTCTGTTGTCTCCGCTTTACATAAGAAGACTAAGGTATTCACGTCACCAGACGAGCAGGAGGTGTTGGCACACATGCTCGAAATCGCGCCAGCGATGAAAGTCACTCCTGAAATGGCGCGCGAGCAAGCGCCAGCGTTCATGGATCACTTCGGCGCAGCGGGGTGGCGCACATCAAACCGGCGCAAAATGGAAGATTGGAGGCGCGCCGCCAGCGGATGGTTACGCCGAGAAAAGAAATTTGCTGCCGGCCGCAGCACGGCCAGGCCAAGCACCAGCCCGTCATTCTTTAGTAAACAGGCAGACCTTGACCAGCGCGACTACCGCAAGCGCCCGCGCATGCTATGCCCACGTCAGCAGGACCAGGTGGATCGAACATGAACGAAAAAAATGACCAGCCAGTGTGCCCCGAATGCGGCTGCGGCCCGGAGATATTCGTGCCCAGGCCCGAGCCGTGGCCAAAGATGTGCCCGGATTGCTGGTCAAAACATCTCAGCTACCGCAACGAACTCGCCCGCCAGTCAGACAACAAGCGTGCGCAGCGCGCGCTGGAAGCGGCATTAGCAGAAGGCGGGCTATGCGGACGCAGCCTTAGCATGACGATCACATCGTACCAGCCACCGACGCCAGCAGCCCGGGTCGTGTTCGAACGAGTGCAGCTCTATGATTACGAGCACAACCTGATCATACTCGGTCGGGCAGGCGCGGGCAAAACACACCTCATCACTGGACTGTTGTTGAAGTTCTGCACTCAGCTATCGCGCACATTCCTATCTGCCACTTTGTCGGGGTTGACGCGCGCATATCGTTCTATTGCAGCCACGAAGGGCGAGACCGAAACCTCGGCATTCGATTTTATAGCCAGCCGCAAGTTGCTGGCAATCCATGACACAGACACGCGTACCCTGACCGATGCCGAACGGTCTTTGCTGCACGACCTTGTGGATCATCGATGGCAGCGCCGACTCCCGATATTGCTCACTGCGAATGCCACGCCCGATGCATTCTCAGAGCAGCTCGGCAACCCGATCTGCTCGCGCCTGTTTGAAGACGCATGGCCGTTCGACGGCTTGCCCTACGGCGTGCTCGACCATGAAGATTTCAGACTTCAATCATTCACCAATGCCAAACAGTAGAAACTTATGCCAGACCAAATGCACGCCAGCGGCGAAGGAATGATCCCCGGCGGCGGCGCCGGCGGGCGCGCGCTTGAACGTACGCTCCAATTGATCGCCGAAATTGAAAAGCATCTAATCACAGTTGCCGCCGCTGCCGCAAAAACCCGTGCGGGGTTTGCTGGCACACGCGATATGATTCTTGGAATCAAACAAGCGCTGCTTGATCTGCGCAACGTGCAAACGTTGCAGACCAAACTGTTCCCCAAGCAAGTGACCTCCCTTGTAGAGCCGATGCGCGCACTCAAAACGCTTGCTCGCGAAGTGTCCGACAGCCACCTTGGCTTGCTCGGCCGCGTCCGCCAATGGCATACCCTCGTAACGGCAATTCAGAGCAAGTATGCCGCGATCGCGACCACGGCCGCGGCCGTTCATGGCGCAATCCCCCAGGGATTTTACTCGCGCAAGTCGGCGACAGAAACTCTTCACGAAGTGCGCGCCAATCAGGAGGCACGTGCGGCCGTCACGGTTGCGCGCATGCGCCGCCAGCGCAGTGGCGCGCTCGAGGGCGGGCCCCAGAACTGGAGTGCAGGGCTGACCGCCCAACTCACTTACTGGGGGCGGCTCCGGATCTTATTTGGTGCCATGCAAAAGATCACTAAAGGCGCCCGCTCTTTTATCGACATGGAGGGCGTCGTTAGTCGCGCCGTGCGCACCGCCGTCAAGGACACGAGCAACTACAACGAGGTGCAACTTGCCCGCGAACAGATTTTGCGCGGCTCGATGCAATACCTCACCCAGCATCGTGGCACCATCAAAGAGTACACCGAAGCGGTCTATAAACTGACCGAGGCGGAAATGAGTCGCAACGAGGCGCTGAAGTTGGCACCGACAATCATGAGTCTTTCAGTTGGGCTTGATGCCCCCATAGAGGCCACGACCCAGCTGCTTGTTGGTTTGAATGAGCTGTATAAAACAAGCATTCCCGGCACCGATAGCAGCCGCATGAATAAGTTTGCCGGCATGCTGGCGCTCGCCAGCAAAAAAGAAATGGCCAGCGTGCAGCAGCTTACTGCCGGCGTGTCGTATTTCGGTGTCGTTGCCAATCAAGTAGGCATGCCAATTCAACAGTTGATCGCTCTGATTGCAAAGTTGAACACGAACATGCTGACCGGAAGCAAGGCAGGCACCGGCCTGCGACAGGCGCTCAACTCGATTGTCAAGCACGCCGACAAGCTGCAGTCGGCTTTTGGTATCAGCATTGACCGCACAAAACCGCTCGATACTCTCGACATTTTGCGTCAGTTACGCCCCCAGCTTGAAGGCGCAATTACCACCGATACTCTCCAAAACCTGCTCGGCGTCAGCGACGTGCGCGCGCTGCCAAGCATCTTGCTGGCCTCGCGTCAAGCCGAAAACATCAATCGGTTGGCTGGCGAATTGAAATCCGCCAGCCTTGAAAACGTCTTCTCCATGCGCGACATCATGGAGACGAATGTGCCGGCGCAATTAGAAATTCTCTCCAAGAATTTCGACTACTTGATCGGCGCATTTTTGCGCGGTGCAATCGGCGGCGACCGCATGGCTCAATCGCTGGCCCATCTCAATCGCGGCATGGCAACGATGCAACCCGTCGCCCTCGCCGCCGGCAAGACCATTCGCGGCGCGTTCACAGACCCAACCTTGCTTGGTGTCGGCGCAATTTACGGCGCGCTCAAACTCGTGCAATGGCGTATTGCAGCGGTCGCCAAAGCGGCCGCGGCTGCGCAGGCCGCCGGTACCGCGTTCAATGCCGGTGGCGCGACCCTTGCGGCGCTGGGAGGCCCGGCGGGCATTGCCGGAATTGCGCTGCTCGCGGCCGGCGGCGTGGCGTATGCAGCCGAACGACGCAGAGCCAACCTCGAGCGCGCCGTCGAAGATTCATCCCGCGCCGAAGACGCATACCGCAGTCAGTCCGAGAAATTGCGCGACATGGCAGATGCGCTGGACACCGGCGCAGCATCAACCGACCAGTTTGCCAAGGCGCAAGAACTGCTGGGCCGCAGCGTCGCCGACACGTCTGGCAACATCGCCGCGCAGGTCAAGTCTGCCAAAGAGCTCGCGTTGAACCTCCGTGAGCAGGCCGATGTGCTTGCACGCATGGCGCGCATTGAAGGCCGCAACGTTGTCAGTGCGATTGTCGCCAAGCGCACAGGCACCGGCATTGCGCCAGGCTGGGCACGCGGCGTGGCAGCCGCCTTCGCACCAGTTGCAGGGGAGGTGGCTAAAGCCGTTGAAAGCACGCGTGACTTGTCAGATCTACTTGACGATCTTCAGAAGCTCCGCGATTTCGGGAACCGCGCCGGCATGACGCGCGGCGCCATAAAGCAAGCCGCTCAGGATGCCGCCGCACCCACGCGTGCGCAGCTTGCCTATGCGCGCGCACAGGCGCAACGGCTACTCACTCCGGGATCCGGCGTGGCCGTGGCCGCAGACCAGCGCGGCGGCGTCTTGCAGGCCGTCGCGCAACTTGACGACGCCGCCCGCGTTGTAACCGGGGCACTCGATACGCTCTTCACCGTTGAAGAGACAAAGGCGGCGCAGGCCACAGCGCAGGTCAGCCGCTACGCTGAAACGTTGCGCAATTTGCGCGATCAGATTGCCGACTATGATCCAAGCATTCAGGACCGCCTGCAGCTAATCGAACGCGAAGACATCACCGATGTTGAAAAATACCGGCGCAGCATTGAACTGCTCACTGAAGAACTGAAACGGCTCGATCAGGTCACGACCGACGCGCGCGCCGGCGCCGCAGGCATTGCCGACCCGCGCTCAAAAGACGAACTCGCCGCCGCGAGCAAACAGATCAAGGCTTTTGCGAAAGAACATGCCAAGGCAAGCGAAGACCGTTACCACATCGAGCAGCAGATTGCCGCCCTGCGGCTTGATGCTGAAAAGCGCGTGGCAGCAGCCCAGGCCGAAACGGCCAAGCGGCAATCGGCGGCGCTCGATACCTACCGCTCGACAATCACCAGGCTCAACAGCGAGGCGGGCAAGATCAACCAGCAGCTTTTGTCGGGTGCAGCCGAAATCGGCCAGCGTCTTTTCGTAGGCGTTGACCGCTCGACTGGCACAGGCAAAGACAAGCGAACCGTGCGCTTTCGCGGCGCGGCGGCGGCGAAAGAAATTGCGGCGAATAATCTGATGCGCTTTCAGAATGCGCAGATCATCCGGCTCATGCAGCGCAGCGGGCTGCATGATGCATTCGCAAAGCGCCTCGCCGGGGCCGGCCTCGGCGAAGCAGATACCGCAAACATGATGGGCGCGTTCCGCAGCTCACCTTCGCTTTATTGGCAAACCCAGCGCGCCGGCGCGAAGTCAACCGCCGAGGGCGCGGCAATCGCAGAGCAAGAGCAACGGTTCGCTAAAATCCTGGCTGACGCCTACGCCGATGCCCAGCGCACCGGAACGCCCATGCCACCATTGGCCACACTGACGCAGCAGGGCTTGCCCGGGCTGGCAAACTTTTATGCCGGGGGGCGCTATAGTGCAAACTTGCAGGATGAGACGTTCTGGCAGCAGTTGGGCGGCAAGGGTGACGCAACCGGCGGACTGATCGCGGCGCTCGGCGGCAATCAAACCGAGCTTGGTCGCAATAGCGCCGCGCTGGCCGCGCTCACCGCGACAATAACCGGCCGCGCGCCGGCGTTCACCATAGACGCGCCGTGGAAAAACGCACTGCAACCAGCAAACCTTCCGCCGGCGATGCTGCGCCGGCCTGACTTGCCCTTGGTCCCCGCCACCAATGTCACCATCTTTCTAGACGGCGAGAAGCTCGGCCAGTTTATGGTCAACAGCGCCGGCCAGCAAGTTGTGACCGCAAAGCTGGCCGAGCGTGCCGCAACTCAAGCCGCGCAAATTCTCACCCAGGCTGCGGCCGCCAATCAACGCAAGACGGCCATTGCCAACACCACCAACGCCCGCTGACCTTCCTTAATCAAAACCAGAACAGCACTATGCAAAACCCAACCAAACGCCGTGAACTGCACCGCCAACTTAACCAAATCATCCTGGCTGCCGCCCCACGCGAAGTCGTTTTCCACAACCAAGACTCGATCTCGTGTTCTCATTCCAATCATCATTTTCCGTTGATTGAGTTTTGCAACGACCTCGCACAATTCAAACGCGTTCAAGACCTCGAAGACACCGAACGCCGCGATGCGGCAACTCTTTACGAGACTTTGCATGATGGACTCGACCGCGCGCTTGACACGCCGGATGGCATCCGCGCGTGGCTGACCGAATTCCAAGATTCAACGTGGAAAGAACCTTTTGCCAGCATGCACAAGATGCTCGCCGAGTGGATATCTTTTCAAAGGAGCGCGGCATGATCAGCAGCGACCGCACACTCGAACTGATAACTGCAGCTGATGCCTTGATTGACTTCGGGCGTGACCTCGAGGCGAACGCGCCAGACCTTTTCCCAGCATACCGCGACGCGGCAGAAACCCTTGCCAACGTCATCATTGCCGCGTTTCAACGAGATTGCGCAGACTCTATCGAAGTAGTGTCCGTCATGCAGAACCTTGCCGACATTTGCACATACACGCCCGCCGAGCAAGGCGTTGCTGATACCGGTTGATGCTTGGGGGACATACAGCCCGCGGCAAGAATTGGAGTCCGGGGCAACCGGACGGGCCGCACGGTCGCGCGGCACCTACTCCCAGAACGCCGGCGCTTTCGTTTAACATATTCCAATTCTTTCCCTATCCTAATTCTGATCTTCAACCCTAACCCCCAGAAGGATGACCATGCCAACCATTGCCGATGAAATTGCCATGACGATCCACCGGCCGCTCACCAATGCCGAGCTCGAGGTCTTGCACGTCGCCGTACTCAAGCACAAGCGCGAGATGAGCACGCGCGCGACCGCCTTCATGTTTGGCGTGACGGTGGCAACTGTCTGCCGGTATGTCAGCACGGGCCGGCTGCGGCGCAGCCGCCATGGCCACATCAGCCGCTGCTCGATCGACGCGCTACTGCTGCAGATGGCGCCGGCCGAGAAGGACGAGCCGAACGAGCAGAACGATTTTCCACAAAAGCGCCGCGGCTGTTTTGTGAAATGCAGCAAACATAACACCCCGGTCACACCAACCCTGTGAAAAAGAATCTACCGATTTTTCCGAAAATGCCCGCCGGCGTTTTTTGCAAAAACAACCTTTTCGGAAATGGGGAAACCCCAGGTCGGGCCCGCAACCAGAGCACCGGCCGCGCCCTCGCCGCCAGAGCGCCGGCCGCGCCCGCGCCTATCGGAACGCCGGCTGACCTGAAGTCATCCGCAGCGTGCTGCAGCCATGCGGTCATCCCCCCGCCACCGCGACCGCCTACGCAAATTGCGCGCCACGCAAAGACTCGCGTGTCACGCAATTTGCTTTTTCATCCCCCGTGATGGCCCCCGACCGCTTGCCCTCTATGGTCTACCCGCCCGCCGGCGCTGCCGGTGCCTGCTGCGCACACGGCGCTCAAAGCGCAATCCCGGACACGGCCTGGAACATAAGTGTAACTATGCGTACAGGCCGTTTTGCGCTGCGCAAATCCGTTGCTGACGGTGTACCACCTTACGCATAATTCCATCTTATGTGTCCCTGTCGCCGCCGTCAGCGTCAGCGGCAAGGCCATGGCCACGCGCTCATCCTTTACAAGGCGATGGAATCACATGCACGCAGCCGGCGCGCCGGTGTCAATCCGCGCGACTTCTTCTGTCACGGGCATTTGCCGAGCAAAGCCTCGCGCCAGAAGAAGACGCTTGCCCCGGCGCCTTAAGCCGTCAGCGTGCATATGAATCCATCAGGTCGCACGCGCGCAGCTCGTGATCCTTGCCGCGAATTTTGATAATTGAGACGGCGTCGACAGCCGGCCGCGCCAAACGCAATCCGCGCCGGTGCGCAGCAGGCACCGGCAGCGCCGGCGACCTTCCGCTACTGCCGCCGCCCGCAAGCGTCTATGTGGACTTCGACGTTCACGGCGGGCAGCCATGCTACCGCGCTATGATGCCAGCCTTCATCATCGTGCTTGCGCACGTCAGCGCGGCGCCGCGATGCGCACTGCTTGACGGCGGGCAGCACCACGGCGCACAAATACCAGCGTCATGCAGCCACGCGCACCAGCGCAATATCCGCGCCCGCAATCGGCTGCGGTCAATGCGCTTCCGGGTGCGCCACCGACGTTGGAATTCGCGCGCCGCGCAGCCAGCTACCCGCCGCCGTCCTCGCCACGCCGCGGAATTGCGGCATTCTCATCCTGCGGACTGATTCCCACGCCGACACACGTGGTAGGGCGGGTCACCACCAGACACCCGGGGTCGGCACGGAAGGCCAGGGGTGCCAGCGCAAGGCAGCACCGCGCCCTGACAGACGCGCTGCTATGTGTCCCTGTCGCCGCCGTCAGCGTCAGCGGCAAGGCCATGGCCACGCGCTCATCCTTTACAAGGCGATGGAATCACATGCACGCAGCCGGCGCGCCGGTGTCAATCCGCGCGACTTCTTCTGTCACGGGCATTTGCCGAGCAAAGCCTCGCGCCAGAAGAAGACGCTTGCCCCGGCGCCTTAAGCCGTCAGCGTGCATATGAATCCATCAGGTCGCACGCGCGCAGCTCGTGATCCTTGCCGCGAATTTTGATAATTGAGACGGCGTCGACAGCCGGCCGCGCCAAACGCAATCCGCGCCGGTGCGCAGCAGGCACCGGCAGCGCCGGCGACCTTCCGCTACTGCCGCCGCCCGCAAGCGTCTATGTGGACTTCGACGTTCACGGCGGGCAGCCATGCTACCGCGCTATGATGCCAGCCTTCATCATCGTGCTTGCGCACGTCAGCGCGGCGCCGCGATGCGCACTGCTTGACGGCGGGCAGCACCACGGCGCACAAATACCAGCGTCATGCAGCCACGCGCACCAGCGCAATATCCGCGCCCGCAATCGGCTGCGGTCAATGCGCTTCCGGGTGCGCCACCGACGTTGGAATTCGCGCGCCGCGCAGCCAGCTACCCGCCGCCGTCCTCGCCACGCCGCGGAATTGCGGCATTCTCATCCTGCGGACTGATTCCCACGCCGACACACGTGGTAGGGCGGGTCACCACCAGACACCCAGGGTCGGCACGCAAGGCCAGGGGTGCCAGCGCAAGGCAGCACCGCGCCCTGACAGACGCGCTGTATGGGCACCGCCGCACGAATGCCGACAAGCGCCGCTGCGTCGAGATCGCGCTGCGGGAGTTTGCCAACAAGATGAGCAGCAACGCAATCGCCAAAATGTGCGGAGTGCATGATGGATTGGTTGCATCAGTTAGACAGACTCAACTTCCCGAATCGGGAAGTTCAACCCGCCTTGGGCTCGACGGAAAAGAGCGGCCCGCGCGCCGGGCGGCGGCAGTTGCAGAACACACCAACACCCAAAAGCCAAAGTCGAATGGGGTAAGATGTCGAAAATGGCACCAACACCACACGCTCCCCAAAGCAACCCCGCAAGCGCCACTGTCTTGGGTCATAATGACAAAACAAGCTCTGGAAGCCTCGTTTCGCAAACGAGCGAAGGCGAATTTTCCCAAAATGGTGCCGGTTCAGAACTCGGCGCCGGACGCTCACGCCAGGCGTCATTCTGGTGCGTCCTATGCCATGTATTAATAATCGGGGTTATGTGAACTATCGACTTGACCAACCCAGCAAATGGGGTAATATCCCCTCGCGCGCGCGCGAGGCAGACCGAAAGACGATCAGCTGCTAACCGTTAGCACCTCCGTTCACCACGCGCGCGTGTGCGAGGCAGACCGCGAAAAGGTCAGCTTGGACAAAATCCAACCTCGTTCACTTCGCGCGCGTGTGCGAGGCAGACCTCAGGCGAACTCGGTAAATTTACCGAGTTCGATCGTTCACTTCGCGCGCGTGTGCGAGGCAGACCTTGAGGTGGCGTTTTCCGCCACCTGAGGCCTCATCGTTCACTTCGCGCGCGTGTGCGAGGCAGACCAAGGCGGGTTGAGGTGGATGATTCATCCACCTCCGTTCACCGCGCGCGCGTGTGCGAGGCAGACCGTTAAGGTGCCTAAATTAGGCAACTGCTTTGGTCCGTTCACCACGCGCGCGTGTGCGAGGCAGACCGCCGAGGCGGGTTGAACTTTCGTTTTCCGAAAGCCGTTCACCACGTGCGCGTGTGCGAGGCAGACCGTGTAGATCAGCATCGGAAATTCCGAACGTGTGCAAGGCAGCTTTTCTACCAGCATAAAAATACAGCACCACATTTTGTAGTGTAGCGCGATCTTATACTACCGATTGAACACTGCAAGCCAGCCGCTAAACCGGCATAGCCACGCTGACGCCTATCAGCCCCAGCACCCGGCGCCAGTCGCACCAGCACGGTGGCAACCCGGACCAAGGCACCGAACGCCGCGCTGGCCTTGCCAACCTTTCCCCAATCCCGCCTCGCGCCCAGCCAGGCACGCCGGCGCGCGGCCGGCAGCCCGATCGCCACGCCGCCGCAGTGCCGGTACGATTATCCGCCTTTTGGCCAATTTTACCGGCAGTACCCCGGCCATCCCGAGGCGGCGGCGCGCCCGGCGTCGACTACCCCATGCCGACCATCGCCACCGCTGCAGCTATGGACAGGCCCAGCCTGTACCATGTGGTGAGCAATGCACGCGCACCGCAGAAACGTGCCGCCGGTCACAGGCGCAGCGGTCAAGCCATCGCCGCCGCATAGCCCGCGGCGCGCGTTCCCATCCCCAGCCATGCCAGCATACCACCCCGACCAATTCAGACACATTGTACAGGCTGTTGCGAAGGAAAACGAACGGCGAGGATAATCACCCAACCGCTCTTGCACAGCCGCGCTCATTTCGCTATACTTGCCGCATGAACCCCGCAGCATTCATCAACAAATGGCGCAAGGTAGAACTCACCGAGCGTTCCGCAGCGCAGCAGCATTTCCTTGACCTTTGCGCCCTGGTCGAACACCAGCCACCCGCTGAACTCGATCCAGTCGGTGACTCGTTCACGTTCGAACGCGGTGCCGCCAAGCACGGCGGCGGCGACGGCTGGGCCGATGTCTGGAAGCGTGGCTACTTCGCTATCGAGTACAAGGGCAAGCACAAAGACCTTGACGCCGCCTACAGCCAACTACTCAAGTACCGCGAAGACCTTGAGAATCCGCCGCTGCTGGTCACGTGCGACATGGACCGCATCATCATCCGCACCAATTTCACCGCCACGCCCACGCGCAAGATCGAGATAGAGCTTGACGCCCTCGGTAAGCCCGAGAACATCGAGGCGCTGCGCGCCATGTTCCATGAGCCGCAGAAACTCAAGCCGGGCGTCACAAGCACGGCAATCACCACCAAGGCCGCCTCTCACATTGCTGACCTTGCCCAAACATTGCGCGGCCGCGACCTTGATCCGCACCAAGTCGCCCTGTTCCTTGACCGCATCGTGTTCTGCCTTTTTGCCGAAGACATTGACCTGCTGCCCAAAGGCCTATTCAGCGACATCGTGGCAAAGACGCGCGCCGAGCCGGAACGCTTTGCCAAACTCATTGCCCAATTGTTCGATGCAATGGCCCACGGCGGCGACTTCGGCGCGGCCGTCATCCGCCATTTCAATGGCAACCTATTCACCGACACGTCGGTGCTCGGCCTTGCCCGGGACGACCTTGACCACATCCATGAGGTAGCCTCCCTTGACTGGAGCGCCATTGACCCCTCCATTTTCGGCACGCTCTTTGTACGCGGCATGGATCCGGCCAAGCGTTCGCAACTTGGTGCCGAGTATACATCGCGCACGGACATTGAAACTATTGTCGAGCCAGTCGTATTCCAACCCTTGCGCCGCGAGTGGGCGGCGCTGCAGGCGACCATAGGCAGCCTGCTCAGCACCGGCGAGAAGAAGACCGCCGCCGCCCGGTCTGGCCACACAGCGAAGCCCCTGTCGCCCGCAAAGCTCAAGAAAGCCACCGCCGAGGCCGACGCCATCTTGCATCAATTCCTGCTCAAACTTGCCGGCGTCAAAGTGCTCGACCCCGCGTGTGGTTCCGGCAACTTTCTCTATGTCACCCTGCAGAAGCTCAAAGACCTTGAAAAGGAGGTCATTCTGTTTGCCATGGACAACGACCTCGGCGGCTACTTGCCGCAGGTCGGGCCGTGGCAACTCCACGGCATTGAAATTGACCCCTACGCCTTCGACCTTGCGCAGATGACCGTGTGGATTGGCTACCTGCAATGGACCAAAGCCAACGGCTTCGGCATCACGCAAGAGCCGATTTTGCGGCCGATGGAAGGTAATTTTAAGTGCATGGATGCCATTCTCGATCTCAGCGATCCAGCCAATCCGCGCGAGCCAGAATGGCCGGATGTGGATTGCATTGTCGGCAACCCGCCGTTCTTGGGCGGCAAGCTTTTGCGTTCGCAGCTTGGTGACGAATATGTTAACAAGCTGTTTACGCAATGGTCTGATCGCGTGCCGCGCGAAGCCGACCTGTGCTGTTACTGGTTCGAGAAGGCGCGCCAACATATCACAGCCGGCAGGTGCCCGCGCACTGGTTTGCTTGCCACCCAAGGCATCCGTGGTGGCGCAAACCGAGAAGTGCTCAAGCGCATAAAAGAAACAGGGGACATCTTCTTTGCGGAATCCGACCGGCCCTGGATTCTTGACGGCGCAAACGTGCATGTCTCGATGGTCGGCTTCGACAATGGCGACGAGCAGAGCCGCACACTTGATGGCAAGCCGGTCACGACCATCAACGCCAACCTGACGGCGACCGCCGACACTACCCAAGCCAAAATTCTCACTGAGAACAAGGGCATCGCGTTCATGGGTGATACCAAGGTTGGGCCATTCGAGGTGCCCGAAGATTTAGCGCGCTCTTGGCTTTCACTCCGCAATCCCCACGGCAGATCGAATGCCGAAGTGGTGCGGCCGTGGGCCAACGGCCTTGAAATCACGCGCGTGCCGCAGCGTCTCTGGATTGTTGATTTCCCGCCCGGCATGAGCGAGGCTGAGTCGGCACAATTCGAGGCCCCTTTCGAGCATATCAAACAGCATGTCAAGCCAATGAGGGCAAGCAACAAGCGCGCAATCTATGCGCAACGTTGGTGGATTCACGGAGAGGCACGGCCAGAAGTCCGTGCTACATGCCTCACATTGCCACGTTACTTGGTCACGATGTGCGTGTCGAAGCATCGCCTGTTCGTATGGCTCCAGCCCAGTGTGCTGCCTGACCACGCACTTATTGTTTTTGCCCGCGCTGACGACTATTTCTTCGGCGTGCTGCACTCGCGGGTGCATGAAGTGTGGTCATTAGCGCAAGGCACACAACTACGCGAAAAAGAAAGTGGTTTTCGCTACACGCCCACAACATGCTTCGAGACATTCCCGCTGCCGCAACCGGGCAAATTGCAGCAGGAACAGATAGCGGAAGCGGCCCGTGTGCTTGATGAGTCACGCGTCAATTGGTTGGGCGACCGCACCGACAAGGCCCGCACGCTAACCACGTTGTACAACAAGAAACCAGCATGGCTGGCCGATCTGCACCAAAATCTTGACGCCGCCGTATTCGCCGCTTATGGCTGGCCTTGCGATCTGAGCGACGACCAGATTCTCGAACGTCTGCTGGCGCTCAACAAGGAATGCGCATGACAAATGATAGACATTACAGACCGTATGTGCGCCGACAATATATTTATGATACGATAGATCAGGTGTCGAAGTCTGGCACTGCGTAGAATGTAGAATAACAACTTCGATGCACACGGGAGGGCTGTGAAGAACCTTGCAAAGGCACTCGTCGGCCTGCTGCTGCTCTTCCTCGTACACTTGCCTCGTTGGGCATACTATTGTTTGCTTCTTTCCTTCGCCGCAGTGTTCAACCACCATCCGACGCTCACAGCAAATCCGGCCGAGCATCTCAAGCGTGCTCGCAAAATCTTGAAGCGCGGCGACCTATCGCAGCTTCTCTACGCCGCCCTTGAACTTCGGTTTGCGCTGGAGCGCATGACTCAACTCGATCTGATCTTCGCGGATCAGGCATCCAATCGGATGCTTGCGGAACCCAGTCCGGTAAAAAAGCTCGCGCACTTCCATCGACTCGCGCCAGAAGCGGTGTCGCCCTATGTCTTTGTGCTTGTCAGCAAGGCGACCGGCGACCGCGTTAAGATGGGCGAGTACAAGCCACTCGACAAGGCAAAGGTCTTCACAATCCATGGGCGCCTTGGCGACCTTCTGCACCCGAGGGAAGGGCTCATGCTCGGACTGTGGGATGACCCATGGTATTCGGACAGTCGCCGGTTCTTGCTGGAGTCACTGAACTACCTCGTATCGGTCAACCGAGATCGGTCTCCGTTCTTTGCCTGGAACGGCGTCGACGGTATCGAGATGGAGAAGACGGACTGATGTGAACCCACACAAGAGCGGCGCAGCCCTGGATGAGCTGCGCCGCCGCGCGCCGTCACCTATCAGGTTGGCCCGCCCTACCCATAGATCATGTAAAGCGCCGCTGCGGGTCCCAGCACTCGAGCAATGGCCTTGATTGCCGGCTTGCCAAGCGGCCGGTTCCGCGTCAGCCAGCCATATATACGCCATCCCGGCGAGGCAATGCCTTCCCGCCCAAGCGCCCGGGCAGCACTTGCCGTAAACCAAAGGACTGCACACGCAAGTTTCCGCGTCAATGTCCATCACGTTAGCCACACCAACTAGATGCCATCACACCCCATCGCAGCGTCGCATCGCAGCACCGCTTGCAGCACCACACTCATTTCGCTATACTTGTCGCATGAACCCCGCAGCATTCATCAAGAGGAGATTTCGGTATGACTGCAGAACCAGCCTGGCCCGCTTGGGGAGAGTTCGGCGTTGTCGTGGCGTTCATCGTCGCAGCCTACCCCTTCATTGCGCTGGGCCGAATCTGGCTTTACTCGAAGCAGCAGGTTGAATTGCTTCGGGAGATTCGCACAGGCTTAGAAAAGCACGGCAAAGTGGAACGGTAGGGATTTGGCCCGGGCTTCACTCGGACGCCGAACACATCGCTGAGGCCTACCCTGCCGCTCGCCCGAAAGGATGACGATCGTGCCACGGGGCGCTCCCCTCTGTCACCTATCCGCCAGACCCTTCTTGACCTACCCATAGAGTACGTAATGCGCCGCAGACGCGCCCAGCGCGCGCGCAATGGCCTTGACTGGCCGCCGGCGCGGCCAATTCCACAGTAACCAGCCATTTCCATCGCCGCAGGCACCATGGCCACCGCCTGGCACCGCTAAAAGTGTTGCAAGCGGCGCGGCCCCATGCCGGAGCCGCGCCGCCGCGCGCCGTCGCCTATCAGCCGGGCCGCCCTACCCAAAGATCATGTAGAGCGCCGCAGGCGCGCCCAAGGTGCGCGCAATGGCCTTCACTGCCAGTCTGTCCGGCTGATAGGTTATAGGCTACGCTGTTGATAGTACAGCAGCGCGAGCTCGGCCCTTCAAGCGGCGGCGCCGGCCTTGTCTTCATTTGGCAAGAGCAACGAGAAGAACGAAAAGACCACAACCAATCATGCCGGCGAGATTGCCGTAGCAGGCAAGAAACCCGACTACGCCAACCAGCATGAGGAGCATCCGCAAAACAGAGAAGTCGGACTTCCATTTGATTGGCGCTCCGCAACTCGGACACGTCGACGCCGCCGTCGAAACGGTCTTTTGGCATTCAGGGCATTTGATGAGAGCCATAGGAACACCTTAACGCTTTGTTAGGTTTTGGATTGATCTTGCAGAGAGTATAGCACACCATCTTTGATTTGTCTAATCATTGAACAACAGTGGCGCGCAAACGATCCCGCCTGCAGACGGGATCGTCTGCAATCGTCAAAGGATGACGATTGCGCCGCGGTCGCTGCACAAGAGCGGCGCGGCCCTCACCGGGTCCGCGCCGTTATCCATTTTGTCTTTACTGCGTGTCTTCAATCTCGACGGCGCATCCGATGTCGTTCACGAGCTTGCGCTTTTTTATGCTCACGCAAGGCGGGATCGTTTTTCCGGCGTTCTCGCTTGAGCGCGGCGGCCCGCTCGCGGTATTGGGGATTATCGGCCCACTGTTCGCGTTTCCGCGCGTGCTCACGTTCGCGGTATTCAGGATCCGTGGCCCGGCGTTCTTGCCTGCGCGCATTTGCCAGTGCGCAATATTCTGGATTATTGATTCGGTATTCTGCTTTCCGCGTTTTCTCACGTTCGCGGTATTCAGGATCCGTGGCCCGGCGTTCTCGCGCGCGCACAGCGGCCCGCTCACGGTATTTAGGATCCGTGGCCAGGCGTTCTCGCCTCCGCGCATTTGCCAGTGCGCGCCCAATGGCAGGATCCGTGGCCCGGCGTTCTCGCCTCCGCGCAGCGCGCCCAATGGCTTGACTCTCTTGTACGAATTGCTTCATTTTCCTTGAAAAGGCCTCGAGCGCGCGCACAGCAGCCCGCTCACGGTATTCAGGATCAGTGGCCCGGCGCTCTCGCCTCCGCGCATTTGCCAGTGCGCGCCCAATGGCAGGATCAGTGGCCAGGCGTTCTCGCCTCGGCGCAGCGCGCCCAATGGTTTGACTCTCTTGTAGGAATTGCTTCACTTTCCTTGAAAAGGCCTCGAGCGCTTGTTGGCCCCGGTTCACTTCCGTTGATCCGGCTATGTGTTTTTTTCCCTTTCTACTGATCTTTTGTTTGGTGCTCATGTCTTTTCCTTTTTTTGTTTGATTTGCAATTCATCTCGCTTATTTTACCAATCTTCCGGGCCAGTTGTCTACCGGCATTTCGCCATCATCAGCGGCGCAACTCGACCCATCCACCCGGTCAGCCATCAGCCGAATATGGCGTCTCATGACACTCATCTCCTTGAAAACCTTCCGCATGTTGCTCAAAGTCTCACGCACTGGCGCAAACGCATCGTCGATACCATTGTCAACGTCCGGACGTTGTATTACGTGCGGCTCGCAGCCGAGAACAGGCGCAATCACTGGCAAGGGGCTCGCGGAAATCTTCCGCCCGTAAAGCACATAGATCGCAGCAGGCGCGCCTAACGTCCGCGCAATGGCCTTCAGCGCCGGCGTGCCTGGCCACCTGCGTGAACCGATCCACTGATATACACGATACCCCGGATCATTGATGCCAGCCGCTCCTATCGCCGCAATGAATTTGCTGTACGTCAGCCCAGCCGCTTTGAACTCCGCCACCAGCCGTTTGCCCAATTCTGTCTTTTTCATTCCTGCTTTCATTTGCCATTCCGATGTTGAAGATTCTCAATTCGTTCCAAGTCCACAATCACTCCCGCCGGCACCGGCGGTGCTCGCGCCGCCATGCCCAGCCCGCCCGGCCGCTTGCCGTTGACACCCCGCCGTTTATTGTGTACAATGCCGATGGTTCTTTGTAATTTTCTTGGTCTCGCTTTTTTTGAGTGGTGTAAATAATGTGTAAATAACGCCTTTTTATTCAGACAGCGAAAAACGGCCAAGACGCCAGTATATACTAATAGTTGGAGAGATGCCAGAGTGGTCGAATGGGTCGGTTTCGAAAACCGATAGGGTCGCAAGGCTCTCCAGGGTTCGAATCCCTGTCTCTCCGCCACTAATTTTCCCGCCGCGGGAAAATTATGGTGCATGCTGTTGGAGATCTGCTTTGCGCGGCAGGAATATGAGAGCAGCCGCCGTGCCGCTGCTGCTGCGCAGACAGTCTCTCACAAAGCCACAGAGCCGCGAAGAAGAGCAGCGCCGCACCTTTATGAACTCTTCCCTGCCGCACTTCAGCTTTTGCACTTCATTTGCTCATCACGCGCTGTTTGGAGTCACGCCAACGGCGGGGTCAATCATTGCGATTGAAGATTGACGATCAACGATTGTCGAAGGGCAAAGTGCCTGAACCCCGAACCCCGAACCCTGAACCCTTGCAACTGGTTGCGGTGGCTTGCTGGCCGCGTTTTCTTTAGTAGCCGCCGTGGTCGAGGCAGGCGCGGCGCATGGCGTGAATGTTCTCGTCCGGCGTGTCGCGCCCGCACTGATCACCGGTTGAGAGAACAAACGCGCCGTCCTGCTTGCAGCCGTTGAGCAGGCGCACGGATTCGTTGTAGACCTCATCGGCCGTGCCGCGCAGCATCAGTTCCGGCGTGTTGAGATTGCCCATCAGACAGAGGCGCGTGCCATACGCGCGCTTGACCTCGAGCAGATCAACATCGCCGGTGGGCGGGCACTCGAGCGGCTGCACGCCGTCCAGGTCGGTTTGATCGGCGAGCATGGGCAGCAACGCGCGCGAACGGCCGCAGCTGTGAAACATGCTGGGCACACCGGCCTGACGGCACATGGCGGTGATCGTCTTGAGCGTGGGCAATTGCATATCGCGCACGATGTCGAGCGATTGCATGGTCAGACTGCCGGACGATTCGATCAACAGAAAATCCACGCCGAAATCGAGAAACAACTCCGTTTTGCGCACATTGTAGTTGTGGAACAATTCGCGGTACTCATGCATGATCTCGATCTCGTCGTAATATTCGACGACGGCTTCCTCGAGCTGGCCGATCAGCCAATGGTAGGGGAGCATCGGCGTGTTGCAATAGCCGCCGACGGCGAACTCGCCGTTGATGTACGACTGCATGGCGCGGGTGGGCGCGAAGTCGCCTGCCATGTCGGTGCTGAGGACGTGCTGCAAGTGGGGCAGCGCCTCGCGCATGGTCTGAAACGCCTTGCGCGTGCAGGTTTCGGAATCGCCGATGGGGAACGTCCATTCTTCACGGAATTCGCCGGCGGGCGTGGTGTAGACCGTCTCGGTGACGACGCGCTCATCGTCGCGGTGGGTGACGTCGCGGCGGACGGAATAGCGTGTGCGCGGATTGTCGCCGGGCGATGCGTGAAAGAAAAACGCGTCGATGTCAAAATGGCGCGCGGCGTCGAGATAAGCCTGCCAGATGGGCGGATCGGCGTCCAGAAGAATCTTCCAGAAGGGTTTGCCGGTCAAGCGGCACGGCACCATGTTCGAGATGTCCGGCGCGCAGGGCACGCGGTCAGGCTGCTTGCGCGCCAGGGCCAGGATCATGCGTTCACGGGAATTGAGTGAAGAAGGCATGGGCATCAACTATGAACTATGAACTATGAACTATCAACAGCATCAAGGCTTGGCCTTCGGCGTTGGTACGAAGGTTCCTTTGAGTGCCGCGGGCGCGTCGGGCAAGTCTTCATCGGTATTGGCAACATAGACCCACCAATTGTTGTAACCCCATTTGGTATAGCCGGCATTGCGCGGCATATGGCGCAGCCACCACTTTTGGTAACCGAGTTGACTGTTGCCCCATTCGGCGCTGCTGATCGGGCGGGCGATGGCGCGTGACAGGTCGGGATAGTCGCTTAGCCAGGCATCGGCATACGACATGGTGCTGCGTCTGTTGTTGTAATCATAGCCGGACTGGCCATTGGGCGGGACATGGATATTGCCAACTTGGGAGGGCGTGCCGGCAAAATCATTTTCAATCATGCTGAAGGTATTCCACGGATCCTGGCCGACCAGTGACTTGTCCCACTCGCCGTGGCCAAAGACCAAGGCGAGGATGCTTTCGCAACGATGGCCGTAGCTGTGAATCATGTTGTCCGGGCCGCATTCATAATTGAAGCCCATCACCCAGACACTGCGATTGCATTCCGGCGGGATTTCGTAGGGGCGGTAGAACCATTCGTTGAGCGTGGGCGCAAAACGGGCATAGCGATTGGGGAAATACATGGCCAGCTCATCATAGCCAAAGCCGCCGGCGCCCCAGATCCAGATTTCGGTGACGCCTTCATCGCGGACGCGGCGGATCAGGTCGTTCTGCTCGAAGATGGTGCGATAGTTCGAGCGGTCGGGCTGGTGCCACTTGTTGTTTTTACGCGCGGCCAGAAACGACTTTTCATCATAGAGAAAGCCGTCGATTTTGCGCGTGAATTCGGGCCGTTCGATGATGTCGACGATCTCATAATTGATGTAGCCGCCGCTGTTCTCGCGCACGGCATCCGCCAGCAGGCGCGAATAGGCGCGCGGATCGCTGGCCTTCAAATACTGGATCAGCGTCTTGCCGCCCTGCGACTTGAGCACGGGATTGTAGATGATCACAATCACCTTGGCGGCCTTGGGCATGGTGGCGACATTGTGGTCATAGACAAACGCCGGCTGCTTCCACGCCGCAGTGCGCGGATTCTCGAGGTAGCATTTGATGCCGTCATCCATCTTGCCGGTGGGCTTGACGACCGGGAGCTGTTTCCACGCGGGCTCACCCAGGCAGATGAGCGACGCAAACGACAGCAAGAACCAGAGCGAAGTGAGGTGTGTTTTCATATTAGTAGACGACTTTGTAGGAGGTGAGTTGTGAATCAGGACCGAGCTGCCAGGTGCGCACGTCCGTGTCGCGCGCGCCGCGGGCGAAACGTACATTTTGTTCCCAGACCATAATCATGTAATAATAGTGTTTGCCGCCATATTCGGCATGCAGCAACATATTGCCGTTGCTGCCGCAAACATGAATGCGACCAAAAGGATTGTCGCGCAAGGTGTGGCCGGTCAGCAGCGTGACGGGCCCGGCTTCGCCCGTGGATTGGTTGGGCAGGGTAAACTCACCGCGCGCATCGGCGACGGCGTTGCTGAAGACGATCTTGGAGTCGTCAATGATGCCCGTGCCAATCCCGTACGTGCTTTGATAGGCAGCCAGGCGGGCGCCCGCGGCGGGTTTGCCGTTCTCATCAAGGATGCGCAGGACAATGTTGGTCTGGATGCCGTACAAATAATCGCCGAAGAAGCCGCCGCGATAGCGCGCATTTTGATTGAGGCCGCAGAGATCGTGATCGGCATACAGGGCGGTGCCTTCATGGTCGGGCGTGTAGCGCGTATCGGCGCCACCCATCATGCCGCCATATTTCGGCCAGTAGCCGACGCCGGTGAGAAACTTGGCGGGATTGCGCGGGTCGCGCAGCGCAACTTTACCGCCTGCGCCGGTGTCGGCGTTTTGGGCCGGCTCCATCGTCATCCAATAGACATCCATCAAGCCAAAGCCCTGATGCGACATTTCGTGGATCAGCGAGGGCTCGCACATGCGCAACGTGCGACGGAAGAACGCGTCGGGCTTGTCAAGTTCATTCTTATCCTTGATCGAACCGAAGTCCCAACCCCACATGCCATCATAACGCGGGTCGCGCCAGTCGAAGGCGACATGCACCGGGCCGGCCATGTCGGGGTCGCGATAGAAGGCGACACGCTGGACCCGCACGCGCGGCAAGGCGCCATCGGGGAACACATCGCGGATGCGCGATTTGGCCATGTAGATCTGATTCCAATACAACAATTGGAATTGAATCCAATCCTCAAAGGCATACGTGCCGAAGGCGTTGTAGTTGCTTTGGTAAAACGCGCGCGAGGTCTCATCCGCCTGCACACCCGTGCCGCGCGCCTTGGTGAAAATAGTCAGCTCGTTATTGTTCTTGTTCTCGGCCAGCGGGCTGCGCGGCTCGACGCGCAAGGTCAGCCATTCATCGCGGTGGTCGTCAAAGTTTGGCGGGCATGGGTGGCTGTACCAGACATAGGCCTGCTGCTGCGGCTTCAGGACGAACTCATAGACACCGGTCTTAACCGTGCCATCATTGATGCGCCAGCGGTAGCTGAAGCCGTTAATCGGCTTGGTGCCATGATTCTTGACGACGCCAAGATATTGGAGCATATCACCGGTCGCCGGTTGCTTCTGCACATCCGCAAATGCGGGTTGCTTCAAAATCCCGACCTCCACGCCACGAAACATCTTCTGCTCATAGCTATTGGCATCTTTCCAAGAATAATACTCGGGGTAACGTTCGATGAAGACCACGCCGAGATCGTGGGCGGGCCGCGTCGGCGCCAACGGTTCATAGGTGAGCGACAGGCGCGGGCGCAGGGTAATGTTGGTTGTTTCGCGGCTGTGCAGCAGGACCTGTGCGTCGGCGCGCGGCGCCTGCCAGGCCAGCAGCAGGCCGAAATTTTCATAGTGGCGCGTGAGCGCGTCGTTCACCAGTGGTTCAAGCCCGGTGATGACCAGCGACTCGCCGCGCAGTTCGGCGTGGGCGTTCGGCAACAGCGTAGCGTCTGGCGGCGCCAGCGCGCCGGGAGTGGTCCACGGCAGCGCGTTGCTGCCGGCGCTGTGATAACGACTGTTGAAGGTCGCCGCCCAATAATTGGTGACACCGTCGCGACCGCCTTCATTCCAACTGCGCTTGAGGCGATAGATACGGATGGCATTGGCGGCGGGCGGCCGGCCCTGCATGCCGGCCAGCGACAACGTCAGCGTGGCTGTGTCAATTTTGTTGAACGGCCCGCCCAGCGCGGGCAGCAACTGGTCGAAGCGCAGCAGAATGCGGGTGGTACCGGGCGCCAAGCGCAGCGTGGCCGTGCCGCCGAAGTCGGCATCGGGTGCGGCGGCATCCAGCGTGGTGTCGGCCGTGCCGTAATAGGCAAAGCCTTCGGGCAGCGATGGCGCGGGCGGATGGACACGCGCGCTGTCATACAGGTCGAGCTGGGCGGCGGCGGCGATGGAGACCGCAGTGAGTAGCAGTGCCAGTGCAACAATTTTTCTAAGCGGCATAAACAAGCTCCGTGGAATTGGCTGTGTAAAATTCATTATACGGACAATATACCAAATATTGCGGCATTTGGCAAGCAGCGTACGCAACTGCTACGTTCTGGCGACGGCAGAGCGCTTTTGGGCGCGCGGGCATGCGCATAACGGGATTTCAGTATAATTATGAGTATGAAACATCCGCGACAAAAGCAAGGCAAGGCATGGCACCCGGCGACATGGCGCGCGCATCCGGCGGCGCAACAACCAGAATATCCAAGTGTGCGCGCGTTGGCGCGTGTGCGGGCGTTGATTCAGACGTATCCGCCGCTGGTCGTGGCGGGCGAGATCGAACGGTTGCGCGCGCATCTGGCCGATGCCGGCGCGGGTCGCACGTTTATTTTGCAGGGCGGGAATTGCGCCGAGCAGTTTGCCGACTGCACGGCAACGGCGATCATGAATCAGTTGAAGATCCTCTTGCAGATGAGCGTGATTCTGACGCACGGCGCGCGCAAGCCGGTCGTGCGGATCGGGCGGATGGCCGGGCAGTATGCCAAGCCGCGCAGCAATGCGTTCGAAGTGGTGCGTGGCGTGCGTCTGCCGAGCTATCGCGGCGACATTGTGAATGGCAGCGCGGCGACGCGCGCGGCGCGCACGCCGGATCCGGCGCGGCTGCGCCTGGCGTATCATTATGCGGCGATGACCTTGAACTACATCCACTCGCTGATTGACGGCGGCTTTGCCGATCTGCATTACCCCTACACCTGGAATTTGCATTCGATCGAGCAGACACCGGAATGGCCGGAGTACAAGCAGACCGTCGAGGAGATTCTTAACGCCATCCGCTTCATGGAAAGTTTCGGCGGGGTGCGGCCGGAAACGCTGGGTCGGATTGACTTTTACACGTCGCACGAAGGACTGGTGCTTGAGTATGAAGAAGCGCTGACGCGCTACGACGCCGCGCGTGGGCGCTGGTACAATCACGGCGCGCATATGCTGTGGATCGGCAATCGCACGCGGGCGTTGGACGGCGCGCATGTCGAGTATTTCCGGGGGATTGCGAATCCGATCGGGGTGAAAATTGATGCGCAATGTGGCGCGGACGAGTTGCTGGCGCTGCTGGACCGGTTGAATCCGACGAATGAGGCCGGGCGCGTGATGCTGATCACGCGTTGTGGCGTGGACAAGGTGGCGGCGACAGTGCCGCGGCTGGCGCGGGCGGTACGCACGGCGCGGCGGCAGGTGACGTGGTGTTGCGACCCGATGCACGGCAACACGATCACGCTGGCGGACGGGCGCAAGACCCGCGGATGCAGTGAGGTTTTGGAAGAACTGCGCGCGACACATGCAGCGCATGCGCGCAGCAAGAGTCATCTGGCGGGGGTGCATTTTGAGTTGACCGGCGACGATGTCACGGAGTGTATGGGCGGTGCGGTGGACGTGACGCGCGACGATTTGCAGCGGCGCTATCAGAGCGCCTGCGATCCGCGCTTGAACTACGCGCAGAGCCTGGAGATGGCGTTTCTCATCGCGCGACTGTTGAAGGAACAGGTGTGACGGCATGATAGTATTCGGTGTTCAGTGTTCAGTGTTCAGCGCAGCACGGGCGGCTGCAGCGCCCGTGGCAGCATCGCCGCACGGCGTGCGGCTGCTGCCTTGCACCGCGGCTGTCTTGCCGCATGTTTGGGTTTTGTTCAGCGTAGTCCTGTGGCTGGCGGCGCACCTGTGCGCGGCAGTGCCCAGCAACGGCACCGTATTCGCCCGCAGTGTGCAAGTGCCCAACCTGGGGGCCGGTCACGTCCTGCCGGAACCACGCGACATGCTTGACCCGCTGACCGCCAGCCGGCAGTCGCATTGGCGCTTTCGCTATCTGAACGGGCGCTTGTGCGAGGTGGCGCGGCGCGATGCCGAGGGCTCCTTCGCGCCCATGCGCGTGCCGTATGAAGGCATTCCGACAAATGGCTATTTGTTTGCGTATGTGTCCGGGGCGGCGCAGCCGACGGCGCTGACGACACCGCGCGGCGTCCGGTATGACGTTGCGTATGATAGCGCGGGCATGCTGGTGGCGCTGCAGCGCGCGACGCCGCTGGCGCCCCTGGAAGATGAGCCCACCCGGATCACGATCGAACGTGCGCGCGGCCGCGTGCAGCGCGTGCGCTATTGGCAGGGCGCCCTGCCGACGCGAGATGCCGATGGCATCCATCAACGCGCATTTTATTATGGTGACGATGGGTATCTGACCCGGGTGGAATATCGCGACGCGCATGGTCGCCTGTGCCCGTCCGCGCAAGGTTGCGCCGTCAAGACCTACCGGCGCGGGCCGCGCGGCGAGTGGCGTGAGGTCTGTCTGTTCGATGCCCACGGCGTGCCGTGGGCGGATTGGCATGGCGTTGCACGTTATACGTTTGATTACACGTCCAACGGACTGTTACGAGTCATGCGCCTGTTTGACGCGCGCAATGCGCCCACCACGAATACATTCGGCGCGCATGCCTTGGAGTGGCAATATGACGCCGCGCTGCAGGTCATCGGCACGCGCGGCAGCGACGCGACCAATGCGGTGGTGTATGATGGGCCAGCGCTGATGCCGGAAATATTCGAGCGCACCTGGGCCGAAGCCGTGCTGATGCGGGAGAAGAACGAGTTGGCACTGCCGATCTGGTCGTTCATTGACTACAATGAATTGACGCGGTCGGTGCGGCGCTATGTGCAGCGCGTGGCCAGCGACGAGTGCACGCCCTTTGCGGTCGAGCAACTGCGGGTCTTGGCGGAGTACATCATGGCGACCCGGGCGGGGCACTTGGCGGTCATGTGCGCGCAGTTATGCGCCGCGGACGGACTCAATGATGCGCGCTGGATGCGGGTCGCCTGTCTGCATGCCGGGGTGGCGCCACGGCCGGATAGCGCGGCGGCCCGCTACGTGCGCACGGCCTGCGTGAGTGCCGGCGCAACCAATGCGCTGGCGTTTATCAGCAGCGATCCTTTGTATTACGTGCTGCACTACGGCGCGGCGCGGCGCCCGGGCGGCGCGGCACCCGCCATTATCCAAGCCCACATGCTGGCCGACAGCATCTACATCAACACGTTGCGCGCGTTGTACGGCACCAATCTATGGTTGCCAACGCTGCGGGATGTGCGCCGTGCGGTGGAAGACTACGCCCGCAGCGATGATGCGCGCCGCGCGCTGGATGACGCCACGGTGCTGGTGGACATGACGGCAGACCAAGTGCGGATTGCCGGCCAGCCGGCGGTCACGCGCATCAATGCGGCGCTGATGCGCAGAATGAGTTTCCACACAGCGCGGCGGGCGTTGTATCAAGACTATGTGCCACAGGCCTCAATTGCGCGCGCCTTGTGGCCGGCCGGCCCGCTCTTTGACCTTGCGTTTGATGTAGCCCCCGTGCCCACGCCGACCCAGGCGGAGAATATTCTGAACGGCTGGACGCAGCGCGTGGCGGTGCTGAGTGCGCAGCCGGTCAACCGCTCGTGGCGGGCTGCGCGCCAGGTGCTGTCAGAACTGGCCGGCGCGCAGGCGGCCTATCTGGATGGGGCAGACTACCCACACTACGCGACCCAGCTGTTTGCGCTGGCACAAGCCATGGCGCCGACCGCGCCGTATGCTTTTCTACGCCAGGCGCGGCTGTTGATGCAGGCGGGGCAGTATGCCGCTGCCACGTCGGTTCTGCTGCGCTGCCAGATGCAGGGACACGACCATGCAACCGTCACGGCCTTGCTGGCGACATGCATCGCGGAGTGCAACCGAGCGGAGCGCATTGCCGCATTACGTGCAGCCATGATCGCCGGCGCGCTGCGTCTGACCAACGTGATGGAATTGGCCGATTTGTATCTGCGCGCCGGGCAAATCTCGAATGCGCTGACCACAGCGCAGACGCATATTGTGTTGGCCACGGCAGATGTGGCAGTCTGTGAATGGTATGCGACGTTGCTTGCGCGCTGTGGCGATTGGGACGGGGCGGACATGGCGCTGGCGCGCTTGACCGAACAGCAGCCCGACAATTTCAATTACTGGACCAGTCGCGCGGCCCTGGCCTTCAGTCGCGGCACGGCCTCAAATGGCATCGCCCATCTGCACCGTGCGGCGGCGCTTGATCAGCAACGTCTGGCGCGAATCCTGACCGCGCATGGGTTTCTGGATGAGCTGCGCGACCGGGGCCAGACGAACCTGGTCGAGGATCTAGAAACGCTCTTTCTGCCCGGCGACGCGCAGCCTGCGGATGACGAATGAATAACGCGGCAACTGAATTCACAAATCCGTCTGGCGCGGCATCCGTGCGCGGACAATGACTGGATGCAGTGTGGCGGCGGGCAGTGTGTGACGCTGCAGGATGCTGTGGCGGGCGGTTCGCGCGCTGGGTGTGTCGGCGCGGACGTCGGCGGTCCACTGGTCAGAACGCAGAACAATATGAGGCACAGCGGCAAGCAGCTCGGCGTCGGTCATGCCGGTGACGGCGTGCAGTGCGGCAAGTGAAGTGACCGGTCGGGCGGCGACAACCGCGGCGGCACGCGCGCGCGGCCAATGCAGCGCGGTAACCATCGTGTCGACATCGGCCGTGTTCACATTGAGGGCACCCATGCGACGTGGCGTGGGCACCCATGCGACGTCAAAAAAACGCACGTGCGGACGTGGCACATCCAACAAATCAATGCGCACGAGCAGCGTGGTGCTGCCGGGTGTGACCTGCACGGTCGGCGTGAGCCAGCGCATGGCAACACATGAATTGGTTGCCGTACTGCGCCAGACCGCCGGGCTGGGATCGAAGATGCTGATGACGGCGCGGCAGGGCGCGCGCGCCTCGCTGCGCATGCTGAGTGCCAGTTCGTCCACGAGACCAGCGGGCACGCGTACCCGCACGAAGCCGCTGCCGGCTGCGCGCGCCAGCATGACCGGTGTGCCTGCGGCCGTGACGAACTCGACCATGCCGGCCCGCCTTGCCATGCCGGTGGCGGCATTTGCGCCAGGCAACAAGCGGCGGTGCGGGAACCCGCGCGGGTCGAGATCAAGACAATGCGCGCAAGTATTGATGACGCGAAAGCGCTCATTGCTGACGGCCCAGTGCGGGAAACGAACATAAAGGTTATCGCACTCAGCTGGTTGCCAGTTCCATGCATAATTGACTAGTCCGCGCGGTGTCAACCGCGTATCGTTGACCTGCAACTGCAGTATGCCTTCGGGTGCAAGCTGGGTGCCGGAGAGTGGCAGATAGGCGCAGTGCAGCGCCTCGCAGAGATTCCATGCCGGCGCACCATCGTGCGCGTCGGCGCCGGCGTCGGTCAGGTACGCGTGCAGTGCGGCCATCGTGTCGAATGCTTTGTTTGGCACGGCGGGACGCGGCAGGGCTGGAACAGACACTACGGCCGGGCTGCATGCCGGCACAGACGCCGCGCAGCGCTGGTCGGCGTCGAGCAGCAGCGTTCGCAGACTGGCGCTGCCGGGGGCATCCAGTGGTTCAAGCGTCGTACAACGGGCAAGCCACGCGGCCAACTCGCGTGAGAGCAGTGGCACACTGATCGTGAGCGTGCGCGCGTCGTTGGTGACGACCGCAAAGGCGGGCGAACAGCGCAACAAGCGGTGCGGCAACGTGGCCGCATACGCATCCGGCGGCAGAAGCCGCACAAAGCGTTGGCACAACTCACCGGGCAGGAACGGCGCGCCATCCACCACAATG
The DNA here is from genome assembly GCA_964397565.1 of uncultured bacterium. GTDB lineage: Bacteria > Auribacterota > UBA3054 > UBA3054 > JAPLST01 > JAPLST01. Next base: position 111,254 of record CAYNJC010000007.1, read on the forward strand.
GTATGCTGTTGCATTTGGGAATCATGGTCTACGGGGCCCGGCGCGCGTGCCCGGATCGCGCGACTGGCGTCGAGCACAAACACGTCGCAATCACTCTGGGCGGGTGATCCTGCATCGAGCGAAAAGGCTTGCTGCAAGGCAAATGCGTGCGTGGGTGAGGTGAAGGCCGCGGCGCCGTCGCGGCGCTGGGTAATGCGCCCCAACCATTGGGTGCGCTGGTCTGCATCGCATCCAGCCCATGACCAGCCACGCACGTCAATGGGTGTCGCCGAACGATTGTCCCACGCGCACAGTGCCGTCGGCGTGCTGTCATCCGCAGGCGCATCCTCGGGCATGGCCCGCAGCTCCACGCCGAAGACGGCGCACGGCGCGGCGTGCGCCGGCACGCGCAGCGCGATGATCAGCACGCCCTCGCGGCCGTGCGCGGCCGGCAGCGGGCACTGGCTGGCCCCGTCGAATAACAATGCCCGGCCGTTGCGCAGCGTTACCGGTTGATACGCGCTGCCGTTGAGCACTTCCACCACGCCGCTCTGACGCCCGCGCGGGTCGCCAACCAGTTCGACCAGATAGCGACCATCGCGCCGCAATCCGCGCACCACAATGGCATCGCACACATAATACGGTTTGGCACTGCTGTGCGATTCCAACGGCACAATGCGCGTGGCCGGCGCACACAGCAGGCCTGGCGTTGTTTCTGATTTCACCTCGTTGGGCACCAGCGGATCATGCGTCACCGTCCAGCCATGCCAACCGTACTGGCAAAGATCACCACTGGCCTTGGCCACAAACTGGGTGCTGAACAGGTCGCCGAATAGCGGCACGCACGCGAAGGTCATGTCATCGCCACTGGCATAGTTGGCCTCGACCAGCAACCATTCTTCCGCGTCGGCACGACACGTGTTCTGGGCAATAACGGCCTTGATGACCGCGCCGCGCCACATGTTGCTGACGCCAAATTGATTCACTGCGCCGGGGGCCAGCGTGTTGAGTGCCGTTTGGTACTGCCGCTCCAGTGTGCGCCGACCGTATTGCTTGGTAAGGGTGACCGTGGCACGGGCGCGCGTGGCCGTGGTGCGCGGCGCGACCGGATAGAAATGCACATCGCTGTTCCAGCCCGACCAGCCGCGCGCGAGACGGCCGACATGGATGCTGGCGTTGGTGGCCCGGCAGGCAAATGCGACCGCATGGAACAGCGGAGCCTGTGGCCATGCCTGCAAGGAAAGCCCTTCGTCACCCGCGACGCCGGCAACGGTGCTGAGCGCGTGATCGTCGTCGCTGGCGTCCATCAACGCGGCCACTGTTGCCGCCGCAACACGGTGGGGCGCCGCGCGCAACACAGGCGCAAGGTGCGCGGCGGCCGCGGGCGTCAAGGCATTGACCGGATCCGGCGCGCAGACCTGCCCGGACTGCCAGTACCACACCGGCTGCTCCGCCGCGCCGACCAGTGTGGTGATGCGGGCAGTCGCCGTGTCGGCGGGCCGTTGCGCGCAGACATCCTGCAAGCGCACATGATACACACCAACCGTTGTGCCATCGTGGGCTTGGACCGTGCGCGTCATGCGGACATTCTGCAGTGGCGCTTGGACATCTTGATCGCAGGCCAGTCGCGCGCGGGCCTCTTCTTCCGCCGCCAGCAACAGCAAATCGTGCTGCAACGCCTGCACGCCATGCGTGGCCTGCACGCTCAACATGCTCAAGTATGTGCAGAGGATGGCGGCACATGCAACCACGAGCGCCATTATGATGACACTCATCACCAGGGCCGCGCCGTGGGGCGGCCGAGCCTTTTGCCGCCCCGGGTCAGTTAGTCCAACGCTGGCGCACATGGATAATAATGCCTAGCGCAGTGACGGTTATGAAGCCCAGCGGCTCGGGGATAATCTCATCGGGCGTGGTGGCAAACCAGCATTCACCAAACAAGGTGGTATTGCTGTTCACATGGGCCGGATTCGTGCTATACAAAATGTGCGACTTGAGCATCTGAACGAACAGCAGATAGCGCGCATCCGCCGGCACGCGCGGCGCGATTTCACGCAACACATACGTCTCAAAATTGTTGGTGTAGTAGCCGCTCGGATCTGTGATGTCCGTCGCCGCCAACCCGCCGTTGGTCAACTGCGCCACGGGGATGATACAGCCCAGGCAGTCTTTGTACACCTCCGTGTGCTGCACCCCGGGCGTCTGGGCGAACGAGTCCGCACTAAACGACAAATACCAATTGCAGGCGTCGCTACTGTGCCACACACCCGTGTTGCCGAGGCCGTCCAAACCGAAGTAACTATTGGTAACCACAAAGAGAGAATTGGTGGTGACCAGATAGCTGTAGGACATTTGTGCCGTAGACGTGTTGTTGGCCTTGCTGCCGACAGTGTAAAAGTCTTTGACATCAACCGCCCACGTGTCGGGCGTCGCTTCCGCGAATGCCAGGGATACGTAGCCGGTCAGCGAATTCGCGCTTTCATAGCCGCCATGCGCCAAGCCGGAGAGACCGACCCGATCATTAAACTTATGGCTGAACGCGCCGAAGAAATTATAGCCCGCGGCGTCTTTGTCGTCGGGGGTGAACAGCAGCCAGTCGCTGTCAAGCGTCGTGTAGACGCCGTCATTGGTGTTGTTGTACGAGGGCTTCAGCCCCACGGCGGTCGGCAGATTAGTCCAGTCGTTGGTCCAGATCATCATGGTGAAGGTGACGTCTGCCAAGCAGACACATGCGGCGCAGCACAGCACCATAAAAAACGCTATAGCTTTCATGTGAAGCTCCACGAAGATGAGTAACAGTTGTGCCGACGAGGCTCGTGCACACCAGCACTTCACTATAGCAAATGAAGCTGGAAAATGCAATTCCGGTCTTGTTTGACATACCCTCACGAAGCGTGTATCATTTTGGCCATGAATCTGATTGCCCGTGGTCCGTTGCGCTCGCTGCTACGGTCGCGTTTCTTTCCACGTCTTTTGCAGGCGGCGACAGTATGTGCGCTGTTCGGTATCGTCGCGCTGGGGTGGCGACAGTATCCACCTGCGCGCAGCTACGGCTTGCTCTACGAACAGAGTGAGATCGTCAATTTCCTCTTGTGGGGGCTGTGGTGGCCGCTCCTGATCTGGATTATTGTGCTCTTTGGGCGGCTCTGGTGTTCGGTCTGTCCGCTCGAAATGATTGCCGCGGGCGGCGCCCGCCTCGGTGCCATGGCGGGACTGCGCCCAGGGCGGCGTGGCCCCTGGTTGCAGGCTGGTTGGGTGCTCTTTGCGAGCTACTTCACAGTGCAAGCTCTTCATGCCGGCAGCTATCAATTGCGCGTGCCGCACTACACGGCGCTCTTCTTGATTACCCTCGTCGGGCTGGCACTGCTCGTGGGCACGCGCTATCAGGACCGCACGTTCTGTCATGCGTTCTGTCCGGCGGCGCTGACCCTTAGCCTGTACGGGCGCGGCGCCGTTCTCGCCGTGCGGCCCACCGGCGGGAAAAGCGCGCCGGTGCCAGCGTCACAGCCCGCGGTCTGTCCCAGCGGGTTGGACCCCCTGCACCTCACTGCCAACACGGATTGCCTTATGTGCGGGCAGTGCATCAAGGCCCTCGGGCCGGAAAAAGTCGGCCTGATTCTGCAACCACCGTTTCCCCCGAGTGATCCTCGGCCACCGCACGCATCCTGGCCGGCGACGCTGTTCGTCATGACGACCTGTGGCTTTGTTGCCAAACGGCTGTTCTGCCAAACACCGCACGCAGTCGAGCAAGCCTTTCTCTGGCCCATCAACTGGGCCGTCGGGACGTTTGGCGCCTCGTGGCGCGGGCTCGCCTCCGTAACGTGGCTGCTGCTCATGTTTCCCCTGCTCCTCTGGCTGTTGCTTGGAACACTCACATGGATTGTCGGCGGCGCGAGCGGGCTTCGCGATGCCTGGCGCCGCCTCGCACTGCCCGCGATCGTGATCATGGCCGGAGCAGACATGGCAAAAGCAATGTATAAGGTTTCATCGCGCGCACGCTTCCTTCCGCACGTGCTCGACGACCCACATGGCTGGGTCACGACAAGTGCCATTGGCAACGGCCAGATGGCCATGCCTGTTTCTTGGATGTCGCTGACAACTATCGCGCTTGTCAGTTGCGGTTTAGTGGTCCTGGCACTCGTTTTTGGGGTACGCGAGGCGCGCCTCGCTGCGCCCACATCCTACCTGCGCCGCTGCCCTGCGCTCCTGCTCTTTGCGGCGCTCTTTCTAGGTCCGCTGCTACTCATGGCTTGGCAAGGATAGATGATTTCAGGAAACTGCGGTGCCGCTTTGCAGTGTCCTTGCCGCCCGCGGTGAGGGCGGTTTCTGCAGCCGCGGTCATCCACGCCGTTGGCGGGATCCACGCCGTTGGCGGGATCCACGCCGTTGGCGGGATCCACGCCGATGGCGGGACTAGCCAAGCCAGCTCCAAGCAGGCGCCCGCGGCCACAATTGGCATGGCACCAAGTAAGCGCATTCATTAGTAACTAACGCTGCGTGCCGCGCCGGCGCAGACGCCACAGGACGCCGAGGCAGAGCAGCGGCAGGGCGACGGGCTCGGGCACGACCAGCGCGACCGTAATGCTCTTGCTGGTTTGCAGCGGATCATCATGCGCGAGCGAAACCGCCGCGGTATAGACGCCGTCGGTCAGGTCCACGCCGCTGCCGTAACACGTAATGAGCGCTTGTGCGCCGGCCGCGATCGTGCCATTGGTGGGCGCGAACCACAGCCACGCATTGGCATCGGGCGGCGTGATGCGAACCGCCAGGGTGTTGGCCAGATACACCTGGTTATACGCCAGTTGTAGTGCCGGGCCGGCGCTGGATGCCTGCAAGCCGATGGTGCAGGATTTCAGGGTGCCGACCACTGAACGATATTGATACAGCAAATGTCCGTCGGCGAAGATGACGATTTGAAATGTCTGTGTCTCGCTGCTGGCGCCGTAGCGCGGGACGCTGAGCCAAGACACGATGGCATTGGTGGGCGTGGTCAGATACTTCACGGCGCCACCGCTGCCCGGATCCAGATCATCCCAGAACGCGGCGAGGAGCGGGTCGGGTGTAAGACTGGTCGGCAGGGTCGTGTTGTCGGCGGGCACGCCGCCGGCAGCCAAGGCGACGCAGCCGTTGGCGGCAATCTCGAAGTGCGAAAAAGTCTGGCCGTAGAGCGTGAACGAGAAGCCGAGCGGGATCATGCTGGACACGGCATCGTCCAGCAACGGCACGGTGGTGCCGGACGTGGCGATGTCAAACCAAGCGAAGGTAGGCCCGCCCGTTTGAAAACTGGTCCGTGCTGCATAGTTGCCGGCGAGCGTTTTGGCGAGTGTATACGTGAGGGGTGCCGTGCCGGTGTTGTTGATGATCAGCGGGGCCGAATTGGTCTCGCCCGCCGCAGTGTAAATGGTCACATTGGTCTGCGGGAGTTGCAGGTGCGGGGCGGATAGCGGCGCATCCTCGCGCAGCACCAGCGCATAGGGCTGTGGCCCGTTCGGCACATTGTAGCCGTGAATCACGATCGTGTAGGTGCCGCTGCTGGTCGCCGGTATGTCAATGCCTTCCACATTGTTCAGGTGATCCACCGTGCCGGGCCCGTTGGGGTAGAGCCATTCGCCCTCCGGGGTCTGCACCGTCAAATCCAAGTCGTTGACCAGTTTGATGCCGGCGCCGGCGGTGGCAGGATAGTCGGTCCAAGCCAGCGTGATGCAGAGTTTGCTGTTGGTGGATGCCACAAACTGCATTATCGTGCTGGTGCTGGTGGTTGCACTGAACGCGTCATACAGGACACTCGTGCGGCCGTCGGCAGGATAGAGCGTATCAGCCAGATTCACCTGGCCCCAGCCCTCGACGTTATTGGGCCGGGCGCCGCTGCGAATCTCACGGGTCGGGCCGGTGCCGTACTGGCCGGGCGAGAGCGACCGTGCGCCATTGACCAGCAGCGCTTTCAGCAGTGCGGCGCTGGGGTTGGCGATGCCACGCCGTTCGATCAGGTACTGGCGTGCCAGGCCGGCGGCACCCGCGGTCAGCGGCGTTGCCATGCTCGTGCCACCCATGTACACATAAAAACTGTTATACACGCCCCAACCGGTGCCCGCGCCAACCGCGCGCGAGCGACATGAAATAATGTCCGTGCCGGGCGCGACGATGTCGGGTTTGACGCGCGAGTCGCTGCACGGGCCACGGCTCGAAAACGCCGCAATGCCTTGATGCACGCCGTCATATGGGCGCGAAATGTAGTCGCTCTTGATCGGATTGGCCGGATAATCTGCAGGCCAGGCGTCGTACCAGGTATAGCTCGAATACCCGCCGCTAGTGCGCTGGGTCTCAGCCGCGCCGACGGTCAGCACATTCTTGGCCGTGCCGGGCGAGTCCACCGAATAGGGATCAATGGTCCCGTTGCCCGTGCTGTCTATGCCTTCGTTCCCGGCGGCGAAGACCAGCAACATATCCTTGTAATTCCACATGAACTGGTCGGCTTGGCGCGCGGAAGTGTCGTAGGCGCCGTCGGTCGCCGAGCCCCAGCTATCCGAATGAATGCGCGCGCCATTGGTGTAGGTTTGATAAAACAGCACATTCAAATCGGAGGGCAGGCCACTGAGCGATCCGGACGCATCCATGACGGATTGCATGACCAGTTGCGCCTCGTAAGCGCAGCCGCGGAACTGCCCGCCGGAGGCAGAGCCGTTGCCCAGCACCGAGCCGCACGTGTGCGTGCCATGGCCGTTCGGGTCGCTCCAACTCGCCCGTGCGCGCGCAAAGGCGATCTTCACCCGATTGGTGAAGTCGGGATGCAACGCGCTGGTGTTGACGCCGGTGTCCAAACCGGTGTCGCAGACGGCAATGACTTGCCCTTTGCCCGTCAACCCGTAATTGGTCCAGACGGTCTGCACATTCATGCGCGGCGTTTGGACCGCGATGTTGTTCAGCAGCTTCGGCGGCACATACGGCTCGATCCAGGTCACCTCGGCCCGCGCCGCCAGCGGCACAAGGGCGGTCTGATTGACCACGGCGCGCACCAGCCCGTCATACTCGTTGGCGGTGGCAACGACGGTGCCGCCGCTCACCGCAATTGCGGCACAGACATCGGCAACATCCTCGCGCGCCAAGGTCTGCACCACGATCTCGCACTGGTTGCTGGCGCCCGCTGCCCGCTGGCGCAGCCGGCGCGGATTCTGCAAGCCCAGTGAGAGCTTGTACGCCGGCGCATACGCGCCAATCCAGGCCACATCCGGCAACGCCGCCACCGCGGCCAGCGCTGCCGGCGTCAGCTCCACCAGAAACGCGTTGTCCGGCATATAGCCGCGCAAGACCCCGCCAGCTTGCTGCACCTGCTCTTTCCAGGACGCAACAATTGGCCCGCGCGCTTGCACCAGGTACGCGGCAGTGCCGCGGCGTGTCGGCACTGCTTGGTGCGCCGGCTGGTCTGGCACGCGCGGTAGCAACTGCGGGTCAAGCGTGGCGTGTTCGAGATGAATCAGTGCGGCCGAGGCAACGCTGCCACTGGCTGCACACAACCAGAAGGTCAAGAGGACAGTGTAGAGCAAGCGGTGTGCGCATGCATACGCGGGCAAAGTGTTCTTATAATTCATACGTGTAGTATAGCATGAAATGGGGGGTGATGCAAGGCCACGCGGGCCGCTGCTTTGCCTATAGACACTGGCCCGAGACGTTGGCTTTCGTGCGCTCGCTCCCACTACGCTCGCGTTCCATTCTGCTGCCGTCGGCAACGGTGGGCAAGCCCACTTTCACAATTGACACTGCCAACCATTCCTGCTATGCTACTACCGCACTACTATGAAAAACAACGCACTAATTACCACTCTGCGAAGCTTGACGGGCAACCCGCGCGGCTGCGTGTATCCCGAGCCGTTATGGGGCATTCCGTACAACCTGTATGCCCCGTATATTTCCATTTACATGGTGGCCCTCGGTGTCGCCGACAAACAAATCGGCCTGATTGTCAGCATCAGTTGGGGCTGTCAGGTTGTTTTGGCGCTGTTGAGCGGTGTGATCACCGACAAGCTTGGCCGCCGGCGCACCACGCTGCTGTTTGACATTCTGGCGTGGAGCGTGCCGGCACTGATCTCCGCGGTGGCGCAGAACTTCTGGTTTTTCCTGGCGGCGGGCGTGATTAACAGCGCCTGGCGCGTCCCGTACAACTCGTGGACCTGCTTGCTGGTCGAAGATACGGATCAAAACCAAGTGGTCGCAATCTACACCTGGATCTATATTGCCAACCAAATAGCGGGCTTGCTAACACCGCTGACGGGATTGCTGATCGGCGTGCTGACGATCGTGCCAACGATGCGCGGGCTGTATGTGTTTGCGGCACTGATGTTCACGCTCAAGGCGGTGGTCACGTACCACATGACCGCGGAGACCGCGCAGGGCAAGGTCCGCCTGCACGAGACACGCCATCAGAGCATGCTGACAATGCTGGGCGAGTATCACGGTGTCCTGCGCGCGCTCCTGCACACGCCGCAGACATTCTACACGGCCGGGATCATGCTGGTGATCAGCATTACCACCATGATCAGCGGCAGTTTCTGGGCGATCATCATGACGGAAAAACTGCACATCCCGGCCCAGAACCTGGCGGCCTTTCTGTTTGTCAGATCCGCCATTATGTTGGTGTTCTTTTTTGTGGCGATGCCGCGCATCAGCAAGCTGCATTTCAAGGTGCCGATGGTATTCGGGTTTCTTGGCTTCATTGTCAGCCAGGTGCTGCTGGTTACTGCGCCCGACCGGGGCTATGTCGTGTTGCTCGTGAGCACGTTGCTGGAGACCTGCAGCTATGCGACGGTCAGTCCGTTAGTGGATCACATGGTCGCGTTGACGGTCGCACCCCAGGAACGGGCGCGGATTCAGTCCATTCTCTTCGTCGGCATCATCCTGCTTACGTCACCCTTTGGTTGGATTGCTGGAACGCTCTCGAGCATCAACAAGAGCCTGCCGTTTTTGTTGAATTGTGCCCTGTTTGCGGTGGGCGCGGTGCTGGCATACCTCGCCGGGCAGGCGGCGCGCAGACGACGCGAGACCGACACCGCTGCGACGAAGCCTCCAGCCGTTTTCTTGCATGCTATGACGGCACCCTCAGGCACATGAAGCGCATGGCCCGCAACATCGAAATAAAAGCCAGGATTGAAAGCGTCGCAACGCTGGCGCCCCGCGTAGCTGCGCTGGCCGATCAGGGCCCGTTTGAGCTTGAGCAAGACGATACCTTCTTTGCCTGCGACAATGGCCGGCTCAAACTCCGGACGTTGTCTGCTACCGAAGGCCAACTCGTCTTCTACCGCCGGCCAGACCAGGCCGGGCCAAAAGAGTCGTTCTATGTCATTGCGCACACGCCAGTGCCTGACACGCTGCGTGAAGTGTTGTCACGTGCGTATGGAGAAACGGGGCGGGTGCGCAAGCACCGCACGGTGTTTCTGGCCGGCCACACGCGCATTCATCTGGATCAGGTCGAGCAACTGGGCCACTTCCTTGAACTGGAAGTGGTGCTGGAAGACAATGAACCGGCTGAAGCCGGTGTGGCCGTCGCCCATGAGCTCCTCACCAAATTGGGGATTTCATCGACACAGCTCGTCGAAGGGGCGTATCTTGATCTGCTCAATCAGCAACAGGTCTGATGCTCATAGACCTGGTGTCCGTGTTGCCATGTGCGCGATGCGGACAATGGCATTCATTGCCTGTCGTGCGTTGACGCGCATGCGCCGGCGGCGTGATTGCGGGGGTCTTTGCGCAGATGTAGCCGCGGGCGTTGACCGCGGCAGGAGCAACCGCCCTCGGCGCGGGCGGCTACAATTGCGGACGTCTGCTGTAGATACGGAACGGCGTTCCGCGAGTGGATACGCCGCACGCCGTGCGGCGGCTACGGGCAGAAACGCACGATCCAAATGAACGACATGTCAGACAGACCTATGCACTGGCGCGCAGCCGGCGGACTAGCAACGAGACGGCAAACACACCCGCCGCAATCAGCACGATCGTCGCCCCGGTCGCGGTAGCAAGATAATACGAAAGGAGCAGGCCCGTTATGCCGCTGGCGCTGCCCAAGCCGACCGCCCACAGGACATAGCCGCGCGTGGTGCGCGCCAGATTCCGCGCGGCCGCCGCCGGCAACAGCAACAGGGAGTTGATCACCAGCAGGCCGATCCACGGAATGCAGATCATGACAAACAAGGCCACCACCACCGCCAGAATCGTCTCGACCAGCCAGACCGGCACGCCGCGGCTGATCGCCAGCGCAGTGCTGACCGACGTCAGAAAAATGCGGTTAAACAGTGCCAGGATGATCGCGCACACGACCACGCTCACGAGGGCCAGCAATTGGAGTTCGGCTTGGGTGACGGTCAATATATCGCCGACAAGAAAGTTGGTATAGCGCTGAAACCCGCCTTGGCGCGACAGAATGACGACGCCCAGCGCCACGCTGCACGCCATCGCCAGGCCGATGATCGTATCCAATGACGCCGCGGCATAGCGCCGGCAGACGCTGATGCTGAGCGCAAACAAGACGGCAAAGAGCAGCATTGCCGGGCGTGGCTCGCCCAACCCAAGCAGCACGCCGCACGCAATCCCCGTCAAGGCGGAGTGCCCGACCGCGTCAGAGAAATACGCCATCTGTTTGTTGATGACGACGCAGCCCAGCAGCGCGCAGACCGGCGTCATCAGCACGACGGCCAGCAAGGCGTGGCGCATGAACGCATACTGGGCCCAGTCGCCAGGCAGGTGTTGCACGAGGGTGTGCCAGAGCTCCATCATGCGGCCGCGTGCGCGGGTGGCAACCCCAGGGCTGCGCGCACGGCCGGCTCCGCCATCACCTCACGCGGGCTACCTTGACCGACGATGCGTTGCTGCAGGCAGATAAAGCGATCCGACACGATGGCGGCGGCGGCCAAATCATGTGAAACCATGATCACCGACAAATCAAACTGCTCGCGCAACCGCGAGACGGTGCGATAAAAGGCTTGGACGCCGCCATGGTCCATCGCGGTCAGCGGCTCGTCCAGCAGCACGATATCCGGCACGGGGGTCAATGCCAGCGCCAGCAAAACCCGCTGCAATTGTCCGCCGGACAACGCGCCGATGCGGGCGCTGATCAGTGCATGGGCGTCCACTTGTGCCAAGGCCGCTGCGGCCTGGGCGCGCACGCCGGCGCGCCGCGCCAGGCAGACGGGCCAGGCCGACACCGCCGCGCAAAACAAATCCAAGACCGTCACCGGCGCCGTCTTGTCCACGGCAACCTGCTGCGGAACATAGCCGACGCGCGGCTTCGTGGCGGTAGCGGCATCATGCACGGCCTCGAAACGAAACGTGCCATGATAGGGGATTTCGCCCACCAGCGCGCGCAAGAGGGTGGTCTTGCCCGCGCCATTCGGGCCGATGAGGGTGACCATCTCGCCGCAGTGCAGATGCAGATCGACATGCTGCACCGCCCAATAGGCGCCAAAACGCACGCTCAAATCACGGACTTGCACACAACAAACGCCGTCCGTGCGATGCGCCCGGCTCTTGGCCTGGTGCGCCACGGGAAGTGCTTCGCCGGCGCAGGTGGCCATGCCGTCAGTGCGCGTGGCTGTTTTCAGGCGGCAAGGTCACGGCGGGCGCCACCACATAGATATAGCGCAGCGGTTCCGGGCCGCTGCTGACAATGTCATGCTCACACTGCGGCGGCACATAGACCGCCACACCGGCGCGCACGCTGATCGACGGCTTTTCCCGAAAGCAGGCTTCGCCGGCGCCGGCCAGCACGATGATAAATTCCTCGCGTGCGCCGGTGGTGTGCCAGCCGACGGTCTCGCCGGCACGCAGCGTGACATAGCCACTGCGCATGGCCACGCTCTGCGGTGGTCCGCTCAGGAGTTCAAGATAGTCGCCATTGCGGGGCGTCGCATTGATCAGGTGCGGTTCGTGCATGCTACTCTTGGCCGATGCGTTTGACGCCTTTGGCGCACGGCCCTTTCGGCCCTTCGCCCAGCTCGTACTCGACCGCATAGCCCGTGTCCAGCGGTACGGCCACTTCTGTGTGATGCACGAAAATGTCCGTGCCGTCTTCTTGTTCGATGAAACCGAACCCTTTGGTATTACTGTACCATTTCACTTTGCCATGTGGCATGGAGACTCCTCGAGTGTAGTGAGCAAACAGCTCTGTCACGCCGTTGCCTGGCCCCGTGCCCGGCTCACAGATACGGCGTAAACAAGCGGGCCAGATTGTCGCGCAAGCGCACGGGAAACGGGCGGCCGTCCGCATCCTCCAGCGTCAGTGGTCGTGCCGTCGCGCGTTTGGCCGCCGCGATCTCCCGCAGCTGCACCGACAAGGTCTGGCTGTAACATTCTATATTATACTCAAAATTGAGGCGCAAGCTGCGCGGATCCCAATTGGCCGAGCCAATAAAACACCATTCATCGTCAACCAGCACCAGTTTCGAGTGGTCAAACGGCGGCGGCGTCAGCCAGACATGACAGCCCCACTCGAGTACTTGCCACAATTGGGCCGTCATCGCCCAGCCGACGGTGCGCAGGTTGCTCTGCGACGGCAGGATAATTTCGACATTGACGCCGCGCAAGGCGCAGGTGCTGAGCGCGCTGATCAAGTCCATGGTCGGCAGAAAGTAGGGCGTGACGATCTGCACCGAGCGTTGGGCGCAGGCCAGGGCGCCATGCAGCACGCGCACCAGCTTGTCGAAATCCTCATCCGGCCCGTCCGCGATGCCGCGTGCCATCATCGCGCCGGCCGGCGCCAGCGCGGGATACCAGGCGTCGCCCTGCAGCGCTTCACCCGCCGCAAACAGCCAGTCTTCCGCGAACGCTTCCTGCAACTGCGCCACAACCGGCCCGCGCACGCGAAAATGCAGGTCTTGCACCACGTCCTTGGTGGCTTGCTGCACCAGATTGCCAAAGCGAATGTTCATCCCGCCGGTATAGCCATCCGTGCCGTCGACAATCAACATTTTGCGATGATTGCGCAGATTCATATATTGGGTGGATACCGGCGCACTGGACGGCATGAAGACCTGTGCGGGAATGCCGGCCGCGCGCAAGCTGCGCATGATGCTCGGCCGTGAATAGCGCGCGCCGACGGCGTCCACCAGCACCCGCACCGTCACGCCGCGCGTGACGGCGTGGGCTAGCGCCTCGACAAACATGCGCCCGGCCGCGTCGTTGTCAAAGATATAGGTGGCCAGCGCCAGCGTGCGTTGGGCGCGCCCGATCGCCGCCAGCATCGCCGGATAGGCTGCGTCGCCATTGACCAGCGGCTCGAGCAGATTGCCGTCCAGCAGCGGGCGGCGGGTCACGCGCGCCACCAGCGTGTTCAAACTCATGAGGTGTGCCGCGCCAGCCGGCAACACTGACCGCAACTCGTGCTGGGTGCAGACCTGCGCCTTCGCGACACGCGCGCCAAGCTGCCGGCTGCGGGTGCGCACGGCCTTGCGTTTGATCCGGTTGATCCCCAGAAAATAGTAGAGCAAGGTGCCGGCGATCGGGAACACGATGATCACGCCGACCCAGCCGACGGCCGCGCGCGGATCACGCTTGTACATGGCCGCGTGACTGGCGGCGCACACCGCGCAGACCACCACCGTCACGGTCAGCAGATACGGCCAGACTGCCAAGACGCTTGTCGCAATGTTGGTCAACGTATGCATCGGCGGTCAGTCGAAGTCAAGATCGCACACCAGCGGCATGTGATCCGAGAGGTGCACCGGCGGAATGAAAAAGTCGCGCACTCGCAGTTCCGGGCTGTGCAGAATGAAATCCAGCTGGCGGTGCGGCTTGCGGCTCGGATGCGAAGGGGCATTGCGCACATTGGCGTTGACCAGCCCCGTCGCCGCCAAAAACAATTTCAGCTCGTGCGCGCCCCACAGCAGATTGAAGTCGCCCCCCACCAGCACGGGTTTGTCGGCGCTTTGAATCAATTCATGCAAGTCGCGCAATTGATAGTGCCGATGGCGAAAGAAAACCGAGAGATGCACCAGAAAAATTACGCACTGCTCGAGCTCGAGCTCGATTACCAGGCGTTTGAGGCCATGCTCAAAATAGTGAAACTTCTGGTTCTTGATTGCGTGGCGCGTCAGAAACGCGTTGCCTTGTTTGCTGAACAAGGGCAGGCGCTGCAACAGGCCGAGCGGTTTGTACTTCGATTGGTACAAGTGATAATGCCCCAATCCGGCCGCGATGACTTCCGCCTGATTGCGCTTCTCGCTGCGATAGGTGCCGCTGTCCACCTCGAGCAGGCCGACCACATCGGGCGCAACCTTTTTGATGAAGGTGGCAATCCGCTCAAGATTATCACCGGTCGGCCGCAGATAGCCAATAAACGGCAGGGGCAGGTGAAAGCACCGGCTCGAACCGGTGGCATAGCGGATGTTATACAGCAGAAATCGCATAATGTGTTGTTTACTACCGCTAGCGATTGTAGCGCATCCGGCCCGCCCTGTCAAGCGCGCGTGAAAATTGGTTCCGGCGATCCTTCAAAGCAGGCGCGGCGCCCTGGCGCGGTTCAGTATGCGGGAGCGACTTCTGCGGCGCGCATGTGCTGCTGCTTGACACCCGCTTGGATTCATGCTATTCTCATCGCATGAGCACCAAACATTGTAGTAATGAAGACGGACTTGCGGGCGCGCTCGCGGCGCTGGCGGCGAGTCTGCACGATGCGTCACTGGTGAAACTGTCGTTCGGCGCCTATGGCGGCGCGGATGCGACCCTGCAGAATGTGTACGCGCGGGTTGTGACCATCAAAGGCGCGCAGCACCTGTCGTTTACCTACCGGCATGCCACCAAGGACATCGTCAAGAATGTGCCGCTCGAGCAGAGCGGCGCCGCGGTGCGCGCGCTGATGACCGATGGCTTTCGCGCCCTGCATATCTTTACCACCGCCTTCGACCTGGCCGTGCGCCTGGGCGCTAAGGGCATTGCACGGGTCAGTCGTAGCAAACCGACATTCACCGCCGTGCCGGAACCAGTGCACGATCACGCCAAACCGCGGCCGATCGCGCCGACGACACCATGGCTGCGCGACCTGGGCGTGACCGACGACCATGGCCGCGTCAAGGAACGCATGGCCGACAAGTTCCGCCAGATCGAGCGTTTCATCGAAATCCTCGCGCCGCTGTTCGACGCGCCGGCGCTGCGCGGGCGCCGCGAACTGCGCGTGCTGGACATGGGCTGCGGCAAGGGCTATTTGACGTTTGCCGTGTATGACTATTTGCGTGGCAAGGGGATCACGCCGCACGTCCGCGGCATCGAGGCGCGCGCGGAATTGGTGGATGCCGGCAATGCGATTGCGCAGCGGCACGACTGCGCGGGCTTGTCCTTTGCGCAAGGCCAGATCAACGATTGTGACGCGACCGGCGTGGAGGTGGTCATCGCCTTGCACGCCTGCGACACGGCGACCGATGACGCGCTGGCGCGGGCGATCCGGGCGGGCGTGCCGTTGATCATTTGCGCGCCGTGCTGTCACAAGCAAATTCGGCCGCAACTCACGCCGCCGGCGTTGTTGCGCGGCATTTTGCGCCACGGCATTTTGTGCGAGCGCGAAGCCGAACTGCTCACCGACGGCTTGCGCGCGCTGCTGCTCGAAGCCCATGGTTACGCGGCGAAAGTGTTCGAGTTCATCGCCAGCGAGCACACCCAGAAGAACTTGATGCTGGTCGGCGAAAAGCGCGTGGACACCGCGCCGCGCGCGGACGTGCTGCAGCAGATCGCGGAGATTAAGGCGTTTTTTGGCATTCGCACGCAGCGGCTCGAAGAGTTGCTTGCCTAAGCAGGAAAACCATTCGCGGCGAATGTTTTTTAGGTGCAGCAATGTGAGAAGAGCTTGCACACCCCGATTGCTGCATCTGCACCGAACCCTGAACCCCGACCCCTGACCCCTCAGCGCGGGAGTATGTTGCGTTCCGCTTGCAATCTCACGTGGGAAATGCTATAGCTAGTGCCATAACAATTTGATTTGGAGAAAGGCCATGAAACGCTTCGCTCTTGTATCAGTTGTGTTGGTTGTCGTCGCCATAAGCGGTATGCTCAACGCCGCCGTCATTTTCAGTGAGGGATTTAATGATGTGACCATCCCGGCCACATGGACGGTCGTGAATGCGCCGACAAATGTCACGCCGCTCTCGACGGTGAGCAGCGGCACGAGCCCGACAGCATCGCCCTACGAAGGCGCGCGCTTCGTCAGGTTCAACTCCTATAGCATGTTCGCGGGTACGAATTCACACCTGATCTCGCCGGCCATCTCGACATTCGAGAAGACCAACGTGGTTGTGTCGTTTGCCCAGTTTCGCGATACCGGCTATCTGACCACATGGGACCGTATGTATCTGCGCTGGTCGAGCGATGCAACAAATTGGACTGATGTGGGGGTGTATCCGCGGACGAATACGGTCAACGGCTGGCAACTGAAGACCTGCCCGTTGACGAATCTTGCCGACAATCTACCGGCGCTCTACCTTGATTTCTTTTTTGTGTCGGCCTATGGCAACAACTGCTATCTGGATGCCGTGCAGGTTTCCGCAATTGGCGCCAGCGATGTCGACCCGGCGTCCAATCTTGTTGCCACGGCAGTCAGCGCATCGCAAATCAACTTGACATGGAGCACCAATGCCAATGGCGACACCGTCATGGTCGTCTCGAATGGCGTGGCAACATTCGGCACGCCGACAAATGGCACAGCATATGCGGTTGGCGGCGCCCTGCCGGGCGGTGGTGGCATCATTTACAAAGGCACCGCGCTGACCCATACCCTCACAGGCTTGTCACCTGCCACGCGCTACTATTACGCCGCCTGGTCGGTCAATGCCGCAACCCAATACTCGCCCAGGATCATGGCGGATGCCGTCACGGATTTCACCTTGATTATCACCCAGGGCTTCAACAGCGCAACCATGCCGAATGGCTGGGCGCAGGTGGCCCTGTCCAACAACTATCCGGTGACGTTCGTCACGACCAACACGCATCCGAATGCGGCACCCTATGAAGGAACCCACTTCGTGTTGTTCAACTCCTTCAGTGCCGCGCGCGGAACGAAAACACGCCTGCTGTCGCCATATTTTTGTCCCTCGTCAACCGTGCACCAGCTGGCGGTGCAATTCGCATGGCACCATGATACCAGCTACAACACGTCTACCAACGAAGGGGTTACCGTCCAGTGGACGACCAACAACATTGACTGGTACAACATTGGCACGTTCTATCGCTACGCGGCGGGCACAACCGGCTGGTTCCTGAAGACCGTGCTGGTGCCGCCGGCCATCGCGACTGCGGGCCGGGCGCGGATCGGCTTCGAGTTCCTCTCGGAGTATGGCAATGATTGTTTGCTGGATGCCGCGCGCATCGGCGAATTCGATGCCAACGGCGTCGTGACCGTGGACACGCTGTTTTACGAACAGGTCGACAGCACAAACTATTACTGGAATCTGATGGCGGTCAATCAGTCGGATGTGCTGCCCAGCGATATTCCGCCGCATGCCGCGGCGCGGCAAATCATGCTTTCCAATTTCTACTCGAATACGGAACCGGGCGTCACCAATACGCCTGACGGCTGGAGCGTCGCAAGCGAGTTTCTGAGCCCCTTGCCGTGGGAGAACAGCGTCAGCAATCGCTGGCTGTTGACCCTGCAATGCACGAATCCGGCCACGGCACTGCGCGCCGGTGCGACCGCCGAAGTCACCCTGGCAACCTACACCATGCCGGCGCTCGCCGGTGTTTTGACGGGCCGGGTTGATGCGACGACATATCTTGATGTCATCGGCTGGCTGCCGGTCGTGCCGGGCTGGATGGGCCCGGTCAGAGGGGTGCCAGAGCCGCTGGCAGTGGTGCTGCTGGCCGGCCTGCTGGCGAGCCTGCGCCTGCGCCGCGGGGCGTAACCCGCGCGCGGACGTGTTGCCGCAGCTTGCGGAAAGCGAATCATTAGACATTCGCGGCGAAGGTGTACTGTTATGTACCGGGGCTGCCATGCCGCGCTTGCTGCATCAGGCCTGCGCCTTACACCCTGTATCCCGGGTTAACCAGCGGCATCAGCGCCACATTTCCAGAAACGCCCTTGCCAAAAATGCTATACTTAGTGATCAAAGATGTAGTTGCTGCGCCATTGCCGCGCATGCCTTGTGGCGAGAGCATATCCGTTCCATCGGACGGATCCGCCGGATCCGTCCGTGTGGGATTCACATCACACCTTGGAGCAGCCATGAGTATCAGTATCAAAAAATCACATGATTTGCTGGTTTGTGCGCCGGATCGTGTCGGCTTGTTGGCGGACGTTGCCGGCCGCTGCAAAGATGCCGGGATCGACATTCTAGGCATTTGCGCGTATCAGCGCGACAACAATGCGCACCTGGTGCTGCACACCAGCGACCCGGCCAACACCGCCCGCATTTGCGCCGACATGAGCGTCATTTGGCAGGAGGTCATCGAAGTGCAATGCGAAGCTGGCATCGGGGTCCTGGCCGACATCGCCAAGAAACTGGCGGAGGTGGGCATCAACATCATCTACTGTTATGCCACCGTGGCGGATGCGCCCATGGCTCGCTTGGTGATGGACACGACCCACAACGACCGGGCGCTCGAAACGCTGAACGGCTGATCCGCCGCGTTGCAGTGATTGGGGTGCTGCAATTCAAAATCATTCGCCGCGAATGTTTTTCCTCCCTTTGTTGAAAAAAAGCACGGAGTATGCTATCATACTGCCTTGATATCTATTCCTTTCACTGTTAGCGATCGCACGGGAGCGCCGTGACCAAGAGTATGCAAAGGATCGCCACACCCGCCAGCATGGCGGGTATGCTGCTGATCGTATGTCTGCTGTTTGTCTCCATCACGCGCGCCGCGCCGCCCAGCAGCGCCGACGCGCTCGTCAATACTGCCCTTCAAGCCGCGCAAACCGCGGCGCCGTTGCAGGCCATCCCCTTGCTGGAAGAGGCGGAAGCCATGCATCCCTTTCATCCGGCCAATGTGCAAATCCTCTACCTGCTGGGCTCGTTGTATGTGGATGTCGAGGCATTCGACAAAGCCCAGGCGACCTTTGCGAAGCTCGACCAACGCTACGGCAAGTACGCCGCCAGCATGCCGCAGGTGGACGAGGCGCGCGTGGCCATGGCGCGGGTGCTGTCCGGCCAAGGCAAGTATGCTGAGGCGCTGGCGCAGCTCGACGCGTTTTTGAAACAGAATCCGAAGAGCCGGGCGGCACCGCTGGCGCGCTATCTCAAAGGCGAGGTGCTGGTTAAAAAGGGCGACCTTGTTTTGGCGCGCACCTACCTTGAACCGGTGGCCAGCAACCCAAACGATCGCATGTACAACGCGGCCTTGTTCATGTTGGCCGAGCTGGCCGCCAAGACCAATGACAGCGCGCGCGCAGAAATGATCATGCGCCAGTTGCTCAAGACGACCAAAGATCGCGATGCGCGCAACAACGCCTTGTTCAAGTTGGGTGAAATCTACCGCGATGCCGGCAATGTGCCGAAAGCGCTGGATGCCTTTCGGCGTGTGAAGTCCACCGGCACGGATGCCGCCGCGCGCAACATGAACGCCAATATCCTGCTCGAAATCGGCCAGACCTTCGAGAAACTGAAACATCCGCTCGAAGCGCGCGTTGCGTTTGAGGGCATTGCCACCTTCTATCCAGATTCCATGTTGGCAACTGATGCATGGCACCGCGCTATCCTTGCCGATGCTGATTTTGATGATGTGGCCCGGGCCGAGCAGCGCTATGCCCTGTTTCTGACGAACTATCCCGGCACTGCCCTGGTCAGCGGCACGCGCCTGTACCTGGCCCAACATGAATTGCTGGCCGAACGGTTTGACAACGCCATTCGCCAACTGCAGGCCGGCTTGCGCGAGTTTCCCACCAGTGAATGGGTGGAGGCCATGTACACCACGCTCGGCAGCGCGTTCCTTGCGGCCAAGCACTACAACGAGGCCGAAACCACTCTGAAGGAGTTTGCCGATACATTTCCCGGCAGCGAGCTTGTGCCGGAAAGCTACATGATGCTGGCGGACGGCTACGCCGAGCAGGAACGCTTCGAGCCGGCCATCGAAACATACGAGCGCGTGGCCCATGACTATCGCAGCACCGACGCCGGCCAAGCCGCGGCCGAGCGTGCGCAGGAGGCCCGCCTGCAATATGGCGCCTATCTGGCCGCAACCAATGAGCTGGTCGAAGCCGTGCGCCAGTTCAAGGCGGTGACCGCTTCAAACTTGATTGAACAGGCCTTGTTCATGATGGCCAGTGCGCTGGCCCAGGCCGGGCAATATGACGAGGCGGTTGCCGAGCTGCACGATTTCATGGTGCGCTTCCCGGAAAGTCCGCTGCGGCCGGAAGTCTTTTCGCGCCTGGCCGACATTCAGATGCAAGGCGAACAATACAAAGAGGCCGAGAAAACGTTGCAGGAATTGTTCGCGCTGGCCATGGCGCCCACCAATCCGATCTTGCCGGCGGCCAACCTGCAGTTGGCCTTCTGTAAGTATTATCAGAATGACAACGGCGGCATGGGTGCCGCGTTGACCAATATTCTGGCCGCGTATCCGCATGCGCCGGAGGCGGGCGAGGCCCTCTACTGGCTGGCCTATCTCAAGCGCACCCAGCAGGAATACCGCGCCGCCGGCGAATTGTACCAGCAACTGTTGCGGCAGTACCCGGACCATCCGTATGCGGCCGAGGCGTCCTATCAGGCAGGGGAGACGGCCCTGATGGACAACAACGCGGGCGGCGCCCTGGTGCTGTTCACGAATGTCTATTGTGCCTATCCCGACACTATTTTTGCGCCGTATGCGCTGGTGCGCGCTGGCGAGATCTATCTGGGCTTGCGCCAGCTGCCGGCTTGGCTGCAGGAGCTCGAGGCTCTGCCGGCCACGAGCGCTGCGGCGCGCGCCGCGCGTAGCGTGGCGCACGCCGCCATTCTTATGCGCGCCGCCGACTTCAGCAATGCCGCCGCCGTTCTGGCCACGCTGCCGCTTGCGCCACTGCCCGCGCCGCTGCAGGGCTATGCCTTGGCGGTTAGCGCCGGCATCCAGAACGGCAAGGGCGCCTACGCCCGGGCTCTGGCTGACGCCACGCAAGCCGGCGCATTATTGCAGGATGCCCCGGTCGGGCGTGACGAGGCCTTGTTCCAGCGCGCCCGCGCCGAACAAGCGCTCGGAAACTGGGAAGCGGCCGAAAACACCTATGCCACCCTCATGGCCGATGTGACCATTCCCAACAATGCCATCGCTGCCGAAGCGGCCATTGACCGTGCC
Organism: uncultured bacterium; assembly: GCA_964397565.1. Lineage (GTDB taxonomy): Bacteria > Auribacterota > UBA3054 > UBA3054 > JAPLST01 > JAPLST01. The sequence continues at coordinate 132,461 of CAYNJC010000007.1, forward strand.
GAATGCCTGATGAAGCTGGATCGCACTGATGAGGTGATCGCGGTGGTTGACCAAGGTATCAAACTGCGCCCGCCAGTGGAGCTGACCGCGCGCGGCGTGGTTATGAAAGGCGATGCGATGATGCTGCAGAACGAGTACCAACGCGCCGCGCAATTTTACAAACGCGCCGTCATTTTGTATGGCAAACTCGAACGCTACGCCGTGCCGGCGTACCAAGGTTTGATCGTGGCGTACAACAAACTTGGGTTGACCGAAGAGGCCAGTCAGGCCAAGCAGCGGTTCGCCCAGCAATATCCCAACGCACCGCAACCATGACCTTTTTACGCGCGGCATGCCTGCTGATGACCTGGACGACGCTGGCCGGCGTGGCGGATGTGCTGGTCTTGAAAAGCGGCCAGCGCTATCCGGGAACCATCACGCTGGCGTCCGACGGCAAACTCAATGTGGAGACCGCCAAGGGCACCCTCAGTTACGCGCCCGACCTCGTCAGTTTTGCGCAAACTACCTTTACTGATCCGCCCGAGGCACTGCGCGCCTTTGCCTTGCTGAAGACCAAGGACTACAAGGCCGCGCTCCCCCTCTTTCAGAAAATGGAGCAGCGTTTCAGCGGCCTGCCGACCGTGTGGTACGAGCGCGCTCTGTTTGGCTGCGGCCTCTGCCTGGCACAGAGCGATACCCCGCAGCAAGCGACGCCCGTGTTCGAGAAATTGCTGCAAGTGTTTCCGCAGACGCGCTACAAAAGTGAAGTCAACGCGCAAATGATCGAGCTGCAAATGAGCGGCACGCCCGGGCCGCGCCTCGAGCAAAGCTTGCGCGCAATGCTGAGTGATCCGGCCTCGCCGGACCGCGTCCGGGCGCGCGCACTGCAGGGTTTGGCCAAGTGTTATGATGACCAGAACAAGGCGCGCGAGGCCCTCGAAGCCTACACCACCGTGCTGGTCTTGCATGGCGACCAAGACGAGTTGCAGCAGCGCGCGCAGCGTCGCTGCGCCGACCTGTTCCTGCAGCTTGGTCGGACCAACGAAGCGACCTTTTACTATCAGCAACTACTTGACCTGTATCCAGACACTGCGGATGCGCAGCATGCGCATGCGCAGTTGACTAACCTCACGGCTCGCACGGGAGACTAATCGTATGATGACCTGTATGCGTTTGGCGCGCAAACACCTGACCGCGCTCTATAGTATCATGTTGTGTGTGACGGCGGTGGCACTCTGGGCGGCCGACACGAATGTGACCGCGGAGGCCTCGCAATCGGGCATTTACAGTGTCTTTGACTTGATCTTTGTCAAGGGCGGCTTGTTTATGTATCCGATCACCTTGCTGCTCTTCGCCGGCATCTATTTGATTGTGGACGGTTTTTTGCTCTGCCGCAAGAGCAAGGCGGCGCCGCAGGATGTGCTCGAGAAATTGAAGGCCGCCATTGCCACGAAAAACTATGATGAGGTCACCAAGATTTGCGATGACTACAAGTGTATCTTGACCCGCGTTTTCAGCGCCGGGTTCCGCGTGCGCCACCGCGGCCACGCCGCCGTTGAAGAAACGCTGGCTGAACACGGCGCGCGCGAAGGCATGGCCGTGCGCGGGCGGATCTCGTATTTGAACACCATTTCGGTCGTGGCCCCGATGCTCGGGCTGCTGGGCACGGTCTCCGGCATGATCAAGGCCTTTGCCAATGTCGCGACGATGGGCATGGGCAAGACCTCGGAATTGTCGAATAATATTTCGGAAGCGTTGATCACCACGTATGGCGGGCTGATCGTGGCCATTCCGGTCTTCGCCGTGTACATGCATTTGCGCAACAAAGTGAATGACTTGATTGTCATTGTCCAGGATGACATTGGCGATTTGGTGGACACGCTGCGCGCCCAAGGCGAGTAAGGCAATGTCGGCCGCGCACCCCGTCCAAGGCACCCCATGAAATTCAAGCTGCTCGCTGAAGAACCGGAAGTCAACTTCCAGATTGCGCCGATGTCGGATGTGGTCTTTCAGCTGCTGATCTTCTTTTTGGTGGCGGCGACGTTTGCCCAGTTGGAAGTCTCGCAAGACATCACGTTGCCGATTGCCGATGCGGCGCTTTCGAAGCAACAAGAAGGCGCCACCGAACTGCGCATCAACGTCCTGTCCGACGGCCAGGTGAAAGTCGGCAGTGCGATCTATCCCGTCGATCAGTTGGCGGCCGAATTGCGGCGCGTGGCGGCGACGATCGACGGTGAGAAAAAAGTGATTCTGCGGGGCGACCAGAAGGCCCATTACGGCAAAATCATGCGGATCATGGCGGCCTGTGCGCAAGCTGACTTGTGGAACATCTCCTTCGCCACCTATCAGGAAGACAAGCAAAAAAAGGGAACCCAATGATGGCACCTAACCGGAGCTAAGCCAATATGAAGTTCCATATCGAGCCAGAAGATGATGTGGTTGACATCAATCTGCCCAGCATGGTGGACATGGTCTTCTTGTTGTTGATCTACTTCATCGTGACCTTCCAGAATATTATCGAGGAATCCGAGTTGAAGGTCGCGATTCCCGTGGATGCCCAAGTGGTACAGGAACAGAAAGTTGACGCGCCGGAAGAAGTCGTGATTGATGTGTTTCCCTCGGGCGAGATCATGTGGAATGGCCAGCCGACCGATGCGCGTGACAGCGACGCGATGCCGGAACTGAAAGGCGTGCTGTACGAGTTGAAGCAGGCCTATCCCGACCAAGCCGTGGTGATCCGTGGCCAGCGTGACACGCTCCACAAACGCGTTGTCGCCGTGCTGAATGCGTGCAATTTCGCGGCGATCGACAATATTTCATTTCCCTCCGACGCCTCGGTCTTCGAGGATTAATCACGGCCACGCGGGACTAGCATGACGCTCAAAGAACTACGTGAGTTGATGGCGCGCAACTATGACTTGGTGCGCTGTTCCGAGGCGGGCACGGTCACGCTGATTGCGGTGCTTGTGTTTGCGTTTGCCTGCACCTTTCAGATCGTGGTCAGTTCGGACGCAGTGCGGCGCGTGCTGCACATGACCAAGCAGGAAGCCAAACCGAAAGTCGAGCCGCCCAAGCCGGTGGTCTTGCCGAAAGACATGCCGGTGAAAATGCAGCCGCGCATGGAGAAATTGCAGAAACTGAATGAACGCATGACCGTCCGGCGCGACATCAAAACGAAATTCAAACCAAAACCACTGACGACCCTGCGGCGCACCAAAATCGATTTCAAGAATCTGAAGAATCTGGGCAGCAAAGTGCGCGGCCAAATGAGCTTGGATTATGCCAATCGTTTCAATGTCGATGGTCAGGGCACCGGCCTGCGCGCAAAAATCGAACAGTTGGTCATTGTCCAGTTTCAGGGCGGCGACTGGGATTGCCAGTTTCATCACAAGGACGGCCAGGTGGATCTGACCAAAGGCGCCCTGCCCAATCTGATCCGTGAGATTGAACGCCGTACCAATGTCGAGGTGGTCAACAAGATACCGGTGGCGGTGCGCGCCGATTCGCCTGAAATTCACAAGAGCCCGTTTGTCTATTTCACGGGTCGCAAGGATTTCACCCTGACCGAGGCGGAAGTTGAGAATCTGCGCGCGTATCTGCTGCAGGGCGGCGCGATTGTTGCCAACAGCGCCTTGCCCGGTCGCGGCTCGCGCTTTGACCTGGCCTTCCGGCGCGAGATGAAGCGGGTTATTCCCGACCGCGATTTCCAGCCGATCGACGTCAAACACCGCATCGTCCAAGCCTTCATGACCTTTGCCAAACTTCCCCAAGGGCTGAACTACTGGGAAGAGCCGCTCGAAATCATTGACATCGAGGGCCGCACGGCGGTGATCTATAATCTCAATGACTACGGCGATTTGATGCTGGCGGTTGTAGATAGCAGCGGCAATGCGATCAAGCACGGCTTGAGCGCCGCTGATCCGTCGTACCGTTTTGAGGGCCCGATGAACGACGATATGTCGCGCAGTTGGCTGCAAAACTTGTTTGAAAACAGCGATAATTTCGACACCGTGCGCGACGGCTATATGATGAACATCAACATGCTGGCATATCTTCTGACGCGCTGACGCGCTACTCATATCACACCAGATACTTATGTCCGAAGTGATTCTCAAGAATGTGCAGAAAGTGTATGACAACAAAGTCGTGGCCGTCAATGATTTCAACCTGCACATTCAAGACAAGGAATTTGTCGTGCTGGTTGGCCCGTCCGGCTGCGGCAAATCCACGACCTTGCGCATGGTGGCCGGCCTGGAGGAGATTACGGACGGAGAGATCCGGATTGGCGAACGGCTGGTGAACGATGTGCCGCCGAAAGATCGCGACATCGCCATGGTCTTTCAAAATTACGCCTTGTATCCCCACATGACGGTGTACAAGAATATGGCGTTTGGCTTGAAGTTGCGCAAATATCCCCGCAAAGAAATTGACCAGCGCGTGCGCGAAGCGGCGCGGATATTGGGCTTGGATGAGTTGCTGGAGCGCAAGCCCAAGCAACTGTCGGGCGGACAGCGCCAGCGGGTCGCGGTTGGTCGTGCCATTGTGCGCAAACCGAAAGTGTTCTTGTTTGACGAGCCCCTCTCCAACTTGGATGCCAAAATGCGCGTGCAGATGCGCACCGAAATCGCCAAGCTGCACAACCAGTTGCAGGCCACCATGATCTACGTAACGCATGACCAAGTCGAAGCCATGACGATGGGCGACCGGATTGTGGTGATGAAAGACGGCCTGATCCAGCAAGTGGCAGATCCCTTGACGCTCTACGATCAACCCGCCAACAAATTTGTGGCCGGCTTTATTGGCAGCCCGCCGATGAATTTCATGGAAGGCATGATCATCGAAGAGCACGGCACGTTGTTCTTTCAGGGCGGCAGTGTCAAGATCAAAGTCCACGAGCAGCATCGCGAGCGACTGCGCGACGTCTGCGGCAAGCCCGTATCCTTTGGCCTGCGCCCGGAGGACATCCGCGATCCGCACATTGCGAGCGAGGCGGCGACGGACAGCAGTGTGCAGGCCGCAGTCGTCGTGGTCGAACCCATGGGTTCCGAAACCTTTTTGTACCTGTGGGCCGAGCCGCACTCGTTCATCGCCAAGGTGCGGGGGCATGATGTCTTCGACGTGGGGGACACGTTGCGACTGGTGTTCTCAATGGACAAAGCCCACTATTTTAACCATCAAACCGAAAAGGCGATCATATGACATGGCGCCGCGTGTGTGGAGTGGGTGTGGTGCTGGTGCACGCCGGTCTCGCCTGGGCGCTGCTCTCGGCCGACAATGACCGGACGCGCACACGCGTGCGCTATGCGCTCGAATCGGCCGGCTTCAGCTTAACGAATGTCTGGACCAGGATTGATTCCAATCGCCGCTTGATCATGCTGGGCGGCACGCTCAGCTCGACCCAGGAGCAGTTCGCCATGTTCATGTACTTGACGAATTTTCCAATCGAGTTATCCTACATCCAGCAGTACATCAGCACGCCAGAACCGTCGAAATTCCCGTCCGATTTCACGATTGGATTCAATCCGTACCCGACCAACACAACCGGCGCGGGCGCCGCGCCGCCGTAAGCGTGGCGTTATGGACATAGCCGCTGGTGCAGTCTGCGGCACATCCTCTGGAGCTTCAGCGGGGCACGCGCCCGCGTGCCCGCGACAGTTCGCTGCGAAAACGCAGCACGACATTCGACGGTGCGCACATCGGTGGAAAGATTGGCACCGTTTGATTCAATTGGATCGGCTGGGCGGTGAACAAATCTTTGACCGCCGGTTCGAACGTGGCTTGCTCCAGCGGATATTCGTCCAATTCCACTTCCCAAGACCAGATCACGACATCCACGAGTGTGGTTGGCGCCACGGCATGTAAATCAACATTGACCGTCACGGCCCCCTTGTTGAACTCCTCGGCGTAGCTGATGCCGACCAAAAAGGTGTGCCGCTGGACGCAGTCGCTGTGCATGAATTCCGCCGTCGTCACCGTCAGGTAGCCGCTCCCCAACAGATACCGCTCGAAAACATCGGCGGCCGCGCTCCCGCGCGGATCATCGCCATGCTGGAGCGGCAGCATGACGTAGCCGACATAGTTGCTTAATGACCATTCCGGTTTGCAATTGACCTGAAAGACCGCGTAGCGATTGTTCAACAGATAATCAAAACCGGTCGATGGATTGTGATAGCCGCAACCCGCCAGCAGGATGAGCACGAGACAGCACAGGAACCCGCGCGCGATTTTCATACGATCATACTCCGCAAAGGATAAGGCTGCATCATGGTCTATTATAGCGAAACGCCATGGCCGGCGCAACCACGTGTCAAAATAATGTTAAAATGACAGGGTTATGATTAATAGAAATGACATGGTGAG
>CAYNJC010000008.1:0-4970 GCA_964397565.1 uncultured bacterium
CGGCTACAATTAACGGACGTCTGCTGTAGCCGCGGCAGGAGAAGCCGCCCTCAGCACGGGCGGCCACAATTAACGGACGTTTGCTGTAGCCGCGAGCGTTGACCGCGGCAAGAGAAGCCGCCCTCAGCGCGGGCGGCTACAATTAACGGACGTCTGCTGTAGCCGCGGCAGGAGAAGCAGCCCTCAGCGCGGGCGGCCACAATATGGCACATGACTTGACAACCGTCGCCATAATTGGTATACTGGTACCAATATGAAAACTAAACCGCGCGCACCGGACGACGATGCCGGCCACGCTAATGCCCTCGCCCGCGAGGCCAGCCCCTACTTGCGCCAGCACGCTCACAATCCCGTGGACTGGCTGCCGTGGGGTGATGCTGCCTTTGCCCGCGCCCGCGCCGAAGACAAACCAATCTTCCTCTCCATCGGCTATGCCGCCTGCCATTGGTGCCACGTCATGGCGCACGAGTCATTCGTGGACCCGCACATCGCCATGTTGTTGAATGCGCATTTTATCGCAATAAAAGTTGATCGCGAGGAACGGCCGGATGTTGACGATCTCTACATGACCGCGGTGCAGATGCTGACCGGCACCGGTGGCTGGCCCCTCTCGGTTTTTCTGACGCCGACGGGTGCGCCGTTTTTTGGCGGCACGTATTTCCCGCCCGAAGAGCGGTCCGGCATGCCGGGCTTCACGCGGCTGGTGCAGGAAATTGCGCGGCTGTGGCGCGAACGTCGTGCAGACCTGCTCGCAGATGCAGATGCGCTTACGCGCGCGCTGCAGGCACCGCCTGCGCCGCAGCCAGCCGTGGCCACGCCACTGTCAGATGTGCCGATCACTGCCGCGGTGCAAGCCTTGTTGGCCAGTGCCGACCGGCAGCATGGCGGTTTTGGCCCGGCACCGAAATTCCCCAATCCCGCGCTCCTGCAATTGTTGCTATGCCAGTATGAGCGCACCGGCGACGTGGCAGCGCTGGCCGGCGTCACGCGCACGCTGGATGCCATGGCGGCCGGCGGCATTCACGACCAGATCGGCGGCGGCTTTCATCGTTATGCGACTGATGCCGCCTGGCGCGTGCCGCATTTTGAAAAAATGTTGTACGACAACGCGCAGCTTGCCACGCTCTATCTCGCCGCCTACCAAGTCACGCAAAACGAGCAGTACCGCGTCATCGCCTGTGCCGTTTGCGAGTATGTGCTGCGCGACCTGACCGATCCTGCCGGCGGCTTTTACAGCGCGGAAGACGCCGACAGCCAGGGGTGCGAAGGCGCCTATTACGTGTGGACGCCGGCCGCGGTGCGCGCGTGCCTGCCGGCCGACGAGGCCGCGTTGTGCTGCGCCTGGTTTGACATCACGGATGACGGCAATTTCGAGGGCGCGACGATTCCGCATGTGGCCGTTGCACCGGCAATGTTTGCCGCGCAGCACGGACTGACCGCAGCAGAACTGCACGCGCGCCATGACCAGTGGCGCGCAGCCTTGCTGGCCGCGCGTGCCGCGCGCCCGCGCCCCGCCACGGATGACAAGATCATCGTGGCGTGGAATGGTTTGATGATCTCGGCCTTGGCACGCGCATGGTCCATTACCAAAGACGCGCGCTACCGTACCGCCGCCGAGCGGGCCGCGACGTTTGTGTTGACGCACGTGCAGGTGAAGGGCCGTTTGCACCACAGCGTCTGCGCCGGCCGCCTAAGCGGGCCTGCTTTTGCCGACGATTATGCCGGCCTGATTCTGGCCCTGCTCGACTTGCACCAAACCACGCGGGACAGCCATTGGCTCGCACAAGCGGAGCCCTTGGCGCAGACACTTCTGCGCGATTTTTGGGACGACGTCCACGGCTGCTTTTTCCTGAGCGCCGCGGATCACACGCACTTGCTGGCGCGCCCGCGCCCCATGGATGATCATGCCGTGCCATCCGCCAATGCCCTGGCTGCCCAGGCGCTTTTCGCCTTGGGCGGGCTCACCAAACACGCGGCGTATCAGCACATGGCGGAACGGGTCGTGCGCGCGGCGCATGCCGAACTGCTGGCGGCGCCGGTCAATCATTGCGCGCTGTTGCGCACCCTTGCCGCGCTGCTGCGAGGGCCGCGGGAGAATGTCCGGCCGGTCACTGCACCTGTGCATAATTGCTGCACCCGTGCGACATGCCATGCCTGACGCCTTTGTCGAAACACAGCTTAGCGGTTTGCCGGTCAGTGCCGGCATGGCCTGCGCGCCCGTGTGCGTGCTCAATGATGCACAGCACACGCGTGTGCGCTACGACCACACGGCGACGACCGATGCGGCGACCGAGACGACCCGCCTGCACGCCGCCCTCGCCGCCGTTGCGGTCAAACTCAAACAGATGGCGGCCGATGTCAGTGAGCGCATCGGGCGCGCCGAGGGTGATATTTTTGTGGCCCTGCGCATGATGGTCGAAGACACGGCCCTGCGCCAGAAACTGGACAACACGTTGGCAACCTGCAACTGCACGGCGGAAGCCGCGGTGCTGCGCACCTTTGATGGGTATGCCGCCCAACTGCAGGCGCTCGGCGACGACTATATTCGTGAACGCGCCGTCGACATTCACGGCCTCAAAACGCACGTGCTCGAAGAGCTCACCGGGGCCGGCATGGTGTGGCGCTGTCAGGGGGTGGCCCAGTGCGAACGCGGACGCCAGCGCATTATTGTTGCGCGCGAATTGTCGCCGACCCAAATGGTCACGCTTGATCTCGCGCAGGTGCGCGGCATCGTCACCGAATGTGGCGGCGCAACCGCGCATGCCGCCATCTTGGCGCGCGCGCTCGGCATCCCCATGGTGTCGGGCATCCGCGACCCGCTTTCGCTGATTACCTGCGGCACCGTCGTGCTGGTGAACGGCACGACCGGCGCCGTGACCATCTGGCCCGGCGCCGCAACGCGCGCGCAGGCGGCAGCGCAGGTCGCGGCCGTTGCGCCGGCCATGCCCGGCGCCGCACGCGTGCCTGGCTTCGCCGTTCATGCCAACATCAGCACGGTCCACGATCTGCCCGAAGTGCTGGCCCACGATGCCGAGGGCATCGGGCTGTATCGCACGGAATACGAATTTCTGACGGCCGGCGCATTGCTGGATGAAGACGCCCAATACGCACGCTATGCGCAGGTGGTCACGCAACTGCGCGGCAGGCCCGTCTGTGTGCGCTTGCTCGATATTGGCGGCGACAAGGAATTGTCCTTTCTGCAGGTGCCCAAGGAAGCGAATCCCTGCCTTGGCTGTCGCGGCGCACGTTTTCTCCTGGCGCATCCGGAGCTGCTGGCGGTGCAGGCCCGCGCCTTGCAGCGCGCCGCCCAGCATGGTCCGCTCGGCGTGCTCTATCCGATGATTTCGAGCGCCGCCCAATTTACGCAGCTCAAAAACGTATTCTGCGACGCGGTCGCCGATCTGCCCGCCGCCGCGCTGCAGCACGGCGTCTTGTTTGAAATCCCGGCAGCCTGCCTCGAAGCGGCCGCACTGTTGCGCCTCGCCGACTTTGGTAGCATCGGCACGAATGATTTGCTACAATATCTGTGCGCGGTGGATCGCAACAACGCCGCCGTCGCGGCTGAGTACCAGCCGGACCGTCCGGCCTTCTGGGCGCTGCTCGACATGACCGTCACGGCAGCCCACGCCGCGGCCAAGCCGTTGTCCGTCTGCGGCGAGTTGGCCGGCGATCCGCGCTATACCGCCCAGTTGATCGCATTGGGGTTCCGCTGCGTCAGCACCAACGCGCGCGCCATTGCCGCGGTGCGCGCCGCCGCGCGGCAGCAGCTTCCTTTTCACGTTCTCACCAGGAGCCGGTCATGAGTAGCACGACAGACAGCATTACCTTGCAGGGCAATCCGTTTCATCTGGTTGGTGCCCACGTGGCGGTGGGTGACAACGCGCCGGCCTTCACGGTGCTGGCCAATGATCTCACGCCGGTCACCGCGGCCACGTTGGCCGGCACGGTCAGCGTGCTCATCAGCGTGCCATCGCTCGACACGCCGGTGTGTGATCTCGAAGCCAAGCGCTTCAACAAAGAAGCGGCCGCGCTGGGCCCCAAAGTGCAAATTCTGTGCATCAGCACGGACTTGCCGTTTGCCCAGGCGCGCTGGTGCGGCGCGGCCGGTGTCAGCGCCGTCAAGACCCTGTCGGATCATCGCGACACGTCCTTCGGCCTCGCCTACGGCGTGCTGATCAAAGAGCTGCGCTTGCTGGCGCGCGCCGTCTTCGTGGTCGGGCCGGACAGCGTCATTCGCTATCGCCAACTCGTGCCGGAAGTGACCAGCGAGCCGGACTATGCCGCCGCCCTCGTCGTCGTCAAGAATTTGGTATAATGCACAACAACACCTAACGCACACAAGGAGACCCGTGATGATTGGTAAAAACATAGTGAAAGAACTAACGGCCCAGATCAATGCCGAGCTGTATTCGGCCTATCTGTATCTGGCCATGGCATCCTGGTTTGAGCACGCCAATTGGGGCGGCTTCGCCAAATGGCTCGGCGCGCAAGCCAAGGAAGAGATGGGCCACGCGCTGAAGTTTTACAAATATCTCAATGATCGCGGCGCGCACGTGACGTTCGACGCCATCAAAGCCCCGCAGAACGAGTGGAAAGACCCGCTCGATGCGTTCAAGGCCGTGGCCAAGCATGAAGCGTACATCACCGCGCGCATTCTCAAACTGGTCGCGCTGGCCACCAAGGAAAACGATACTGCCAGTCAGATTTTCCTGCAGTGGTTCGTGACCGAGCAGATTGAGGAAGAGAAGCACGCCGATGAGATCGTGCGCATGCTCGACCTGATCAAGAATTCGGTGCACGGCCTGTTCATGCTCAACGCGCAGCTTGGCAAACGCGAAGGCTGACCCCTGAACGCAGATACTATGGCCACGAAGACACCAAGACACGAAGAAATCGCAGAGCCAGACATTGTTTATTGTGCACCCGCAGCGTGCTGCGCTTTGACAACCACAAATGTCATTTCTAGTACT